>NZ_JBNAGD010000002.1:0-595935 GCF_049801015.1 Dinoroseobacter sp. S124A | reverse complement strand
TCTCCGGCCTTTGTGTTTGGTTTGGGCCCGGGTTGGGTCTGGCTGTGTCCGGGTCTTGTCCCGGGGCGGGGTTTGGGCCGCTGTTCCGGGTCGTCGTAGTCCTCAGCCGAGTTTTTCGGTGAGTTCGGGGACGGCGGCGAAGAGGTCGGCGACCAGGCCGTAATCGGCGACCTGGAAGATCGGGGCTTCCTCGTCCTTGTTGATCGCCACGATCACCTTGCTATCCTTCATCCCGGCCAGGTGCTGGATCGCGCCGGAGATGCCCACGGCCACGTAGAGATCCGGTGCCACCACCTTGCCGGTCTGCCCGACCTGCCAGTCATTCGGCGCGTAGCCGCTATCGACCGCGGCGCGCGAGGCGCCCACGGCCGCGCCCAGGGTATCGGCGAGCTTCTCGATCATGGCGAAGTCCTCTTCGGAGCCCACGCCGCGCCCGCCGGAGACCACCACGCCCGCGGAGGTCAGCTCGGGCCGGTCGCTCTCAGCGACTTTGTCCTCGACCCAGGCGCTCAGGCCCGGATTGTCGCCCGCGGCGATCTCTTCGATCGGCGCGCTGCCGCCGGTCTCGGCCGCATCGAAGGTCGAGGTCCGGAAGGTGATCACCTTGGTCGCATCCGCCGATCTCACGGTCTGGATCGCGTTGCCCGCATAGATCGGCCGGTCGAACGTGTCCGCATCCACCACGGCCACCACATCCGACAGCACCATCACATCCAGAAGGGCCGCCACCCGGGGCATGATGTTCTTGGCATCGGTCGTCGCCGGCGCCACCACATGGGAATAGCCTTCGGCCAGGGACGCGATCAGCGCCGCCACCGGCTCGGCCAGGCGATGGCCGTAAAGCGCATCCTCGGCCACCAGCACCTTGGCCACGCCCGAGATCGTCGCCGCCTCGGCCGCCGCCGCCTTGGCCGACGCGCCCACGCAGAGCAGCGTCACCTCACCCAGGGCCGCGCTCGCGCTGACGGCCTTGGCGGTGGCATCCATCGCCAGCGCCCCATCGGTTACTTCTGCCAGACACAAAACAGCCATCAGACAGCTCCTGCTTCCTTGAGTTTCGACACCAGCTCATCCACCGAGCCGACCTTGATCCCGGCGGCGCGCTCGGCCGGCTCGGAGGTCTTGACCACGCTCAGGCGCGGGGTCACATCGACGCCGTAATCGGCCGGCGTCTTCTCATCCAGAGGCTTCTTCTTGGCCTTCATGATATTGGGCAGCGAGGCATAGCGCGGCTCGTTGAGGCGCAGATCCACGCTGACAATCGCCGGCAGCGAGACCTTGATCGTCTGCAGACCGCCATCGACCTCGCGGGTCACGCTGGCGCTGTCGCCCTCGACGGCCAGCTCGGAGGCAAAGGTCGCCTGGGACCAGCCCAGAAGCGCGCTGAGCATCTGGCCCGTGGCGTTCATGTCATTGTCGATCGCCTGCTTGCCACAGAGTACAAGCCCCGGCTCTTCCTCCTTGACCACCGCCGCGAGCAGCTTGGCCACCGCCAGAGGCTCGATATCGGTGTGCACATCCTCGGCCGCATTGATCAGGATCGCCCGATCCGCACCCATGGCCAGCGCCGTGCGCAGGGTCTCCTGGGATTGCTTGACGCCGATCGACACCGCCACAACTTCCGTGGCCGTCCCCGCCTCCTTCAGACGGATCGCCTCTTCCACGGCAATCTCGTCAAACGGGTTCATCGACATCTTCACATTCGCAAGATCAACACCGCTCCCATCCGCCTTAACACGGACCTTCACGTTATAATCAATAACGCGCTTCACAGGCACCAATACCTTCATAAGACCATGTCTCCTTCATGCAGTTCGCGTTTGGTGATGTCAGGGTGTCGGCCCGCGCGCACCGCGTCGGTGCTGGGCAGCGCCACATGGGGCGGCCCGGCCGTTTGCGCAGGCCAGAGCGAAGACGGTGCAGGAGACGCCGCTGTGCGCAACGCGTGTGTCATCGTCTCAGCTCCTTTCCTCTTCCGGGACCCGCGCGGTCATGTGAATGCCTTATGCGCGGATCTGGCATATCCTGGAATGAAATTACAGACCAAAATTTCATGCCGGTCGCCTGTTCGCGACGGTTTTTCATGATTTGAGATGAGGAAACCGACGCGTGTTCGGGCATGTGCTCAGATCCGCGCCGCTCTCGGAACCATGCGCGGCTAAAAAAGACTCACCGGCCTGCACCGTCAGGATCAGCGACCCGGGCGCTTGCGCCACCGGAAAGGATCAGGCGACGGCCTTCGGGCCCCGCCAGAGGCGAGAGGCCAGACAGGTCGCAATCTGCCTGAGGCTGTGCGCGCTGCTGCTATGGGTATGACGCCCGAGAGGGGGCTTAGGGCGATCCGTCCTGTCGGCACAAGACCTGCAGCATCGCGGCGCACTCTTCTGCGATCTCTCGCTGACTGGCACGTTCGGAGATCAGGACAGACACGGTGCGCCGCGCCGGGAGATCCCGCAGTGGACGGAAGCTCAGACGCCCCGGCAGGTTCGCGACCACCGCGCGCGGCAGGATCGTGAACCGCGCCCCTTGTTGCAGGATCCCGATCAGGGACAGCGTGTTATGGGCATGAAGGGCCGTGGCCGCGATGGCCGCCTGCAGCCCGTCATGGTCCAACGCGCGGCACAGGGTGTTGCCCACGATGTCGAAGCCAGCCGTATCGGCAAAGCACAGATCCCCAACCCAGTCCGCCAGCGGGTGATCCCGCGCGCAGGTGAGCCCGAACGCATCCTCGAACAGCGGCGCAGAGACCACACCGCGCAAGGCATGCTCTCCGGAAACGATGCCCAGATCCGCCTCCCCGCGCCCGAGCGCATTCAGGACCGCCTCGGTTTCGCCATCGCGGATATCGATCTGCAAGCCGGGGTAGCGCGCAAGCAGATCCTCTGCCACGCGGGGCACAAGGCTGCCCGCCGCCGACGGCACAGAGATGATCCGCAACAGCCCCCGGGGCGCGCGGGCCGTGGCCTCGATATCGCGGATGGCGGTGTCAAAACTCTCGACCTGTTGCTGGGCCAGGGCGAGGATTTGCACGCCGACCGGGGTCAGATGGCTCTTGCGTTCGCCTTGAAAGAGCTTCTGTCCCAGCGCGTCTTCCAGCTGCTTGAGGGTCATGGAGATCGCCGACTGGGTGCGTCCGAGCCGCGTCGCGGCATCCGCCAGATTGCCGGACCGCGCCACGACGCTGAAACAACGAAGCATCTCGATCTTGATCATGACTTCAGAAATCCTGAAACTTGCTTCATTTGTTCGAGTTTGACTGATCCCTCCCCGCCCGTCCACAGTTGCGCCATTCCAGAACAGGACATCGCCCGTGACCGAGACAAAACTGAACTACATCGCAGGTCACTGGGTGGCGGGTGACACCGACATCGAGAACCGGAACCCGTCGGATCTGAGCGATCTGATCGGTCATTTTGCGCAGGCCAGTGCGGCACAGCTCGACGAGGCCATCGCCCGGGCGCAGGAGGCGCAGCGGATCTGGGCGGGTTACGGGTTGGAGCGGCGGCAATCGGTGCTGCAGGCCATCGGGACCGAGCTCATGGCCCGGGCCGAGGAGCTGGGCAGACTGCTCAGCCGCGAAGAGGGCAAGCCCCTCGCCGAGGGCAAGGGCGAGGTGTTCCGCGCCGGTCAGTTCTTCACCTATTACGCTGCCGAGTGCCTGCGTCAGTTGGGGGAGACGGCGGATTCCGTCCGCGACGGGATCGAGATCGATGTGCGCCGCGAGCCGGTGGGGGTTGTGGGCATCATCTCGCCATGGAACTTTCCCACCGCGACCGCCGCGTGGAAGATCGCGCCCGCGCTCTGCTATGGCAATGCGGTGCTGTGGAAACCGGCCAACCTGACCCCGGCCTCGGCGGTGGCCCTCACCGAGATCATCGCGCGGCAGGACATCCCCGAGGGGCTCTTTTCGCTGGTGATGGGCTCGGGGCGCACCATTGGGCAGCGTCTGGTGGAAAGCCCCGGGATCAACGCGGTGTCCTTCACCGGCTCGGTCCCCGTGGGACGCGGAATCGCCGCGGCGGCGGTGCAGAACTTCACCAAGATCCAGCTGGAGATGGGGTCGAAAAACGCGCTCGCGGTGATGGAGGATGCGGATCTCGACCTCGCCGTCACGGTGGCTCTGGGGGGTGCGTTTGGCGGGACGGGGCAGAAATGCACCGCCTCCTCCCGGCTGATCGTGCATCACGCGATCCATGACGCCTTTGTCGAGCGGCTGGTCGCCGGAGCGCAGGCCTTGCAAGTCGGGCATGCCCTCGACCCGGCCACGCAGATCGGGCCGGTCGTCAGCCAAACGCAACTGGACGAAAACCTCGACTATGTGGCCCTTGGCCGCTCCGAAGGGGCCGAGCTTGCCTGTGGCGGGACCCGGCTTGATCGCCCGACCGAGGGCTATTTCATGGCACCGGGCGTGTTCCTGAACACCACCAACGCCATGCGCATCAACCGCGAAGAGATGTTCGCCCCGCTCACCGCGATCCTCAAGGTGGGCAGCTATGACGAAGCGCTCGCCACCGTCAACGACACGGTCTTTGGGCTGACCTCGGGCATCGTCACCCGTGATCTTGCCCGAGCCACCCATTTCCGCCGCAATGCCCGCACCGGGGTCGTGACGGTCAACCTGCCCACGGCCGGAACCGACTATCACGTGCCCTTTGGCGGCCGGGGTCAAAGCTCTTACGGCCCGCGGGAGCAGGGCAAGGCCGCTGACGAGTTCTATACCACCGTGAAAACCGCCTATATCGCCGCCGGGGTCCCGGCCTGATGCGGATCGACGCCCTGCAATATGCGCGTTGGTCCGAGACGATCTTTCGCCAGATGCGCGCCGGACAGGTAGATGCGGTGCATGTCACCATCGCCTATCACGAAAGCTTTCGCGAGACGGTTCTGAACTTTGAGCAGTGGAACCACTGGTTCGAGCAGTTCCCGGATCTGATCCTCAAGGGCGAGACTGCCGCCGACATCGACCGCGCCCGGGCCAGCGACCGGACCGCCATCTTCTTCGGGTTTCAGAACCCCAGCCCCATGGAGGATGACATCGGCCTTGTCGAGATCCTGCATACGCTGGGTGCGCGGTTCATGCAGCTCACCTATAACAACCAGTCCCTGCTCGCGACCGGCTGCTACGAGGCCGAGGACCCCGGCCTCACCCGCATGGGCAAGCAGGTCATCCGCGAGATGAACCGGGTCGGGCTCGTGGTCGATATGAGCCATTCGGCGGACCGCTCCACCATCGAGGCGGCCGAGTTGTCCGACCGCCCCATCGCGATCACCCATGCCAACCCGTTCGACTGGGCCCCGGCCCGACGCAACAAACGCCCCGAGGTGATCCGCGCCGTGGTCGAAAACGGCGGGATGATGGGCTTTTCGCTTTATCCGCACCACCTGAGGGGAAAATCTGACTGCAAATTGCAGGATTTCTGTGAGATGGTCGCCCGTATGGCAGAGCAATTCGGCATCGCACATTTCGGGATCGGCTCGGACCTGTGTCAGGACCAGCCCGACAGCGTGGTCGAATGGATGCGCACCGGTCGCTGGACCAAGGAGATCGACTATGGCGAAGGATCCGCGGCCGCGCCCGGCTTTCCGGACATGCCCGGCTGGTTTCAGGACAATCGCGATTTCGGCCGGATCGAGACCGGCTTGCGGGATGTGGGCATGACCCCTGACGAGGTAGCCGCGATCATGGGCGGCAACTGGTACCGGTTCTTTGCCGAGAATTTCGGGCCCCAGCCATGAGCGCCCCGCGGGATATCGCGCGTCGGTCGCCAGAGACGGTCATGCGGCTGAAACGCCTCGGCGCATTCCACCAGAGCCGTCTGAGCTTCATGCGGGTGCTGACCCGGCGGATGGCAAGCGAGGGCTGGCGTTTCTCGCGCCCGGTTTTCGATATCGACACGTCCGGGGTCGGTCATGCCGTCTATACGGCCACCGGGCCGGAGCGCGCCTATTCTCTGATCGCCTTCGCCCATGACCTGCCCGCCGAGAAACGCTCGGACCGGGTGATCGCCGAGGCCTGGGACGCGACCTTCACCCTGTTCGACGGTGTCCCGGAGCCGGAGAATATCTCCCGGCTCGCAAAACAGGTTCCCCTGCAGGAAGCGGGCCGGATCGGCGAGACCGAGCTGTCGCTGTCGCGGGCGAACCGTTCCGTCCGGCTCTGGACCCATGTGGTCGACGCCCTCGCCGCCGGGCGGCAGCCCGATCCGGCCCAGATCGACGCGGTGGGCTATCTGATGCGCACCACGGCGGTGTACGGTTCGGGCAAGTTCGGCGCCGCAGATCGCGAAACCGTGGCGGATCGGCCCGAGCTGGAACTGCCCTTTCAGGCCGAGATGCTCTCGGTCTACCTGATCCGAACCTTCGTGCGCGATCTGGTGGAGCATATGGCGCAGGCCACCGGGGGCGACAGAGCCGTCCGGCTCGACCCGGCGATCGCGCGGCAGCTGGGCATCGGCAACTCCACCGGCCTCGGCATGGCGCCCTTCCTCGTCAACCACCCGATCCTGTTCAACAACTGGGTCATGGCCCGGGAAGAGGCGATTGCCCGGGTCCGCGCCGTGCCGCGCGCAAGTGCTGCCGAGATCGCACTCTTTCGCGACCTGCTGGCGCGCAGCGCGCATTCGGTGACCCTGTGGAAGACCGCGCACCCGCTTCAGGCGCGCAAGCTGGAGACCCTCCGCGCGGATCTGGCGGCTCTCTGCGCGCTCGCGGCCACGGATGTTCTGGAGGCCGGTCACCCCTGGGACTGGCTCTGCACATGGTCGGAAACCGGGCTCAGCGAAGAGGGTCAGGAACTGCTCGCCTCGCTCATCCTCGAACCCTATCCCGATCTCGTGGACGGGCTGGCCCATTGCATGTCCGACAGCAACACGGATGCGTTCCGGATCGATGGCGCCATGCCGGTCTCGGATGTCCGGCGCCTGTTGCAGCGGGCCTTTGGCTGGGCCTCAGGTCTCGACTGGGACAAGCCCGAGACCTGCGCCCGGGCCTGGTATGTCTCCGAGGAGAAACTCGAACCCCGCATGGGCGAACGGTTCGACGAGCCCATCGCGGCCTATGAACAGCCCCTCGCCCCGGCCCGCGACGCCACAGCTGCCGCGCGGGACCTCGAGACATGGGCAGCCGACAGCCCCATCGCCGCCTTCCTGCTGCAGCATCCCGAACATCGCCACACCATCCGCCGGGCCCAGATGAGCCGCTTTGCCCCCTATGGCGAGATCCGCGACAACACGATCAGCGATCAGGTCCTGCCGATCGACATGCTGCGCGCCAAACTCTCGTTCTTCGGGGCCACCCGCTTCGATCCGCGCTCGGATCGCTGGGTGCGGATCTGCATGTATGCGGGCGCGCCCTACCCCGAAGAGCTTGGCCCAGACACCGCGGACCACTGGGTCTATCCGCAGGTCCCGGAGTGAGCTTTTCCCTGAACGAGGTGGAGGCGACCGCGAAGAAGGCAACGCGGGGCGCGGGCTACCCCTGGGGGATCGCCGAGGATGCAGGCAAGGCCACGCGCTGGCTTTGCGCCCGGGGGCAGGATGGCTGTGCCCTGCTGGCCGAGGTTCTGCACAGGTTCGACGGCGCGCCGCTGGCGGCGATTACGCCGGATCTGCGCAGCGGCGCATGGGCCGCGCCGGGCGGGACGCTGTGCCCCCTTATGACCGGTACGGCGCTCGCCGATCATGCGTTGGTCGCGCGGCCTGCGGACCTTCGCATGGGGCCCGTGGCCGTGCCCCGGATGCTTTTGCCTTTCGCTGCCCTGGTCGCCACACAATATGACGCGCCCGTCACGCTGATATGGCCCGGCGGCGCTGCGGTCGCCGAAGGATCCTCTCTCGACCTGACGGAAGAGGGGCAAACCGCGACCGCCCCTTGGCTCCGGCTGGCGCGTGGCGGCGTGGCGGCGACGCCGCGCCGGGTGGCACTGAGCCGTGCCACACCGGATCCCGCCGCCTGGGACAGCCTCAACGCTTTTGCGCATCGCACCTACGCCCCCGCCACCGAAGAAAGCCGCCGCAAGGGCGCGGGCGCCGGAACACCAGACAGGGACTGACAGATGACCACCGAAACACTGACACTGGCGCAGATCGAGGCGCTCGCCTTCGACGCCCTTGTGGCTGCGGGCACTTCCGAGACCAATGCACGTCCGCTGGCCATCGCGACCGCGGCGACCGAAGCCGATGGGGTGGCGAGCCACGGGCTGGCCTATATCCCGATCTATTGCGAGCATGTGCTCTGCGGCAAGGTCGATGGACAGGCCACACCGCAACTCTCTACACCCAGGCCCAGCGTGGTGCGGGTCGATGCGGCCACCGGCTTTGCCCATGGGGCGATCGATATCGGGTTCGAGACGCTTATCCCGCTGGCCCGCGCCCAAGGGGTGGCGGTGCTGACCCTCCATAACAGCTATAATTGCGGGGTCCTTGGCTATCACACCGGGCGTCTGGCGCAGGCCGGTCTGCTCGGCCTTGGCTTCACCAATGCACCCGCATCGATTGCCCCCTCGGGCGGGGCGACACCCGTGGTCGGCACCAACCCGTTTTCCATCGCCGTACCCGGGGACGCGGGCGGCCCGGTCCTGCTGATCGACCAAAGCGCCAGCACCATCGCCAAGAGCGAGGTGATGAAGCACGCCCGCGAGGAGCGGCCGATCCCGCTCGGCTGGGCGCTCGACCCCGAGGGCAATCCCACCACGGACCCCGCGATTGGCCTCAAGGGCTCCATGGCGCCATCGGGCGGCTACAAGGGCGTGGGCGTCGCCATGCTGGTGGAGATCCTCGCCGCCGCGCTCTCTGGCGGGCAGCTGGGGATCGATGCCGCGCCCTTTTCCGGCCCGGTGGGAGGGCCGCCGCGCACGGGCCAGTGCTTCATCGCGATTGACCCCGAGGGACCGTCCGGCGGGCTCTTTGACTGGCGGATGGCGGATCTGATTGCGGCGGTCGCCGCTCAGGAGGGCGCACATCTGCCCGGTGACGGTCGCCGCGCAGCGCGCGCCCGCGCCGCCACGGAGGGGGTCGCCGTCAGTGCCGCGACGCTCAGCAGGATCCGCGAGATCACGGCGCGCGCAAGCTGAGCCGCGCCGCTCACGTCACCGGGTGGACCGAGGCGGCAAAGCAGCCGGGCTTGGCATAGTGCAGATGCCCATAGGCGATGTCGGGCGTGGCGAATGCGGCGGCAGTCGCGTCGGCCACGCATTCCCCCGCGACCACATCCGCATGGATCATCATGTCCGCGCGGTCAAAGAACCGCAGCGAGATCAACCGGCTGCGGATCACGTCCGGCACCTCGCCCACAGCAAGCTTTGCCGTGCGCGCGCCCTGCCGGACAAAGATCGCGTGACTGGCGCGGAACGGCGTGGTTCCGGGCAGATGCATGTGATTGAGCAGGATCACCGTCTCGCCGATCCGGGCATCCTCAAGACTGACCCGACAGGGCGTGCCCGGCCTCTCGGTGACCTGTTGGCGGCAGGCATTGCGGGCCGCCAGCTCCGCATCCGTGAGGGTAAAGAGCGGTTCGAAGGCTTCGGCCTGCAGGGGGGTGATCTGAAAATGCATGGGGTGCGCTCCGGTTGTCTGATCGCGGACACTCTAGGCGCGCCGCCCTGCGCCCCACGACCCGGATCCTGCGCTTTCCGCCCTGCTCCGGCATGGCCCTTTGGCGCGGTGTGGAACCGAAGCGGCCCAGGGCATGGACCAATGGGGTCGCCCGCGTCCGAAGCGCGTCACGGCTCCCGCAGGCGTGGTCGCCTGGCGCTCTTCTGCGAGGGGCGGCGCTACACCCCGTCCGGCAGTGGCACAAGCGCCCCACGATGGCGCACCACATGGGCCGCAAAGCGACAGCCGAGGGCGATGCCCGCCTCCAGACTGCCACCGGTGGCCAGGCTCGCGAGCACGCCCGCGTTCAGGCTGTCCCCGGCGGCGGTCGTATCCACCGGCTCGGCTATGGCCGCGACCGCAGTCTCACCGAGGGCTGCCCCGTCCTGCCAGAGGATCGGATCGGCCCCGTTCTTGACCACGACCTGACAGGGCCCGGCGGTGAGATAGCGCGCCCGCGTGGCCGCAGGGGAGGCATCGCCAAACCAGCGTGCCTCATCCTCAAAGGACGGGAGCGCCAGATCCACAAGGCCCGCCGCCTGCATCACGGTCTCGGTCATCTCCTCCGGGCTGTGCCAGAGCGCCGGGCGCAGGTTCGGATCGAAGGCCACACGCGCGCCCGCCCGACCTGCGACCGCCACCGCGTCGAGCAGGATCGCACGATCCTGAGGTGACAGAATGGCGAGGGTGATCCCGCTGAAATAGATCAGGTCGGCCCCGGCCAGCCCGGCGCGCAGGGCGTCGGCATCCTCGGCCAGCCGCCGGGCGGCGGATTGCCCGCGCCAATAGGTGAAGCTGCGCTCCCCCTGATCAAGCGACACGAGATAAAGGCCCAGTGTCCCACCCGGGATGGTCCGCAGCAGCCGGTCATCGACCCCGCTCTCGCGGATGAAGCGGCGCAGCTCCTGCGACAGCCGATCCTCGCCAATGGCGCTGGCATAGGCCACGTCGAGCGCCGCGCCACAGCACGCCAGATACCACGCCGTGTTGAAGCTGTCCCCGGCAAAGCCCTGCCGGTAGGTGGCGGGCGGGCCCGCGGGGGAAAGCTCGGCCATACACTCTCCGATGGCCACGATCCGCGGGCGCCTAGAGGAAGTCATCGCGGCGCGGCGTGAAACCGTCGATCAGGGTGCCCGGCACGAGGCAGACACAGCCATGGGTCTGCCCCGAGGGGACGACGAAACTGTCCCCCGGCCCGACCTCGCGCTCCTCGGTGCCCAGGGTGAAGCGAAAGCGCCCGCTTTCCACATAGGTGGATTGGACATGGACATGATCATGCAGCGGACCGATGGCCCCGGACCGCGCAAACCGAAAGGCCACGACCATCAGGTCGGGATGATCCGACAGGACCTGCCGCGTCACATCCCTGCCCGTCTCGACAATTGGGTAGTCTGCCATGGTCCGGACACTCAGGAGAACAGCATGCCGCCATTGATGTCGATATTCGTGCCGGTCAGAAAGGCGCTGTCCTCGCAGGCGAGAAACAGGACGAGATTGGCCGCGTCATCCACATGGCCCTGCCGCTTGAGCGGGGCATTGGCCTCGAACCCGCGCCGCCCGGCATCGGGGGTGTGGATATTGTGGAAATCCGTGTCGATCATGCCGGGGCACAGCGCGTTGACGCGGATCTCCGGGCCCAGCTCCTTGGCGAGGCCCCGGGTCATGGTCATCACCGCCCCCTTGGAGGTGGCATAGGCCACCGCCCCCGGGCCACCCCCGTCGCGCCCGGCCTGCGAAGCCAGATTGACGATGGCGCCGGTCTTCATATGCGACAGGCAGGCCTTGGTCATCATGAAGGTGCTGGTCAGGTTCAGGGTCATGACGGCGTTCCAGTGGTCCAGCGGCATCTCGGCGATGGTCTTGCGCGCGATCAGCCCACCGGCATTGTTCACCAGGATATCCACCCCGGCAAAGGCATCGACCGTGGCCGCGACCAGCCCGTCCACACCGGCCTGTGTGTTCAGATCGGCCTGCACGGCGATCGCCTGCCCGCCTGCGGCTTCGATCGCGGCAACCACGCTGTCCGCGCCCTTGGAGCTTTCGAAATAGCTGATCGCGACCCGCGCGCCTTCGGCGGCCAGCTTCCGGGCCACGGCCGCCCCGATATCACGCCCACCTCCGGTCACGATCGCGGTTTTTCCTTGCAGTTTCATGGGGTCTCTCCTCTCGAGGACGGGCCGGACGGCCGGTATTGACTTAGGGGGATGGGAAGGCGCCGGGCATCACGAGCCGGGGCAGCCACAGGATCAGGTCAGGCACAGCCGCCAGCAGGATGAGGATGCAGAGCATGGGCGCGAGAATGATCGCGACCTCGCGCAGGACCTGCACCACGTTGAGCCCGCCGATGGCTGATGAAATCAGCAGGCAGAGCCCGTAGGGCGGCGTCACCAGCCCGAAGGCAAGCGACACGATCCCGATGATCGCAAAAGCGATCGGATCCACCCCGCCCGCCTGCGCCACGGGCATCAGGACGGTGCCGAGGATGATGATCGTCGGAATGGCGTCGATGAAAAGCCCGAAGATCAGGAACAAGGCCGCGATCACGAGGGCCGTGCCGAAGGGCCCGAACTCCCATGCCGTGAGGATGCTCACGATCAGGCGCGGCGCATTGTAGAAGGACAGCAGCCAGCCAAAGGCCGTGGCCGTGCCGATGGCAAAGAGCGAGATCGCGGCGAAACGCGCCGTGTCATAGAGGATCTGGCCCAGATCGCGCGGCTTGACGGTGCGATAGACGAACATCCCGAGGATCAGGGCATAGCCCGCCGCGATGATCGCGCTCTCGGTTGGGGTGACGATCCCGCCGACAATGCCACCGATCACGAAGACCGGGGTGAGCAGTGCAAGCGCCGCGCCCTTCCAGGCGGCCATGAACTCGGCCCAGTTCGGCGTCGCCGTCACCGGGTAGTTTCGTGCCTTGGCAAAGCCATAGACCGTGGCCATCAGAGCCAGTCCGATCATCAGCCCCGGGATTGCGCCGCCGAGAAACAGCGCACCGACCGAGACCTGCATCACCCCGCCCCAGACGATCATCAGGATCGAGGGCGGAATGATCACGCCCATCACCGAGGAACAGGCGGTGATCGCCACGGCAAAGCGCGTGTCATAGCCCTCGCGCTGCATGGCCGGGATCAGGATCTTGCCGATCCCCGCCGCATCCGCCGTTGATGAGCCCGAAATGCCGGCAAAGAGCATCGAGACCGCCACATTCACATGGCCCAGCCCTCCGGGCATCCAGCCGGTCAGCACCCGCGCAAGCTCGATCAGGCGGTCCGTGACCTTGCCGGAATTCATCAGGTTCGCCGCCAGCAGGAAGAAGGGCACCGCCAGCAGGATGAAGGAGTTATAGGACTGGAACATCCGATCCAGCACGATGAAAGGGGTCAGCCGCAGCTCCAGCAGGACCACCGGCACACAAGCCAGCCCCAGCGAAAAGGCCACGGGGATCCGGATCAGGATGAGAAAGGCAAAGCTGCCAACCAGCATCAGCCCCGCGGTGGCGGTGTCGAGGATCATCGGGCTTGCTCCGCCTTGGCGCGGCGATAGGCAGAGACCTCTTCGATCAGTCGCCAGCCGGCAAAGATCGTCCAGATGGTCCCGGCAATCGTCAGAGAGATATGGGTGATCACGAGATTGGCGCGCATCATGACCGAGCGCTGGTTGCTGCCGAACTCGGCGTATTCCACGCCGTAGATCGCAAAGAGCAGACCGAAGAACAGGATGGCCACATGCACGACGCCGTTCTGGATCAGCCGCAAGAGCGGGCTCTGGGCGTCGGGGACCACGCGGACGTCAAAATGGGTGCCGTCCCAGACCGCCACCATGGATCCGATCATCACGATCCAGATGAAGATGAAGGTCGCCAGCTCCTCGGTCCACAGAAAGGTCGGGATCAATCCGGTGTAGCGCGAGATCACCTGCATCGCGACCGGGATCGCCAGGAGCGCCATGAGCACGCCGAGCAGGATGCGCAGACCGGTGCAGAACCGGTCCAGAAAACGTCCAATCATGATCTGTCCTAACGCCTGGGCCGCGGGGGCCGATCCACGAAAGCCAGGGACGGCACCCCCGAGGGGGCACCGTCCACCGGTCGGGGGGAGTTACATCCCGCGGATGCGCTCGAGCAGTTCGGTCGCTCCGAGCTCGGCGGCATAGGCGTCCTGCACCGGCTGCACCAGTTCGAGCATCTTCTCGCGCCCGAGGAAGTCATGGACTTCGATCTGGCCCGCATCGGCCATGGCCTGCAGCTTCTGGCCGTCCTGCCCGCTTTCCAGCGCGCGACCAAAGGCACCCGCCTCGGCCCCGGCCGCCATGATCGCCGCCTGCAGATCCGCCGGCAGCGCGTCAAAGGTCTTGGCCGACATCACGATGGGCCGCACGGTGATGGTGTGCTGGGTCAGCGAGATATGCGGGGCCACCTCGTAGAACTTGAGGTTCTGGATCGACGCGGCCTCGTTCTCGAACCCGGCGATCACACCGGTCTGGATCGCGTTATAGACCTCGTTATAGGCAATCGCCGAAGGTGCCGCGCCCACAGCCGAGAAGGTCTGCGCCTGGATCGGCGCGCCCATCACCCGCATCCGGTGACCGGCGAGCTCTTCCATATTGGTGATCGGCTCGGACGAGGCGAGGTTGCGCACGCCGCCACCGTGATATCCAACGATGACAATGCCCGCCGCTTCGCGCAGATCCGCCTCAAGCGGGGCCAGCGCATCCGAGGACAGGACCGCGTTCCAATGCTCCAGATCGCGGAACAGGAAAGGCATGTCCATCAGCGGGATCGAATCCGAGAAGACGGCCATGTTGGACGGCGCGAGGATCGTGTAATCCACCGCCACGCCCTGGTTGAGATAGGTGACATAGTCCTTCTCGACCCCAAGCTCGCCATTCAGGCGCAGGTCGAAGGTCACGTCACCCTCGTAGTTTTCCGCCACGAGCCGTTCGAACTCGCGCAGGGTCTGGGTGAAGGCATGTTCCTCGTCGAACATGCTGGCGCCACGCAGGGTGGTATCGGCCTGCGCCGTTGTGATGCCGCCCACGAGGACAGCCGTGGCCGCGAGGGCCGAGAGTGTACGATTGAACATGTGTTCCTCCCAAAGATGTCAGTTGATCCGACAGGTCACAGCCCTCCTCGGCCGCGCGAACTCCTGCCTGATACGCACCTGGAGCCGTTGAGCCCGACAGTACTGGTCCCTAAACAGCACATAAACTGGGATACTAGTCAACATACTATTTTCAGAGACCCCCGAGGATGCGCGCGTTTTTCATGAGCAAAATGAGTTTTTCTTGCAGAACTAGTATGCAAGGCTATATGTAAACCAAGAGAAATTCCCCGCGCGGCCCGATCCGAGCCCTTCCCATCGCGGCCCTTGAAAGACGACGAAATGGCACTCACAGACACGGCGGAACGCGCAACCAGCACCGATCAGATCTTCGATGCGCTCTATGATCGGATCGTCAGCCTCGATCTGCTGCCCGGTACGAAACTCTCCGAAAGCGAGGTCGCGAAATCCTTTGGATTCTCGCGCCAGCCCGTCCGCGAAGCCTTCACCCGGCTGGCCAATCTGAACCTGCTGCTGATCCGCCCACAGCGGGCGACAATCGTGCGCCCCTTCTCGCGCGACCTGATCGCAAATGCCCGGTTCATACGCGGCGCGATCGAGATCGAGATCATCCGACAGGTCGCCGCCGAGCGGGACAAATCGGTGGATGCCCGGCTCAAGCAGAGCCTCAAGGCGCAGCGCGACGCGGTCGCCGCAGGCGATACCGCCGCTTTTCACAGTCTCGACTACGAGTTCCACCGTCTGCTGTGTCTTGCCGCCAAGCGCCCCTCGGCCTTCGAGCTGATCGCCGCGAACAAGGCGCAGGTGGACCGGCTGTGCATGCTGTCCCTGACCAGCACCGAGGCCATGGAAGACCTGATCGCCGATCACATCGAACTGGTGGAGGCCCTGATGGCCGGAGACGCCGACACCGCAGAAACCGTTCTGCGCCGCCATCTCAGCCGGCTCGACCCCATCATCGACGCGATCTACACGACCCATAGCGGCTATTTCGAGGAATAGACCGCGATCTAAGCGGCGCCTACGGCAAAGCGCAGTCGATCACCACATTCAAAAATACTTCGATAAGGGGAGTGGCGCACCTGAGAGGATTCGAACCTCTGGCCTCTGCCTTCGGAGGGCAGCGCTCTATCCAGCTGAGCTACAGGTGCCTTGCAAGACGTCTATAGTTAAACCCCTTGCCTGCCGCAATGGCAATTCGGCGGCAATTCGGGCCTCAGATGCGGGTTCTGCGCAGCCCCCCGCACCCCAGGACGCGACTAGCCAAAAAGCTCATGGCAGAGCTCCAGCGCGTCGACCAGAACATCCACCTCGGCCTCGGTATTATAGAGCCCGAAGGACGCGCGGCAGGTCGCCGGAACACCCATGTGATCCATCAGCGGCTGGGCGCAATGGTGGCCCGCGCGCACTGCGACGCCCTTCTTGTCGAGCACGGTCGAGATGTCATGGGCATGGGCGGCCCCGTCCAGCGTGAAGGAGAAAATCGCCGCCTTATCTGCGGTCTGACCCTGTACGTTGAGCCAGTTGAGCCCATCGAGACGGGCGCGCGCATAGTCGCGCAGACGGTCCTCATGGGCGGCGATATTGCTCATGCCCAGATCCATCATGTAGTCGAGTGCGACGCCCAGACCGATGGTCTGCACGATGCCCGGTGTGCCGGCCTCGAACTTCATCGGCGGATCGTTATAGGTCACCACATCACGCGAGACTTCGCGGATCATGTCGCCGCCCCCGATGAAGGGTTGCATCTCGGCCATGCGGTCGGACTTGATGAAGATCGCCCCGGAACCCGACGGCCCGTAAAGCTTGTGTCCGGTGATCGCGTAGAAATCACAGCCGATATCGTCCACATCCACGGGCATGTGCACCGCGGCCTGACTGCCATCGACCAGCACGGCGACGCCCTTGGCATGGGCGGCCTCGGTGATGGCCTTGACGTCGACCTTGCAGCCCAGCACGTTCGACAGCTGGCTGATCGCGACGAGCTTGGTGCGTGGGCCGATTGCGTCGATCACCTTCTGGGTGTCCAGAGCGCCGGTGCTGTCCACATCGACCCATTTCAGAACCGCCCCCTGCCGCTCGCGCAGAAAGTGCCAGGGCACGATATTGGCGTGATGCTCCATGATCGACAGGACGACCTCATCGCCCGGCTCGAACCGGGGCGTGGCCCAGCCATAGGCCACGAGGTTAATCCCCTCGGTGGTGCCGGAGTTCAGCACGATCTGGGTTTCATCGGCGACATTCAGGAACCGCGCGACCGTGCCGCGCACGCTCTCGTATTTCTCGGTGGCGAGGTTGCTCAGGTAATGCAGGCCCCGATGCACATTCGCGTATTCCTCGGCATAGCCCCGGGTGACCGCATCGATCACCACCTGGGGTTTCTGGGCCGAGGCGCCGTTGTCGAGATAGACCAGCGGCTTGCCGTTCACCTCACGCGACAGGATGGGAAACTGCGCGCGGATTGCATCGACGTCGTACATTCAAAGGCTCCCGGGGAAGGACAGGCCGAGCATGGCCAGGATGAGGCTCATGGCGAAAAGGATGCCGAAGGCGGAGATGATCACGCCGACCAGCACCAGCCCGAGCGAGGTGAACCCGTGGATCACGGCGATGAAATTGACCAGCAGCCAGAAGAACAGAACGATGCTGACAAGACCGATCAGCGCTCCGAGCACCGGGAAAAGGATCAATGCGAGGATCTGCACCACCTGCAGGCACAGCAGGATGAATTGCAGCCAGATCACCAGCGACAAGGTCTCCTCGAAGGAGCCCCGCCCGCCAAGCGCCCGACCGATCACATGCACCGAGGTGATGAGCACAATGAGCAGCGCGAACTGCACGAAGGTCGCGATCATCGGGCTCATCAGGAACGGACCGGTCATCGCCCCGTCCTGCAGGCCACCGCCCATGGCGAAAACGCCGAGTTGACCCGTGATCACGGACGCCACCACCACAAGGCCCAGCAGCTGCATCAGCACATTGCGTGCCAGCCCCATGGACAGGATCGTGGAGGCCCCTTCCTGCGGGGATTTGATCGTCTGGACCACGAGGTTCAGGACCGTGTTCGGAGTGAAAGTCATTCTGTGCCTCTGGTGCGCGCCGGACGTCCTTCAGGCGGGCTGATCGGGGTGGCGCTCGGCCTCCCAGATCCCGCTCATCCAGATGTAGAGGAATGCCAGCAGAAGCAACAGACCCGTGACGTTTTGTGCGGGCCCCTGCCCGATGAACCCGGAGACCAGCCCGAGAAGCAGCGCAATGGGCGCAATCGCAAGCAGGCTCCAGAAGAGTGCCAGCCGCGCGCCATAGAAACTGCCCTTGCCGCCCAGAAGGCGCGCCACGATATGCGACAGCGCGCCAATAGCGTAAAAGGCCAGCGGTGCGATGAACATCCAGCCCATCAGCGCGCCACCGAGACGCGCGTCGAGCGGAATGGACGGGTCGAGAAAGGCCTCGCGCGACAGGCGCGGCCATTGCGCCACGAAAAACAACAGGCACGCCACCGTCAGGTAGATCAGCGCGCGCCCCTCGCTTTCGGGACTATCCAGTTGGCGCCGCAGAACCTCCCGCGGCGCCCTGTAGGATCGTAGGATCTCTGTCGAGATGGCCATCAGCGACGACGGGCCAGCCAGTTTTCCAGACGCTCAATGATCGCCCCGGCGAGGGCCTGGTCCTCGATCTCTTCGATGGCCTCTGCCAGGAAGGCGAGCGTCATCAGATCGGTGGCCGGTCCTTCGGGGATCCCGCGCGAGCGCAGGTAAAACAGCCCCTCTTCGTCGATCGCCCCGGAGGTCGAGCCATGGGAACACGCCACGTCATCGGCGTAGATCTCAAGCTCGGGCTTGGCGAGGAACTGGCTGTCCTCATCCAGCAGCAGCGACTGGCTGATCTGATAGCCGTCGGTCTTCTGCGCGCCCTCCTTGACGAGGATCTTGCCCTGGAACACGCCCGTGGCCCCGTTGCGCAGAACCTTCTTGAAGACCTGGCGGCTTTCGCAGTTCAGCGCGTCATGGGTGACAAACACGGTGTCGTCATGGTGGAAATCGCCATCCCCGACACAGCAGCCCGCCACATGGGCGACGCCGTCATCGCCGGTGAGCTCGATCACCACCTCGTTGCGGGTCAGAACCCCGTTCGCGGTCATGGTGAAGGATTTGAACACCGATTCCGTACCCAGACGGGTGAAGATGTGGGTCGCGGCCTGACGCTCGTGATCCCGGCCCTGGGTCCGCACATGGTGGAACACGCCGCCATCAGCGATCTCGACCTCCATGCATTTGTTGAATCGGGCCGCCGCCGGGCCGTTTTCCAGCACGGTGACCGACGCGCCGCTCTCGACCTTGACCACATGGTGCAGGATCGCGTCCGAGGTCTCGTCGCGGTGCAGATAGATCAGCGAAATCGGCTTGGCGACCACGCCCGTGGCACGGATCAGGATGCCATCGCTGGCAAAGGCCGTGTTCAGAGCCGCGAGCGGGCGTTCGACCGGATCCTGGCCCCGGGTCTCGAGCACGCCATAGACGTCCTTGGCCCAGTGGATATCCGCGGACTGGGCTTCGGCCAGACGCTCGATCTCGACATGCTCGCCGGACAGGTCGTCCGAGGCCGCCGCATCAAAGACGCCATCCACGAAGACCAGCTTGATGCGGTCCATTTCGTCGAAGATCGGTGTCTCGCCGGGTTCGAACAGGGCCGCGTGAGGGGCCTCTGCCGCGGTCAGACCGGTGGGATTGGTGTATTTCCAGTACTCATCACGACGACCGGGCAGACCCATCGCCTCGACCCGCGCCAGGGCGGATTTGCGCGCCTCGCTGGCCCAAGCCCCGCCTTCGGGCAGCGTGAGGCCCGCCAGACGGGCCTCCGTCGCGGTTTGCTTTGCTTGCGGCAGTGCCATTACGCCACCTCAGCCAGCAGGTCGGCATAGCCATTGTTTTCCACCTCGAGCGCGAGCTCGGGCCCGCCGCTCTTGATGATCTTGCCATCGGCCATGATGTGCACGACGTCCGGTTTGATATGGTCGAGCAGGCGCTGGTAGTGCGTGATCACGAGGAAGGAGCGCCCCTCGGAGCGCAGGGCGTTGACACCCTCGGCCACCAGCTTCATCGCGTCGACGTCGAGACCGGAATCCGTCTCGTCGAGGATGCACATCTTGGGCTCGAGCATGGCCATCTGCAGGATCTCGTTGCGCTTCTTCTCACCACCGGAGAAGCCGACATTCACCGGGCGCTTGAGCATGTCCGCGTCGATCTTGAGGCTCTTGGCCTTGGCGCGCACTTCCTTGAGGAAATCCGCCGCCGACAGCTCGTCTTCGCCGCGCGCCTTGCGCTGTGCGTTCACGGCCGTGCGCAGGAAGGTCATGTTGCCGACGCCCGGGATCTCGACCGGGTACTGGAACGCGAGGAAAAGGCCCGCCGCGGCACGCTCTTCAGGCTCCATGTCGAGCACATCCTCACCGGCGAGCGACGCTTCGCCCTCGGTCACCTCATAGCCGTCACGGCCCGACAGGACATAGGACAGCGTGGATTTGCCCGACCCGTTCGGCCCCATGATCGCGTGGACCTTTCCCGGCTCTACCGTCAGGTCGACGCCCTTGAGGATCTGCTTGTCTTCTTCTTCAAGTTTCACGTGCAGGTTTTTGATTTCCAGCATTTTTCTCTATCCCACCTTATCCCAGTGTCACAGCGGTGCCCGATGCTGAGACCATCAGCATGCTGTCACCGACAACTTCGTAATCCAGATCGACACCGACGACGGCATTGCCGCCTGCACGGCGCGCGCGCTCTTCCAGCTCGCGCATCGCCACGTCACGGGCGTCCTGCAATTTGGCCTCATAGGCCCCAGAACGCCCGCCGACGATATCGGTGATGCCGGCAAAGAAATCCCGCACCACATTTGCACCCATGATTGCTTCGCCCACCACGACCCCGTGATACGCCGTTATCCGATGTCCTTCGACCGAGTTCGTGGTGGTCACAATCATGCGGTGCTGTCTTTCCTGTTCGCGTAATGCATCTCATGGCCGAACCAGACGATGCCGATCAGGCCGCCAGACCAGATGAACTTCTTCAGCGGTCCGAAGTTCTCGGCGGACATGCCGAAGACCTGTGGTGCGAAAAAGCACAAAATGAAAAGCAGGACCAAACCTGCGATATAACCACCCCGATAAAGCCAGCTCATGGGGATACTCCCTCTCGTGTTGATCGGCGCCGTCCCTGATCGCCGGATGTTGTGGTGCCGAGGCACCTGTGAACGGCTTCGGTCCGGGGCAGGTCCGAAAGCCAAGTCTTGCGCGCGAGCCCGCGCGCTTATTTCCGCATCTCAAGCACCAGCTTCGACAGCACCGATGACAGGGCAACGGCAAAGGCCGCCGCCACCGCGGCCACGAGGGGGCCGCCCGCTTGCCAGAAGGGGGCGGTCACAACCATCAGGCCAAAGGTCATCAACGCCGTCATGATCGCCCAGGGCCCGCGCGGGTGCCCGGCGCTCAGAAGCCATTTCCAGTTCATTTCTCATTCCTCCGGCAGACATACTGCCCGACCAGACTGCCCAGAAACCCCGACAGTCCCGCCAAGGCTAGCGCCTCCGCCATGCTCAGCGCATCCGTCACAGCATCCACGGTCAGCGCAAAGAGCGCGCAAAACACCCCCGCCACGGAGGCCGTCAGCAGCATCGGCTTCATAGGTCCGGATCCTCGGATTTTGGCGCCACGGGAAAGACGTATTTCCCCGCCGCCCAACCGATCCCGAGCCCCGCAGCCAGTCCCAGAACCGCGCCCAGAGGCCCGTAGCCCTCGGAGCCCAGATAGGACAGGATGAACGCCACCGCGAAGACACCCGGCGCGAACCATTTGGGGCGGGACGACCCGGAACCGGGTCGCTTGTCAGGATGCTCTGTCATCGGATCTGTCCGGTCGTGCGGCAGGGCTTAGCCCACCGACCCTTCGAGCGAGATCGCCACCAGCTGCTGGGCTTCCATGGCGAACTCCATGGGCAGCGCCTGCAGCACGTCCTTGCAGAACCCGTTGACCACGAGGGCGACGGCCTCTTCCTCGTCCATGCCGCGCTGGCGGCAGTAGAAGAGCTGATCGTCATCCACTTTCGACGTGGTGGCCTCATGCTCCACCCGGCTCGAATTGTTCTTCACCTCGATATAGGGGACCGTGTGGGCCCCGCATTTATCGCCGATCAGAAGGCTGTCGCATTGGGTGTAGTTCCGGCCATTCTTGGCCTTCGGGTGCATGGACACCAGCCCGCGATAGGTGTTCTGGGCCTTGCCCGCGCTGATCCCCTTGGAGACGATGCGCGACTTGGTGTTCTTTCCCAGATGGACCATCTTGGTGCCGGTATCGGCCTGCTGCATGTTGTTGGCGATGGCGATCGAATAGAACTCGCCTTGCGTGTCATCGCCGCGCAGGATGCAGGACGGGTATTTCCAGGTCACGGCAGAGCCGGTCTCGACCTGGGTCCACATCACCTTGGAGCGGTCACCCCGGCAATCGGCGCGCTTGGTCACGAAGTTATAGATGCCGCCCTTGCCGTCTTCGTCGCCCGGATACCAGTTCTGGACCGTCGAATACTTCACCTCGGCATCATCGAGCAGGACGATCTCGACCACAGCCGCGTGCAGCTGGGCGATGTCGCGCTGGGGCGCGGTGCAACCCTCGAGATAAGACACATACGAGCCCTTGTCCGCGATGATCAGCGTGCGCTCGAACTGGCCGGTGTTTTCCGCGTTGATGCGGAAATAGGTGCTCAGCTCCATCGGGCATTTCACGCCCGGCGGCACGTAGACAAAGGAGCCATCCGAAAAGACGGCGGAGTTCAGCGTCGCATAATAGTTGTCCGAGACCGGTACGACCGAGCCCAGATACTTCTTCACCAGCTCCGGATGCTCTTTGATCGCTTCCGAGATCGAGCAGAAAATCACGCCTGCCTTCTTCAGCTCTTCCTGAAAGGTCGTGCCCACGGACACGCTGTCAAAGACCGCATCCACGGCGACCTTGCGGTCCTCTTCGGGGGCTTCGACGCCAGCCAGCAGCGCCTGCTCCTTGAGCGGGATGCCGAGCTTGTTATAGGTCTCCAGCAGCTTGGGATCGACCTCGTCCAGGGATTTGGGCTTTTCGACCATACTCTTGGGACGGGCATAGTAATACTGGTCCTGGAAGTCGATTTCCGGATAGTCGACCATCGCCCATTTCGGCTCGCTGAGCTCTTTCCAGCGCGCATAGGCGGCCAGACGCCACTCGGTCATCCATTCCGGCTCTTCGTTCTTTTCCGAGATGAGACGCACGATGTCCTCGCTGAGGCCCTTCGGCGCGTACTCCATCTCGATCTCGGTTTCCCAGCCGTATTTGTAGCGTTCGCCGACCGACTGCACTGCCTCGACCGTTTCCCGGTCTACGCCTTCACGGACTTCTACTTCTGTCAGTGCGTTCATCTGGTCATCCTCTTCGGCCCCGTGGGGCGGTTTTCTGTCGAACCGGTCATGCCGCGCGGGCCATATGCCGGTTTCTTGCTTTCAGCCACGCCTCGGAAAAGCGCAGCACATCCTCTTCTGTCGTCTCGAGCCCGATGGACACGCGCAAAGCGCAGGCCGCATCGTTCTCGTCGAACCCCATGGCGCGCAAAACCCGGCTGGGCTTCACCTTGCCGCTGGAGCAGGCCGATCCCGCGCTTACCGCGTAGCCGGCCAAATCCATCTGCATCACCTGGGTTTCGCCTTTCCACCCGGGCGAGACGGCGCAGACGGTGTTGGCGAGTCGCGCAGTCCCTTTCCCGACAAAAATAGTCTCCGATGCGCCAGAGTGAAGACTTGTTTCTAGAATATTTCTAATTTCTGCAACCCGCTCCCAGCGCCCGGCCTCCAGATCCCGTTGCGCGGCGGTGGCGGCGGCGGCAAACCCAGAGATCCCCACGAGATTTTCCGTCCCGGACCGCCAGCCCATCTCCTGGCCTCCGCCCTTGATCTGCGCGGCCAGATCCGTGCCGCGGCGCATCACGATTGCGCCGATGCCCTTGGGACCGCCGATCTTGTGGCCCGAGACGAGCCCGACCCGGGCACCCGTCCAGGAAAATGCGACGGGCATTTTGCCGAAGCTCTGGGTCAGATCGACCAGCGCTAGCCCCTCGGGCAGATCCTGCAGGACCCCGGTTTCAGAGTTGGCCGATTGCAGCGCCGTATGCCCGGGATCCGCCACATGAACCGCGCCGCGCGTGTCCACCGGCAAATCGCTCTGGCACCAGGCGGTGATCGCGTCATGCTCCACCGGGGCGCAATGCAGGCCCTGACGGGCGCAGGCCAGTGCGGCGCCCTCGGTCGCGCCCGACACAAAGACCAGATCGCAATCCTCAGCGCCAAGCGCCGTCAGGATCTCAGCCCGGGCGCGCTCCATCATCCCCTTGGCGGCCCGCCCCTCCGCATGGACCGAAGACGGGTTCCCCACAAGATCCATGGCCGCGCCCATCGCCGCCCGCGCCTCGGGACGCAGGGGGGCGGTCGCGTTGTGATCAAGATATACCCGGTCAGCCACGCTGCAGATCCTTCACGATACGGTCTCGCCGTCATCCACCACGGTGAAGAGCGTCGGCACCGCCGGGCACGGGGTCAGCTGGTTTCCAACCACATCCGACAGCCGCGTCTGATGCAGAAAGACATAGACATGGGCACTCAGCCCTTCCCAGAGCCGGTTGGTCATGGATTGCGCGCGCGAGCCCGATTTCGCGCCCGAGGCCCCGGCCCCAGTGTGCATCGCGCTCACGGTCTCATCGACTGCCTGCAGCACATCCGCCACCCGGATCGAGTCCGGCGAACGCGCCAGCCGGTAACCACCGCCCGGCCCGCGCACCGAGGTCACAAGCTCGGCCCGGCGCAGCTTGACAAAAAGCTGCTCGAGATAGGTCAGCGAGATGTTCTGCCGCTCCGAGATTTCGGACAGCGTCACCAGCTTGTTGTCCGGCGCTTCGGCCAGATCGGCCATGGCGACCATGGCATAACGGCCCTTGGTGCTCAGTTTCACGGATCTCGCGCCCCCTGATGGCACCGGGCACATTGACCTGCGCGCCGGCTTTCCTTAATTGCACAGAACCAGTGTGCACACATTTGGTTTAGAATGGTTCTAGAATGCCCGAGCGAAGTCGTCAAGTTCATGACGACCTGCCCCGGGCTCTGAGGCGGCGAGAGGACAGGCACGAATGCCCGAAGTGATTTTTCCGGGACCCGAAGGGCGACTGGAAGGCCGATATCATCCGCAAAAAGAAAAAGACGCTCCGATCGCCATCGTGCTTCATCCGCACCCGCAATTTGGCGGGACGATGAATAATCGCGTGGTCTACAACCTGCATTACGCGTTCTACAACATGGGCTTCACCGTGCTGCGGTTCAATTTCCGCGGCGTCGGGCGCAGCCAAGGCGAGTATGATCAGGGGGTGGGCGAGCTGTCCGATGCCGCCAGCGCTCTCGATTACCTGCAATCGATGAACCCCAATTCCAAGCATTGCTGGGTGGCGGGCTTCTCCTTTGGCGCGTGGATCGGGATGCAGCTTCTGATGCGGCGGCCCGAGATCACCGGCTTTATCTCGGTGGCCCCGCCGGCCAATACCTATGATTTCAGCTTCCTCGCGCCCTGCCCCTCTTCTGGGCTGATCATCAACGGCTCGGCCGACCGCGTGGCCGCGCCCGCGGATACGGTCTCGCTGGTGAACAAGCTGCACGAGCAGAAGGGCATCACCATCACTCATGAGGAAGTCCCGGAGGCGGGCCACTTCTTTGAGGATCCGCATATGGAAACCATGATCGACTCGGTCGATGGCTATGTGCGGCGGCGTTTGACCGAAACCACCCGCTAAGCTGGCCAGCGACCGCCGCCTGGCCGGTGGTCGCGCGCCAAACACGCGGGTGTCGCAAACATCCTACATCAACGACTGATGATCTTCGCGCCGTTTGTCGCGGCCACCGTGGCCCTGTCGCGCGTGGGTTCCAGCGTCTTGCGCAACAGACGGACAATCTCGCGCGCGGGAAAGGTTCTGCAAACCCTTCGGCGCTAGTCTGGGGCGATCTTGACCCGGCAGGACCTGCGCCCATGAGCCAAATCATCGAAACCCTCGCGGATGCCCTCGCGCGCGACGCGCTGGAGGCGGCGGCGCGGCTCGACAATGACCAGCTGATCACCGAGGTCGGCAAGCAGCTGGGCGCCAGCTCTTCGACCATGGAAGAGGCCTATCAAACCTATATCCGGGTCCGGCAGGCGGAAGCCCGGGCGCGCCGGTTCCTCGAGTCCCAGCTGCCGGGCGACTAACCCCGTCCCCTTCTTCGACTGCTCAGGGAATGGCCCATGCGCCGCATAGGTCGGCAACCTGTGCAGCGACCTGTTGCAGGGTGTCGCACTGGGCGGATCCGGAATTGTATACTTTCGCATACAATGCCATGAGTTGCGCAACGCCAACGCCCCTTTCCATCATGCGAGGCCCCCATGAGCAAAATCAAAGTCGAGAACCCGATCGTCGAAATGGACGGAGACGAGATGACCCGGATCATCTGGGATTTCATCAAGACCAAGCTGATCCTGCCCTATCTGGATATCGATCTGCTCTATTACGATCTCGGCATCGAAGAGCGGGACCGCACCGAGGATCAGATCACCATCGACGCCGCCGAAAAGACCAAGGAGGTCGGCGTCGCGGTCAAATGCGCCACGATCACGCCCGACGAGGCCCGGGTGGAGGAGTTCGGCCTCAAGAAGATGAGGCGCAGCCCCAACGGGACGATCCGCAATATCCTCGGCGGGGTGGTCTTTCGCCAGCCGATCATCTGCCGGAACGTGCCGCGGCTCGTGCCCGGCTGGACCCAGCCCATCGTGATCGGCCGCCACGCCTTTGGCGACCAGTACAAGGCGACGGATATGAAATTCCCCGGACCGGGGAAGCTGACCATGAAATTCGTCGGAGAGGACGGCACGGTGGACGAGCGCGAGGTGTTCGACGCTCCCTCCGCCGGCGTGTTCATGGGAATGTACAACCTCGATGCGTCGATCATCGATTTTGCCCGCGCCTCGCTGAATTACGGGCTCAAACTCGGCTGGCCGGTTTACCTTTCCACCAAGAATACCATTCTGAAACAGTATGATGGCCGCTTTCTCGAGCTCTTTCAGAAGGTTTATGAGGACGAGTTCGCCGAGGCATTCAAAGAGGCGGGCATCTGGTACGAGCACCGGCTCATCGACGACATGGTGGCCTGCGCGATGAAGTGGAATGGCGGCTTCGTCTGGGCCTGCAAGAACTATGATGGCGATGTGCAATCCGACACCGTGGCCCAGGGGTTCGGCTCGCTCGGCCTGATGACCTCGCAGCTGATGACGCCCGATGGCAAGATCGTGGAGGCCGAGGCCGCCCATGGCACCGTGACCCGCCATTACCGCCAGCATCAGGAGGGCAAGGAGACCTCGACCAACTCCATCGCCTCGATCTATGCCTGGACCGGGGGGCTCAAGCACCGCGCCAAGCTCGACGACAACACCGCTCTCGCCAATTTCGCCGAAACGCTGGAGCGGGTGATCGTCGAAACCGTCGAGGCGGGGCACATGACCAAGGACCTCGCCCTGCTGGTGGGACCGGACCAGAAATGGCTGACCACCATGGGCTTTCTCAACACGCTTGATGAACGTTTGAACGCGGCGCTTGCCGGTTAGGCACCCGGCGCTGCCACGCGGAAAAACTCGGACCGGGGCGGCGTTTTAGACTGGCCCGGCCCCCGGCCCGCGCGGTAGCAAGACCCATGCCCGCACCGCTGCCCATTCCCCGTCCCGAAGACCTCAAACACACAGCGCTGGATGACGCCCAGGGGCTCTCGCTCGGCGTGCTGCTCTGCGCGGTGGGGCTGACCTTTCTCAGCCATCTCGGTTTGGTGACGGGCCAGACCGCCGGGCTCGCGCTGATCCTGTCCTATGTCACCGGCCTGTCCTTCGGGGCGGTGTTCTTTGTCGTCAACCTGCCGTTCTACTGGGTCGCCTATCGCAAGCTCGGGCTGGAATTCACCCTCAAGTCCATCGGTTGTGTCACGGCGCTGTCGCTTTCGACCGAGTTCATGCCCATGGGGTTCCGGATCGAGACCCTCAACCCCGCCCTCGGCGTGGTGATCTTCGGCGCCGCCACCGGGCTTGGCCTGCTGGCCGTGTTCCGCCATGGCGGCAGCCTCGGCGGGCTCGGGGTGATCGCGCTGATCGTGCAGGACAAGACCGGGTTCAAGGCGGGCTATGTGCAGATCCTCTTCGATCTGGTGCTCTTTGCGGTGGCCGCCCTGCTCTTTCCCCTGTCCATCGTGGCCTATTCCCTGCTCGGCGCGCTGGTGCTCAACGGTGTGATCGCGTTCAATCACAACAAGCGACGCTACATCGCCACCTGATCCACGCGCCACAGGAGCCGTCATGCATTACATCCCCCTCATCGGAGCCATCTTTGCCGAGGTGGTCGCAACCTCCGCCCTGCAGGCCAGCCAGCAATTCACCCGGATCGGCCCGTCGATCACGGTGGTGATCGGCTACGGGATCAGCTTCTACCTGCTATCGCTGACCCTCAAGGTGATGCCGCTGGGCATCGTCTATGCGCTCTGGTCGGGCATGGGCCTGATGATGATGGCTGGGATCGGCTGGCTCATCTTCGGACAAAGGCTGGACCTTCCAGCGGTCCTCGGGCTGGTCCTGATCCTGGCCGGGATCCTGATCATCAACCTGTTCTCCGAAACGGCAACGCATTGATCGCAAACCCTTGACGGCGGCGCTTCGGCGCTTGACCTGCCGGGCCCTTTGCCCAGACACTCGGGTCATGATGAAACACGCCCTGCTTTGCGCCGCCCTCGCCCTGGCCTCACCGGCCAGCGCGGATCTCCGGATCAGCTATGCTGATGGAGACCGCCCCCTGTTTTCCGTGGCCGTTCCGGACTTCTGGTCGATCCAGACCGGCGGCGCGCGCGAGATCTCTCCCCCCGATGAGGCAGCCGCCGTGCCGGTCCCACAGATCGTGACCCTGCGCCCGACGGTTGAGCCGGATGTGTGGATGGGATTCTTCTCGCCACCAGGGATCAGCACGCTCGAAGGCGGGCTGGATTATCTGGACGAGATCGAGAAGTTCATGTCGTCGGATCCCGAGATCATTTCGATCTCGAAAGAGCGCGTGGCCGGCCTGCCGGCGCGGGTCATCAAGGGGACCGGACGGCGCGATGGCGCTGACATCGTCTTCACCATCGCCGTTCTCGACCTACCCGGTGCGCGGGTGGCCATTGCGGCCGCCGTCGCCGAGAGCACCGCCGCGCCTGCGTTGATCGACGAAATTAACCGCGTGTTCGCCAGCGTGAGGGCCGGATCATGACGCCTCGTTTTATTGTGCGCACCGCACTTTGCCTCGGACTGATCGGGGGCCTCGCCGGGTGTCAGACCGCCGTCGGCGTCAGCTACGGGTATGGCTACTCGGATCCGTTCTACTGGAACCACTATTACCATGACCGCGATGTGGATGTGGATGTCGACATCAACCGCCCGGACCGGCCCAACCGTCCGCCCGTGGCCAAGCCGCCGCAAGTACGGCCGCCGATCCACAAGCCCAAGCCCCTGCCCGCGCGCCCGTCGCGGCCGCGCGCACGCTAGCCCGGCTCAGACGTCGTCCAGCGCGTCGACGACCACAAGTTCCCGTTGGGAGGCGCCCCGCGCATAGCTGAGCGCCTCTTGATAGGCGGGCGAGTTGTAGCATTCGACCGCGCGCGCGCGGCTTTCGAACCGCACGACCACGTTGCGGGCCCGCTCGGGCCCCTCCAGCTGGGTGCAGCCCCCGCCGCGGGCGAGGAACACGCCGCCATGATCGGCAATCGCCACCGTTGCGCGCTTGGCATATTCGCCATAACGGTCAGGATCGGTCACATGCACATGGGCAATCCAGAATGCGGCCATCTTACTCTCCTCCAATCAGGGCTTCGACCGCCGCGATGGCGGCATCGGCTTGGCTCGGGTCCTTGCCGCCACCCTGCGCCATGTCCGGACGGCCACCACCGCCCTTGCCGCCCAGGGCCGCCACAGCCGCCTTGACCAGGTCCACGGCCGAGACCGTGTCGGTCATATCGGGCGTGACACCTGCCGCGACGGCCGCCTTGCCATCCGCATCCGCGATCAGAAGGATCGCGCCAGAGCCAATCCGCGCCTTGTGTTCATCGATCAACGGCGGCAGATCCCGGCCCGACACCCCCTGCAGCACCTGCGCAAGGAAAGGCACGCCGGCAATCTCCTTGGGCTTGGCCGGCGCATCCGCCTGCGCGCCCCCGGCCATAGCGAGATCGCGGCGCAGTTGCGCCACCTCGTTCTGCAGAGCCTTGCGTTCATCCAGCAAGGCGCGCACACGGTCCGGCACCTCCGCCGCCTGCGCCTTGAGCGCCAGCGCGGTCTCGGCCACCCGGCGATCCTGAGCGCTGAGATAGGCGAAGGCCTCTTCCCCGGTCAGTGCCTCGATCCGGCGCACCCCGGACGAGGACGCCGTATCGCCAAGCGCCACGAAGACACCGATATCGCCGGTCTGGCGCACATGGGTGCCGCCACAAAGCTCCAGCGAATAGGTCTCGCCGGTCACGCCCTTGCCGGAGCCTGCCTGCCGTCCCATGGACACCACGCGCACCTCGTCACCGTATTTCTCGCCAAACAGCGCCTGCGCCCCGAGGCCGCGCGCATCATCCGGCGTCATGATCCGGGTCTCGACCGGCGCGTTCTGGCGGATATAGGCGTTCACATCCATTTCGACCTTGGCCAGCTCTTCGGTGCTGAGCGCCTTGGAATGGCTGAAATCGAACCGCAGCCGGTCGGCCGCGTTCAGCGATCCACGCTGGGCCACGTGATCGCCCAGCGTCTGGCGGAGCGCCTCATGGAGCAAGTGCGTCGCCGAGTGGTTCGCGCGGATCGAGCTCCGCCGCGCGGGATCTACCCGCATCTCCAGCACGTCGCCCACGGACAGGGCAACCTTCTCGGGCGTGACCTTATGGACGAAGAGACCGTTCTTTTTCTGCGTGTCCGTGATCGCGCCCGCGCCGTCGGTCTTCAGGTAACTGCCGCTATCGCCGACCTGCCCCCCGGATTCCGCGTAGAACGGGGTCTGGTTCAGGATGGCCCAGCCCGTGCTGCCCGCCGCGATCGTCTCGACCGGCACGCCCTCCTGCACGAGGGCAAGGACCTGCCCCTCGGCGATCTCGGTGTCATAGCCCAAGAACTCGGTGCTGCCATGGGTCTCGGCCAGATCGAACCAAACGCTCTCATCGGCGGTTTCGCCCGAGCCGGACCATGCCGCGCGGGCCTTCGCCTTCTGCTCGGCCATGGCGGCATCGAAGCCGTCAGTCTCTACCTCGCGGCCCTTCTCGCGCAGCGCATCCTGCGTCAGGTCCAGCGGGAAGCCATAGGTGTCATAGAGCTTGAACGCCGTCTCGCCCGGCAGGGCCGCGCCATCGTCCAGCCCCTCGACCGCATCATCCAGCAGGCGGAGGCCACGATCCAGGGTCTGACGGAAACGGGTTTCCTCGAGGTTCAGCGTCTCTTCGATCAGGGCCTGCGCCCGGCCCAGTTCGGGGAAGGCCTGCCCCATCTGGGCCACAAGCGCGGGCACCAGCCGGTGCATCACCGGATCCTGTGCGCCGAGCAAATGCGCATGACGCATGGCCCGCCGCATGATCCGGCGCAGGACGTAACCGCGCCCTTCATTGGACGGCATCACCCCATCCGCGATCAGAAACGAAGTCGAGCGCAGGTGATCCGCGATGACCCGGTGATGCACATTGCGATCGCCATAGGGATCCACGCCCGTGGCATGGGCCGACGCCTCGATCAGCGCCTTGAAGAGATCCGTGTCGTAATTGTCGTGACTGCCCTGCAAGAGCGCGGCGATCCGTTCCAGTCCCATGCCCGTATCGATGGAGGGCGACGGCAGGTCCTGCCGAGAGCCATCCTCGAACTGTTCGAACTGCATGAAGACGAGGTTCCAGATCTCGATGAAACGGTCGCCGTCTTCCTCGGGGCTGCCCGGAGGCCCGCCCCAGATGTGATCGCCATGGTCGTAGAAGATCTCGGTGCAGGGTCCGCACGGCCCCGTCGGCCCCATCATCCAGAAATTGTCATTGGTCGGAATGCGGATGATACGGTCATCGCTCAGACCCGCATGTTTTTTCCAGATCTCGGCAGCCTCGTCATCGGTATGGTAGACCGTGACCAGCAGCCGGGACTTGTCGATCCCGAATTCCTTGGTGATCAGGTCCCAGGCAAAGGGGATGGCATCCGATTTGAAGTAGTCCCCGAAGCTGAAATTTCCCAGCATTTCAAAGAAGGTATGGTGGCGCGCCGTGTAGCCCACATTGTCCAGATCATTGTGCTTGCCCCCGGCGCGCACACATTTCTGGCTCGTGGTGGCGCGGGAGTAATCCCGCTGCTCGAGCCCGGTGAACACATTCTTGAACTGAACCATCCCCGCATTGGTGAACATCAGGGTCGGATCATTGCGCGGCACCAGAGGTGAGCTGTCGATGATCGCGTGATCCTGCGCGCCGAAATAGTTGAGAAAGGTACTGCGAATGTCGTTCAGGCTAGGCATCTGGGCGTCCCGGATTGGAATGGTCCCGCAGGTGTAGCGCTGCGACCCAAGCCTGTCCACCATCAGAAAAAAGCCAGATCGCCCAAGAAAAAAGGCGGCCGTTGCGGGCCGCCCTCGTTTCGCGCGATGTGGACGAGATCACTCGTCCAGAACGGCGGTCTCTTCCGCGGGCATTTCGAAATCCAGCCCGTGGGCTGCGCGGATCTTGTCCTCGATCGACAGCGCCATGGAGCGGTTGTCGCGCAGGAACTGCTTGGCGTTTTCCCGTCCCTGACCGATGCGCTCATCGCCATAGGAGAACCAGGACCCGGATTTCTGCACCACGCCGGCCTTCACGCCGAGATCGATCAGCTCACCCATCTTGGAGATGCCTTCGCCATACATGATGTCGAATTCCACCTGCTTGAAGGGCGGCGCGACCTTGTTCTTGACCACCTTGACCTTTGTAGTGTTGCCCACAACCTCATCGCGGTCCTTGATCGACCCGATGCGGCGAATATCGAGCCGTACGGAGGAATAGAACTTGAGCGCATTGCCCCCCGTCGTGGTCTCCGGCGAGCCGAACATCACACCGATCTTCATCCGGATCTGGTTGATGAAGATCACGGTGCAATTGGAGCGCGAGATGGCGCCGGTCAATTTGCGCATGGCCTGGCTCATGAGGCGCGCCTGGGCACCGACCTGGGCGTCGCCCATATCGCCTTCGAGCTCGGATTTCGGGGTCAGCGCGGCAACGGAATCCACAACCACCATGCTGACAGCCCCGGAGCGCACAAGGGTTTCGGTGATTTCAAGCGCTTGCTCGCCCGTATCCGGTTGCGAAATCAGCAGTTCATCAAGGTCAACGCCAAGCCGACGCGCGTATTGCGGGTCCAGCGCATGCTCCGCATCGACGAAGGCACAAACACCGCCCTTTTTCTGCTCCTCGGCGATGCAATGCAGGGTCAGGGTTGTCTTGCCCGAGCTCTCGGGCCCATAGATTTCGATGATCCGCCCCTTGGGGATGCCGCCGATCCCAAGCGCGATGTCGAGACCGATGGAGCCGGTCGACGTCGCCTCGATCTCGGCAACTGGGCTGTCGGCGCCCAGTTTCATGATAGAGCCCTTGCCGAACTGTCGTTCGATCTGGGCCAGAGCGCTATCCAGCGCTTTTTTCTTTTCGGATTCTCGTTTGTCGGTCACGTCCAGAAGACTCGCGGTGGCCATGGTGTCGCCCCTTATCACATACCGCCAGCAGGGCGGCAATCGCTGCTTTGTTCTTGCCTTGTTCTCGCAATATGAGACCGAAGTAGGAACATTTCAAGGCAAATCTTAACCATCCAAGAATTTCGGAATTTGGTTAAGAAAGGGTTTCCCGATCGGGTGACGGGAGGTCACAGCCCCCCCTTAAACGGCATCCTTCAGTGGAGCTGAGATCGACGGCGCATCAAACTGGGCTTGCACCGTGGCAATCAGCTGTTTGAGAGAGAACGGCTTGGGCAGGAACACCGAATTCGGGATCCGCTCTTCATCGTCAGACAACAGGTCTTCGGCATAGCCGGACACGAAGACAACGGGAATGCCCGGGCGGTCGATCAGGGCGCGCCGCACCCAACTTGGGCCATCCAGCCCCGGCATGATCACATCCGTCACGAAGAGGTCCACTTCGAGCGCCGGGTTCTCAAGCAGCTCCAATGCTGTTTCCGCGCATTCCGCTTCGAGTACGGTGAACCCGTTGAGACGCAGCGCTCTGGCCGCGAAGGCGCGCACCGGTGCCTCATCCTCCACGAGAAGCACGATGCCGTCCCCCGTCGCAGAGGGTCGATCGGGCGCCACGGTCGCAGTCTCTGCAACCGGGAGGCTCTGGCCGTGATAGGCCGGAAAGTAGATCTCGAACGCCGTGCCTTTGCCCACCACGCTTTCGGCGAAGATGAAGCCGCCGGACTGCTTGACGATCCCGTAGGCCGTCGAGAGACCGAGCCCCGTGCCCTCCCCGGTACGCTTGGTGGTGTAGAAAGGCTCGAAAATCTTGCTGAGCTTGTCTTGCGGGATGCCGATGCCCTGATCCGTCACGGTTACACAGGCGTAGTCCCCGGCGGGCAAGGTCACCCGACCGCGCATCATGGGCGCATCCAACTCGACCGCGCGGGCCTCGATGGTAATCTCACCCCCATCCGGCATCGCATCCCGCGCATTGACCACAAGGTTCATCAAAACCTGCTCAAGCTGCCGTTTATCGGCCCGCATCGGGCTGAGATCCGGCTCGTTCATCAAGGTCAGGGTCACTTTCTCGCCCACAAGCCGGTTGAGCAGATGTGTGAGATCCGAGAGCGTATCGCGCAGATCGATCAGTTCCGGTTGCAATGTCTGCTTGCGGGAAAAGGCCAGCAACTGCCCGACAAGGCTCGCAGCGCGGTTCGCATTCTGGTTGATCTGCACGAGATCGCCATACTCCGGATCCCCCTGATCATGGCGCAGCAACAGCAGGTCGCAATGCCCCGAAATCGCCGTGAGAAGGTTGTTGAAGTCATGGGCCACACCGCCCGCGAGCTGGCCAATGGCCTGCATCTTCTGGCTTTGCACGAATTGCGCCTCGAGCGTCTTGAGCTCGGTTGCGTCATGCAGAACCGCCGTCAGGATGGGCCCTTCGGCACTTTGCGACCGCATCAAGGTCACCTGCAAAAAGCTCTCCTCGGTGCCTTCCTTCACGCGCAGGACTTCGGGCTGCAGCGACAGGGGCGCATGCAGCGCCTCCTCGATCCAGCTGCGGACGGAACGCCCGAGCCCGGTGACCAGATCGACGAAATTGATATCGTCCACCTGTCCTTCGATGTTGAGCAAGGCCCGCGCATGGGCATTGGCCTGCAGAACCTCCCCTTGGGGGCCGAGCTTCATCACCGCCACGGGCAGTTCCTCAAGCCCCATATTCATGTCATGGGTGCTGGTCAGACGTTGCATCGGCAGAAGCGCTATCTCACGCCGCCCGGCCGTCAGCTCCGTCTGGTGCAGATAGACCGGGACATTACCATCGGGTGTAATCACCTCGGCCGTGCTTACCTCGGCGGCGGGCGGCACAACGAAGACCGCATTCAGATCGCGGGCCCGCCCGCCGATCATCCGTCGTAGCGCCTCGTTCATCGACAGAACCGTGCCTGATTTTGAGACCGACAAAACCGGGATCGATACGGAACCAGAGCTCGCGCCATCGCGGGAGGCCAGCGCTTCCACCCGGAAGAGCATCTGGCCATAGGCATATTTCCGTAGAACGAACCGCGCATGACCACGCCGGGTGACCGCGTCCTCGACACTCATGGCGGCCTGATCGAGCCCCCGCCGCAACCGACGCAGCAAGGCCGCGCTTTCGGGGACCGTGGCCTGAAGGGCTGAAACCAGTCCAAGCTCCTGCGCGTTCGGAAAATACGCCTTGGCCGCAGCGTTCATCCACAGCACCTGCTGATGCGCGTCGAGCACGACCGACGGGCTTGAATCCCCTTCCAGAAAGGTGAACAGCCCCACAAGCTTCGGATCGAGGCGCGCCCGGTTCATCCGTCGCCGGATCTGCAGCAGGATCAGCAGCGCCACGAGCGTGACCGCCGAGACCGCAAGGGACAGCTTGACCGTCGGATCCTGCAGGATGACCGCGAGACCGGAGGTCACGACCGCCGCCCCGAGAAGTACAGCAGCCTCGCGGATCGCCGACGACGTCTCGCCCGCAAATCTCTGACTTTCCAGCGTCTGATCGCTCACCCTGTCCTCCGGATCACCTGTACGCGCAGTCTTGATCGCTTGGACTTAAGCTTGGCTTAACACCGTAACAGTTTCAACCTTTGGTTGTTTCAACCATGACTCAAACATCGAATATGGCGTAGAAAAACCCGTCTCCCGGGGCGTTGGGCAACAGTTGCGCCTGCCTGCGCAGCCGCGCCGCTGGACAGGTTTCGGCCATCCAGCCCACTTGATCGGCATTTTCGACGGGCAAAATCGAGCAGGTCGCATATACCAGCACGCCGCCGGGACGCAGCAGGGGAAGCGCGGTGCGCAGCACATCCTGCTGGGCCGCGACATAGCCCGCGAGCCGTTCCGGCGTCAGCCCCCATTTGGCCTCGGGCGCGCGACGCCAAGTGCCGCTGCCACTGCAAGGCGCATCGCAAAAGACAAGGTCGAACCCGCCCTGCCCCGCTTGCCAGACTGGCAGGTCGACCCCCGCCCGCGCAGCCCGCGCGGGTATGTCCTTCATCCGCGCGGGGGCAATGTCATGGACTTGGACCTCGGCGTCGCTGCATGCGGCAAGGGCCAGGGCCTTGCCACCGCCGCCAGCGCAATAATCCAGAATGCGGCCCGCATCGGGCACCGGTGTCTCCAACACGGCCGCTTGGGACGCGGCATCCTGGATCTCCACCAGACCGTCCCGATACGCAGCACTCTGGGCGACACGGCGCGCGCCGTCGCCAACCCGCAGTGCGCCGGGAACGCCGCCGACCGGCTCGGCGGTGATGCCCTCTGCGGCGAGCTGCTCCTGCGCATCCGCCATATCCCCCTTGCGCCCGTTGACCCGCAGGTCGAGCGGTGCGCGATCCCGCAGCGCAAGACAGATCTGGTCCGCCTCGGCCCCATAAGCCGCATCGAGCTGCGACAGGATCCAATCGGGCATATCGCACAGATCGCTCCGGGACAGGTCCGGCTCAGCGCGCACCCTGCCCCGCTCCAGCTCGGAGAGCGGCGCGGGCGCATACCCCTCGCCACTGAAGACTGCGTCAAGTGAGGCGTGTCCCGCCACGCAATGCCCGATCATCAGGCCGCGTCCGGTCAGCGCCCCGCCACGCGCCCCGTAGCTCGCCCGCCGCCGGAGAGCGGCGAAGACCAGATCGCGGAGCGCGGCCCGATCCTTGGACCCGGCGAAGCGGTGCGCGCGGCCCCATTGGCTGAGCGCCTGCTCGGCGGGCTGACCTTCCAGCACCGCGTCGAGCACCTCGATCGCAGCCGCGACGCGCGCAGCGGGTGTCATGGGTCAACCCATCCGGTAATTCGGGCTCTCGCGGGTGATCTGCACATCATGGACATGGCTCTCCTTGAGGCCCGAACCGGTGATCCGTACGAATTGCGCTTGCGTGCGCATCTCGGCCACGGTCGCCGCCCCGGTATAGCCCATCGCGGCCCGCAGACCGCCCACGAGTTGGTGAACCACCGCGCCCGCGGAGCCCTTATAGGGCACCTGTCCCTCGATCCCTTCGGGCACAAGCTTGTCGGAGGCCGCGTCCTTCTGGAAGTACCGATCCGCCGAGCCGCGCGCCATGGCCCCGAGGGAGCCCATGCCGCGATAGGATTTGAAGGAACGTCCCTGATAGAGGATCACTTCGCCCGGGCTTTCATCGGTGCCCGCGATCATGCTGCCGACCATGGCGCAATGGGCGCCTGCGGCGATGGCCTTGGCGAAGTCGCCCGAAAATTTGATACCGCCATCGGCGATGACCGGCGTGCCCGTGGCCTCGGCGGCCTTGGCGCAATCCATGATCGCGGTGAGCTGGGGCACACCAACACCGGCGACGATCCGCGTGGTGCAGATTGAGCCCGGGCCGATCCCGACCTTGACCGCGTCAGCACCCGCATCGATCAGAGCCCGGGTCGCTTCGCCCGTGGCCACGTTGCCTGCCACGACCTGCACGGAGTTCGACAGGGTCTTGGCCCGCTCTACCGCCTTGGCCACGCCCGCGGAATGACCATGGGCCGTGTCGATAATGATCAGATCCACGCCCGCCTCGACCAGCGCCTGTGAGCGCTCGAACCCGGCATCGCCCACGGTCGTGGCAGCCGCCACGCGCAAACGGCCCAGCTCATCCTTGCAGGCATTGGGGTTCAGCACGGCCTGCTCGATATCCTTGATCGTCAGCAGCCCGGTCAGCGTCCCATCGCCGTCCAGCACCAGAAGCTTCTCGATCCGCCGCGCATGCATTAGCGATTTGGCCTCGGCCAGATCCGCAGGCTCGCGCAGAATGGCAAGATTGTCCGACGTCATCATCACAGAGACAGGCGTGTTGTCATCGCTGGCAAACCGCATGTCGCGATTGGTCACGATCCCCAGCACGCGGCGACGCTCATCCACAACCGGGAAACCGGTGATCTTGTAGCGATCCATCAGCGCCTTGGCATCAGCCAGCGTCTGATCCGGGCGCAGGGTCACCGGGTTATAGACCACCCCGGATTCAAAGCGTTTGACCTGCCGAACCTGATTTTGCTGCTCATCCACGCTGAGATTGCGGTGCAGCACTCCCATGCCACCGACCTGCGCCATGGCGATCGCCATCCGCGCCTCGGTCACCGTATCCATGGCCGAGCTCAGCAGGGGAATGTTCAGGGCAATCGACTTGGTCACCATGGTGCGGGTGTCCGCCTCGGAGGGCAGCACGGAGCTGGCGCCGGGTACCAGCAGCACATCGTCGAAAGTGAGGGCCTCGCGAATCTCCATCACGCACTCCTGTCGGGGTCTTCGTTAGGCACGTCCCCCTCGCATGGATCGGCCCGAGGGACAAGGGGCGCGCCCTGTCGCAGGGGGCACGCCGCCCCGAAGATGCCGCAACGACTAGGCTTTGGGCAAAAGCGCGCGCGTGTCGGCCGACAGGCTGCGCAGCGCGCCAGCCAGCGCGGTCACATCCGCCCCCACCCCGATAAAACGCGCCCCCAGGGCGGCATAGCGCGCAACCCTTTCGGCGGAGAAGGACAGGATGCCCGGCACCTTGCCCGCCGCATCGATGGCGGCCAGCGCCTCGGCCATGACCGCCTCGACCTCCGGCACACCGGACTGACCGGTATACCCCATATCCGCCGCAAGATCGGCGGGGCCGATGAACAGCACGTCGATCCCGTCCACGGCGGCAATCTCCGGGATCGCCGCCACCGCGTCGCGGCTCTCGATCTGGGCGATTGTGCAAATCTGGGCGTTCGCGGTCTCCACGTAATCCTGGTTCAGGGAATAGCCCGAGGCGCGCGCCAGCGCAGCGCCATTGCCCCGCACGCCCTCGGGCGGATAGCGCATGGCCTCAGCCACCTGCCGGGCTTGGGCCGCGCTTTCGACCATGGGCACCATGACCGTCTGCACCCCGAGATCGAGCACGCGCTTGAGCACCCATGTCTCGCCCACGGGCACCCGGGCGATGGCATGGCTGTCGCCGCCACTGGCCAAGGCGCGGAACTGGGCGATCATGTCCCCGGGGTCATTTGGCGAATGCTCTCCATCCACCAGGCACCAGTCGAATCCGCAGCCCGCCGCGAGTTCCGCCACGGTCGGCGAGCCAAAGCCGAGCCAGAGCCCGATTTGCGTCTCGCCCCGCAACAATGCGCTCTTCAATCTGTTCTCTGGCGCTGCCATGGGACCTCCCTGTTTTTTGTGTTGGACCTCGCCGCGTGGACAGCTACGGTCTGTGCCAGCAAACCTTAGATTTGCACCCAGGGAGAGAAAACATGAAAACGCTTTTGAAGAGCACCGTGATCGCGGGGCTGTCTCTGACCTTTGTGGGCGAGGCGCTGGCCACCGAGTGGAACGTATCCGTCTGGGGCACCCGCCGTGCCTTTACCGAGCATATCCACAAGCTTGCCGAGCTGGTCGAAGAGAAGTCCGGCGGCGAGTTCACAATGAATATCAGCTATGGCGGTCTGTCCAAGAACCGCGAGAACCTCGACGGGATCTCGATCGGCGCCTTCGAGATGGCCCAGTTCTGCGCGGGCTATCACCGGGACAAGAACCCGACCATCACGGTGCTGGAGCTGCCCTTCCTCGGGGTGGCCAACCTCGAAGAGGAGGTGGCAGTCAGCCACGCGGTCTATGACCATCCGGCGGTGCAGGCCGATCTCGGGCGCTGGAATGCCAAGCTGCTGATGACCTCACCCATGCCGCAATACAACATTGCCGGCACCGGCAATGCGCGCGACAAGCTCGCCGATTTCGACGGTATGCGGGTCCGCGCCACGGGTGGCCTTGGTCAGGCCTTCGAAAAGGTGGGCGCGGTGCCGACCTCGGTGACCTCGTCGGAAGCCTATAATGCGATGGAATCCGGCGTGGTGGACACGGTGGCCTTTGCGCAGCACGCGCATCTGTCCTTCCGCACCATCGACATTGCCGATTGGTGGACCGAAAACCTGAACCCCGGCACGGTCAACTGCCCGGTTGTGGTGAACACCGACGCCTATGACGACCTGAGTGATGAGCACCGCGCGATCCTCGACGAGTCCGTCGCGGGCGCCATCGACCACTATCTGGCGAATTACGGCGAGCTTCTGAACAAGTGGGAAGAGGTTCTGGCCGAGAAAGAGGTCCAGAAGATCACCGTGGATGAGGCCGAGATCGCCAAGTTCCGCGAAGTGGCGCTGCCGCTCCATCAGGAGTGGATCCAGACCATGACCGATCAGGGCATTCCGGGACAGGAGCTCTATGATCTGGTGCTGAGCACACTCGAGAAGAAGCGGATGTCCAACTGACCTCCATCTGACCTGAAAGGCTCCGGGATTTCCGGAGCCTTTTTCGAAAGTTGCCCCCATGTCTTCAAGTTCCGTCTTAACCGACGAAACCGGCCTGTCCCGTGCGGATCGTGCGCTCTTGCGGCTGGAATCCGTGATGAACCTGCTCGGCGGTGTCGTCATCTTCGCCCTCGTGGTGCTCGCCGTCTATAACGTGCTGGGCCGCAAGTTCTTCAGCGCGCCCGTGCCCGGCTATGTGGACTGGACCGAACAGTTCATGGCCACCTTCGCCTTTCTCGGTCTGGCCTTCTGCCAACGGGAGGGCGGCCATATCCGCATGGATATCGTCGTGGGTCAACTGCGCGGGCGAACCCTTTGGTTTGCCGAATGTTTGTCCTGCATCTTCATGCTGCTGCTCACCACGGCGCTGATCTATGGCACCTGGTTTCACTTTGAGCGCAGCTTCGATTTTGCCGCGCCGCTCTGGAGCCGGGACAGCTCGATCGATATCGCCCTGCCACTCTGGCCCGCCAAGTTGATCGTGCCGATCTCGCTGGCGTTGCTTTGGTGTCGTCTGGTGCTGCAGATCTGGGGCTTCGCCCGGGCCTTCCGCCGGAATGAGCGGTACCCCGTCGCCGTGCCTCTGATCGAGGACGCCTTCACTCAGGCCAACAAGGAAGCGAAGACCGTCGATGGATGATCTCATTGACATGAAAGCCCTGCTGGATGGCATTGATATTTTTAATGTCTCTCTGTGGCTGAGCGGGCTTCTGGTTTTACTGGTGCTGATCGGCGTGCGCGTCGCGTTTGCCACCGCGTTTATCGGGTTCGTTGGCCTGTGCATCTTCTTCATGGAGAAACAGGGCTTCGACCGGGGCCTCGTGACGGCGATGAAACTTGCCGGGCAGGTTCCTCATTCGAAATCAACAACCTACAGCCTGTCGCTCATCCCGACATTCATCCTGATCGGGTATCTGGCGTATTATGCGGGACTGACCCGCTTCCTGTTCGAGGCGGCCAAGCGCTGGGTCGGCTGGTTGCCCGGCGGGCTGGGCGTCGCGACGGTCTTTGCGACTGCGGGGTTCGCAGCAGTGTCCGGCGCCTCCGTCGCCACCTCGGCAGTGTTTGCCCGCATCGCCATCCCGGAGATGCTCAAGCTCGGCTATGACAAGCGCTTTGCCGCGGGCGTGGTGGCCGCAGGCGGCACCCTCGCCTCGCTGATCCCACCCTCGGCCATCCTCGTCATCTACGCGATCATCGTCGAGCAATCCGTGGGCAAGCTGCTGCTGGCGGGCTTTTTGCCCGGTGCGGTTTCGGCAATCATTTATGCCGGGCTGGTGATTGGCCTCGCGCGTTACCGCAAGGATCTGGGCCCGCCGGTCGGCGGCTTCACCTGGGGCGAGCGCTTCTCGGCCTTGCCCGGCGCGCTGCCCATCCTGTTTGTCGTCTTCATCATCGTTTATTCGATCTATTTCGGATGGGCGACACCCACCGAGGCAGGCGCCCTCGGGGCCTTTGTCGTCCTGCTCATGGCGCTCTGGCAGGGCCTGCGCTGGGGGCAGCTCAAGGGCGCGCTGATGGAGGCCGCCAAGCTGACGGTGATGATCTTCACCATGATCTGGGGCGTGCTGATCTATGTCCGCTTCCTCGGCTTTGCCAAACTGCCCGAGACCTTTGCCGATTGGATCGGGTCGCTCGATCAATCGCCCTACCTGATCCTGCTGATGATCCTCGGCGCCTATGTGATCCTCGGGATGTTCATGGATGCCATTGGGATGCTGATCCTGACCCTGCCCGTGACCTTCCCGGCGGTGATCGCCCTGAACGGCGGCCCGGATGTCACCCGAGAGGCCGCGGCCCTTGGCATGACCGCCGAGGAGTGCGCGATCTGGTTCGGGATCATCGTGGTGAAAATGGCGGAGCTCTGTTTGATCACACCGCCCATTGGCCTCAACTGCTTCGTGGTGGCTGGTGTTGCCCAAGACAACAAGCTGCCGATCTCGGTCCAAGATGTGTTCCGCGGCGCCTCCCCCTTCTTCGTGGCGGACGTGATCACCGTGGCCGTGCTGATCGCCTTCCCGGGCATCGTGCTCTGGTTGCCCAGCCTGCTCTGACCGCGCCGCTGGGTCGGGGGGCCGCGCCCCAAGGGCGCGGTGGGGGCATCGCCCCCTGAACAAAGACAATAAAGCCCCGCGCGAGCGGGGCTTTTCCTTTGGATCACCGTCCCGATGGGCTCAGAGCGGCGGGAAGCCCCCGGCGCGTTCCGGCAAGCGCTGCATCAGCGTGGGCGGCATCTCGGACTGCGTGCCGTAGCCGGTGAAACACCCAAGGCTCTGCCCCGCCTTCAGCACCGCATCTTGCTTGCCCTTGGCTATGGACAGGTCGGCTTCGTAATCTTTCCCCGCAGAAAGCGCGAAAAGCGCGGGCCAGAAGAGCACGAGCCCCACGGTCATCACCGCCGTGTCCGTATTCGCCTTGCTCCGCTGATGGGCCGTAAGCTCTTGCACATGGCCCTCGATCGCTGCGCGCTCGGCGGTCAGCGCGTGGCAGCTATACCCGGCATAGACGCTGGGCGAGATGAAGCTCCGCTGCACCTTCTCGGGCGGCGTCGCGCAGCCGCTGACGACAAGCGCCGCGCAAGCCAGTGCCATAATTCCCTGTTTCATGCCCGACCCCTCGCGTCAAAACTGCACCGGGTCAGGCTGTAGGGGGGCTGTGGCAGGAATGGGGCAGCAACCGCGCCCTCAGGCGACGAACTCTGTCAAATCGAACGGCCCCGCCAACGCGGGACCGGCCGGCTCAGTGCGGCGCGAAGGTAACGTGATGCCCGTCGGGATAGAGCAGCGAGACGCCATCCTTGAACACATGGACCTTGGCGGGATCCGCCGTCATCCGCGTCACCTGCCCCTTGAGGTCCTTATGGATCCCCTGGAGCTTGGCGATGCTCGCCTCCTGCCCGGCGGGCGCTTCGAAATAGAGCAGCGTCACCTCGCCGAGCGCTTCGGTGATCGCCACCTTGCCCTCGAAGAGATACGTATCCGTCGCCTCCACCATGTCCTCGGGGCGCACGCCGACATTCACGCTGGCGCCCATCAGGCTCGCATCGGACGGATAGTTGGACACGGCCACACCGCCCCCGGTCATCTCGATGGTGGTCTGCGCACCCGTTCCGGTGATCGTGCCCGGCAGCAGATTCATCTTGGGGCTGCCAATGAACTGCGCCACGAACTCGTTCTCGGGCTTCTCATAGAGCTCCAGCGGTGAGCCCACCTGCGCGATCCCACCCCCGGCGAGCACCACGATCCGGGTGGCGAGCGTCATGGCCTCCACCTGGTCATGGGTCACATAGATCATCGTGCTCTCGGGCATCGCCTCCTTGAGTTGCGCGATCTCGAGCCGTGTCGCCACCCGCAGGGCCGCGTCAAGGTTCGAGAGCGGCTCGTCAAAAAGATAGACCTTGGGATCCCGGACAATCGAGCGGCCAATGGCGACCCGCTGTCGCTGACCACCGGACAGGGCCTTGGGCAATCGGTCGAGATACTGGCCCAGTTGCAGCTTCTCGGCGGCGGCCTCCACGGCGCTGTCGATCTCTTCCTGAGATTTCTTCGCGATCTTGAGGGCGAAGGACATGTTCTCGCGCACGGTCATATGGGGATAGAGCGCATAGGACTGGAACACCATGGCGATGCCCCGCTGGGCGGGCGGCACATCGTTGACAACGGTGTTGTCGATCTCCAGCGTGCCGCCCGAGATCTTCTCCAGCCCCGCAATCATCCGCAGCAGTGTCGACTTTCCGCAGCCCGAGGGCCCGACAAAGACGATCAGCTCGCCCTGCTGCACGTCCAGATTGATGTTGCTCAGAACCTTGACGTCGCCGTAAGCCTTGGCCACGTCCGTCAGCTTCAAATCTGCCATTCTCCCCTCCCTCTCAAATTCCAGCCGCGCTGGTTTATGCTGTTTTCAGCGCGATGCAGGGCTGCCACGGCCCCAGATGCACACGGCCATCCGGGCTGGTGCCCGCCGAATTCAGTTCCGCCCCGATCTGGGTCCAGTTGCCCGCAGGCAGATCGACCACACCGGGTGTGTCGCTCATGTTGAGCGCATAGAAAATCGTCTCCTCGGCGCTTTCGCGCAGGAAGCTCAGGACATCGCCCTCGGCGTTCAGACCCGAAAGTGCGCCCTTGGCCAGCACCTTGTGGCTCCGCCGGAAGGCCAGCGCCTTGCGGTAGTGGTGCAGCACCGCGTCGGGGGCGTGTTCCTGCGCCGAGACGGCCATGTTCAGGTGCTCGGACGAGACCGGCAGCCAGGGCCGCGTGGCGGAAAAGCCGCCCGTCTGATTGTCAGACTGCCAGACCATCGGCGTCCGGCAGCCGTCACGGCCCTTGAATTCGGGCCAGAACTCGATCCCGTACGGGTCCTGCAGATCGTCGAAGGCCACGTCCGCCTCGGGCAGGCCGAGCTCTTCGCCCTGGTACAGGCAGACCGAGCCGCGCAGACACATGAGCAGTGTCAGGATCCCCCGTTGCGCGCCCGGGGTCAGGTCCCAGCGGGTCACATGGCGCATCACGTCATGGTTGGAAAACGCCCAGCAGGCCCAGCCCTCGGCCGCCACATCCGCGACCTTGCTGAGCACTTCCTCAACGCGGGGCGCGGTCAGGGCCTCCTTGGAGAGGAATTCAAAGGCGTAGCACATATGCACGCCCTCGGTGCCCGCGGTGTACTGACCGAGGATCTCCAGCCCGTATTGCGCATCGCCCACCTCGCCCACGGCGGCAATGGCCGGGTATTCCTCCATCATGCCGCGGAAGCGCGCGAGGAAATCGAGGTTCTCAGGCTGGTTCTTGGAATAGAGGTGGCGCTGATGGTTATAGGGGTTCACCGCCGGCGCGATCGTATCATTGCGATCTTCGGGCGGCAGGGCCGGATTGTCCCGCAGCTCTGCATCATGGGTGTAGAAATTGATCGTGTCGAGGCGGAAGCCATCCACCCCGCGATCCAGCCAGAACCGCCCCACATCCAGAAGCGCGTCCTGCACAGCCCGGCAGTGGAAGTTCAGGTCCGGCTGCGAGGTCAGGAAGTTGTGCAGGTAATACTGGCAGCGCCGCGCATCCCATTGCCAGCCCGACCCGCCAAAGATCGACAGCCAGTTATTGGGCGGCGTGCCATCGGGCTTGGGGTCGGCCCAGACATACCAGTCGGCCTTGTCGTTGTCGCGGCTCGTGCGGCTTTCGGCGAACCATGGATGCTGGTCGCTGGTATGGCTCAACACCAGGTCGATCATCACACGCAGCCCATAGATATGGGCCGTCTCGATCACCGCGTCGAAATCCGCGAGCGTGCCGAACATCGGATCCACGTCGCAGTAATCGCTCACATCATAGCCGAAATCCTTCATCGGCGAGGTGAAGAACGGGCTGATCCAGATCGCGTCCACCCCGAGCGAGGCGATATAAGGCATCCGCTCGACGATCCCCAGAAGATCGCCGATCCCGTCGCCATTGCTGTCCTGAAAACTGCGGGGATAGATCTGATAGATGACAGCCCCGCGCCACCAGTCGGCGTCGGCGGCAAGGCCCTTGGCCGCGCGCATTTGTGCCACTGCATTCATCGAAAGGGGTTCCTTACTTGACCGAGCCGGCCAAGAGGCCGCGCACGAGGAAACGTTGCATGGAGAAGAAGACCAGAAGCGGCACCGCGATCGACACGAAGGCCGCCGTCGCGAGGATTTCCCAATTGCCGCCTCTTGTGCCCAGAAGCTCGACGATCTGGTTGGTCATGACCGTGGTCTGGCCCGTGGCGTCGATCAGGAACACCTTGGCGACCAGGAGGTCATTCCAGGTCCAGAGGAACTGGAAGATCGCGAAAGAGGCCAACGCCGGGAAGCTGAGCGGCAGGACGATCTTGGTGAAGATCTGGAAATCCGTCGCCCCGTCCACCTTGGCGTTCTCGATGATGTCCCGTGGCAGGCCCACCATGTAATTGCGCAAGAGATAGATCGCGAGCGGCATGCCAAAGCCCGTATGGGCGAGCCATGTGCCCAAATACCCTTTGCCGATCCCGATATTGTTGTGCAGCGTCAGCAGTGGAATGAGCGCCAGTTGCAGCGGCACCACCAGCAATCCGACGATGACCGCGATCAAGAGCGCGCGCCCCGGAAATTCCATCCAGGCCAGCGCATAGGCAGCGAAGGCCGCCACGAGGATCGGGATGATCGTCGCCGGAATGGTCACGGTCAGCGTGTTGAAGAAGGCCCGCGCCATGCCCTCGGAATTGCTCGGGTCCAGCAGCATGTTGTGATAATTGTCGAGCGTGAACTCGGGCGGGGTCGTGGCGGTCACGAAGACCCGCTGCCCGCGCCCGCCCATCTGGTCATCATTGCCCGACCAGAGATAGGCGCCATCCGACTGCACGGTGATGGTCTCGCCATCGCCCAGATCCGCCGTCTCGCCCGCAGTATAGGCGGCGATGTTACGGCTCGACGTGCCCCAGACGCTGATCACGGCATCGGTGATGCCCTCATCGGCAAAGAGATTGCCCTCGACCACGTAGAGATCCCCCTGCTGGACCCGGAAGTCATCCGGATCCGCCGCGCGCAGGGTGATGTTCTGCTCGGACGGGAACATGGATTTCCACCAGCCGCTCGAAGAGATCTGTTCCACCGTCCGGAAGGACGACACGAACAGCCCGAAGGTCGGCAGCAGCCACAGGACCACCAGGGCCACGACCGATAAATGCACGGCCCAGGTGAGCGAAGATTTGGTTCCAGCGATATTGTCCATGATCTCCCCCCGCGCCTCAGCGCATTTCCTTGCGCGCGCTGTGGATGTTCCAGACCAGGATCGGTGTCACCAGAAGCATGATCACCATCGCACTGGCCGAGCCGACGCCCCAGTCATTGGCGCGGAACAGCTTGTCGAACATGTAATTGGCCAGAACCTGCGTCTCCCATTGTCCGTTGGTCATGGCAAAGACGATGTCGAAGACCTTGAGCACCACGAGCGTGATCGTCGTCCAGACCACCACCACCGTGGGCATGATCTGTGGCACCTTGATCTTGAAAAAGATCTGCCAGGGTGAGGCGCCGTCGATGATGGCCGCCTCGATGGTCTCTTCGGGAATGCCGCGCAAGGCCGCCGAGAGGATCACCATGGCAAACCCTGTCTGCACCCAGACCAGCACGATCATCAGGAAGAAATTGTTCCAGAACGGGATCGTCAGGAAGGTCACCGGATCGCCGCCGAGCCAGACGATGAAGGCGTTCAGGATGCCGATCTGCTCCTGCTCGATCGGGCGGCCATCATAGACCAGTTTCCAGATCACCGAGGCGCCGACAAAGCTGATCGCCATGGGCATGAAGATGATCGACTTGGCGATATTGCCCCATTTGATCCGGTCGGTCAGCTGGGCCGCGATGAGGCCAAAGGCCGTGGACAGCGCTGGCACCACGATCAGCCAGAACATGTTGTTGCGCATGGCTTCCCAGAATTTTGGCTCCGAGGCCATTTGCGCGTAATTGTCGAGCCCGACCCACTGGTAGCCGCCGCCCGGGACCCGTTCCAGCAGCGAGAGCCGCAGGGTCTCAATCACCGGATAGCCGAGATAGAGCGCCAGCACGAAGAGCGCCGGGAACAGGAAGATCCAGGGCCGGATCTGGTTGGCGCGGTTGATGTTGCGCCCCGCATTCGGCCCCTTGGCCGGGTAGAGCACTCTGTCGAGGAACTGATTGGCAAAGTAGAAATAGCCGACACAGCCGCCAACGCCGATGATGATCGTGAAAATTCCTTGAATGGCCGGATGCATGGCCGCTCCCCCTGTTCCTGAATGCCGTGGGGTTGCAGGCCGCCCCGTGGGACGGCCCGCCTGTCTTGCCTGCGCTTACTTGAGCGCGTCCCAGGAGGACTGGATCTCGGAGGCCACTTCAGCCGCCGTTTTCGCACCGGAGGAGTAATCCACCATGCCGGTCCAGAAGGTGCCTGCCCCCACGCCGCCCGGCATCAGGTCAGAGCCGTCAAAGCGGAAAGTCGTGGCGTTGGTCAGGATCTCGCCCTGCCCGCGCAGGGTGTCGCTGGCATAGGCCGCGGGATTGGCCGCCTTGAACGGAGTCAGGAAGCCGTCCTGCGCCATCATCACCTCATGGGCGAAGGGCGTTTTCAGGAATTCGATGAACGCGCCCGCGGCCGGGTTCTCGTTGGTGATCGCAAAGAGCGTCCCTGCCCCCAGAACCGGGCGGCCGAGGTCTTTTTCCTCAAATGCCGGGAAGTAGAAGAAATCCGCATCCTCACCCAGCTCGGTACCTTCGGGGAAATAGGCGGGAATGAAGCTCGCCTGGCGGTGCATCATGCAGGAGGGCGGCGAGGCAAAAAGGCCCAGCGGGCTCTCGCGGAAATCGACCGAGGCAGTGTCATTCGCATTGCCGACCACGTAGTCGTCATTGCGGGTGAAACTCCCATATTCCTCGATCGCCGCGACCACCTTCGGATCGTCGAAGGGCATCTCGTTGGAGACCCAGGCGTCATAGGTCTCGGGCGTCTGGGTGCGCAGCATCAGATCCTCGACCCAGTCGGTCGCAGGCCAGCCCGTGGCCCCGCCCGACCCCAGCCCGACGCAGAGCGGCGTCTGGCCGTCGGACACCATCTGGTCCATCAGCGCCTTGAACTCTTCCATGGTCTCGGGGACATCATACTCGAAATCCTCGAAGTTCTCGGGGATGTACCAGACCAGCGACTTCACGTTCACATTGAAGAAGAAGCCATAGAGCTGATCGGCACCCGAGCCGTCCGCATAGGTCCCCAGATCGATCCAGGACTGCCCGGCAGCGTAGTTGTCGCGGATCCACTCGTCAGAGCCCGCAGGCAGCGGTGTCAGGAACCCGCGCTCGGCCATGGTGGTGGCCAGACCCGGCTGCGGGAAGACCGTCAGATCGGGGGCGGAGCCCGCCTCGGCGTCGATCATGATCTGCTGCTCAAGGCTGTCGGAGCCCACATAGGTCGCGTTGGCCCCGGTGGCCTCGTTGAAAAACGCCACGAGGTTCGAAAACGCATCCGCTTCGCCCGCAAGCCACGGCCCGAAGATCGACAGGTCCTGCCCGGCGAGATCCGTGCCCGCCGCGAACGCCTCGTAGCTTTCCCAGTTGAACTCGCCCTCACCCGGCGTGAAGGCCAGATGCCCGCCGGCTCCGGCGATACCCGTCGACAGAGCAAGCGCCGCAGCACTCGCGTACAAGGTGAATTTCATGTCAGTCCTCCCAGACCAGCGTGCCAGCGTCACGCCCCATGCTTATTTTAGCGCTAGAATCGCACCCAAAGCGCTTTGAATGCGCCAGACATCTCGCGTTGTTCCAATTCTGTCAATCTTTGAAAACCTGAACACGCGAATAATTTCATCCTGAGCGCAGCGGGTTTTGAAAAGCAAGATTGAAATTTAAGCTTTTGACGAATGTCCGTTTACACGCTTACGGTGCAGGAACCGGCTATGTGAGACGACATTCAGACCATGAATCTAAAACAGCTTTCCGAAAAACTGGGCCTCTCACCGACCACGGTCAGCCGGGCGTTGAACGGCTATCCCGAGGTCTCTGAGACCACGCGTCAACGGATCCAAGCCGCGGCCAAGCAGTATAATTACTACCCCAGTACCCGGGCCAAATCGCTTGCGACCGGGCGGTCCATGGCCATCGGTCACGTGATCCCAACCGATGCAAATTCCGAGATGGTGAACCCGATCTTCGGGGATTTCCTGGCCGGCGCGGGCGAGACCTACAGCGCGTCGGGCTATGACATCATGCTCTCGGCGGTTCAGGCCGAGAACGAGCTGCAATGCTACCGCGATTTTGCCGCCAAGCGCAGTGTGGACGGGGTGATCGTCCATGGACCGCGCACGGACGATCCGCGCATCGCCCTGCTCAAGGAGCTGAACCTGCCCTTTGTCGTCCATGGCCGGGCGCCGGTTTCCGATGACAGCTACTCCTGGCTCGACATCAACAATCGCCGCGCCTTTCAACGGGCGGCCCAGCTTCTGATCGATCTCGGCCATAGCCGGATCGCCCTGATCAACGGCCAGGAATCCATGGATTTCGCACAGCGCCGCCGCACGGGCTATTCAGCGGCGATGGAAGCGGCGGGCCTGCCCCTGCGACCGGATCACATGGTGGCCGATGACATGACTGAAGGCGTCGGGTTCCAGGCGGCGACGCGGATGCTCGACGGGCCGAACCCGCCCACGGCCTTTCTTGTGTCATCGATCATCACCGCCATCGGGGTCCGTCGGGCCATCGGCACACGGGGGCTGGTGCTGGGCCGCGATGTCTCGGTCGTGATCCATGATGACGAGATCAGCTATCTGCGCAACGGCGACCGCGAGCCCCTGTTCACCGCCACCCGATCCTCGGTGCGGGCCGCCGGGCGGCGGGCGGCGGAAATCCTGCTGCAACGGATTGCGCAACCGACAACCCCTCCGATACAGGAGCTCTGGGATGTGGAGCTGACCCTGGGCCAGTCCACAGGCCCTGCCCCCACCTGATCCGCGAAAGAGCTGCGCCATGTCCCTCATCCGTTCCGACTACCCCGAGGATTTCCTGTTTGGGGTGGCCACCTCCGCCTATCAGATCGAGGGCCATGCCAAGGGCGGCGCGGGGCGCACCCATTGGGATGATTTCGCCGCCGGTCCCGGCAATGTGGTGCGGGCTGAGCATGGCGCGCTGGCCTGCGATCACTATGACCGGATGGACGAGGATCTCGACCTGATCCGCGATCTGGGTGTGGATAGTTACCGGTTTTCAACCAGCTGGGCGCGGGTCCTCCCCGAGGGGCGCGGTACGCCGAATGCTGAAGGGCTCGATTTCTACGACCGTCTGGTGGACGGCCTGCTGGAGCGCGGAATCAAGCCCGCCGCCACCCTCTATCATTGGGAACTGCCCTCACCCCTCGCCGATATGGGCGGCTGGCGGAACCGCGATATCGCCGCCTGGTTCGGGGAGTTCACCGAGACCATCATGGGCCGGATCGGCGACCGCGTCTGGTCGACCGCGCCGATCAACGAGCCGTGGTGCGTCGGCTGGCTGAGCCACTTTCAGGGTCATCACGCCCCGGGTCTGCGCGACATTCGCGCGGCCGCCCGGGCGATGCACCATATCCTGCTGGCCCATGGCACCGCGATCTCGGTGATGCGCGGTCTGGGCATGTCGAACCTCGGGGCGGTGTGCAACATGGAATATGCCGAGCCCGCGCCGGGCACGGATGGCAGCGACGCCGATCTCTATGACGCGATCTACAACCAGTTCTTCCTGTCCGGCATGTTCCACAAACGCTACCCGGACGTGGTTCTGGCGGGGATCGAACCCCACCTGCCCGATGGCTGGCAGGACGATTTCGACGTGATCAGCACGCCGCTCGATTGGGTCGGGCTGAACTACTACACCCGCAAGATCCTTGCCCCCGATGACGGTCCCTGGCCCCATCACCAAGAGATCGACGGCCCCCTGCCCAAGACCCAGATGGGCTGGGAGATCTATCCCGAGGGCCTCTACCAGCTTCTGACCATGATGAAAGAGCGCTATACCGGCGACCTGCCGCTCTATGTCACCGAGAACGGAATGGCCTCGGAGATCCCGTTTCGGGATGCGGATCGCGTCGCCTATCTCGAGACGCATCTGGCACAGGCCCGCCGCGCGATTGCCGAGGGCGTGCCGCTGAAGGGCTACTTCATCTGGTCCCTGATGGACAATTACGAGTGGGCTTTGGGCTATGAAAAGCGCTTTGGATTGGTCCATGTGGACTTCGAAACCCTCACCCGCACCCCGAAAGACTCTTACCGCGCGCTGGCATCTGGGTTAAGGCGTTAGCGCTACCATTCCGTTTCACCGAATCTGTGGAGCTTGAAATCCATGTCCACGACCGCCCCTGGTCCCGCCCTCGTCGCCGATATCGGAGGCACCAATACGCGCGTTGCCCTTGCGGATGGCGCGATCCTGCGCGCTGACACGGTGAAGAAGTTTCGCAACGCGGACCATGGCTCGCTGGACGAGGTGCTGCGGCTCTATCTCGCCGAACAGGGCCAGCCGGAATGCAGCGGTGCCTGCGTCGCGCTGGCGGGTCCGGTGCGCAACGGGGTCGGCGGGCTGACCAATCTCGACTGGCGGATGGACGAGGCCTTGTTGACCGCGGCGACCGGCGCGCCGCGCGTGGCGCTGCTGAATGATCTGGTGGCGCAAGGCTATGCCCTGCCCCATATGGATCCGAACCTGATCCGTCCCATCGTCACACGGCCTGCGGTGGCTGACACCGAGACCTGCCTGATGATCGGGCTGGGCACCGGGTTCAACGCGGCCAGCGTGCTTCATGCGCCGGGCGGACGGCTGGTCACCCCGTCCGAGGCGGGCCATTCCAACCTGCCTGTGCGCACGGATCAGGAGCTGCGCCTGTGCCGCTTCGTCGAGACCGCCCATGGTTTCCCAGCGGTGGAGGATGTGCTCTCGGGCCGCGGGCTCGAGCGGGTCTATACCTTCCTTGGCCCCACACCGGACCAGACCCCGCGTCTCTCGGCGGCCGAGGTGATGGCCGCGGCCGAGGCTGGCGAGCGTCAGGCGCTCGACGCGCTGGAGCTTTTTGTCGGAATGCTGGGCACGGTGGCGGGCAACCTCAGCCTGATCCATCTGCCCTTTGGCGGGGTCTATCTGGTGGGCGGCGTCGCGCGCCATATCGCGCCCTATCTCGGACCCATGGGCTTCGCCGAAGCCTTTGCGAACAAAGGGCGATTTGCGGACTTCATGCGCGATTTTCCGATCTGGCTGGTGGAGGATGACTTCGCCGCGCTGATCGGCTGCGCGAGCTACCTGCAGGAACGCGGCGCGGCCTAGCCCGTCGCCGTCTCGCCCATACGGCGGGCGGTCCGCGCGTTACGCCAGAGCCGGACGCAAAAGGCCACGAGGAACACGCCCGTCAGGATCAGGATGATCGTCGGCGCGGGCGCGCTGTCGAGCCAGAAGCTCGCATAGACCCCGGCCACCGAGGCCAGCACTGTCACCGTCACCGCGATCCAGAGCATCCGGTCAAACCGGTTGGTGACCAGAAACGCGATCGCTCCGGGCGCGATCAGAAGGCCGATGGCGAGGATGATCCCCACCGCCTTGAGCACCGCCACGATGGTCAGCGAGATCAGCGCCAGCATCCCGTAATGGAGCCACAATACCGGCAGGCCAACCGCCCGCGCCTGCGCCGGATCGAACGCATGGAGCAGGAAGTCCCGCCACTTGACCAGAAGCACCCCGGCCACCAGCGCCGAGATCAGCCCCGCCGTCCAGAGATCCGCCGCCCCGATCCCCAGCATGTTGCCAAACAGGATATGGTCGAGATGCATCTCCGTCTCGATCTTGGTGTAGATCACCAGCCCGATCCCGAACATGCCCGAGAAGACGACGCCCATCACCGTGTCCTGCTTGATCCGGCTGTTGGCCTGCAGGTAGCCCGTGGCAAGGGCGCAGACCATGCCTGCCCCGAAGGCGCCGACGATCAGCGGGATGCCCGCCACATAGGCCAGCACGATGCCCGGCAGCACCGCATGGCTGATCGCATCACCCATCAGGCTCCAGCCCTTGAGGACCACGAAACAAGACAGGATCGCCGTCGGCACCGCGATGATCGCCGCGATCAGGAAGGCGCTCTGCATGAACGGAAAGAGGAAGGGCGCGAGGATGGTCTCGATCATTCCGCCGCCTCCAGCGGGTTTACGGGGGGTGCGGCCCGGCTCTCGCTCGCCCGCAAAGCCGCCGCTGCCCGGCGCCGCGCCGCGCGGTAGCCATGTTTCGGTGCAAGGAAAAATGCCAGCAGGAACAACAAGGTTTGCAGCGTGATGATGATCCCGCCCGTGGCACCATCGAGGAAATAGCTCGCATAGGCGCCGACCGCCGCGGTCCCCGCGCCGATCCCCACCGAGATCATCAGCAGCCTCTGGAACCGGTCCGTCAAAAGATAAGCCGTCGCCCCCGGGGTCACCACCATGGCAATGACGAGAAAAGCGCCCACGGTCTGCAGGGCCGCGACGGTACAGGCCGAGAGCAGCACGAAGAACATGAATTTGAGCCGCACCGGATGCAGCCCGATGGACCGAGCATGGCTCTCGTCAAAGAAGGTGACCATCAGGTCCTTCCATTTGAGCAGCAGCAGCGTCAGGGACACTCCCCCGATCAGGACAAGTTGCAACGTGTCCGTGGGCGTGATCGCGAGGATATTGCCCAGCATGATGGTCTGGATGTCCACCGAGGTCGGCGAGATCGAGATCATGAAGAGCCCCAGCCCGAAGAAGGAGGTGAAGATCAGACCGATGATCGCATCCTCTTTCAGGCCGGACCGCTGGTTCAGGAACAACATCGCCCCCGCCGCCAACCCGCCCGACAGAAACGCACCGAGCGCGAAGGGCAGCCCAAGCATATAGGCCCCGGCGACCCCCGGCACGATGGCATGGCTCAGGGCGTCCCCGATCAGCGACCAGCCCTTGAGCATCAGATAGGCCGACAGAAACGCGCAGACCGCCCCGACCAGCGCGCTCACCCAGATCGCATTGGTCATGTAGCCATAGGCAAAGGGCGACAGGAGCGTTTCGATCACCTTGCCTTCTCCTCTTCGGGCTCGGCCTCGGGCGTTCCCAGCGTGCGGGTCTTCTCGTCATAGGTGACGAGCGGGCGCTCATCATCGGTAAAGATCATGACCTTGCGAGCGTCATCATCGTCATGCAGATCTTCGCCCTCAAGCACGAAATGGCGCAGCACGCCGCCAAAGGCGCGTTCCAGATTGGCCTGGGTAAAGGTCGTCTCGGTCGGGCCAAAGCCCAGCACCGTGCCCTTCACGAGAATGGTCCGGTCGCAGAATTCCGGTACCGATCCGAGGTTGTGGGTCGAAACCAGCATCACCCTTCCCTCGTCGCGAAGGTCGCGCAGGAGCGCGATGATCGCGTCCTCGGTCTGCACATCGACCCCGGTGAAGGGCTCATCGAGCAGGATCACCTGCCCGTTCTGCGCCAGCGCCCGGGCCAGGAAGACCCGCTTGCGCTGCCCGCCGGAGAGCTCGCCAATCTGCCGGTGACGGAATTCGGCCATGCCGACCCGCTCGAGCGCCTCGGTGACCGCCTGCCGGTCCTTGGCACCGGGCATCCGCAAAAACCCCATATGGCCGTAACGGCCCATCATCACCACATCCTCGACCAGCACCGGGAAGGACCAGTCGACCTCCTCGTTCTGGGGGACATAGGCGATCTTGTTGGCCTTGAGCGCCTCGGCGACCGTGCCGCCCAGCACTTCGATCTCGCCCCGCGCCGTGGGCACGAAGCCCATGATCGCCTTGAACAGCGTGGATTTTCCCGCCCCGTTCACGCCGACCAGCGCGGTGATCGTACCGCGCGGGATGTCGAAGCTCGCATCGTTGAGCGCCGTCATCCCATTGCGATAGGTCACCGTCACGTTCCGGGCACAGAGGCCGGGGGTGTTCGTTTGTCCATCCGGGGCCGATGGGCGCATGGTCGTATCCTTCGGGGCGGTGCCTCAGTTCAGAGGCGTGGTCAGGCCCTCGGCCAGAGTTTCGGAGGTGACCCTTAGCAGGTCGAGATAGGTGGGCACCGGGCCATCCGCCTCGGTCAGGCTGTCTACATAGAGCACACCGCCAAAAGTCGCGCCGGTTTCGCGCGCCACCTGCTCGGCCGGATCGTTGTTCACCGTGCTTTCGCAGAAGACCGCGGGAATGTTGTTCTCGCGCACGCCGTCGATGACCTTGCGCACCTGCTGCGGCGTGCCGGTCTGGTCGGCGTTCATGGGCCAGAGATACAGCTCCTTCATCCCGAAATCCCGGGCGAGATAGCTGAACGCGCCTTCGCAGGAGACGAGCCAGCGCTGGGCGGCGGGGACCTCTTGCACGCGGGCGCGCAGGGGCGCGATGGTCGCGCTGATCTCTGCCTTGTAGCGCTCGGCATTGGCGGCGTAGATCTCGGCATTCTCGGGATCCTGCGCGGCAAAGGCGTCTCGGATATTGTCAACGTAGATCAGCGCGTTATCGAGCGACATCCAGGCATGCGGGTTCGGCTTGCCCTCATAGCTGCCCGAACCGATCGACACCGGGTCGATCCCGTCGGTCAGGGTCACGGCTGGCACGTCGCGCAGGTTCGACAGGAACTGCTCGAACCACAATTCGAGGTTCAGACCGTTCCACAGGATCAGGTCCGCCCCCTGCGCCCGCAACAGGTCGCGGGGCGTCGGCTGATAGCCATGGATCTCGGCCCCGGGCTTGGTGATCGAGACCACTTCGGCCGCCTCGCCCGCAACATTCTGCGCCATATCGGCGATCACGGTGAAGGTGGTTACGGCCTTGAGCTTGTCGGCCATCGCCCCGCCGGGCAGTGCCACCGTCGCCACAAGGGCCAGTACACACGCAGATCTTCCAAGCATCTATCATCTCCCCCGAGAGATTAAGTTGTTTGGAATGAATATGAGAATGATTTGCAAAAAGTAAACACAGAAATTCTAACAACGGCCTAGACCGTTGTTATAGAACGCTTTTAGATGTCAGGCATTGACCGGTGCGTTGCCCAGAAGCTTCTCGAGACCGGTATTGTCCTTCACGAGGCTCTCCAGCGTGATCGTATCGAGGGAGCGATAGAAGGCGGCCAGAGCCTCCCCCAGGGCGCCCTTCAACCGGCAGACGGAGACCAGCGGACAGGTGCATTCTTCGGCATTGAAGCACTCGGCAAAGGGGGCGCCGGCCTCGAAGACGCGAAAGACACCGCCCACGGTGATGTCCTCGGCCCCCCGGGCCAGTCGGATACCGCCCCCGCGCCCGCGCACGGTTTCGATGAAGCCGGTCTGACCGAGCATGTTGATCACCTGTCCGAGATGGTTCTCGGAGGCATTGGTTGCTTTGGCCACTTCCGAGGTCCGGATGTTGCGGCCGGTATTCACCGCGCAATACATCAAGGTTCGCATGGCTAGGTTGGTTCGGGTCGTCAGGCGCATGGAACCGAGGTCCTTTCCGGGGCATTCGCACTCAGGCGAGGGTTAAGTGGAGTGTAGGACCTGTCTTTGACTTGGATCAAGCACAGCGCAGCGGCAAGCCGATTTGCCGCAAGCGAATAAGGGCATCCCGCCGGGAATGGCCTCACTTTTTGCAAAATGAGAAGACCACTTGCGACGCTTTTCGCGTTTTGCCTAAATATCCAGCAGAAATGTGGTTTTTGGCCGCGACCCACGGCCCGAGGCTTGCCGAGCCGCGAAAAAGGCAAGACATCTGCGCCATGGCCGACGCTTTGAAGATTCTGGTCGTTGAACCCGACGAACCCCGCGCGCGCATGATCATGGACGGGCTGGCCGAGGCTGGGAATGTCGACGTGACCGTGCTGGGCAGTGCAACTGGCCTCGCACGGCGCATGTCCGAGATCGCGCCGGATGTGGTGCTGATCGCCATGTCGAACCCGTCCCGCGACACGCTGGAGGCGCTGAGCGTGGCCTCGGGGTTCAATGACCGCCCCGTCGCGATGTTCGTGGATCAGACCGATGACGCCACCACCCGTGCCGCCATCGAAGCCGGGGTGAGCGCCTATGTGGTGGACGGTCTGCACAAGGACCGGATCAAGCCGGTGCTCGACGCGGCGATTGCCCGGTTCAACATGTTCGCCAAGCTGCGCACGGAACTGGCCGCGGCCAAGACCGCGCTTGCCGAGCGCAAGACGATCGAGCGGGCCAAGGGTCTGTTGATGACGGCCAAGGGTATCAGCGAGGATCAGGCCTATGCCATCCTGCGCAAGACCGCGATGGATCAGGGCCGCAAGGTCTCGGAAGTCGCCGAAGCCCTGGTCACAGCCTCGGATTTGCTGCGATGAGCCGGAGCATCCTCGATATCGGCTATGTGCCGCTGGTGGACGCCGCCCCCCTGCTCGTGGCCCAGAAGATGGGGTTTGCCGAGGCCGAGGGCCTGTCGCTCAACCTGCACAAGCAGCCCTCCTGGTCGGCGCTGCGGGATGGCGTGGCGCTGGGGACGTTGGACGCGGCCCAGATGCTGAGCCCCCTGCCCGTGGCCATGTCCCTGGGCCTTGGCGGGTTGCCGACGCCCATGGATGCGCTGCTGGTGATGTCCGTGAATGGCAATGTGATCGGCGTGTCCAACGAGATTGCGGCCAAGATGCGGGCCGGTGGCTGGCAAGAGAGCTTTCGCGACCCGCTCGGCACCGGCAACCACCTGATCCGGGCCACGGGGCGGCGTTTGCGCATCGGTGTGCCCTTCCCCTTCTCCATGCATGCGGAGCTTGTGTTTTACTGGCTGGGTGCGTTGGGCCTCAAGACGCCCGGCGAGCTGGACGTGCACACCATTCCGCCCCCGCTCATGTCCGACGCGATTGCCGCCGATGAGATCGACGCCTTCTGCGTGGGCGAGCCCTGGGGGTCCATCGCAGTAGAGAACGGGACGGGCGAGCTGGTCCTGCCCGCCTCGGCGATCTGGGCTTTCGCGCCTGAGAAGGTGCTCGGCGCGCGGCGGGACTGGATCGAGGAGCATCCCGGCGAGACCCGGTCGTTGATGCGGGCGGTGGTGAGCGCGGCGCAGTGGCTGGGGGCCGAGGAAAACCGGCTCATGGCGTCGGAAGTGCTGGCCGAACCGGGTCTGATCGATGTGCCGGACGGGGTGCTCGACCGTGCACTCTCCGGGCATCTGATCACGAAGCCCCGGGCCCTGTCCCTGCACACGGCGCGGTTCCTGGAATTCCATGCGAGCGCCGCGAACTTCCCCTGGCGCAGTCAGGCCGCCTGGATCGCGAGCAACATCGCCTCCCGCGTGGGGCTGGACCGGACCGAGGCGATGCGGACCGCGATGGGCTGTTTCCGCAGCGATCTCTACCGCGCCAATCTGGCCGATCTGGGCATCGACATGCCCGGCGCCTCGGCCAAGATGGAGGGCGCCCTGAGCGAGCCGACCGCCGTCGCCTCGGCCAAGGGATCGATCATTCTGGGCCCGGATGCGTTTTTTGACGGCACTGTTTTTGATCCTTCGCCGCAAGGCTGATCAATTCTTGTGCAACTGCAGCATGAGCCGCGATTTTCGCCGGGTGCGACAGAAATAACAGTTCAATTGAGAGGCGACTCGCCGCAATAAAAGATCAGCCGCGCCGGACAAGGACGTCCGCGCCCTGCACTTGCCCCGCGGATGGGGACCTTCCGGAGCAAAGCCGCTCGACCACTTGTGACTGACGTCTCAAGGCAGGTTCGCGCGGCTTTTTTGCGTTTTACCCCCGACATCCTCCCCGGGGATCAACCTAAGGAAACGAGATGAGAAAAACGTTTGCTGCCCTGCTTGCAACCTCCGCGATGCTGTCGCCGGCCATGGCCGAGATGCTGCCGCTGGAAAAGGACGAGCTGAAGTTCGGCTTCATCAAGCTGACCGACATGGCGCCCCTCGCCGTGGCCTATGAGAACGGCTATTTCTTCGACGAAGGCCTGTTCGTGACGCTCGAAGCTCAGGCCAACTGGAAGGTGCTGCTGGACGGCGTGATCTCGGGTCAGCTCGACGGCGCGCACATGCTGGCCGGTCAGCCCCTGGCAGCGACCATCGGCTTCGGTACCGAAGCGCATATCGTGACCCCCTTCTCCATGGACCTGAACGGCAACGGCATCACCGTGTCGAACGAGATCTGGGAGCAGATGAAGCCGAATATCCCGACCATGGATGACGGGCGTCCGCAGCATCCGATCTCGGCCTCTGCGCTCAAGCCGATCGTGGACGAGTACAACGCCTCGGGCCGCCCCTTCAACATGGGCATGGTCTTCCCGGTCTCGACCCACAACTACGAGCTGCGCTACTGGCTCGCCGCGGGTGGCATTCACCCGGGCTTCTACTCCCCCGAGGATGTCTCCGGTCAGATCAACGCCGAGGCGTTCCTCTCGGTGACGCCGCCGCCGCAGATGCCCGCGACCCTCGAGGCCGGCACAATCTATGGCTACTGCGTCGGCGAGCCGTGGAACCAGCAGGCCGTGTTCAAGGGCATCGGCGTTCCGGTGATCACCGATTACCAGATCTGGAAGAACAACCCCGAGAAGGTCTTTGGCCTGACCGCCGAGTTCACCGAGCAGAACCCGAACACCACGCTGGCCATCACCAAGGCCCTGATCCGCGCCGCGATCTGGCTGGATGAGAACGACAACGCCAACCGTCCGGCGGCAGTCGAAATCCTGAGCCGCCCGAACTATGTGGGTGCGGATTACGACGTGATCGCGAACTCCATGACCGGCACCTTCGAATTCGAGAAGGGCGACAAGCGCGAGATCCCGGATTTCAACGTGTTCTTCCGCTACAACGCCACCTACCCCTTCTATTCGGACGCCGTGTGGTACCTGACCCAGATGCGCCGCTGGGGTCAGATCGCCGAGCCGAAATCCGACAGCTGGTACGATGAAGTCGCCAAGATGGTCTACAAGCCCGAGATTTATCTCGAAGCGGCCCGCCTGCTGGTGGACGAGGGCCTGGCCAACGAAGCGGACTTCCCCTGGGACAGCGATGGCTACAAGGCCCCGACCCCGGCCGAGGATATCATCGACGGCATCGCCTATGACGGCAAGCAGCCCAACGCCTATCTCGAAAGCCTGTCGATCGGCCTGAAAGGCGAACAGGTCGTCGTGGGCAGCGAAATCCAGGGCTGATCCCCAAACAGACCGCGCGCCCTTCTCCCGGGCGCGCCCCTGCCCTCCGCGCCACTCGTGACCGCGGAGGGCACCCGAAAAGACACAACCGATCCGCCCTTCCCGCGTGCGCCCCCCTCAGCAGAATGCGCCGCCCCTATCCGGAGCAGACCCGATGACAACCGTCGATCCTGATTTCGCTGCGAAAGAGGCCAAAGAGGCCCGCCGCGAGCGCTTGTTCACCCGCATCAACAAGGCCGACGCCTGGCTCAAGGTGCTTGGCCTCGGCTGGATCACTCCGATGGTCAAGGCCGCTGCCGGGGACAACCCCAAGGCGCAGATGAAAGACATCTGGCAGCTCTTCTGCGTGCCGATCCTCGCCATCACCCTGTTCCTGCTGGCCTGGGGCACGCTGGCGCCCAAGGTTCAAACCTCGCTCGGCGCCGTGCCCGGCCCCGCCCAGGTCTGGGAGCAGGCCGTCGCCCTGCACCAGGATGCCGCCGCCAAGGCCGAGAGCGAGCGCGTCTTCAACGAACGTGTGGACCAGCGCAACCAGCGCCTGATCGATGCGGGCCGCGCCGACGAGGTCAAGGACATCGCCTATACCGGCGCACCCTCCTATTACGACCAGATCTGGACCTCGATCAAAACCGTGTTCTTCGGCTTCCTGATCGCGACGGTCTTTGCCGTGCCGCTGGGGATCTCCGCCGGTCTGTCGGTCACCGCCAATGCCGCGCTGAACCCGATCATCCAGATCTTCAAGCCGGTCTCGCCGCTCGCATGGCTGCCCATCGTCACCATGGTCGTCTCGGCGGTCTACACCACGAATGACGGGCTCTTTGCCAAGTCCTTCCTGGTCTCCGCCATCACCGTGACGCTCTGCTCGCTCTGGCCGACCCTGATCAACACCTCGCTGGGTGTGGCTTCGATCGACAAGGATCTGGTCAACGTCTCCAAGGTGTTGAAGATGAACACCTATACCAAGATCACCAAGCTTGTTCTGCCCTCGGCCCTGCCCCTGATCTTCACCGGTCTGCGCCTGTCGCTCGGTGTGGGATGGATGGTGTTGATCGCGGCCGAGATGCTCGCCCAGAACCCCGGGCTCGGCAAGTTCGTCTGGGATGAATTCCAGAACGGCTCGTCCAACTCGCTGGCCAAGATCATGGTTGCGGTTCTGACCATCGGCATCATTGGCTTCCTGCTCGACCGCCTGATGTTCACCATCCAGTCGCTCTTCACCTTCACGAATAACCGGTGATCAGACATGACCGCGATTGAATTCAAGAAGGTCTCCAAGAGCTTCGGCGAAGGCGCAAACCGCGCGGACGTGCTCAAGGACATCAACCTGACTGTCAGGGAGGGCGAGTTCCTCGTGCTCCTCGGCTTCTCCGGCACCGGCAAGACCACCCTGATCAACCTCATGGCCGGGCTGGAGCAGCCCACCAAGGGCACGGTCAGCTACAAGGGCAAGCCGATCACCGGCCCCGGCCCCGAGCGCGGCGTGATCTTTCAGAACTACTCGCTGATGCCCTGGCTGACGGTGAACGGCAATGTGCGCCTCGCGGTGGACACCATGTTCCCCACCCTCAGCAAGGCGGAGCGTCAGGCCAAGGTCGATCACTACGTCAAGATGGTCGGGCTGAGCCACGCCACCACGCGCCGCCCTGCAGAGCTGTCGGGTGGGATGCGCCAGCGGGTCAACGTGGCCCGGGCGCTGGCCATGAACCCCGAGGTGCTGCTGCTCGACGAGCCGCTCTCGGCGCTCGACGCGCTGACCCGCGCCAATCTCGCCGACGAGATCGAAGGGATCTGGGAAGAAGAGAAGAAGACCTGCGTCCTGATCACCAATGACGTGGACGAGGCCATCGTGCTCGCCGACCGCATCATCGCCCTGAACCCCGACGGAACCCTCGGCGAGGAGTTCACCGTGAACATCCCCCGCCCCCGCGACCGGGTCGAGATGAACCACCATGCGGGCTTCAAGAAGCTGCGCGCGGATGTGACCAAGTACCTGATGGATGTGGGCATCGACGCCAAGACCGAAGGCACCAAGATCCTGCCGGATGTCACGCCGATCCACGGGGTGCCCGCCGCCGTGGCCAAAGCCCAGGCCGGCATGATCGAAGAGCGCTTCCTCGATTTCAGCCAACTTCACAAGATCTATCCGACGCCCAAGGGTCCGTTGACCGTGGTCGAGGATTTCAACCTCAAGCTCAACAAGGGCGAGTTCATCTCGCTGATCGGGCATTCCGGTTGCGGCAAATCGACCGTGCTGACCATGGCCGCGGGTCTCAACGAGATCTCCAAGGGCGCGATCAAGCTCGATGGCCGCCATGTGGAAGGCGCCGATCCCGAGCGCGCCGTGGTGTTCCAGTCGCCTAGCCTCTTTCCGTGGCTCACCGCCAAGGAGAATGTCAGCGTCGGCGTGGACCGGGTCTATCCCCGCGCCTCCGCCGCCGAGCGTCAGGATGTGGTCGAGTATTACCTCGAACGTGTGGGTCTGGCTGACAGCATGGACAAGGCCGCCTCGGACCTGTCAAACGGCATGAAGCAGCGGGTCGGCATCGCCCGGGCCTTTGCCCTCAGCCCCAAGCTTCTTCTGCTCGATGAGCCCTTCGGGATGCTCGACAGCCTGACCCGCTGGGAGCTGCAGGAAGTGCTGATGGAGGTCTGGTCGCGCACCAAGGTGACCGCGATCTGCGTGACCCATGACGTGGACGAAGCGATCCTTCTGGCCGACCGCGTGGTCATGATGACCAACGGCCCGCGCGCCACGATCGGCAAGATCACCAATGTGGATCTGCCGCGCCCGCGCACGCGCAAGGCCCTTCTCGAACACCCGGATTACTACACATACCGCCAAGAAGTTCTTGATTTCCTTGAAGAGTATGAACATGGCGCGAAGCCCAAAAAGCCCGCGCCGGCCCCGAAACCCATTGCAGCGGAGTGAGCCACAATGACCCCGGATCAAATCACCCTCATCCAAGACAGCTTCAAGAAAGTTGCGCCGATCTCTGACGCGGCCGCCGAGATTTTCTACACGCGCCTGTTCGAGATTGCTCCCCAGGTGAAGCCCTTCTTCAAGGGCGACATGAAGGCCCAGGGCAGCAAGCTCATGGCGACGCTCGGTGTGGTCGTGAACGGTCTGCGCGATCTCGACAAGATCGTGCCCGTGGCTCAGCAGCTGGCGGTGAAACACGTGGATTACGGGGTCAAGCCCGAGCATTACGCCCCCGTGGGCGAGGCGCTGATCTATACCCTCGACAAGGGTCTCGGCGACGAGTTCACCCCCGAACTCAAGGATGCATGGCTCGGTGCCTATACCACCTTGTCCGGTGTGATGATCGATGCGGCCTACCCGTCCGAGAAGATCGAGACAGCCGCTCCAGCCAACACCCCGAAAAAGCCGTGGTGGAAGATCTGGGCCTAAGGTTAACGCCTAAAACCCTCGGGAAATGTCACAAAAGCGAAGGATCGCACCAACTGGATATAGACGGATTTCTGATCTTCTGACGGGCAATGCATTCAATCTGGAGAGCTCGCCATGACCCCTGAAGACATCCGCCTGATCCAAACCGCCTTCGCCCAGGTTTTCCCGCAAAAAGCCAAGTTTGGAATGATGTTCTACACCCGCCTGTTTGAATTGGAGCCCGCGATCAAGGGCATGTTCTCGACGAGCATGGCCCGGCAATCCGAGATGCTCATGCAGGCGCTGGCCCTTGTGGTGCGCGGGCTGCGCACCGACGGGGCCCTGCCGCCCAAAGCCATGGAAATGGCCGCGCGGCACGGGCGCTACGGGGTGACCGAAGCGCATTACCAGACCATGGGCGACGCCCTGCTCTGGAGCTTGGCAGAAACACTTGGGGACGCGTTCGACGCGCCCACGGAGGCGGCCTGGCGCAAGGCCTATGACCGCCTCTCCCGCACCATGATCAATGCCGCCGCCGGAGCGTCTCCGGGGGTGGAGTTAACGACCTGAAACCCTTGTTGGTCGGCTGACCCCGTGCGTCGGGGCGCCCACCGACCTTCCTGATTGGAGGGAGCCCATGACGCAAAAACTCGTCATCATTGGCGCAGGTATGGCCTCGGGCCGTGCCCTTGAGAGCCTGCTGGACGCAGACCCGAACGCCTATGAGGTCACGCTCTTCAATGCAGAGCCCCGTGGCAACTACAACCGCATCATGCTCAGCCCCGTCCTGTCGGGTGAGAAGACCTATGACGAGATCGTCACCCACACCGCCGAGTGGTATGAAGAGAACGGCGTCACCTGCCGCTTTGGCGAGCGGGTCGCCGGGATCGACCGGGCGCGCAAGGTGGTCATCGCCGAGAATGGTGACGAGGTGGCCTATGACAAGCTGATCTTCGGCACCGGATCGAACCCCTTCATCATCCCCCTGCCCGGTCATGACCTCGAAGGCGTGATCGCCTATCGCGATCTCGAGGACACCGAGCGGATGATGTCCATGGGCCCGGACAACAAGGTCGTGGTGATCGGCGGCGGTCTGCTCGGCCTCGAAGCTGCGGCCGGGATGGCGGCGCGCGGGGTGGATGTGACCGTGGTGCATATCATGGGTCACCTGATGGAACGGCAGCTCGACGAGGCGGCCGGCTATCTGCTGCGCAAGGCGCTGACCGACAAGAACATCACCGTGAAATGCTCGGCCAACTCCAAGGAGATCCTCGGCGAGAACGGGCATGTGAAGGCGCTCCTGCTGGATGACGGCACCGAACTGCCTTGCGACCTGCTGGTCATGGCCGTGGGCATCCGCCCCAATACCGCGCTGGCGCAGGAGGCGGGCCTGGCCGTTGGCAAGGGCATCCATGTGGATGACCAGATGCTGACCTCGGATCCGTCGATCTTCGCGGTGGGCGAATGCGTCGAGCATGAGGGCGCGATCTTCGGCCTCGTCGCCCCGCTCTATGATCAGGCGAAGGTGCTGGCCAAGACGCTGCTCGGCGAAGAGGCGACCTTTGTCCAGAAATCCCTCTCGACCAAGCTCAAGGTCACGGGGTGTGATCTCTTCTCCGCGGGCGATTTCGCCGATGGCGAGGGCCGCGAGGACATCGTGTTCCGCGATCCGGCGCGCGGCGTCTACAAACGCCTCGTGATCGAGGAGAACAAGGTCGTGGGTGCTGTCTTCTACGGCGATACCGCAGACAGCAACTGGTTTTTCGGCCTGATCCAGTCGGGCGAAGACATCTCCGAGATGCGCGACACGCTGATCTTTGGCCCGGCCTATCAGGGGGGGGCCGCACTGGACCCTATGGCGGCCGTTGCAGCCTTACCGCTTGATGCGGAAATCTGTGGCTGTAACGGCGTATCCAAGGGCGACATCGTGGCCGCCATCGAGGCGGGTGCAACCGATCTGGGCGCTGTGCGCGCGGTGACCAAGGCCTCCGGGTCCTGCGGGACCTGCACGGGACTGGTCGAGCAGGTTCTGGGCGTCACACTCGGCGATGATTTCATCATTCCCGCCGCGGCCTCCATGTGCGGCTGCACGGATCTGACCCATGAAGACGTGCGGCGCATGATCAAAAGCCAGGAGCTCAAATCCATGGCCGCCGTCTGGCAGGAGCTTGGCTGGAAGACCAGCTGCGGGTGCCATGTCTGCCGCCCGGCCCTGAATTTCTACCTGCTGGCTGACTGGCCGGTGGAGTATCAGGATGACCCGCAGAGCCGCTTCATCAACGAACGGCGTCACGCCAATATCCAGAAGGACGGCACCTATTCCGTCGTGCCGCGCATGTGGGGCGGGATGACCACGCCGGACGAGCTGCGCGCGATTGCCGATGCCGCCGACAAGTACAATGTACCCACGGTCCATGTGACCGGCGGCCAGCGGATCGACCTGCTGGGCGTGAAGGGAGAGGACCTGCCGGCGATCTGGAAGGATCTCAACGATGCGGGGATGGTCTCGGGCCATGCCTATGCCAAGGGTCTGCGGACGGTGAAGACTTGCGTCGGCAAGGATCACTGCCGCTTCGGCACCCAGGACAGCACCGGGCTTGGCATCAAGCTCGAGAAGAAGCTCTGGGGCTCCTGGACGCCGCACAAGGTCAAGCTCGGCGTGTCGGGTTGCCCGCGCAATTGTGCCGAGGCGACCTGCAAGGATATCGGGATCGTCTGTGTCGATAGCGGCTATCAGATTGGCGTCGCCGGGGCCGCGGGCATGGATGTGAAAGAGACCGAGCGTCTGGCCGATGTCGCCACCGAACAGGAGGCGATCGAGTATGTCACCGCCTTCATGCAGCTCTTCCGCGAGAACGCCAAGTATCTGGACCGGCCCTATAAATGGGTCGGCAAGGTCGGGCTCGACTGGGTGAAGGAGCAGGTCTTTGACGAGGCCACCCGCTCCGGGCTGATCGAGCGGTTCGAGCTCTCCCAGAGCATCTATCAGAAAGACCCCTGGGCCGCGGAAGCCGCCGAGAATGCGGACAACTATCAGCCGATCGCTGATTTCAAACTGGAGGCCGCGGAATGAGCGACTGGATTGATATTGGGGCCCTCGAGGATATTCCGACCCGCGGCGCGCGGGTGGTCAAGACCGCCATGGGCTGCGTCGCGGTGTTCCGCACCGGATCCGATGAGGTCTATGCGCTGGAAAACTCCTGCCCGCACAAGGGCGGCCCGCTCTCTGAGGGGATCGTCCATGGCAACAAGGTGACCTGTCCGCTGCATAACTGGGTGTTCAGCCTGGAAACCGGCGAGGCGCAGGGGGCCGATGAAGGCACCGTCCCGACCTATCCGGCGCGGGTCGAGGCCGGTCGGATCCTGCTGGAGACGCAATTCCTGCAATCCCGGATGGCCGCCGAATGACAGACCCAGCCCCGCGCCCGACCTGCACCACCTGCCCCTATTGCGGCGTCGGCTGCGGCGTTCTGGCCGGGGCGGATGGCAGCATTGCCGGAGATCCGGACCACCCGGCCAATCTGGGGCGGCTGTGCTCCAAGGGCTCGGCGCTCGGCGAGACCCTCGATCTCGAGGGTCGTCTTCTCGCCCCGCAGATCGGCGACCGGCGCGCGGGTTGGGACGAAGCGCTCGATCTGGTTGCCGACCGGTTCACGGCCGCCATCGCCGAACACGGACCCGACAGCGTGGCCTTTTATGTCTCGGGTCAGCTGCTGACCGAGGACTACTACGTCGCCAACAAGCTCATGAAAGGCTATATGGGCTCGGCGAATATCGACACGAATTCAAGGCTGTGCATGGCCTCCTCGGTGGCGGGTCACAAGCGCGCTTTCGGCACCGACACGGTTCCGGGTCAGTACACGGATTTCGAGGCAGCCGATCTGGTCGTGCTGGTGGGATCGAACCTCGCATGGTGTCATCCGGTGCTGTTCCAGCGCCTGCAGGCGGCCAAGCAGGCCCGCCCCGCATTGAAGGTCGTGGTTATCGACCCCCGTCGCACGGCCACCTCGAACATCGCGGATCTACATCTGTCGATCCGCCCGGACGGAGATGCCGCCGTTTTCAACCTGCTGCTGGCGGAGATCGCCAAACGGGGGCTGACCGATGCGGATTTCGTCGCCAAATCCGTCGCGGGTTATGACGCAGCTTTGGACACCGCGCGGCAGACCGAGACCGCCGAGACCGGGCTGACACCGTCAGAGCTCGCCAGCTTTCTCGAGATGTGGTGCAGCACCGAAAAAGTCGTCACCCTTTATTCCCAGGGGGTGAACCAGTCCTCCTGCGGGACCGACAAGGTCAATGCCATCCTCAACTGCCATCTCGCCACCGGACGGATCGGGCGCGAAGGGATGGGACCGTTTTCCATGACCGGGCAGCCCAATGCCATGGGCGGGCGCGAGGTGGGCGGTCTGGCCAATATGCTCGCCTGCCATCTGGACATCGAAAACCCGGATCACCGCGCCGCCGTGCAGGAGATGTGGTCCTCGCCCACCATGGCGCCGAAACCGGGCCTCAAGGCGGTGGACCTGTTCGACGCCTGCGCCGAGGGGCGGATCAAGGCGCTCTGGATCATGTCGACGAACCCCGTGGTCTCGCTGCCCGATGCGGACAAGGTCGCCGCCGCGATCCGCGCGGTGCCCTTCACGGTCATGACCGACATCATGGCCGACACCGATACCGGGCGCTGTGTCGATGTCCTGCTGCCCGCCACGGGCTGGGGCGAGAAATCCGGCACGGTCACAAATTCCGAGCGCTGCATCTCGCGGCAGCGCAAGTTCCTCACCGCCCCCGGCGAAGCGCGGCCCGACTGGGACATCATTTCCGATGTCGGCCGTCGCATGGGCTGGACCAAGGCCTTTGACTACCGCTCCGAGGCGGAAGTGTTCCGCGAATACGCAGCTCTGTCGGCGCTGGCGCCTCGCTTTGGCAAGGATTTCGACATCTCCGGCCTCGCGACCCTCACCGACAGCGCCTATGACACCCTGTCCCCCACCGTCTGGCCCGTGCCTGCCGAAGGGGCGTCCGGCGGTCGGTTCTTTGCCCAAGGCGGGTTCTATAACGCCGATGGCAAGGCCAAGATGCTGCCCATCACGCCGCCAGCCGCCCCCGTGGCACAGGTCGGTTTTCCGGTGCGGCTCAATACCGGTCGGGTGCGAGATCACTGGCACACCATGACGCGCACGGGCAAGGCACCGCGCCTCGGGGCGCATATGGCTGAGCCCTATCTGGAGATCCATCCTCAGGACGCCGAAGAGGCCGGGCTGGGTGATGCGGAGCTGGTCACGGTCTCGTCACCCTATGGCGCGGCCACGCTGCGGGTGCTGGTAACCGATCGCGGACAGACCGGCGCGGTGTTTGTGCCCATGCACTGGACCGATATCGTCTCTTCCACCGGACGGATCAACGCGGTGATCGCACCGGTGACCGACCCGGTTTCCGGCCAGCCCGCCTCCAAGGGCACGCCGGTTGCGCTGAGCCGGTTCGCGGCAGGCTGGTACGGCTTTGCCGCCAGCACCGAAACCATGACCCCGACCCGTCCTTATGCGGCCATTGCCCGGACCAGATCCGGGACGCGCGCCGAAGTGGCCGGGATCAAGCGGCCCGGCGATTGGGAGGCTGAGGCCCGCGCCGTTCTGGGCCTGACCCGGGGCACGGCCAGCGTGATCGAGGACCCCGCCCGGGGCACGGCGCGCGTCGCGATCACCGAAGGGGACGTGATCATCGGCCTCTTCTTCGCGGCCCCGACCCCCGTCGCGCTGTCCCGCAGCCACGCGGTGGCGCTGATCGGCGCGACCGAGGATCCGTTCCGCGCGCTGGCGGGCATCCCCGGGGCGGACCGGCCCGATGCCGGGGCCACGGTCTGCGCCTGTTTCGATGTGGGCGTGAACGACCTGCGCCGCGCCATCGAAGGCGGGGCGCGCACGGTCGAGGCGCTTGGGGCCTGCACCCAGGCCGGCACCAATTGCGGCTCCTGCCGGCCGGAGCTGCAGGCGCTGATCGCCGGCACGCCCGCGCTGAAACTCGCGGCGGAATAATGAGCCTCGCGCCCTATATCGCGACGGTTGCGCGGGGTCCCGGCCGCGCGCGCCCGCTGACCCAGACCGAGGCGCAGGAGGCGATGACCCACGCGCTGGACGGGACCGGCGCGCCCGAGGCGGTGGGCGCGCTCTTGATGACCTTGCGGCTGCGCGGAGAGACGGCGGATGAGATCACCGGGTTCTCGGCCGCCTTTCGGGCGCATCTGCGCCGTTGGTCCAAGCTTGAGGCAGATCTGGACTGGCCGAGCTATTCCGCCGGGCGCACCCGGGGCCTGCCATGGTTCCTGCTCAGCGCGCGGCTGGTGGCGGCGGCGGGCTACAGGATCATGATCCACGGGCGGAACGGATCGGATGCGGCCCTGCGCGCTCATCTCGGACCGCTTGGACTGTCCATGTCCCTGACCCCGACCGAAGCGGCCACCGCCTTGGAGGATGTGGGCATCGCCTATGTCCCGCTGGAGGCGCTCTCGGCCCGGGCGACGGATCTTCTGGCCTTGCGGGACCATCTTGGCCTGCGGTCTTGCGTGAACACCTGCCTGCGCGTGGCAAACCCGGCGGCAGCACCGGTCACGGTGCAGGGCGTGTTCCACCCGCCCTATCGCGAGCTGCAGGAGGCCGCCTGCGAACGGCTCGGCGATAGTTCGGCCATGATCATCAAGGGCGGCGGCGGCGAGTTCGAGCGCTATCCGGGCAAACCAGTGGTCTGCCACGGCTTCGGTCCCGCCGGCGCATGGCCCGACGCGCCCGCCATTCTCGACGACACGCGGCGGCTGACCGAGGTGACGGACGATCCGGCCCATCTCACCGGTCTGTGGGAGGGCAGCTGGCACCATCCCTTCGCCACGGCCACCGTTCTGGGGACCGCCGCGCTGGCGCTCTGGTCCCTTGGCGCGACCCAAACCCTGCCCGAGGCGGAAGCCCGGGCCGCAACCCTCTGGAGCGCGCGGCAAACCCGTCACGCGGCCTGACCGGCGACCGACAGGAGACACGACCATGAAGACCTTCCCCATGTTCGTCCGGATGCGCGATCGCGATGTGGCGATCCTCGGCGGTGGTGAGCAGGCCGCGCAGAAATGCCGCCTGATCCTGAAATCCGAAGCCCGGGTGACGCTCTATTGGCCCGAGCTCGACCCGGAGCTGGCCGAGCTCGCCAAGAGCGGCAGGATCACCTGGAACCGCCAGATCCCCAGCGTTGCCGCGTTGGAGAGCGTATCGCTCTGCTTCATCGCCACGGGCTGCCCGGGCACCGATGCCAGTCTGCACGGACTGGCCGAGGCCGCGCGCGTGCTGGTGAATGTGGTCGATCAACCGGATCTTTGCGAGGCCTATACCCCGTCGATCGTGGATCGCGACCCGGTGGTGGTGGCCATCGGGACCGAGGGCACGGCCCCGGTGCTTGCCCGCCAGATCAAATCGCGGATGGAGGAGCTGCTGGAGCCCGGGCTCGGGGGGCTCGCGGCGCTTGCGGGGCGGCTGCGCCCGGCGGCGGCGGCACGGCTGCAGCCGCGCAAGCGGCGGGACCTGTGGCGCTGGGTGTTCAATGGCGCGCCGCGCGCGGCCCATAAATCCGGGGCCGAGCGGGAGGCCGCGCGCCTGATCAAGGACGCCATCGCCCAAGGGGGTGCCCCCGCCGCCGATCCCGGTCGGATCGCCCTGGTGGGCGCAGGCCCCGGTGGCGCAGATCTGATGACCCTGCGCGGGGTGCAGCGCCTGCAGGAGGCCGACATCATCTTCTACGACCGGCTGGTGGATCCGGGCGTGCTGGAACTGGCGCGCCGCGACGCGGAACGGGTGCTTGTGGGCAAGACCCCCGGCGCCGAAAGCTGGCCGCAGGACCGGATCAATCAGGTCATGGTTCAGGCCGCAAAAGAGGGCAAGACCGTGGTCCGCCTGAAATGCGGCGACCCCATGGTCTTTGGCCGTCTCGAAGAGGAGGTTGCCGCGATCAAGGGCGCCGGGCTCGAGGTCGAGATCGTGCCGGGCATCACCGCGGCCTCGGCGGCCTCGGCGCGGCTCGAGACCGGGCTGACCCAGCGCGGCGAGATCGACAGCGTGACCTTCGTGTCGGGCCAGCTGCGCGACGGCGACCGCAGCCCCGATTGGGGCAGCCACCTCAAGCTTGGGACCGCCATCGCGATCTATATGGGCGTCGGCAGCGCGCCGGAGATCCGGGACAACCTGCTCGCCCATGGCCATCGTGACAGCTGTGCGGTGGATGTTGTGGCCAGTGTCGGCCATGCCAGCGAAACCTGCCTGCACAGCACCCTCGGCACGCTCGAGGGCGATCTGGCCAGCGCCGGGATCTCGAACCCGGCGATCCTCTTTGTCCGGAACCCGAAATCCGAGGCCGCTGCGGCGCCGGGCCTACGCGTGGCGAGCTAGTCCTCCGCGACCTGGCGGATCGGGTTGACGCCCTTGAACCCGGTGGCGACCACAAATTTCTCGGAACTATCCGACCGGCTCGCGCCCGGTTTCACATTCGCGACTTTCTTGAAGGATTGCTTCAGAAGCCGTTGCAGATCCGCCTCCGCCCCGCCCGCCAGAACCTTGGCAACGAAGGTGCCCCCTTCTTCGAGCACGTCGAAGGCGAGATACGCCGCTGCCTCGCACAAAGCCATGATCCGCAAGTGATCGGTCTGTTTATGGCCCGAACTGGCGGCAGCCATATCCGACATCACCACATCCGCGCGCCCGCCGAGCCAGGTCTTGACCTGTTCGTCGGCCCCCTCGGCCATGAAGTCGAGCACATGGGTCTCGGCCCCGGGGATGGGTTCGACCTCCTGCAGGTCGACGCCGAGGACCTGCCCCTGCGCCTTGCCGGCCCGCTCCCCCAAGGCATTAGTGCGTTTGACCGCCACCTGGCACCAGCCGCCCGGGGCACAGCCGAGATCCACGATCCGTGCGCCCGGCAGGAGGAACCGGTACTTGTCATCGATCTCGAGGATCTTGAAGGCCGCGCGCCCGCGATAGCCCTCGCGCTTGGCGCGCTGGACATAGGGGTCGTTGAGCTGGCGTTCGAGCCAGCGGGTCGAGCTCAGCTTGCGCCCGCGTGCGCTCTTGACCCGCACGCGCAGGTCCCGCTGTCCGCGGCCTGAATTTCCGGCTTTCTTTGGCATCTGGTCCGATCCGTCAGTAGGGTCCGTCTTCGAGCACGCCGTCGGCGCTCATCTGGGCATAAAGCAGCCCCTCGCGCAGGCCCCGATCCGCGACCGAGAGCCGGTCCGTGGGCCAAACCCGCAGAAGCGCCTGCAGGATCGCCGACCCGGACATGATCAGAGAGTGCCGATCGCGCCCGATCCGCGGGTCCTTGCGGCGGCCCTCGGGGCCCATGGCGAGATAGGTCTGGATCACCGTATCGATCTGATCCGAGGTCATGCGCAGCCCGTCCACCTTGTTGCGATCATAGCGCCGCAGGTTTAGATGGCTCGCCGCCACGGTCGTGACCGTGCCGGAGGTGCCGATGATCTGGAAACCCTCGCGCACCTGATCGGTCTCATTATAGGGCGAGAAATCCGCGAGGTTTTCCTCGAAGAACCAGCTCATCAGGGCAAAGCGCGCGGCATCATCATCCACATCGCTGAACTGATCCTTGAGCGTGGCGACACCGAGGGGCACCGAAATCCAGTCGACCACCCGCGCAGGCGCAAGCCCCGGCGTGACCTCGTCAAACCCCGCATGAAGCCGCATGATCGCACTGGGCCGCTCCAGCCGGGGCACCCCGCTCAGATCGATCCAGACAAGCTCCGTAGAGCCGCCGCCGATATCCACCACCAGCAGCTGCTCGGTCTTGGTGGACACGAGCGGCGCACAGGAGACCACGGCGAGGCGCGCCTCCTGCTCCGGTTCGATGATCTCGAGCGCGAGGCCGGTGTCGCGCTGGACAAGCGAGATAAACTCCGGCGCGTTGGTGGCTCGGCGGCAGGCCTCGGTCGCCACAAGCCGCATCCGCTGCACATTATGGGTGGTCAGCTTGCGTTGACAGATCTTGAGCGCCCCAACCGTGCGCGCCATGGAGGCGCGGCTGAGCCGCCCGGAGGCCTCAAGCCCATGGCCGAGCTGCACGGATTTCGAAAAACTGTCGACCACATGGAACTGGTTGCCCTTGGGCTGTGCGATCAGCATCCGGCAGGAATTCGTCCCCAGATCGAGTGCCGCATAGAGATCCGCCGGATCCGGCTTCCCGTCCATGGCCGGGCTCGATCCGGCGGTTGCAGCCGGGCCCTTGCCCGGGCGGCGCGCGGAGGCGGGCACGATCCCCTGAACCGGCTCGGCGGGATCGGGCACGGCACGAAGATGGGAGCTGGCCCGTCTCCGGGATCGTTTCGACATCAGTTCAATCCTTGGTTGTTTAAAATTATATAGAATCGCAGGGTTTAGAGCAAGGCGGCCGCGCAGAGCCCGCGCCTCATAAAAACCATGAGAATTTTTCCGATGCGCGGCTCTGGCCCGCGGGGCCCGGTCCTCCTAGAAGATGGGAACACTGCAAATGGTCGGTCTTGTCGCGGCGCATGTCGAAAATGCACCGCACCCGGCGCGGCACCCGCGTCATACAGGACATAGCCACAGAGGAGGTCGGGTATGCCCGATGTGACCATCGTCTATTGGCGCGACATCCCGGCCCAGGTCATCGTGGGCAAGGGACGCCGCGGCGCCAAGAAGCAACTGAGCGAGCGCTTCGAGCAAGCGATCGATCGCTGTGCGATGAAGGTGGGCGCCGCGGGAACCGATGCCTATCTGGCTGAGTGGAGGAAAGCAGCGCCCTATCCCGTGGATGGTGATCAGGCCGAGATCGCCGAGGCCGAAGCGGCCCGGCTCGAAGCCGAATTCGACACCGCCGCGATCAAGGCGCTGATCGACAAGGACGGTTGGGCCTGATTCCCCGCCGCATATCGGAGGCCGTGATGGCACTTTTGCAGTTCAAACGCCCCGGCCGCCCTGCCGGACCGGACGGATCGCTGGCGGATATCCTCGCGGGGTTCTCCATCGAGGTGATGCCGCGCACCGCCGAGAAGGTCGCGGATTTCACCGCCCTCCTGCCCCGGTCGACCCGGGTCTATATCGCCCATATCGACGGCACGCCGATTGAGGACATGGTGCGCACCGCCGCCCGTCTGGCGGCCGACGGTTTCGAGGTCATGCCCCATTTCCCGGCCCGCTCGATTGCGGATGCGGCCACGCTGGGCGACTGGATCGCGCGCTATCAGGGCGAGGCGGATATCCGGCAGGGCCTGATCCTCGCCGGCGGGCGTCCCGATCCGGTGGGCGCCTATGACAGCTCGATGCAACTGCTGGATACGGGCCTCTTCGACAAGGCCGGGTTCACTCATCTGCATGTTGCCGGCCACCCCGAGGGCAACCGCGATATCGACCCCAAGGGCGGCACCGCCGAGGTGGACGCGGCTCTCGCGTGGAAGCAGGGGTTTGCCGAGCAGACCGACGCCCGGATGGCCATTGCCACGCAGTTTGCCTTCGAGATGGCCCCGATCGCCGCCTGGGCCGAGCGGCTGCAGGATCAGGGGATCACGATGCCCGTGCATCTCGGGATTGCCGGACCTGCCAAGCTGCAGACCCTGATCAAATTCGCCATTGCCTGCGGCGTGGGACCCTCGCTCAAGGTGCTGCAGAAACGCGCCATGGATGTGACCAAGCTTGTGCTGCCCTACACGCCCGACGAGGTGCTGCGCGATCTGGTGGCCTACAAGGCGGCCAATCCCGCCAGCCTGATCAGTCAGGTCCATGTCTTCCCCCTGGGCGGGATCAAGACTTCCGCGACCTGGATCGCCGAACAGTCAGGCGGCGCCGCCAGCGCCAGCCAGCAAGGATAAACCACCGGAATGATACAGGCGTTGCTTTTCGATCTCGACGGGACCCTGCTCGCGTCGGACCCGCTCCATGCGCGGGCCTTCATGGACCAGTTCGCCGCCCATGGGCGCGAGATCGACGAGGCGTTCTATAACACGCGGATCCATGGACGCCTGAATGCCGAGATCTTTGCCGAGTTCTTTCCGGGCGCAGATGGTGCCGCCATGGCCGAGGAAAAGGAGGCCGCCTTTCGCGACCTTCTGGGCCATGACGCGCCGCCCATGCCGGGGCTGCTCGCCCTGCTCGACCGGGCGGATCAAGCGGGCTGGGCTAAGGCCGTGGTGACCAATGCGCCCCGGGTGAATGCGGAGTTTATGCTGTCTTCGATCGGGGTCGCCGCGCGTTTTGACACGCTGGTGGTCAGCGACGAATGCAGCGCGGGCAAGCCCGACCCCGCGCCTTATCTCGAAGGGTTGCGCCGCGTCGGCGCGCAGCCAGACACCGCCCTCGCCTTCGAGGACAGCCCCTCGGGCATCCGCGCCGCGGTCGCGGCGGGCATTCCGACGCTCGGCCTCCGCTCCACCCTCGATGACGCGACCTTGCGCGCCGCCGGGGCCACCGCGACCCTCGCCGATTTCACAGACCCTGCGCTCGGGCCCCTGCTCGACCGCCAATCAGGAGCCGCCGCATGACGCGCACTGTCATCGAATCCAAATCCAAGACTGTCACCATCGGCTTTGACGAGCCCTTCTGCGTGATCGGCGAGCGGATCAATCCCACGGGCCGCAAGAAGCTCGCCGCCGAGCTTGAGGCGGGCGATTTCAGCACGGTCGAGAAAGACGCGCTGGAACAGGTTGCCTGCGGGGCCATGGTGCTGGATGTGAATTCCGGCGCGGTCTTCACCAACAAGATGGCCGAGGACCCGCGCTATGCGGACAACAATTTCGTCGAGCCCATGCTGATGAAAGAGCTGGTCAGCCGGGTGCAGGCCCTGGTCGATGTGCCGCTTTGCATCGACAGCTCGGTGCCTGGCGCGCTGGAAAACGGGCTGGAAATGGCCGAGGGCCGTCCGCTTCTGAACTCGGTGACCGGCGAGGAAGAGAGGCTCGAGGTGATCCTGCCGCTGGTGAAGAAGTACAATGTGCCGGTGGTGGCGATCTCCAACGATGATACGGGCATCTCCGAGGATCCGGATGTCCGCTTTGCCGTCGCCAAGAAGATCGTCGAGCGCGCGGCGGATTTTGGCATCCCCGCCCATGACATCGTGGTCGACCCGCTGGTGATGCCCGTCGGCGCCATGGCCACGGCCGGGCGGCAGGTCTTCACGCTGGTGGCGCGGCTGCGCGACGAGCTGGGCGTGAACACCACCTGCGGGGCCTCCAATATCAGCTTCGGCCTGCCGAACCGGCACGGTCTCGGGGCGGCCTTCTTGCCCATGGCGATTGCGGCGGGCATGACCAGCGCGATCATGAACCCGATCCGCGCCCAGGAGATGGAGGCGATCCACGCCGCGAATTTCCTGATGAACCACGACCCCAATGGCGGCCAGTGGATCAATTTCGCCCGGGTGCTTGAGGCCCATAAGGCGGGCACTCCGTTCCCCGAGGCTGCCAAGGCGGCGGCCGGGGGCGGTGCGCGCGGCGGGCGGCGTGGCGGACGGCGGCGCGCGGGCTGAGCCCCGCCGCACTGCAAGGCCCTCAGGCAGGGCTTGCTTTGCGCCCGCTTCGGGGTCACCCTCGTGCGGTGGTCCCCAAAGCCCCCTCCAATACGCCCGCGCGCCTGGGCTACGCCCCGCCGGGCCTTGGCAAGACGTTGGCGCGGCTGGCGCTGCGCCTGCTGATCATCCTCGCCGTGGCCTTCGCGGCACAATCCCTGATCATGGAGGCGATGGAGACCGCCGAGACTCTGCCCGAAGCCACCCGTGGCCCGGCGCAGATCTCGGTTCTGGTGCTCGCCTTGGCTCTCTATGCGCTGCTGATCGCGATGCCCTTCGTGCCCGGGATCGAGATCGGAGTGACCCTCTTGGTGCTACAGGGGGCAGCCATCGCGCCCTTTGTCTATGCTGCGACCTGCCTCGGGCTCGGGCTGGCGTTTCTGGCCGGGCGCGTCCTGCCCTATGCCTGGCTGCACGGAGTGTTTCAGGATCTGCGCCTGCGCAAGGCCTGCGAGCTGCTCGATCAGGTCGCCGCGCTCAGCCCCGAGCGTCGGCTTGCCCTCCTGCGCAGCCGCCTGCCCGCATGGCTGGGGCCTTACGTGGTGAACTACCGCTATCTCGCGCTGGCGGGCGCGCTCAACCTGCCGGGCAATTCGGTGATTGGCGGCGGCGGCGGGCTCTGCCTGATCGCGGGGCTCAGCCGTCTCTACAACCCGCGCGCCACATTGCTGACCATTGCCTGTGCGGCCGCGCCGGTGCCCTTTGCGGTCTGGGCGCTCGGACCCGGGATCCTCGGCTCCTGATCCGCACGCGAGCCCTCGCCGAAAGGGCTGGAACAACCGGAGGGAGAGTTGACAATCCCCGCATATTGCCTTCGAAAATGGCGCATATTGCCGATATCTTTACCAATCGGATGCTAGTCGCGGGGAACCGCACCGCGAAAGAGAGTTGCCATGAAAGCGATCCTGAGCCTGTTTCTGAGCCTCGTGCTCCTCGCTGCCTGTTCCTCATGGCAGACCAGCTATGATGCGCCCGTGCCGAGTTCGGTGTCGCAGAACTGGCGTCTGGGCGATGTGGTGGTCACCGTGCCCGAAACGCTGAGCGTTAGCGAAGACAATGTCTATCTGCCCGATGCCGATATCGTCTGGCGCGAGGATCCGCTGGGCGATGGCAGCACGCGCTATGATCAGGTCGCCGCGATCGTGGAAGACGGCGTGACACGCGGCGCTTCGGGGCTGTCGGGTTCAACCCCGGTGCGCATCAAGGTGACGGTCGGCACCTTCCACGCCCTGACAGAGATTGCCCGCTATGGGCTCAGCAGTTCGGGCGTGCATAACATCACCTTTGCCATGCAGGTCTTCGATATGGGCAACGGCGCCGCCCTGACCGATGCCGAGACGATCCAGGCCGATCTCGTGGCGCTGGTCGGCGATCAGGCGATCGAGGCCGAAGCCCAGGGGATCACCCAGAAGGTGCGCATCACAGACCATATCGCCAAGGTCACCGCGGGCTATCTCGGGATCGGTCCGGATGTCCGCTCGGAATTCGCACGGGTCGGGCGCTAGGGGCAGTGACAGGCACCCATGAAGGGCGTTCATGATCATTGTGACGAGAATGACCCTCCGGGTGTCGGCTTTGCGCTTTAGCCGCGCGCAGGACGGGTTACATATCAAGGGGTAATTCTTTCGAAGGCATCGCGTCATGGCCAATGATACCCCCTCTGCCCAGGATCTCGTCGGGTCCGCCGTATCGGCCGATGAGGCCATGGTGGTCTTCACCCCCTCGGGTCAGCGCGGATATGTGGCGAAGGGCACCAGCGTTCTGGACGCCGCTCGACAGCTCGGCGTGGATCTCGACAGTGTCTGCGGCGGGCGGGGGATCTGCTCGAAATGCCAGGTGACGCCCTCCTTTGGCAGCTTTCCGAAATTCGGGATCGAGGTCGCCGAGGGCGCATTGTCCGACTGGAACGCGGTCGAGGCGCGGTATGACGACAAGCGTGGGCTGGCCGAGGGGCGGCGTCTCGGCTGCCAGGCCTGCATCCAGGGCGACATGGTCATTGATGTCCCTGCCACAAGCCAGGTCCACAAGCAGGTGGTTCGCAAGGCGGCAAGCACCCGCGCCATCTCCATGGACCCGGCCACGCGGCTCTATTTCGTCGAGGTCGAAGCCCCGGCTATGGACGAACCCTCGGGCGATTTCGAACGGTTGAAATCCGCCCTCGCCGCGCAATGGGACCTGCCGGATCTGATCGCGCCGCTAAGCGTGCTGCGCAAACTGCAGCCCGCCCTGCGCAAAGGCGGTTGGCAGGTGACCGTGGCCATGAATACCGGCGCGGCGCAGCCCGTGCTGGTCGAGATCTGGCCCGGTTATCACGACGGCCCGATCTGGGGCCTCGCGATCGATCTCGGCTCGACAACCATCGCCGGGCATCTCTGCGATCTTAGCACGGGCGAGGTCGTGGCCTCTTCCGGCCTGATGAACCCGCAGATCCGGTTTGGCGAAGATCTGATGTCGCGCGTGTCCTACGCGATGATGAACGCGGATGGGGCCGAGGCCATGACCGGCGCGGTCCGCGACGCGCTCGACACGCTGACCATCGAGATCTGTGCCGAGGCCGGGGTGCCGGCGCATGACGTGCTTGAGCTCGTGTTTGTCAGCAACCCGGTGATGCACCACCTTCTGCTGGGCATCGACCCGGTGGAACTCGGTCAGGCGCCCTTTGCACTGGCAAGCTCCGGCGCGCTGGAGCTGCCCGCGCGCGACATGGGTCTGAGCGCGGCGAACCCGGCGGCGCGCGCCTATCTCCTGCCCTGCATCGCCGGTCATGTGGGCGCCGATGCGGCTGCAGTTGCCCTCTCCGAGGCGCCGGACAAATCCGAAGACCTCGTGCTGATCGTGGATGTGGGCACCAATGCCGAGATCCTGCTGGGCAATCGCGAGCGGGTTCTGGCCTGTTCCTCGCCCACGGGGCCGGCTTTTGAGGGCGCGCAGATCAGCTCGGGTCAACGCGCGGCCCCCGGGGCGATCGAGCGGGTCGAGATCGATCCGGCCACCAAGGAACCGCGCTTTCGCGTGATCGGCTCCGAGCGTTGGTCCGACGACCCGGACTTCGCCACCGAGATCGCGGTTACCGGCGTCACAGGCATTTGCGGCTCCGGCATCATCGAGGCGGTGGCCGAAATGCGGATCGCGGGCCTTCTGGACCCGTCCGGCCTGATCGGCGGGCCGGAGCAGACCGGCACCGCGCGGTCTGTCCCCGAGGGGCGAACCTTTGCCTATGTGCTCTATGATGGCCGGGCCGAGGGCGGTCCGCTTGTCACGGTGACCCAAGGCGATATCCGCGCGATCCAGCTTGCCAAATCCGCGCTCTATGCGGGCGCCCGGCTCCTGATGGATGAGATGGGAGTCGAGCAGGTCGACCGTGTAACACTCGCCGGAGCCTTCGGCGCGCATATCTCGCCCAAGCACGCGATGGTTCTGGGCATGATCCCCGATGCACCGCTGGACAAGGTCCAATCGGCGGGCAATGCCGCCGGCACCGGGGCGCGCATGGCGCTGTGCAGCCGGGCCGCGCGCCGCGAGATCGAGGCCACCGTGGCCGGGATCACCAAGATCGAAACCGCCATCGAGCCCCGCTTTCAGGAGCATTTCGTGGCCGCCAATGCGATCCCCCATGCCACGGCCCCCTTCCCGGAGCTGTCGAAAATCGTCACTCTGCCCGACGTCGCCTTCAACACCGGCAGCGGCGCAGACGGCGGCGGGCGCAGACGGCGCAGACGGGGATAAATGCGATTGACGACATCTGGCGGCTTGGCTATGCCAACCGTCACAAAGCGGGTATGGTGAAAAGGTATCACGCGAGCTTCCCAAGCTTAAGTTACGGGTTCGATTCCCGTTACCCGCTCCAGATCACGACACATCGATGACCCAAACACCGCCCGTCCTGACCCCATTGCTTGGTGCCGATCTGCGGGCCTTTGGCGTGCCGGACCCGTGGCAATTCGGGATGGCGGATCGGGTGCGGTTCCATGAGCTCGACGCTCTGAACCATGTGAACAACGCGGTCTATCTGAGCTGGTTCGAGAGCCTGCGCGTCACCTATCTCGCAGAGTATGGCGTGTATGATTACGTGCCGGGCGAGCCGCTGCTGGTGATGCGGGCGGTGGGCGTGACCTATCACGCGCCGCTCCATCTGGGTGAAACCTATATCACCACGGGCCGCACCACCCTGCTTGGCCGCACCAGTTTCCAGATGGAGTACGGCGTGTTCGTCGAAGGCCAGCTGCGCGCCGAGGGCAGCGCGGCCATTGTCCTTCTGGACGCCGATGGCAAGACCGGCGTCCCCCTGTCGGAGGAGCAGCGCGCCATTTTCACGGCGCGCGACGGGGCGCAACCCCGTCAGGCGTGAGCGCGCACGAAGCTGACAAGCGCCTGGGTTGAGCCGTCCTTGCCCTCGGCCGACGCCTCGCCCGCCACCACCGGACCCAGCGCCGTGGCCAGTTCCTTGCCCAGCTCGACGCCCCATTGGTCATAGGAGTTGATGCCGAGGATGACGCCCTCGACAAAGACCCGGTGCTCGTAAAGCGCGATGATCTGGCCGAGGATGAAGGGCGTGAGCTGCGGATAGACCAGCGTCGTCGAAGGCCGGTTGCCCGGGAAGACTCGGTGGCGCGCCTGCCGGTCGAGCTCGGCCCCGGTCAGCCCCTTGGCGGCCATCATCTGCGTGGCGACCTCGAGGCTGCGCCCGCGCAAGAGCGCCTCGGATTGCGCCAGACAATTCGCCACAAGCAGCCGGTGCTGATGCGCCAGATCGGGCTCATGCCCTTTGGCCGCCAGCAGGAATTCGCAGGGCACGACCTGCTGCCCCTGATGGATGAGCTGGTAAAAGGCGTGCTGGCCATTCGTCCCCGGCTCCCCCCAAACGACCGGCCCGGCGGTCCGCTCCAGCGTCGTACCATCCATGGCGACGCGCTTTCCATTGCTCTCCATCTCCAGCTGCTGAAGATAGGCGGGCAACCGCGCCAGCCGCTGGTCATAGGGCAGCACCGCACGCGTGCCGTGACCGCAGATCTGGTGGTGCCAGATCCCCACGAGCGCCAGCAGAACAGGCAGGTTCTCGGCCAGGGGCGCGTCGCGGAAATGGGTATCCATCGCCGCCCCACCGTCGAGGAAGGCGCGGAAATCCTGCGGCCCCACGGCCATCATCAGGCTCAGCCCGATCGGCCCCCACATGGAATAGCGCCCACCGACCCAATCCTCGAACCCGAACACCCGATCCGGCGCGATGCCGAAGGCGGCGGTCTTTTCGGCACTGGTCGAAACGGCTGCGAATTGCGCCGCAGGGTCGGCCACCGTCTTGGCCATCCAGGCCCGGGCGGTCTCGGCATTGGTCATGGTTTCGATGGTGGTGAAGGTCTTGGAGGCCACGATCACCAGCGTTGTGGTCGGGTCGAGCGGGGCGAGGGTCTCGGCGATCTGCGCCCCATCCACATTCGAGACGAAATGGGTGCGCGGCCCGTCCGCATAGGGTGAGAGCGCGATCGCCGCCATGGCCGGGCCGAGATCGGACCCGCCGATCCCGATATTGACCACATCGGTGATCTGCCCCCCGGCCCCGGTGAAGGCACCACCGCGCACATCCTCGCAAAACGCGGCCATCCGGTCATAGGTCGCGCGGACGTCGGGCATCACATCGACCCCGTCCACGACCACCGACCCGTCGAGATTGCGCAGGGCCGTATGCAGCACCGCGCGGCCCTCGGTTTCGTTGATCGTCTCACCGGCGAACATCGCGTCCCGGCGCGCGGCCAGTTGGGCCCCCTCGGCGAGCGAGACCAGCAAGTCGCGCCCGGCCAGATCGATACTCGTCTTGGAGTAATCAAAGACCATATCGCCGAGCCGCGCCGAGAACGCGCTGGCGCGGTCCGGGTCCTCGAACAGGTCGAGGATCTTGCGGTCCTTGGTCTGGTCATGGTGGAAAGAGAGACGTTGCCAGACGGACATGATGTATTCCTTGAAAAGCGAGAGGTTATTCGGCCCAGTGCACCATCGCATTCGGCAGAACCGAGCGCACCGGGGCATCTTCGACCGGGCCCGAGGCCGCGGCATCATCCAGCGCCGCTTTCTTGCCGGGCCCGACAATCAGGATATGGGTTTTCATCGCCTGTTTCAGGACAGGCGCGCTGAGCGTGATGCGCGGCTCGGGCGCCCCGGGGGCGCGCATCGCCACCAGCGGCGGCGCATCATCGCTGAGCGCGAGGGCGAGTTGGTCGGCCCCGGGAAAGAGCGAGGCGGTATGCATGTCTTCGCCCATCCCCAGAAGCAGGACGGAGATCGGCAGCACGCCATCCAGCCCTTCGGTCAGGGCGTCGAGCCCGTCCTCCGGGGTGGCCGCGTCTGAAACCAGCGGGATCAGCCGCGCCTTGGCCGCGCGCCCGGTCAGAAGCCGCTTGCGCAGAAGCGCGGTGTTCGAGCGATCCGAGCTTTCGGGCACCCAGCGCTCGTCATTCAGCAGGATATTGACCCGCTCCCAATCCAGATCTACCGCGCTCAGGATGTCGAAAACCGGCCCGGGCGTGGTCCCCCCGGGCACGCAGAGCGTCGCACGCTCATGGGTCAGCAGGCATTCCTTCAGATCGGCGGCAATCCGGTCTGCCAGCCGCATCATCAGCAGGTCCCGATCGGGATAGGTCTCAAGCTGCATTACGCCTCCAAGTCGCGCCAGCGACGTCCATCCCGGTGCAGCAACATCAGGCTGTCCTCGGGTCCGTTGGTGCCCGGATGATAGCTTTGCGGGCGGTCGCGGCGCGCGCCCCACCCCGCGATCAGCGGGTCGGTCCAGGCCCAGGCGGCCTCCACCTCGTCGCCCCGCATGAACAGGGTCTGGTTACCGCGGACCACGTCCATGATAAGCCGTTCATAGGCGTCCGGCATCTCATTTCCGCTTTCCCCCAGGGCATCGGCGAAACTCATGTCGAGCGGCACATCGATCAGCCGCATTCCGCCCGGCCCCGGCTCCTTGATGGTGACCTGCAGGGTCATGCCCTCGTCGGGCTGCAACCGAATGGTCAGGATATTGGCGCTGCGCCCGGCATCGGCCCCAAAGATCGAGTGCGGGGTTTCCTTGAACACCACCACGATCTCGGACATCCGCGCCCGCAGACGCTTGCCCGTGCGCAAATAAAACGGCGTGCCGTTCCAGCGCCAGTTGGCCACATGGGCCTTGATCGCCACAAAGCTCTCGGTGGTGGAGTTCGGATCGCCCACTTCTTCGAGATAGCTGGGCCCGTCATCCCCGTCGCGATACTGACCGCGCACGATGTCATCGGGCGCGACCGGGTCGAGGGCGCGGATCACCTTGAGCTTCTCGTCACGTACTGCATCCGGGTCGAAATGGCTGGGCGGCTCCATCGCGATCAGGCAAAGAAGCTGCATCAGGTGGTTCTGGACCATGTCCCGCATGGCGCCCGACTTGTCGTAATACTCGCCGCGCCCGCCGACACCCACGGTTTCGGCCACGGTGATCTGGATGTGATCGACGAATTGCGCATTCCAGAGCGGCTCGAACAGCACATTGCCAAACCGCACCGCCATGAGGTTCTGCACCGTCTCTTTGCCGAGATAGTGGTCGATGCGATAGATCTGGTCCTCGTCAAAGAAGGTCGCGAGCCCGGCATTCAGGGCCTTGGCCGTGGCCAGATCGCGGCCGAAGGGTTTCTCGACGACGATCCGGGCATTCTCGGACGCGATCTTGTGCAGATGCAGCCGCTCGGCCAGATCGCCAAAGAGCGACGGCGCCACCGAAAAGTAGAAGGCCTGCACCTTGCCCTCGCGCATCAGCGCGGCGAGATCGGACCAGCCTCCCTCGCCCTTGGCATCGATGGCGACATATTCGAGCATGGCGAGAAACTCGTCCACGCGGGCCTCATCCGTGCAGGATTTCGGCGCGAATTCGTGCAGTGCCTCGCGGGTGAAGGCACGATAGGCTTCCGCGTCCATTTCGGACCGGGCCGCGCCGATGATCCGGGCATCCTCGGGGATCTGCCCGGCGAGATGGCGTCGGAACAGACCCGGCAGGATCTTGCGCCGCGCGAGGTCCCCGGTCCCCCCGAAGATCACCAGATCAAACACATCGACTGGAATTACGCGTGCGACCATGTTGCTATCTCCACAAGACTTTCTGCACTGCGCGAACGCCCGGCGTTAGCGCTAACGCCGCCTAATTACGTGGCGCACGCGCGCCTGTCCAGCACGCATTGGGAAAAGGATGCCTTCACAACAGCGTCACTACAAGTGTCATGGCTTTTCTCTCTCGCAGATGCAGCGTACCTCTAAGGGGCAACACGGAGACGACGATGAAAGACCTCGCAGCGAATGCCGGCAAGTTCCAGGACCCCTATGTGACCGCAGCGGGCGATCAGCGGGCCTCCGTGGCCCTCACGAATCCGGACACGCTGTGGTTCAACACCGGCACCTTGTGCAACATAGAATGTGTGAACTGCTATATCGAGAGCTCTCCGACCAATGACCGGCTGGTCTATATCACCGCAGCCGAGGTGCGGGACTATCTGGATCAGCTTGAGGCGCGGCAGTGGAATGTGCGCGAGATCGGGTTTACCGGCGGCGAGCCCTTCATGAACCCCGACATGATCGAGATGGCGCGCGACTGTCTGGAACGCGGCTATGAGGTTCTGATCCTCACCAACGCCATGCGTCCGATGATGCGCAAATCCATGCGCGCAGGCCTGCTGGATTTGCAGAAGACCCATGGCGACAAGCTGACCCTGCGGATCAGCGTCGATCACTGGTCCGAGGACCGCCATGACGAAGAGCGCGGCAAGAATAGCTTTGCCCGCACGCTCGAAGGCATGGATTGGCTGCGCGATCACGGCATCCGGATGGCCGTTGCCGGGCGCACCGTCTGGGGCGAGACCGACGCCCAGAGCCGCGATGGCTATGCCGCCCTTTTCGAGGCGCGCGGCTACCAGATCGATGCCCGCAATCCGGGCCAGACCGTGCTCTTTCCCGAGATGGATGAAACCGCAGAAGTGCCTGAGATCACAACCGCTTGCTGGGGGATCCTCAACAAGTCACCGGATGATGTGATGTGCGCCTCCTCGCGGATGGTGGTCAAGCGGCGCGGGGCCGAGAGCCCGTCCGTGCTGGCCTGCACATTGCTGCCCTACAGCCCGGAATTCGAGCTGGGCACCAGCCTTGCCGAGGCCGAGGGCGCGGTACAGCTTAACCACCCCCATTGCGCCAAGTTCTGCGTGCTGGGCGGGGCGAGTTGCTCGGCCTGACCCGTCTGCCTAGAGGGCGGAGACGCTCACCTGCTGGGTGATCATGCTGGCGAACCCCTCGGTCTCCATGAAGGCGACATCGCAGGCATCCCGCCCGACGGCGATCACCACCATCTGGTCCGGCGCGCACATGCGGGTTGCATCCACCAGACGCCACGCCCCGTCCAGCCAGACCTGTGCGACAGCATGGAAATCCTGCGGCACCACGCCCAGCCCGTAGACCGACGCGTAGCGCGCCGGGATATCCGCCGCCCGGCACAGGGCGCAGACCATATGGGCGTAATCACGGCACACGCCCTGACGATCCACGAAAGTCTCCATCACCGTGGTTTCCGCATCCGAGCTGGCCGGGACATAGATCATCTCGGCATCGATCCAGTCGAGAATGGCGGCCACCTTGGCCCCGCCCTCGATCCCGCCGAAGCGGCGCTGCACGAAGGCGGTGAACTTGTCGGATTGGCAGAATCGCGACGGGCGCAGATAGCACAGCGCCTCGCCCGGCAGCGCATGAAGCGGCGTCGGTGCCAGCGCAGAGAGCTCGGGCACCGGGCGCTTGATTTCCACCTCGGCGTTGTATCCAAGCCACATCTGGTCGATCCCGAGCTGGGCCCAAGTGCGTTGCCCCACCCCGCCCGCGCCGTCCACCCGGTGCAGGCGCGCATGATCGATGTCGAGATGGCTGGCATGGACAACCTGCTCCGGGCCTTCCGCGACCTCCAGCGCCAGAAGCACCCGGCGGCTCGGGTCAAGCTGGTAATTCATCGTCACATCAATCTTGAGCTTCACGGCAGGCCCCAATCATCGGCAAAGCAGACATGCGCCCTCGCATGAGAACGCCGGTTCGAACGTCAGGAAACAGGAAAACACCCGCGTGGCCACGGCCCCGCACTGCGCGTGCTTAGGCCAGCGCGGGGCGTGAAATCAACGGGGAATCCGCCGGTGACGGGACGTAACGTCAGACAGGGCCGAGCGCCTTCTCAGGCTTCCAGCTCGGCGTCCCAGTACAGGAAGTCCATCCAACTCTCATGGAGGTAGTTGGGCGGGAATTTCCGGCCCATATTCCGAAGCTGCTCAGCGGCGGGCTGGCGCGGGGTCTGGCGCAGGGACATGCCCGAGGCGCGCAGCGATTTCGACCCCTTCTTCAGGTTGCATTTCGAACAGGCCGCCACGACGTTCTCCCAGCTTGTCACGCCGCCACTGGCGCGCGGCACCACGTGGTCAAAGGTCAGATCCCCCTTGGCCCCGCAATACTGACAGCAGAACTGGTCCCGCAAAAACAAATTAAAGCGCGTGAAGGCCACGCGCTTTTGAGGTTTCACATAGTCTTTGAGGACGACAACCGAGGGGACCCGTATCTCGGTGGTGGGGCTGCGGACCACATCGTCATACTCCGCAAGGATCGTCACCCGGTCGAGGAAGGCCGCCTTCACCGCCTCCTGCCAGGTCCAGAGCGACAGCGGGTAGTAGGAGAGCGGCCGGTAATCGGCGTTCAGTACAAGGGCCGGGTTGTGGCGCAGGCTCTGGGGATCTCGGACAAAACTCGTTCGGAACTCACGCTCGATCGGCTCACTCATGGGACTCCGTCTCCGCCTCGTCTATCCAGGTTTGGACCAAGGCGGGACACCCCGCCCCGTTCGCTTGCTATCACTATATATGGCGTTCGCCACCTGACAAGCCCCGCAAATACGGTGCTTGCCTGCCAGAGCTACGGGCAGAGTGTGACGCGCGCGTGACGGTGGGCGATGGGCAGGGATGGGGCGGTTGGAGCGGGCGCGAAAACCGGCCTCAGGCGTCCTCCAGCCCGAGCTTGTCGCGCATGAAGGCCAGCGCCACCGACAGACCATCCTGCGCGATCCCGTGGCCCGTCCCCTTGGAGATATGGGCATAGACCTCGAACCCGGCAGAGTTCAGCGCATTGGCCGCCTCCGGCAGGGAGGCCGGCGGCACCATCTCGTCCTGATCCCCGTGGATCAACAGGATCGGCATCTTGACCTTCATCTCGTCCTCGAGCCGCTCCGGCCCGAGCAGACGACCGGAAAAGCCGACGACCCCGGCCACTGCGGTCTCGCGGCGCGGCGCCACATGGAGGCTCATCATCGTGCCCTGCGAAAAGCCCAAAAGCATGAGATTGTCGGGGGTTACACCCTCGTCTTCAAGAACGGAGTCCAGAAACGCGTTCAGGTCTTCAACCGCGCGCTCCATGCTCGTTGCGGCTTCTTCTTCGGAAGAGCCGTCGAGCCAAGGGATCGGGAACCACTGGAACCCCATGGGGTTGTTGACGCAGACCTCCGGCGCGTTAGGCGCGACAAAAGCGGTTTCCGGCATATGCGGCGAGAGCGGATCGGCGAGCCCCAGAAGGTCATTGCCATCAGCGCCATAGCCATGGAGCAGCACAACCACCCGCTTGGCGGTGCCTTGTGCGGGGCCCTTGCGGCCCATGTCCAGAATACGCGTCATCGTATGCCCTCCCGGTTCTTGGCCACATGGTAGTAGGCCCAGAGCCCGCGCGCCGCAACCGCTCGCCATGGCGACCAGGCCGCGGCCATCTCCCGCAGGGCCTTTTCGCTCGGTCGCTCGGGCAGATCAAAGAGCACCCGAGCCGATTCCTGCAAGGCGAGATCGGCGGGCGCAAAGACATCCGCCCGGCCCAGCGAGAACATGGCGTAGATCTCGGCGGTCCAGCGCCCGATTCCCGGCACCTCGACCAGCGTCGCCACCACCTCGTCATCGGGGGCGTCGCGCAGATCGGCAAACCGGATCCTGGCCTCGGCCAGAGCCTTGGCATAGCGGACCTTCTGGCGCGAGAGACCGCAAGCGCGCAGCTCCTCCTCCGTCGCCCAGAGCACCTTGCGGGGCCCCGTGAGCTTTGCGGCCTTGAGCCGGGCCCAGATCGCATTGGCCGCCGCGACAGAGACCTGCTGGCTGACGATGGCCGACAAAAGCGCCGCGAACCCATCCGGCCGCCGTCGCAGGGGCAAGGGCCCGGTCGCGTCAAAGGCCGTGGCAAAGCGCGGTTCGATGTCCACGAGATAAGCGCAGCCCTCGGCGACGCAATCGGGGGTTTCGATCAGGCGTCCGACGGACATGGCAACTCCTCTACCCAAGTCAGTGCCTGCGCCACCGTGCTCACCTGCGGCAGGTCCGACAGGTCGGGCCGGTCGATCATGACAACCCGGATCCCCAGCGCGCGCGCGGCGTCGAGCTTGCTGCGACTGGCCGCACCGCCCGCATCCTTGACCACCAGAAGCGTCACGCCCAACCGCTTGAACAGAGCGATCTCCTCGGTCTCGGGAAAGGGCGGACGACCCACAAGGAACTCCCCCTTGGGGAAGGGAAACGCGCCCTCGGGCGGGTCGATCTGCCGGCACCAACACCAGGCCGCGCGCATCCGCGCGAATTCCGGTAGGGTCTGCCGCCCGGTGGCAAGAAACACGCGATCTGTCGGGCCCGGGACCCGCGCCGCCGCGGCGGTGTCCGGCACACGGATCCAGTCATCCTCCGGGGCAGGCTGCCAGCCCGGGCGCCGCAGCATGAGATAGGGCAGACCCGCGCGGGCCGCGACCGCCGCACTGCGCCGCGACATCTCGGCCGCGAAGGGATGGGTGGCGTCGAGTACCGCGTCCGTCCCGGTCCCGGCCAGATGGCGCGCGAAACCTTCGGCCCCTCCAAACCCTCCGATCCGTGTGCGCACCCCGTCAAGCTCCGGCGCGCGGGTGCGCCCGGCCAGAGAAAGCGTCAGATCCACCTGCCCCGCCAGCTGGCGCGCCAGATCGCGCGCCTCGCTCGTGCCTCCCAGAAGCATGAGCCGCGTCATCCCGCCCGGCCCCAGATCTGGCCCTTGCGGTCGATCACCACGGTATCCACCGCGATCTCGGGCCCGACCATCTGACACAGCCGCGCCCGGGCCGTCTCGGCCACATGGGCGGCCAGAGGCGCCCCGGCGATCTCCAGTGCTTCGAGCGCCGTGTTGCACCCGGCAAGACGCGGATCATCCATCGCTGCGGCCAGCGCGCCGAGATCCACCTGCGAGCGCTTGGAATGCAGATCGACCGCGCCTTGGGCCAGCTTGCTCATCTTGCCGATGCCGCCCCCGACCGTGAGGCGCGGGACCGGGTGCTTGCGCAGGTATTTCGTCATCCCGCCGACAAAATCACCCATATCGAGCATCGCGTGATCCGGCAGGGAATGGAGCGTCTGCACCGTCGCCTCCGACGTGGCCCCCGTGGTGCCCGCCACATGGCCGAGCCCCTCGGCCCGCGCCACATCGATCCCGCGATGGATCGAGGCGATCCAGGCCGCGCAGGAGAAGGGACGCACCACGCCGGTCGTCCCGAGGATCGACAGCCCGCCCTGGATCCCCAGGCGCGGGTTCCAGGTCTTGGCGGCCAGCTCCACCCCGCCGGGGATCGAAATCGTGATCTCGACATCCGGGGCGCGGGTTCGTTCCGCCGCCAGCGCGGTGACGACCTCGGTCATCATGGATCGGGGCACAGGGTTGATCGCAGGCTCGCCCACCGCGATGGGCAGCCCGGCCTTGGTCACATGGCCAACCCCCTCTCCGGCGGCGAAGCGCACGCCGCCCGCAGAGGCCCGCACCCGCGCGATCACCAGCGCCCCATGGGTAACATCCGGATCATCGCCCGCATCCTTGGTGATCCCGACCTCGGTCCAGTCCGCGCCCCGCGCCCGATGGGCCAGCGGAAAGACCGGCTGCTCGCCCTTGGGCAGCGTGATCTGAACCTCGTCCGGAAACGCCCCATCCCACAGCGCCACAAGCGCGGCCTTGGTGGCGGCCGTGGCGCAGGCCCCGGTCGTCCAGCCACGGCGCAGTGTCTGCTCAGGATCGGGCATGCGTGTCATCGGCGCGACTATACGCCCCCCGCCGGGCTGCGCAAACAGGCTCTGTTGCGTCGCTTGGCCTCTTTGCGGTTTGGAATTGCCCTGCCATAACAGCGCCATGAGCGACTCTCTTTTCCACGATCTTCCCGCAATGGAGCCCGGCTGGGTCTGGCTCTGCGGTGCTGGCCCCGGCGATCCGGGGCTTTTGACCCTGCACGCGGTCAATGCCCTGCGCCAGGCGGATGTGATCGTCTATGACGCGCTGGTGGATGATCGCGTCCTGAGCTGGGCCAATCCGCAGGCCGAAAAGATCTATGCGGGCAAGCGCGGGGGCAAACCCTCGGCCAAGCAGCGGGACATCTCGCTCCGGCTGGTGGCGCTGGCGCGCGAAGGGCGGCGTGTGCTGCGCCTCAAGGGCGGCGACCCTTTCGTGTTTGGCCGTGGCGGTGAAGAGGCCCAGAGCCTTGTGCAGCACGGCATCCCGATCCGGATCATCCCCGGCATCTCCGCCGGGATCGGCGGGCTAGCCTATGCGGGCGTGCCGGTGACCCATCGCGACGTGAACCAATCCGTGACCTTCGTGACCGGCCACGACCAGAGCGGCGCGACCCCCTCGACCCTCGACTGGGAAGGGATCGCTCGGGGCAGTCAGGTCATCGTGATCTACATGGGCATGAAGCACATCGCGCGGATCTCGGCGGCACTGATCGCGGGCGGGCGCGCGGTTGAAGAACCCGTGGCCGTGGTGACATCGGCGGCGACCGAGCATCAGCAGGTGCTCGAGACGACACTGGGCCGCGTGGCCGAGGATATCGCCGAAAGCGGTCTGACGCCGCCGGCGATCATCTGTGTCGGGCGCGCGGTGCTGATGCGGCAGGTGCTCGATTGGCAGGCCATGGCCGCCGGAGCCGTCGCACGGGATCTCGACCCGCTGGGCCGGGGACGCCCGGCCGAAGCCGGATGAGCGCAGATCCGGGGCGCGGGCTGATCCTCGCGGCTCCGGGCTCGGGCGCGGGCAAGACCACGGTCACACTGGGTCTACTCGCGGCTCTCACCGCGCGTGGCATGGCCGTGCGTGGGGCGAAATCCGGTCCCGATTACATCGATCCGCAGTTTCATGCCGCCGCCACGGGCCGGCCTTGTGTCAATCTCGATGCCTGGGCCATGGCGCCGGGGATGATCCGCGATCTCGCCGCCGGTCCCGGCACCCTGATCATCGAAGGAGCCATGGGTCTCTTTGATGGGGCCGCCGATGGCAGCGGCGCGGGGCGCGGATCCTGCGCGGATCTCGCGCGACAGCTGAGCCTGCCCGTGGTGCTGGTGGTGGATGCTGCGCGCATGGCGCACTCCATCGCGCCGCTGGTCGCGGGCTTTGCCGGGCACGACCCGCAGGTGCGCATCGCGGGCGTGATCCTCAACAAGGTCGGCTCGCCCCGCCATGAGACGCTGCTGCGCGCCGCACTCGCGCCGCTTGGGATCCCCGTGCACGGCGCAGTGCATCGGGACACGGCCCTCGGGACCCCGTCGCGCCATCTCGGACTGGTTCAGGCCGAAGAACGTCACGATCTGCGCGCCTTTCTCGACCGTGCCGGCACACTTGCCGCAAAGGCCGTGGATCTCGACGCGTTGATCGGGTTGGCCGAACCCCTGCCCCTGCCCGCCCCGAACCGGGCCTCGCATATCCCGCCCCTCGGTCAACGGATCGCCGTCGCGCGGGACGCGGCCTTTGCCTTTGCCTATCCGCATCTGCTGGCCGCCTGGCGCGATGCCGGGGCCGCGCTGAGCGTTTTCTCACCGCTGGACGACGCGCCGATCCCGGAGGGGGTCGACGCGGTCTTTTTGCCCGGCGGCTACCCGGAGCTCCATGGCGGTCGCCTCGCGGCTGCCGCGCGTTTTCTCGACAGCCTGCGCGCCGCAGCCCAGGCCGGGACGCGGATCTATGGAGAATGCGGCGGCTACATGGTCCTGGGCGATGGGCTTGTGGATGCCGATGGCACGCGCCACGCCATGGCAGGGCTGCTGCGGCTGGAGACCTCTTTTGCGGCGCGCAAGCTGCATCTGGGCTACCGGCAGCTTGCCCCGCTTGGTGCCGGGTTCGCGGGGCCGCTCACGGGCCATGAATTCCACTATGCCAGCACCCTCAGGGCCGAGGGCGATCCGCTCTTTACCGCGCGGGATGCGGCGGGCGCGGATCTGCCTGCGATGGGCTTGCGGGCGGGTTCGGTGGCAGGCAGCTTCGCCCATCTCATCGCCCCGGCATGACCGCGCCCCGACGCCAGAGCGCGACCGAAAGGCCGCTTCCCCCGCCCCGCCCAACCGGATAGCACTGCCCCATGACCATGCTGACCGAGACCGCCCCGATGGATGACGCCCGCGCCAAGCGCAATGTGGCGGTCCTTGTGGCGGCCCAGGCCTTTCTCGGCAGCCAGATCACGATGATCTTCGTCATCGGCGGGCTGGCCGGACAGATGCTGACCCCGCATCCCTGCCTTGCGACCCTGCCGATCTCGCTGATCGTGTTCGGATCCATGGCCACGGCGCCCTGGCTGTCCGCGGTGATGCAGCGCTTCGGACGTCGGACAGGCTTCGTCATCGGCGCCCTTGGCGGCGCGCTCGGCAGCATCATCGGGGCAATGGGCCTGGCCACGGGCAATTTCTGGATCTTCCTGCTCGGGTCGTTCCTGACGGGCAGCTATATGAGCGCGCAGGGCTTCTATCGCTTCGCGGCGGCGGATACGGCGAGCGAGGGGTTCCGGCCCAAGGCGATCTCCTATGTGATGGCGGGCGGGCTGGTCTCGGCCCTGATCGGGCCGCAGCTGGTGAAGGTGACAACCGATCTCTTCGTGGTGCCGTTTCTGGGCACGTATCTGGTGGCGCTGGCGATCAACCTGATCGGGATCGGGCTGTTCTTCTTTCTCGACATCCCGAAACCCGCCCCGGCCAAGAAGGGCCCCGAGGGCGGGCGGACCCGACGCGAGATGCTGCGCGATCCGGTGATCGTGACCGCGATCATCTGTGCCATGGTGGCCTATGCGCTGATGAACCTCGTGATGACCTCGACCCCGCTGGCGGTGGTGGGCTGCGGCTTTACCACCGGGAATGCGGCGGATGTGGTCAGCCTGCACGTGATCGCCATGTTCGCGCCGAGCTTTTTCACCGGCCATCTGATCAACCGGTTCGGCGTCGAGAAAATCGTGGCCACGGGCCTTCTGATCCTTGGCGCGGGCGGGGCCGTGGCGCTGTCGGGCGTGGCGCTGGGGAATTTCTTTGTCGCGCTGGCGCTGTTGGGCGTGGGCTGGAACTTTGGCTTCATCGGGGCGACCACCATGCTCGCCTCGGCCCATAGCGCGGGAGAGCGCGGGCGGATCCAGGGCCTGAATGACGCGATCGTCTTTGGCTGCGTGACCATGGCCTCGCTGGCCTCGGGCGGGCTGATGAACTGCTCGGGCGGCGATGTGGTCGCGGGCTGGACCGCCGTGAACCTTGCCATGGCACCCCTTCTGGCGCTGGCGGGCGGCGCGCTGATCTGGCTGGTGCTGAAGCCGAAACCGGCGATCTGAGGCACAACAGGCCGGGGGCGACAGCCGCCGGCCATGGGCCTACCAGCGCCCCGTGCTGCTGATCCAGGCCAGACGCGCGCGCTTGCCGAACTCCGACCCGCCCAAGGCCCCTGCGGCCACATCCTCGGGATGCGCTGCAGCCTGTTGCAGGACAGGTTCAGCCTGCCATCCGGCCAGAAGCGCGGGCAGCGCCGCTTTGGGCACGGAACCGCGCGCCTTGCGCGCCTCTGCCAGACGCGCCAGCCCCGCCCGCGCCAGATCGGCCACGGCCGCGCTCCGCCCATCCACGAGGGGGATGCGGTTGCGCGCCTCAAGCTCCGGCACCGCCTGCAGGTACCGCGCAAGCGCCGCCGCCCAGCCTTGTGCGCGCAAGGGCGCTTCGGCCTCGGGCCCCGCGCCCAGCAGCCGCCCGAGGGTCCAGACCAGCCCCGCGCCCGTATCCTCCAGATAGGTGCTCAGGGCCGCGTCATCCTCGAACGGGTCGCGATAGATCTCCCAGCGGCGCGCCACGATCAAGCGATCCAGCACCTCTGTTGCCTCCGCATCCAGCACGTCGCTCAGCGGCGCGACCACCTCATGGGCGCGCGGCTCGGCCCCCTGCCCGATCTCTTCGAGCGTGTCACGCCACCATTGCAGGCGCATCTCGGCGATCATCGCCTCCTCGGTCACCCAAGGGGCGCGGCTCACTTCGAGATTGAAGGCATAGACCGGAAACAGCACCGCCCGCGCGGCCACGGGCGCGGCCATGGTGGCGAGAAACCGGTCCGGGTCCCCCCGCTCTACCAGCGCGGCACATGCGTTGAGCGTCATTCGGCGGCCAGCGCCTGCGCGGTCGCGCCGTCCCGGATCAGCTTCCACTGAATCGCCTCGACCAAGGCCTCGAAGCTCGCATCCACGATGTTGGCGGACACCCCGACCGTGGACCAGCGCCGCCCCTGCCCGTCCTCGCTGTCGATCAGGACGCGGGTCACGGCCTCGGTGCCGCCATTGGTAATCCGCACCTTGAAATCCACCAGCTTCAGATCCTCGATGAAGCGCGTATAGGGGCCCAGATCCTTGCCGAGCGCCTTGGCCAGCGCATTCACCGGACCACGATCGCAGCCGGTCTCATCCATGGATTCCGACACAGACAGCATCTTCTGATCGCCGATCTTCAGAACCACCACCGCCTCGGACAGGCTGACCATCTCGTTATACTTGTTCTTGCGCCGCTCCACCGTCACCCGGTAGCGCTTGACCTCGAAAAACTCCGGCAGCCCCTCCAGATGGCGCCGCGCCAGCAGCTCGAAGCTGGCCTGCGCACTGTCAAAGGCATAGCCCAGATCCTCGCGCCGCTTCACCTCGTCCAGAAGCGCGCCGAGCCTTGGGTCGCCCTTGGCGATCTCGATCCCCGCATCCGCCAGCCGCTTGCGCAGGTTGGACTGCCCGGCCTGGTTCGACATGGGGATGACGCGCGCATTGCCCACGGCCTCGGGCGCGATATGCTCATAGGTGCTCGGATCCTTCAGGATCGCCGAGGCGTGCAGCCCGGCCTTATGGGCAAAGGCCGAGGCGCCCACATAGGGCGCGCTCTTGGTCGGCACCCGGTTGAGGATGTCATCGAGCGTGCGCGACACCCGGACCAGATCGGTAAGCGCGTCCTCGGTCACAGCGGTCTCGAACCGGCTGCGATACGGTTCTTTCAGCAAGAGCGTCGGGATCAGCGTGACCAGATTGGCATTGCCGCAGCGCTCTCCAAGCCCGTTCAGCGTGCCCTGGATCTGACGCGCGCCCGCATCGATGGCCGCCAGAGAATTGGCCACCGCATTGCCCGTGTCGTTATGGGTATGGATGCCCAGATGGTCCCCTGGCACGCCGCTTGCAATCACCGCCGCCGTGATCTCACCGATCTCCGCCGGCAGCCGCCCGCCATTGGTATCGCACAGCACGACCCAGCGCGCCCCGGCCTCCAGCGCGGCATGGAGCGTTTCCAGCGCGTAGTCCGGATTGGCCAGATAGCCGTCAAAGAAATGCTCCGCGTCAAACAGCGCCTCCCGCCCCTGGGCGCGGATATGCGCGACCGAGCGGCGGATGTTTTCGGTGTTCTCGGCCAGTTCGATGCCGAGCGCCCGGGTCACGTGGTACTCGTGGGATTTGCCCACGAGACAGACCGAGGGCGTGCCCGCATTCAGAACGGCGGCCAGCACATCGTCATTCTCCGCCGAGAACCCGGCGCGTTTGGTCATGCCAAAGGCGGCAAAGCGCGCATGATCAAAGGCGGGTCTGGTGGCGAAAAACTCCGAATCCGTCGGATTCGCACCGGGCCAGCCGCCTTCGATATAGTCGATCCCCAGCATGTCGAGCGCCGTCGCGATCTGCTGCTTCTCGGCGGTGGAGAATTGCACCCCTTGCGTCTGCTGCCCGTCGCGCAAGGTGGTATCGTAGAGGAAAAGCCGCTCGCCTGTCATGCCAACGCCTCCAGCTTGGCAGCATCGAAATCGGGTCCGGGGACCAGCTCGACCCCGGCCTTGCTCATGCGCACCTCGACCCCGGCCGCCACAAGCGCGGATTTGAGGCGGTCGACTTCCGCGAAATCCTTGCTCGCCATGGCGGCCTCACGTGCCGCTGCCAATCCCGCGGCATGGGCCGACAGATCGACCTGAGGCGCCGCGGCCCAGCCGCCCATCTCGTCGGTCAGAAGCCCCATCAGCTGCGCCGAGACCAGCAATCCGGGCAGGTCCCCGTCCCGGTACAGCTGGTGCAGGCCCGCAATGGCACCCGGCGTGTTAAGATCATCCGCCAGCGCCGCCATGACGGACGGGGACGCGGCGGGCGCGGGCTCGATGCCTGCAACCGCCGCGCGCCATTTCCGCAGAACGCCGGTCGCCTCATCGCGCTTGGCGGCGGTCCAATCCATGGGCTTGGAGTAATGGGTCCCGAGAAACACGAGTCGGATCACCTCGCCCGGCACCCCCTCGTCAAACAGATCCCGCACGGTGAAGAAATTGCCCAGAGACTTGGACATCTTCTTGCCCTCGACCTGCAGCATCTCGTTATGCATCCAGACCTTCGCAAATTCCCCCTCGGGATGGGCGCAGCAGCTCTGGGCGATCTCGTTTTCATGATGCGGGAACTGCAGGTCATTGCCGCCCCCGTGGATATCGAAGCTTTCCCCCAAAAGCTCCCGGCTCATGGCCGAGCATTCGATATGCCAGCCGGGCCGCCCCCGTCCCCAAGGGCTGTCCCAACCGGGCGTGGCCGCATCGGAGGGCTTCCACAGCACGAAATCCATCGGATCGCGCTTGTACGGTGCCACCTCGACCCGCGCGCCCGCGATCATGTCATCCACCGAGCGCCCCGAAAGGGCGCCATAGGCCGCGTAGCTGCGCACATCGAACAGAACATGCCCCTCGGCGGCATAGGCATGCCCGCCCGCAATCAGTGTCTCGATCATCGACACCATCTGCGGGATGTATTGGGTTGCGCGGGGAATATGGGTCGGTGCCAAAGTGCCCAGAGCTTCCATGTCGTCGAGATACCACTGGCTGGTCTCGTCGGTGATCTCCTTGATAGACCGACCGGTCTCGGCGGCGCGCGCGTTGATCTTGTCCTCTACATCTGTGATGTTTCGGACATAGGTCACATGCCCGGGCCCGTAGACCACGCGCAACACCCGGAATAGCATGTCAAACACCACCGCCGGACGGGCATTGCCCAGATGGGCGCGGTCGTAAACGGTCGGCCCACAGACATACATCCGCACATTGTTCGGATCGAGCGGGACAAACGCCTCTTTCCGGCGCGTCTTGGTATTGGTCAGTTGCAGAGCCGTCACGATTGCTGCCTTCCTTCCCCACAGGGCTGTCCGGGCATGGCCCGGTTGCGAGGGCTTTAGCAACTCCGCACTCCGGTTGGAATAGAGGACCGGGCTCAAGATGCGGGCAAGAGGGCCCCCGGGGTCGTCCGACACGGAAAACGGGCCCCGAGGGGCCCGCTCCTTGCAGCACACCGGAGGAGAAACAGCCTCCCGGTTTCAGAACCGGAAGGACAAGCGCGCCTGCAATGTCGTGGCGTCCACGTCGACACCGGAGCCATCGAAATCGTCAAACTCGTGGTAGAGAAGCTCGCCGCCCAGGGTCCAGGCTTCGGTGATCGGATAATCCACGCCCGCACCGATGAAATAGCCATCATCGCTGCCGAGATTGTCGGTCCCCGCCCGGGCATACCCGCCGGTCGCATAGATCAGGGCCGGCCCCGCCTCGACACCGGCGCGCAGTTTCAGGCGCAACACATCCTCGAGCGTTGCGGCACTGCCGAGATCGATATCGGCGATGTCGTAATCGAGCCCGGCGCCCAGCACATAGGACCCGAAATCATAGTCATAGCCGAGGATCAAACCGCCAATCGCGCCGTCCCCGTCCACGCCGGATGCCGAGCTGTCCACATCGCCATAGCCAAGCTGCACACCGCCATAAAAGCCGGTCCAGTCCGCCCCGGCGGGCACGATCACCGGCGGTGCGGGCGGTGGTGCGATCACCGGATCTTCCAAACTGCCTGCGAGGACGGGCGCGCTGCCCATGCCAATCACCAGAGCGCCGATCAGCGCGGGCGATGAATACTGCGGTTTCATGCAAGTCTCCTTTGCCTCTCCGGGTCCTTGTGCCCGGTCTGTCTGTCGAGCTAGGCAGGCCCGCGGCCCGATCCAAGATGCGTCAGAAGATCGTGACCGGATCGGCTGCTTCCGGCTGAGCATCGCAGAAATAACGGCGCTTTTTCAGCGGCTTCCCGCCGATACCCTCACGCGCCGTTCACGTTTTGCGGCGCTGTGTGACCCGCGGTTGATCGCGGGTGGCGCCTGACGGGGCTGGACAGGGACGTGCAGATCGGGAATGAATTGAACAAGCGTTCATATCCCGGAGGACCCCATGGACATTCAAGATCACAAAGTGCTTGTCACCGGCGGCGCCTCGGGCCTCGGAGAGGCCACGGCGCGCCATCTCTGCGCCCAGGGGGCCGCGGTGGCCGTGCTCGACCGGGATGCCGCGCGGGGCCACCAACTTGCGGCAGAGACCGGTGCAGTCTTCGTCGAGGTCGATGTCAGCGATGAGGACAGCGCCGCCGCCGCCGTGACCGCGGCAAGCGCCGCGCTTGGGGGACTGAGCGCCTGTGTGACCTGCGCGGGGATCGCGACCAGTGTGAAGACCATCGGACGGGACGGGCCGCATCCGCTGGAGGCGTTTCAGCGCACGATCGACATCAACCTTGTGGGAACCTTCAACATCGCACGTCTGGCGGCGGCGGAGATGGCGCGCAATGCGCCCGATGAAGACGGGGCGCGCGGCGTGATCGTCACGACAGCCTCGATTGCGGCCTTCGATGGCCAGAAGGGTCAGGCGGCCTATGCGGCATCCAAGGCCGGAGTGGCCGGGCTGGCCCTGCCCATGGCGCGGGACCTTGCGCGCGAAGGCATCCGCACCATGTCCATTGCGCCGGGGATTTTCCGAACCCCGATGCTGATCGGGCTCGGCGAAGAGGTCATGGATGCGCTGGCCGCCGATGTGACCTTTCCCAAGCGTCTGGGCGACCCGGTGGAGTATGCCCGCCTCGTGGCCTTCATCCTCACCTGTGGCTATCTGAACGGCACGACCATCCGGCTCGACGGCGCGTTGCGCATGCCGTGACCTCGGGGCCATGGCGCCGGACATATATGCCCGGCGCGGACCCGCGCGGTGTCAGTCCTCGGGCTCGAAGGTCAGGGCCACGCCATTGATGCAATAGCGCAGCCCGGTGGGCTGCGGCCCGTCCGGGAAAACATGGCCCAGATGGGCTTCGCAGCGATTGCAATGCACCTCGGTCCGGGTCATGAACCAGCTCTTGTCGATGCTCTCGCCCACCATATCGCCGTCCAGCGGCTGGTAGAACGAGGGCCATCCGGTCCCGCTTTCGAACTTGTGGGACTGGTCGAACAGGGGTGCCTCGCAGCACACGCAGCGATAGGTGCCCGGATCCTTGGGAAAGTCCTCGTGGGTCCCGGCCCGCTCCGTTCCGTGCTTGCGCGTCACCTTGTAGGCCAGATCACTGAGCTGATTGCGCCACTCTTCTTCGCTTTTCACGACTTTTTCCATCGGTCCTCCTGCGGGGTCATCATGGGGTCACGTCGCGGGGCCAAACCTGCGCGCAACCGGGATTGAAGGTTACGCCCATAGATATACTCTGGACCGCGACCGCCAAGGCCCCACGAGGTGACGATGTTGCGATTGACCAAAGGCCGCTATGCCGCGCGCCATGCCGAGACCGAGGCCGAGATCGCGGCCTGTCAGCGGTTGCGGCATCTGAGTTTCGTGGATGGCACCGGGGCGGCGGCGCGCAAGGACGGTCGCGATTGTGACGCGTTCGATGCGGCCTGCAGCCATATCATGGTCGAGGAGGTCGCGACGGGCACTCTCGTCTGCTGTTTTCGGATCCTGCCCCTGGCCCATGGGGCGGATATCGCGCGCAGCTACTCCGCGCAGTTCTATGAGCTCTCGGCGCTGGAAAGCTTCGAGGGACCGATCATCGAGCTGGGCCGGTTCTGCATCCACCCGGACCATACGGATCCCGATATCCTGCGGATCGCCTGGGCCGCGCTGACCGCCTATGTGGATGCCCATGATGTGAAGCTTCTCTTTGGCTGCTCTTCCTTCCAAGGAACCGACAGCGCGCGCTACCGGGATGCCTTTGCCCTGCTGACCGAAAAGCATCTTGCCCCGCCGCGCTGGCTGCCCCGGGTGAAGGCGCCGCGTGTCTTTCCCTTTGCCACGGGTCTTGCGCGGGTCAAGCCGGACCTCAAACGCGCGATGCAGGCCATGCCACCGCTCTTGCGGACCTATCTGTTGATGGGGGGCTGGGTCAGCGATCATGCAGTGGTCGATCGGGACCTCAACACGTTGCATGTTTTCACGGGGCTGGAGATCGGCGCGATCCCCCCGGCCCGGGCCCGCCTGCTGCGGGCGACGACGACCGCCTGAGCGAAGGACGGCGCGCGCCCAGTGAGATCCGAGGGGGTCCGGAGCTACAGGAGTTGATCGGTTCTGCCCTCCGCAGGGAAAGCCGGGGCCATCCCGAGAGGGGTCGTCTTCAGACCGATGCCACCCGTTGCGCGCTGCTTGAAACTGCGCGGTCCTACGGGGCGCTCCGGGTCACCAAACGAAGCAGAGGCGCGCATTCGCGAAGCCACGTCCCCAAGCCAAGGCTCGCATCTTCGGTCTTGCCCCAGGATCAGTCCGCGACAGCCGCGACATGCGGTATGCCCACCGGCCCAATCGCTCCGCCACTGTCGTGACATCACGCGTGGTCCCGTCGGGATCGGCACGAGTGGCGCGCAGCGCGTCTGCCGTCCTGCGCCGTCACGCGCTAGGCGCGTCACACACCGCGTCTTATGCGGTCAATACGCGCCCTTGGAACTCAACAAGCTGAGAGGCGTGCGCAGGAGGATCTGAAGATCCAGCCAGATCGACCAGTTCTCGATGTAATAGAGATCATGGGCATAGCGCGCCTCGAGCTTGTCGGCGCGGTCGATCTCGCCGCGCCAACCGTTGATCTGCGCCCATCCGGTGATCCCGGGGGGGAGCCGGTGCCGGGCGGAATATCCGTCCACGATCTGGGTAAAGAGATCCTGCTGGCTCGATTGCGCCCTGATCGCATGCGGTCGGGGGCCGACGAGAGACAGATCCCCCCGGAGCACATTGAACAGTTGCGGCAGCTCATCAATCGAACTGCGGCGCAGGAAACGACCGACCTTGGTGACCCGGGGATCCCCCCTGGTCACGATCCGCTCGGCCGCGGGATCGCTATCCTCGGCATACATGGAGCGGAACTTCAGCACCTCGATCGTGCGGTCATTGTAGCCATGGCGCAGCTGCCGGAACAGGGTCGGCCCCTTGCTCTCAAGGCGAATGGCGAGAGCTGCCGCCAGCATCACCGGCCACAGCACCCCAAGCGCGACCAGCGCAAAGACGATATCGAAGATCCGCTTGGTCAACCGGCATTCCGGCGCGAAACTGCGCCTGAGCTTTTGCAGATAGGGCCCGCCCCCCTGGTCAAACGCGTAATCCTTGCTGTGGGTAGACAGGCCCACTTCCACCGGCAGCACGCGGAACTCATCCAGCAACCACTTGATCCGCGCCTCGGCGGTATGGGGCAGCGCGATGATTACCAGATCAATGGCTGAGGCGCGCACGAAGGCGATCAGGTCATCATAGCCCCCGATCTTGGGCACCCCCAGCACCTGAGGCGGGGATCGGGCATCATTGCGGTCGTCGAAAATTCCGTAAAACCGGATGTCATTGCCTGTCCGCGCATGCACGCCGCGGATCAGTCGGGCAGCTTCCTCGCCGCCCCCGGCAATCACCGTGCGGCGCGCGATCAGACCGGTGTCGATCACCCAGCGCAGAATGGCCCGCGCGCCGATCCGCGTGGGCAGAATCGCCACGAGCAGGCTGAGCCCAAAGGCCCAGAGCGCAGGTCCGAGCCCCGTCACCGGCGCGAGGAGCAGCAGTCCCAAACCCGGCACAAGAACCGCGAGCAGCGTGGCGCTGAGAAAGGCCGGCAGATTGGCCATGGTTTTGTTGCGATAGGCGCCACTGGCCGCGAGAGCCACCGCAACCAGAACCGCGCCCGATGCCGCCTGAGCCGCCGCGACCAGAGGCGCGAATTCTGTCGCCGGAACAGAACCATAGAGGGCGAACCAGAATGCCAGGGTGAAGACGGGCACATCAACCGCTATCGCCACGCAGAGCAGCCAAAGCGGCTCCAGCGCGCCGCGGCGCACGGTCAAGGCCACGCTCCGCGCCGCTTCGTTCAGCTCAATTGATTGTCCGTCCATCACTCGCACGCCGAAAGGTCCCGAAGACCGGCCAGAAACTGGTCGATGCCCCGGCTCCGGCATAGGTGCGAAGGATTAAGGTCGCGTAAGGAAAACCCGGCTTTCACCGCGCATGCGGCAGAATGCGCGGGCCCGATGCCGCGCAAAACTCTTGCGCGCCTCAGGGCGCATTCACTTTGGCCGGGTCCGGGTCACCCCCTGCCCGTCTCAAGCCGGAACTTGAGAAACACCGCACCCTCATACGCGATTTCGCCCAAGGGGCGCGCGCCCAGCCGTGTCAGCGCGCCCAATGCCTTGCGGGTGGGGGGCAGCAGAAAGGTCACGAAAGGAATGCGCGGGTCGGCGCGCGCAAAAGCCAGCGCCTGCCGCGCGATACGGGTGCCCAGACCGAAGGCACCGGGCCGCAGGACGAGGCCGAAATCCCATTCCGCGCCCTCCTTCTGAAACCCGCCCCAGCCGACATAGCGCCCGTCGCAGAGGAACGCCCAATGGCCCAGCCCGTCCCGTGTCCAACAGGCGTCTTTCTGGCGCACAAACTCCGCCACCGTCGCCTTGTCCCAGGCACCGGTCAGAAGGGGCATATGCTCGGCCACGCGGGGGTCGGACATGTGGCGGACGATCTCATGCGGGTCGATCTCGGACAACCGCACAAAGGTGATCTCGGGCGGCACCTGGGTCTGCTCAGAGTGCCGGTCCATGGCGCCTCCAATGGAAAAGGCGCCCCGCAACCGGAGCGCCCCGTATCTCTCGTGCCGGAGATCAGGCGTTGGCTTCGCGGATCTTGTCGGCAGCGTCCTTGTTATAGGCGACGGCATTGTCGTCGAACATGGTGTCCAGTTCGCCCGAAAGGGTCATCTCGGTGATGATATCGCAGCCGCCCACGAACTCTCCCTTGACGTAGAGCTGCGGGATGGTCGGCCAGTCCGAGTAGTCCTTGATGCCCTGGCGCAGCTCTTCATCGGCGAGCACGTTCACATCCGTGTACTCGACCCCCATGAAGTTCAGCACCCCCGCCACGCGGCTGGAGAAGCCACATTGCGGCATCGACTTGGTGCCCTTCATGAAGAGAACCACGTCGCTTCCGGCTACGGTCTCTTTGATGCGCTCGTTTGCGTCACTCATCATTTTGTCCTTTGGCATGGTGAGGCACGAAGGATCGTGCATATTCCTGTGGGTCTCTGGGAACGCGGATGATGGTCGAATGACCTCCGCCCGGTCCGCCAGAATGATAATTCGCTTCGATCTCTGTGAAGCCCGCGCCTGGCTCGCTCCCTCTCGGCGGCGGGTGACGGTCCTCGGCGCGCACGACCCAGATGGCCCGGATCAAAAGCACGCCGACCAGCGCGCCCGACAAGACCACGATGGGTGTGGTCCAGACGAACTCGAACATCATCCAGGCGCTTTGGTGGTCAGGGCCAGGGCATGAAGGTCTCCGGCAGAGCCGTCCATCTTGCCCTTCAGGGCCGCATAGACCGCGCGCTGCTGCTGGACGCGATTCTTGCCGCGAAAGCTCTCATCGACGACCATCGCGGACATGTGGACGCCATCGTCGCCCTGAACGTCAATTTGCGCATCGGGAAAGGTTTCTCGCAGGAGCGCTTCGATTTCATCGGCATGCATCGGCATGGGCTTAATCCTGATTTTTTCGTACATGTATAGTAAGCTTCTGACCCCGATCCTGCAAGGTCACGGCCCGGGCGTCCAGAGGTGGCGGCCCCTGAGACCGGGTGCAGGCGCAAATTTCATGCGCCCTGCCTTTTTCGTCACGCCTCGGTTCGAAGCCGCGCGGGCTCAGGCCACGGCGTCTTCGAAAGCCCCGCGATAGAGCGTGCTGAGTTCTGCCAGCGACGCTTTCGCACCGCCAAGCGCAATCTCGTCCCCGCCGAACCGGCCCACGGTCTCGATCGGCACGCTGGCCTGTCCCGCAGCCACCATCAGGGCCTCGGCCGCGTCATAGCTGCAGGCGATCAGGTAGCGGCCCTGATCCTCGCCAAAGAGCGTGCCCATCTCCGTGGCATCCAGCGTTAGGCCGAGCCCCGCGGCCTCCGCCATCTCGAAAGCTGCCAGCGCAAGCCCGCCATCGGCCAGATCCGTGCAGGCCGAGATCCAGTCGCGATTGTCGAGGATGAACTGTCCCGCCGCCCGTTCGGCCTCCAGATCCACGGAAGGCGCGTCGCCATCCTCGCGGTGGAACACTTCGGCCAGAAGCGCCGATTGCCCCAGATGCCCCTCGGTTGCGCCCACCAGCAAGGCGAGCTCCCCCGCTGCCGGCTGGCCGGCAATCGCCTGTTCGGTCTCGGCGATCAGCCCCACCGCGCCAATGGTCGGGGTCGGCAGGATCCCCTGCCCGTCGGTCTCGTTGTAAAGGCTGACATTGCCCGACACGATGGGCATGTCGAGCGCCGCACAGGCCTCGCCGATCCCCTGAATGGCCCCCACGAACTGTCCCATGATCTCGGGTTTTTCCGGGTTGCCGAAGTTCAGGTTGTCGGTCGTGGCCAGCGGGGTCGCGCCCACGGAGATCAGGTTGCGATAGGCTTCGGCCACGGCCTGGCGCCCGCCCTGCACCGGGTTGGCGCGCACATAGCGCGGGGTCACATCGCTGGTGAAGGCCAGCGCCTTGTCGGTGCCATGGACCCGGATCACGCCCGCGCCCAGACCAGGCGTGCGCAGGGTGTCGGCCATCACTTGCGTGTCATATTGCTCCCAGACCCAGTGCTTGCGGGCGTAGTTCGGGCTGGCCAGCAGCGCCTTGAGCCCGTCAATCGGATCCACCGCCGGGACCGGGTCCATCTCCGCCGCCTCAGGCGTCGGCACCCAGGGGCGGTCATATTCCGGCGCGCTGGAGGCCAGTTTCGACAAAGGCAGGTCCGCTTTCGTCTCGCCGTTCAGCACGATCAGGAAGCGGTCCTCGGCAATCGTCTCACCGACGATGGCGAAATCCAGATCCCACTTGTCGAACACCGCCTTGGCCTCGGCCTCAAGCGCGGGGTTGAGCACCATGAGCATCCGCTCCTGGCTCTCGCTGAGCATCATCTCATAGGCGGTCATCGCCGCCTCGCGCACGGGCACGCGCTCCAGATCGAGGCGGATGCCAAGGCCCCCCTTGTCCCCCATCTCGACCGCGGAACAGGTCAGGCCTGCCGCCCCCATATCCTGGATCGAGATCACGGCCCCGGTCTGCATCAGCTCCAGCGTCGCTTCCATCAGGCGCTTTTCGGTGAAGGGGTCGCCGACCTGCACCGTGGGGCGCTTTTCCTCGATCGTGTCGTCAAACTCGGCGCTGGCCATGGTCGCCCCGCCAACGCCGTCGCGCCCGGTCTTGGCCCCGAGATAGACGACCGGCATGCCCACACCGGAGGCCGCCGAGTAAAAGATCTTGTCCGCATCCGCGAGCCCCGCGGCAAAGGCATTCACCAGGCAATTGCCGTTATAGGCCGCGTGGAACCGCACCTCGCCGCCGACAGTCGGCACGCCGAAACAATTCCCATAGCCGCCGATCCCCTCGACCACACCGGCCACGAGGGATTTGGTCTTGGGATGGCTGGTCTCGCCAAAGCTGAGTGCGTTCATCGCCGCCACGGGCCGCGCGCCCATGGTGAAGACATCGCGCAAAATGCCCCCGACCCCGGTCGCCGCCCCCTGATAGGGCTCGATATAGGACGGGTGATTATGGCTCTCCATCTTGAAGACCACCGCCTGTCCGTCGCCGATATCGACCACGCCCGCGTTCTCCCCGGGCCCGCAAATCACCTGCGGCCCCTCGGTCGGCAGGGTGCGCAGCCACTTCTTCGACGACTTGTAGGAACAATGCTCATTCCACATGGCCGAGAAGATCCCCAGCTCGGTGAAACTGGGCGCCCGCCCGATGATCTCGAGAATGCGAGCATACTCGTCTGGCGACAGCCCGTGGGCAGCAATCAGATCAGGGGTTATCGCAGGCTCTGAGATAGGGGCAGTCATGGGCGCAATCCTCCGGCTTCGGACTGCGCGCGTCTTAGTCCAAGCAGCGCTGAGGTGAAAGGGGGCATAACCGGTCCCACCCCCACAGCACGCGCCAAGGCCCGCCTTGCAGGCATTTGCCCCGACTTAAGTCTCCAAATATCCCCGCCGGAGGCTCCTGCCCGCGCCACAAGCGCCGCCCGCAGATCCGGTCTGCGCCACGATCCCCATTGACCCCGCGCCCCGTGCCCCATACCTCCGCGCCATGGCACGTCCCCCTCTTCTTCAGCTCAACGACATCCGCCTGGGATATGGCGGCAACCCGGTCTTTACCGGACTCGATCTGGTGATCCAGCCCGGTGACCGCGTCGCCCTTGTGGGCCGCAACGGATCGGGCAAATCCACCCTGATGAAGGTCATGGCCGGTCAGGTCGAGGCCGATACAGGCACCGTCACCGCCGCCCCCGGGACCTCCGTTGGCTATATGGAGCAGGACCCGGATCTTTCGGGCTACGCGACCTTGGGCGATTTCGCCGGTGCAACGCTCGATCCGTCCGAAGCCTACCGGATCGATATCGCCGCCGAAGGGCTGAAGCTCGATCTCGACATCGCCACGGAGGCCGCCTCGGGGGGCGAACGCCGTCGCGCCGCCCTCGCCCGGCTTCTGGCCGAAGCGCCGGAGCTGATGCTGCTCGACGAGCCGACCAACCATCTCGACATCCAGGCCATCGCCTGGCTCGAAGACCACCTGCGCTGCACCCGCGCGGCTTTCGTGCTGATCTCCCATGACCGGGCCTTTCTGACGGCCTTGACCCGCGCGTCCCTGTGGATTGATCGCGGCGTGGTGCGGCGGCAGGAACGGGGCTTTGCGGATTTCGAAGCCTGGCGCGACAAGACCTGGGAAGAAGAAGACCTCGCCCGCCACAAGCTCGACCGCAAGATCAAGGCCGAGGCCCGCTGGGCGGTCGAAGGCATCTCCGCGCGCCGCAAGCGCAATCAGGGCCGGGTCCGCGCCCTGGGCGAGCTGCGCCAGCAGCGCGCCGACATGATCCGCCGCCAGGGCACGGCCGAGATGGCACTCGAGGCGGGCAAGAGCTCGGGCAAACGGGTGATCGAGGCGCGCGGCATCGCCAAGGCCTTTGGCGACAAGACCATCCTGCGGCCCTTCGATCTGCGCGTGCTGCGCGGCGACCGGATCGCCTTTGTCGGCCCCAATGGGGCGGGCAAGACGACGCTGCTGAAGATGCTCACGGGCGAGCTGGCCCCTGATAGTGGCAGCGTGACCCTGGGCACCAATCTCGAAACGGCGGTGTTCGATCAGCGCCGGGAGGGGCTCGACCCCGATGCCTCGCTCTGGGAGAACCTGACCGGTGACAAGGAGATGCGCGTGGCCGGGCGCGCCGATCAGGTGATGGTGCGCGGCACCCCGCGCCATGTGGTGGGCTATCTCAAGGAATTCCTCTTCACCGATGATCAGGCCCGCAGCCCGGTGCGCGCCCTGTCGGGGGGCGAGCGGGCCCGGCTGCTTCTGGCGCGAATCATGGCGCGGGAAAGCAACCTGCTGGTGCTCGACGAGCCGACCAACGATCTCGACATCGAAACGCTCGATCTGCTGCAGGAGATCCTGTCGGACTACCCCGGCACCGTCCTGCTGGTCAGCCACGACCGGGATTTCCTCGACCGGGTCGCCACCACCACCATCGCCATGGAGGGCGACGGGCGCGCCACGGCCTATGCCGGCGGCTGGAGCGATTATCTTAGCCAGCGGGCCGAAGCGGACACCGCTTCGGCGGGACCCGCCCAGACCAGACCGGCGGCGAAACCGGCCTCAAAACCCCAGAGCAAGACCGAGGCGCCGGGCGCGTCCGCCCCGTCAAAGACGGGGCTGTCGTTTACCGAGCGGCACCGGCTGGAGGCCCTGCCCGACGAGATCGACCGGCTCGGGGCCGAGATCGCCAAGCTCGAAGAATTCCTCGCAATGCCCGACCTCTACACGCGTGAGCCGGTGAAGTTCCAGAAGGCCACCGAGGCCCTCGTGGAACGCCAATCCGCGCTGCAGGCCGCAGAGGATGAATGGCTCGACCTCGAAGAGCGCGCGGGCGGCTAGCCCCGGACAAAGGCCCGAGGCGCCGCTCTTGCCCTTAGGCGCGGGACGGGTACCCTGCGCCCATCCCATCCGGAGCCCCCCATGATCGGCCGCAAACCCGACCTTGTCTGCATCGGCGCGCAAAAGGCGGCCACGAGCTGGCTCTACCGCGTCTGTCAGGCGCGCTCGGATATCTGGGTGCCGCCCTTCAAGGAGGTCCATTTCTTCGACCACAAATTCTGTCCGGAGAACCGCGACTGGATCCGCGCGGGCCTCGTGCGCGGTGTGGATGCCTCGATGCGCCGCCACCTCCGGAACCAGCCCGAGCCGGACCCGGACTACATCGCCTATCTCGACCGGCTGATCGCCCAGCCCACCCATAACGGCACATGGTACAAGGCCGTCTTCTCCCGCGCCCCGGCACGGCAGCTCTGTCTCGATGTGACCCCGGAATACTCGACCCTCCCCGAGGAGGGCGTGGATTTCCTCGCGAAGTTCCTGCGCGAGGCGCGGTTCATCTACATCCTGCGCGACCCGGTCACCCGCGCCCTGTCGCAGCTGCGCATGAACCTGTCGCGCCGCAAGATCACCCCGTCCAGCACCCGCGCCTGGATGCGCCACGCGCAGGATCCGGCGATCCTGAACCGGGGTGATTACAAGACCTATATCCCGCGCTGGGACGCGCAATTCGATGACCGCCGCCTGCTCTACCTGCCCTATGGTCAGATCAGCGCCGATCCTGAAGGCGTCATGCGCCAGATCGAACGCTTTGCCGGGCTGGAGCGCGAGGATCCCTGGGGGCTACGCCGCAAGGTGCATGTGAGCCAGCAGATGGACGTGCCCGAGGCAGTTCACGCCCATTTCCGCGAGGTGTTCGCGCCGCAATACGCGTTTCTGACCACGCGCTTCGACGCGGCCTTCACCGCGCAGCTGTGACAAACGCCCGGTCGGGCATCTAGTTCAGGAAGTTGCCCGCGTCGAAATTGCCGATATTGCCGAGCAGCTGACGAATCAAGGACACCCCTTCGATATTGCTGTCGGTGACCCGGCGATTGAGCGGGATGACCTCGCCATCGGCCAGGGTGAACCGCTCGATATTCTCGACCGTGCCGCCGTCATCGAAGGAGATCGCCACGACCTGCCGGTCGATCTGCTGCGGCGCGCGATAGGCGAAATACTCCCAGCGGGTGCCCACGAAATACCAGGCCTGATCGGCGATCACCCCTTGCGAGACAGGGCGGCCCACGGTCTCTTCGACCGAGCTGCGATCATCGATCCCCACGGCGATTTCGGCCAGTTCATCCTCGGTGGGCACATAGCCCGAGTTGCGATAGGTCGCGGAACAGCCCACAAGGGACAGAACGAGAATCACGCCCGCAAGGCTTTTGCCGAGCCGAGAGCCGACATATTTCATGTTCTGGCACGTCCCCATGTGCAAATCGCGTCAACAACCCTGAGCAGATGTTACAAGCAGCCCCCGTGCGATACCGAACTCTGCCCGCTGGATCAAGCGCTCCTCCCCGGGAGGTGATCGATCCGCGCGGAAGTTCACCCAGCCCGGAGCCGGACGCTCCGGGCGCTGTCCGCCGGACCATGCCAACAGACGACCCCGCCGAAAGGAGCCCCCGATGACCGAGCATCCGCATCCGTCCCCCAGCCCGGAGACCGACACGCCGCAATTGCGTCCCCATGTGCTGCGCCTCGCGGATCTGTCGTCGCGCAAGCCGACGCGGTTTTCCCTGACACCGGAGGAGGCCGATCTGGCCGCGCTTGCCAGGGAGATGGACCTGACCGATCTGCGCAAGGTGCGCCTGACCGGTGCCCTGCAACCGCTGGGCAAGGCGGACTGGATCCTGCAGGCCGAGCTGGGCGCGACGGTGGTCCAGCCTTGCAGCGTGACCCTCGCCCCGGTCAGCACCCGGATCGAAGAGACGATCGAGCGGCGCTTTCTGTCGGACTGGTCCGAGCCCGATGGCGCCGAAATCGAGATGCCCGAGGATGACAATGCCGGGCCCGTGCCCGCGACCCTGGACCTCGCGGCGCTGTTGGCCGAAGAGCTGGCTCTGGCCCTGCCCCTCTATCCGCGCGCCGACGGGGTCGAGCTGGGCGAGGCGGTCTTCACCGAGCCGGGAAAGGCCGCAATGACAGACCAGGATGCCCACCCGTTTGCCGCCCTGCAGGGCCTGCGTGTGGTGTCGAAACCCGACAGCTCGGAGCAATAAGCGCCCTGCGGCGCATCGGCAGGGCGAAATAGGCTTGCGACACCCCCATGTCACGGTTTAAACGCGGCGCACAAAACACTTGCGCCCTATCGGAATCACAGTATGTTCCGCGCCTCGCTCTGAGCTTGCGCTGAACACCCGACGCGCGAGCGGATCGTATGGCGCAGAGCGCCACCCAAGAACACCGGGGCACTGCCCCCAGAACCCGAGGTTGAGACATGGCAGTCCCTCAGAATAAGATCACAAAGTCCCGTCGCGGTCAGCGACGGTCCCATGACGCGCTTGTCGCGGGCAACCCGAACGAGTGCCCGAATTGCGGTGAGCTGAAGCGTCCGCACCACGTCTGTGCGTCCTGCGGCCACTACGCCGAGCGCGAAGTGATCGCGCAGGCCGACGAGATCGATCTCGACGACGACGCGGCATAAGCGGACGAAATGCGCAAACCGGGGTAAGAGCGCATGGCCTCAGTCACCTCGCAGGGCAGAACGCCCGATGAGACAGGGGGCCAAGCGGACCCGGCCCCACATGGGCTGACGGGCACCGTCATCTCTGTGGATGCGATGGGCGGCGACCAGGGACCGGCGGCAATTGTCGCCGGGTTATCCATCGCCGCCGACAAAAATCCAGACATCGCCTTTCTGCTGCACGGCAATGCCGATGAGCTCGCGCCCCTTGTCGCCAAGCGCAAGGAGCTGCTCAACCGTGTCGTGATTCGTGCCACCGAGGATGTCGTCACGATGGACGACAAACCGAGCCAGGTGATGCGCAACGGCAAGGCCACCTCGATGTGGAGCGCGATCGACGCGGTCCGCAACAGAGAGGCGACGGTCTGCGTTTCCTGCGGCAATACCGGCGCGCTGATGGCGCTCAGCATGGTGCGCCTGCGCAAGGCCCCCGGGGTCAACCGCCCGGCGATTGCCTGCCTGTGGCCCTCCCGCGCGGCCTCGGGGTTCAACGTGATGCTGGATGTGGGCGCGGATATCAAAGCCGACGAGCAGGACCTGCTGGCCTATGCCCTGATGGGGGCGTCCTATGCCCGCAACGGGCTGGGCCTCGCCCATCCGCGGATCGGCCTGCTGAATGTGGGCACCGAAGAGCATAAGGGCCGGGCCGAGCTCAAGGCCGCCCATGACCTGATCGCGAATGCCGCCGAGGACAACCGGTTTGACTTCGTAGGCTTCGTCGAGGGCGGCGATATCCCGTCGGACCGGGTCGATGTGATCGTCACCGACGGGTTCACGGGCAATGTGGCGCTGAAAACCGCCGAGGGCACCGCCGCTCTGATCCGCGACTTTCTGACCGAGGCCTTCAAGAAGACCCCCTGGTCTCAGATCGCCGCCCTGCTCGCCTATACGTCCCTGCGACGCCTGTCCAAACGGATCGACCCGCGCCGGGTCAATGGCGGCGTGTTTCTGGGCCTCAATGGCACTGTGGTGAAATCGCACGGTTCGGCCGATGCCACAGGTGTCGCAGCGGCCATTAAACTGGCCTTCATCCTTGCTCAGTCAGGGTTCACGGAACGTCTTGCCGCACGGGTTGCCTCCGCGGGCCGCGCGCGCGACACTGAACAGATTGAGCGCAAAGAGGTTTCAGGGTCCGCGAATGGGTAAACGCGCAGTAGTGATTGGCGTCGGGCATTATTTGCCGGAACGCATTGTAACGAATACCGAGCTCGAAAAGACGGTCGACACCACCGATGAGTGGATCCGCACACGCTCCGGGATCGAGCAGCGGCATTTCGCGGCCGAGGGAGAGAAGACCTCCGATCTGGCCACCCACGCGGCCGAAGCCGCGATTGCCCGGGCCGGGATCGACGCGGGCAGCATCGACGCGATCATCGTGGCGACCTCGACCCCCGATCTGACCTTTCCCTCCGTGGCCACCATGGTGCAGGCGCGACTGGGCATGACCAAGGGCTATGCCTTTGATGTTCAAGCGGTTTGTGCCGGTTTCGTCTTCGCGCTGGCCAATGCCAACGCGCTGATCCTGTCCGAGCAGGCAAACCGCGTGCTGGTCATCGGGGCCGAGACCTTCAGCCGGATCATGGACTGGTCGGACCGGAGCACCTGTGTGCTCTTCGGGGATGGCGCCGGCGCCGTGATCCTGGAGGCGCGCGAGGGCGCAGGCACCTCCGCGGATCGCGGGATCCTCGCCACGGACCTGAATTCCGACGGGCGCCACAAGGATATCCTCTATGTGGATGGCGGCGTTTCGGCCTCCCAGACCACCGGATATCTGCGGATGGAGGGCAAGGAGGTCTTCCGCCACGCCATCGAGAAACTCGCCCAGACCGCCGAAACCGCCCTGGAAAAGGCCGGGCTCGGGACCGGCGATGTGACCTGGGTCGTGCCCCATCAGGCGAACCTGCGCATCATCGCCTCCACCGCGCGCAAGATGGGCGTGGGCATGGACCGGGTGGTCGTGACCGTGCAGGAACACGGCAATACCTCCGCCGCCTCGATCCCGCTCGCGCTCTCGGTCGGGGTGGCCAATGGCCAGATCACCGAAGGCGATATCGTCGTCACCGAGGCGATCGGCGGCGGATTGGCCTGGGGATCGGTGGTTCTTCGCTGGTAAGTGTCTTTGCGGGCCGGTTTTAACGGCTTCTCAAGGCCAATCTGCAACCCCTTGATATTGACTCGAAAACCGCGCCGGGCATACTGCTCGTACTGAGATGGATGGGGGGACGTATGACCGACAAGACACTGACACGCATGGACCTGAGCGACGCGGTATTCCGCGAAGTGGGTTTGTCGCGCAACGAATCCGCCCAATTGGTCGAGAGCATTCTGACCCATATGTCCGACGCCCTTGTGCGCGGCGAGAGCGTCAAGATCTCGTCCTTCGGCACCTTCAGTGTCCGGGACAAGTCCGCCCGAATCGGCCGCAACCCCAAGACCGGGGAGGAGGTTCCGATCCACCCGCGCCGTGTTCTGACCTTTCGCCCCTCTCACCTGATGAAAGAGCGGGTCGCGAATGGCAACCGGGCCAGCTAAGGCCGGACCGGACCAGGCCCGGGACCTCTCGGAGGGATGATGGAGAAATCTGCCGACGCGTTTCGGACCATTAGCGAGGTCGCCGACTGGCTCGGCGTGCCCACCCATGTGCTGCGGTTCTGGGAGAGCAAGTTCTCGCAGGTCAAACCGGTCAAGCGCGCGGGTGGACGGCGGTACTACCGCCCCAACGATATGGCGCTGCTGGCCGGGATTCGGGTGCTTTTGCACGATGATGGCATGACCATTCGCGGTGTGCAGAAGCTCCTGCGCGAAAAAGGCGCCAAGCATGTGGCCGAGCGGTGCGACCGCAGCCTGACCGAGGCGCCCGCCGCGCCCGAACCCGCCGCGCCCGAACCCGCAGCACAGGCCCAAGCGCCTGACGATACGGTTGTCGAGCTTTCGGCCAGCACATTTGCGACCCCGGACAACGCGCCCGCCGAACCCGCCGCCGAGAGCGAGCCTTTGCCGCTTTTCTCGTCCCGGGCGGCACCGGCCCCCGCAAAACCCACCTTGCCCGGGGCCAGCCCGCAGGCACCGTCCGGGCTCAGCAAGGTCGCGGCACAGCTCCGCGCGGCCCCGCCCACGGCCAAGGCTGTCACCCGCGAACAGGCCCAGCAATCGGTCTCGGCCCTGCTCGCGCTCAAGGCGCGGCTCAGCGGTGGCCACGCGGATGCCGAGACGGGCTAGGCCACGCCGCCTGCGCGCCACCGCGTCGCAATTCTTGCCCCAAAAGCCGCGAAATACGGGTTGCCCCCGGCGCTCAAACGGGTAAACACGCGGGAGTGTCGGGCTATGGCGCAGCCTGGTAGCGCGTCCGTCTGGGGGACGGAAGGTCGCAGGTTCGAGTCCTGCTAGCCCGACCATTTCGACACTGCTCCGGCGCGCGCCGTCCGCCGCAGGACGCTGCGACGGAGGCGACCATGTCCGTGCCGACCCTGCCCAGCCCGGGCGTCCTACCCTGCCAGACCCTGTCCGAGATGATCGCCGCCGGTGCGATCTCTGCCGAGCCCGCCATCACCGAGGGCCAGGTCCAACCGGCCAGCCTCGACCTGCGCCTGGGCACCGTGGCTTACCGGGTCCGCGCGTCGTTTCTGGCGGGCGAAGGGGCCACTGTCGCCGACCGACTCGCCGATTTCGAGATGCACCGGATCTCGCTTCAGGACGGTGCCGTTCTGGAGAAGGGCTGCGTCTATGTCGTCCCGTTGATGGAGCATCTGAACCTGCCCGAAACGGTGCAGGCCGTGGCCAACGCCAAGAGCTCCACCGGGCGGCTCGACCTGCTCACGCGGACGATCTCCGATGGGGGCACCGAGTTTGACCGTATCCCCGCGGGGTATTCCGGGCCGCTTTATGCCGAGATCTGCCCGCGCTCTTTTTCGGTGCTGGTGCGGCCGGGCATGCGGCTGAACCAGATCCGGTTTCGCACCGGTCAGGCCGTGCTCGACGACACGGATCTGCGCGCGCGCCATGCGGAGACGCCGCTGGTCTCCGGCCCGGCCCATATCGATCAGGGGCTCGGGTTCTCGGTCGATTTGCGCCCCGAGCGCGGCACATTGGTCGGCTACCGGGCCAAACCCCATACGGGCGTGATCGATCTGGAAAAGATCGACCATTACCCGCCCGCCGAATACTGGGAAGAGGTTCACAGCGATCAGGGCCGCATCATTCTCGACCCCGGTGCCTTCTACATCCTCGTGAGCCGAGAGGCCGTGCATATCCCCCCCGATTGCGCCGCCGAGATGGCGCCCTTCCTCGCCATGGTCGGCGAATTCCGCGTCCACTATGCCGGGTTCTTCGACCCCGGGTTCGGCCATGCGGCGGCCGGGGGGGCCGGGTCGCGCGGCGTGCTCGAAGTGCGCTGTCACGAGGCGCCTTTCGTGCTGGAACACGGCCAGATCGTCGGACGCCTGGTCTATGAACGCATGGCAGAGGTCCCGACCCAGCTGTATGGCGCGGGGATCGCCTCGAATTATCAGGGCCAGGGGCTGAAGCTGTCCAAGCATTTTGCCACGCCGGACCGCTAGGCCGCCCTGCTCCATGCCATGCGCGGTCCCGCAATGAGCCAGCCGGTCCCGGCCCGAGCGGTGCTGACTCTTATGGCCGCCGTGGGCGTGATCGGCGCGAACGGGTTGCTGCTTTCCCCCATTGCCAGCGCGATTGCGGCGGATCTGTCCGAGACGGCGGATGCGGTCCTGCTGGCCTCGGCGAGCTACGGGCTTACGACGGCGCTCTCCGCCCTTTTGCTTGCGCCTCAGTCGGATCGGGTTGGCGGTGATCGGGCCTTGCGACTGGCCTTTACCGCGCTTACGGGCGTGGCGCTGCGGGTCCGCCGGTCCTCTGATATCTGATACGAAGTGCTGCTGGCGCGTCTCGCCCCGGTTGCCCCCCAGAGTGACGGATGGCTGGCAGTAGCTTTGACGGCTGAGATTGTTGCGACCGGGCTTTCGCGAGATGCTCTCACTCGGTCCGGGAGAGAGGCCGACTGGCGCGGAGCTTCCTCGCGGGCATCTGGCCATATGACAGCCGACCAGAACGTCTGACACTCGAAACGATCGGCGCGGCGATAACCATACTTGTGCGAAATTTGATTGATTTGCCAAAGAATCTTGCCGACATATTAATTTCCGCCTAACCATAAGACGTAGGTCTCTCCATGTTGGAGAGAGTCAATAGTGCACCTTTTTTGAGGACAACAACATGAAAGCTTTAACTACTCTCGTCATTCTTGGCATGACGGCTACCGCTGCGTCTGCGGCCAGCCTCGATTTTAGTGGCGTGCAAGGCACGAACGTCGGGAGTTTTTCCGTCCCCGGCGCAACCGTGACCCAGGAGTCCGGTGGAAACCTGCTGGTCGGCACCTTCTGCGCGGGTCAAGTCGATGGCTTCTGCTTCGTGAGTCCTTTTGGGTCGGGCGCCGCCGCCGGTGGAACAATGGATTTTACGTCTGCGGTCACCAACCTGACGTTCGACATTGACGGCTGGAATCCCGGAGACAGCGTCACCATCACCGCCTTCGACGACTTGGTCGCCTTAGGGTCGTCAACCTTCACCGCGAACGGTGTTGTCGATTTCACCGGCTTTGCAAGCATCACGAGTCTCTTGTTCGTTGATAATGCATCCGCTGGGGCTGGTGTTGGCTACTCGACTTTCGAATTTGATCTCGCCGATACGGCACCGATCCCGCTGCCTGCGGGCGGTCTGCTGCTCCTGACGGCGCTGGGTGGTTTGGCGCTTCGGAAGTACAAAGCTGCATAAAGCAATCCGACGTCTGGTCGGTTGATGCAACAGAATTCACCGCGTCCTTTTCGGCTGGGAAGGGCGCGGTTTTTTTGTGGGTAAGCATAGAATTCGGTGCAATAGTTGAGGCAGTAGGCCAGCCGGATCAGTCGGCGGCGCCCCGCACCAAGATCCTTTGGTCGTCTATTCCTCGAACATATCGCTCTGGTCCTCGTCTCCATCACCGGGTTCGTCCTCGGGATCCCCTCCGGGAAGCGGACGGCTCTCGAGCAGTCCTGCGGCGCGCAGGTCCGACAATCCGGGTAGATCTCGTGCGTTTTCGAGGCCGAAATGGTCGAGAAAACTCTGGGTTGCGACAAAGGTGGTCGGACGCCCCGGGGTCATACGACGACGACCGAAGCGCACCCATTCCAGCTCGATCAGCTGGTCCAGCGTGCCGCGGCTGACGGACACACCGCGGATCTCTTCGATCTCGGCGCGGGTGACCGGCTGGTGATAGGCGATGATGGCGAGGGTCTCGATGGCGGCCCGGCTGAGCTTGCGGGTCTCGACCACCTCGTTCTGCATCAGGAACCCAAGGTCCGGCGCCGTCCGCAGGGCCCAAGCATCCCCGACCCGCACCACATGAACCCCGCGCCCCTCGTAGCGCTTGCGCAGACGCGTCAGCGCTTCGGCCGCATCGCAGCCATGGGGCATGCGCGCCTGCAGCCCGCGCACGGTCATCGGCTCGGCGGTCGCAAAGAGGATGGCCTCGACCATCCGCTCCTGATCGCCCATGGGCGGGGCCTCGAACAGGCTCTCTTCCGGGCCGTCCGGGGCCATTTTCGGCGCGTCCGCGCTGTCGTCCTGCATCACGTCTCCGGCTTTCGCTTGATCTGGATCGGGGCAAAGGTGTCGCCCTGCCGCAGCTCGATCTTGCCCGCCTTGGTCAGCTCCAGCGAAGCGGCAAAGGTCGCCGCCGTGGCCGAGCGCCGGCGTTTGGGGTCCATCACCCAACCCTCGGGCAGATAGGCCGACAGGTCCGTCCAGTCCCCGGCAAACCGCACCATGGTCTTCATCCGGTCGAGCGCTTGTTCCATGGTCAGCACCGAATCCCGGTCAAAGACGAAGGGGCGGAAATCATCCTTGGTCCGGATCCGCGCATAGGCCTGCATCAGATCCATCAGCGTCGCGGAATAGGTCACCCGGCGCGAGCGGGTCACCTGCTCGGGGATGCCGCGGGCGAAGAAATCCTTGCCCAGCCGGTCCCGCGCCATGAGCTTGGCCGCGGCCTCGCGCATGGCCTCGAGCCGCTCGAGCTGGAACGCCAGATGCGCCGCAAGATCCTCACCGGAGGGCCCCTCATCGGACGGATCCGGCGGCAAGAGCAGCCGAGACTTCAAGAACGCCAACCAGGCCGCCATGACGAGATAATCCGCCGCCAGCTCGATCCGCAGCTCCTTGGCCTTCTCGATGAAGGTGAGGTATTGCTCGGCCAGCGCCATGACCGACACCTTGCGCAGATCGACCTTCTGGGTCCGCGACAGGGACAGCAGCAGATCGAGCGGCCCCTCGAACCCGTCCACATCCACGATCAGGGCTTCGGCCGCGAGCCGGTCCTCGACACTGGCCGGGGCCAGGGAAATCTCACCTTGGGGGTCTGTCATCGGCTCTTTCGGCCCTCAGCGCGCTCAGGACGGCTCCAGGGCCTTACGTTCGGCGTCCAGCGCCGGGATGTCAACGGGCGCAGGGGTATGGCGCTCGGCCAGGGCCCGCTCCGCCCGGCGGCAGGCCGCCGCGCTCATGGGCGGCAGCGCCTTGTGCAGGCGCACCATCTCGGCCAGATCGCCATTGCAGTGCAGGATCAGGTCGCACCCGGCATCGAGCGCGGCCAGCGCCCGCCAGGGCAGATCGCCGGACAGCGCCTCCATCGAGATGTCGTCGGTCATCAGAAGCCCGTCAAAGCCGATCTCGCTGCGGATGAGATCCATCATCACGGGCGAGACCGTGGCCGGGCGGTCCTTGTCGAACGCCTCGAACACCAGATGGGCGGTCATGCCCATGGCCATGTCATTCAGGGCCACGAAGGGCGCGAAATCCGTGGCGCGCAGGTCTGCGGCCCCGGCCGAGACACGGGGCAGGTCCAGATGGCTGTCCACCGTGCCGCGGCCATAGCCCGGCAGATGTTTGAGCACCGGCAGCACCCCGCCCGCGCGCATCCCATCCGCCATGGCCCGGGCATTGGTGACCACCTGCGCGACCTCGGTCCCGTAGCAGCGGTTGCGCAGCACCGCATGGGTCTCGTCCAGCGCGATATCGGCCAGCGGCGCGCAGTTCACATCGATCCCGACCTCGGCCAGATCGAGCGCGATGGCCCGCCCCCGCAGCCAGAAAGCCCGCTCGGCATCGGGCGCTGCGGCCTGATCCAGTGCCGGGGGGAAGCCGCGCCAATCCGGCGGGGCCATGCGCGCGACGCGCCCGCCCTCCTGGTCGATCATGATCGGCGCGTGCCAGCCCACCGCCGCCCGCAGGTCCGCCGTCAGCTTGGCGATCTGCGCGCGGTCCCGGATGTTGCGGGCAAAGAGGATGAAGCCCCAGGGCTGGCAGGTTGCAAACAGCGCCGCCTCTTGCGGGGTCAGCTCAAGCCCCGCGCAGCCAAAGATGACCGCGGTCGGACGCGGCGCGTCAGCTTGCGTCACTTATAGACCACCGGAATGCAGGCCATGTTCTCGGCAAGAAAGAGCGAGCAGAACTGGCGCGCATCGGCCAGATCCTCGAACCCGGTGGCGCGGAGGCGGTAGAACACCTGCCCGGCGCGCTCGGCCTGCTGGATCACCGGGGCCTTGCCCACAAGATAGTCCGCGAACTGGCCCGAGATCCGGTCCCATTCCGACCGCGCGGTCGCATCATCATCAAAGGCCCCGAACTGCACCATCCGGGTGCCGAGCGCGATCGTCTCGGGTTCGACAAAGCTCGCTGGCACGGGCGCGGAAATGGCGGTGAAATCGACCCCGGCCCCGGCGCGGCTTGCAAAGGCCATGGCCGCCGGACGGGCGGTCGGACGCGGCGAGCGGGCGACACCGGGCTGGCTTGCGGGCACGATCTGCAGGCGGTTGGCTTCTTCCTCGGCCACGAGATCGCGGATCAGGTTGTCCACGGCAAGCCCGGTCGTGTTGGCCGCCGGCGCTTCAGGCGCCTCCTCGCCCGCGGGCTGGGCCACATCAATGGCCGGTGCGGCCACGGCCTGCCCCTCGGGGATGGCGGGGGTCGCGGTGCTCAGGTCGATGGGCGATGGCGCGAGGATGATCTGGTTGGGCGGCGCTTCGGCCACGCCCTCGGCCTGCACGGCGTTTACGGCCAGGCCCTGATGCTCGGCCTGACGGCCACCGGGATCGTCCGGCTGCACGCGCATGGGCCCTTCGAGCGCGCGGATCACCGGCACCCCGGCCACATCGCGCATGGCCAGATCGTAGCCCCACATGCCAAGCCCCGCCACCAGCGCCAGAGACGCCACCGCGCCCATGCTGGTGACAAGCGGGCCCATTGCGCGGCCCAGCGGGGCCGCCCCCTCGACGGACTCGCGCCCATCATACGCCCCGTAGGCGTCGCTCTCGTACACGGTCATTGTCCTGCCTCTCACATCCCTCCGCAGCGCAGGAGGGTCGTCGACTGCTCAGATCCCGAGGCGGCGCGCTTGGTTTTTGATCAGCGCATCTCTTCCACGGGGGCCACCCCAAGGATACCAAGACCGGTCGAAATAACAACGGCGCAGGCTCGCGCGAGTGCGATTTTCGACTGTGTTGCCTCTGCGTCACTCTCCTGGAAGAAGCGCAGCTCCGGCGTGTCATTCCCCTTGTTCCACAGCGCGTGGAGGTCAGAGGCGATGTCGTAAAGCGCGAAAGAGATTCGGTGCGGCTCGTTCGTGCGCGCCGCGATCTGCACGAGGCGCGGCCATTCCGCGAGCGATTTCGCCAGCGCCAGCTCGGCCGGATCGCGCATCCCCGACAGGTCCGCGCCCGCCAGCGTGGCGTCATCCACATCGATCCCGGCCTCGCGCGCCTTGCGCAGCACCGAGCAGACCCGGGCATGGGCGTATTGCACGTAAAACACCGGGTTCTCGCGCGACTGCTCCAGCACCTTGTCGAAATCGAAATCGAGCGGCGCGTCGTTCTTGCGGGTCAGCATCACGAAGCGGGTCACATCCGGGCCCACCTGTTCGACCACATCGGCAAGGGTGACAAAGGTCCCGGCACGCTTGGACATCTTGAACGGCTCGCCATTCTTGAAGAGCCGCACGAGCTGCGTCAGCTTGATGTCGAGCGGCGTCTGCCCCTCGGACAGGGCCGAGACCGCCGCCTTCATCCGCTTCACATAGCCGCCGTGATCCGCACCGAAGACATCGATCAGCGCGTCATAGCCCCGCTCCACCTTGTCGAAGTGATAGGCGATGTCGGGCGCGAAATAGGTCCAGCTGCCGTCCGATTTCTTGATCGGACGATCCACGTCATCCCCGTGGGAGGTTGAGCGGAACAGCGTCTGCTCCCGCGGCTCCCAATCCTCGGGGACCTTGCCCTTGGGCGGCTCCAGCGTACCGCGATAGATCAACCCCTTGGCGTCGAGATCGGCAATCGCCGCCTCGATCCGGCCCGTGCCATAAAGGCTCTTTTCCGAAAAGAACGCGTCCATCTTGACGCCGAGACTGGCCAGATCCGTGCGGATCAGGTCCATCATCGCGTCGGTGGCAAAATCGCGGACCTCCTGCAGCCAGAACTGCTCGCCCTTGCCCACAAAGGCATCCCCGACCTTGGCCTTGAGCGCCTCGCCCACGGCGATCAGGTAGTCGCCGGGATAGGTGCCATCCTCGAAGGCGACCTCCTGCCCATGGGCCTCGAGGTAGCGCAGATACACCGAGCGCGCGAGGACATCGACCTGCGCACCGCCGTCGTTGATGTAGTATTCCCGCGTGACCTCGTAGCCCGCGAAATCCAGCAGGCTCGCCAGCGCATCGCCAAAGACCGCGCCCCGCGTATGCCCGACATGGAGCGGACCGGTCGGGTTGGCCGAGACATATTCCACATTGACCTTCTTGCCCTGCCCCATATCGGACCGGCCAAAGCCCGTGCCCGTCTCGAGGACGTTGCGCACGAGCCCTTGCCAGATCTCGGGCGCGAGCCGCAGGTTCAGAAAGCCCGGCCCCGCCACCTCGGCACTGGCCACGCGCGGATCGGCGGCCAGTTTGGCCGCCAACGCATCGGCTATGTCGCGCGGCTTCATTTTGGCGGGCTTGGCCAGCACCATCGCCGCGTTCGTGGCCATGTCCCCATGGGCCGCATCGCGCGGCGGCTCCACCGCCACATTGGCAAAGTCCAGCCCCTCGGGCAGAACGCCCTCGGCTTGCATCTCGCTCAGCGCGGTCAGAACGCCCGCGCGCAGATCGGTAAACAGGTTCATGGTCGGTCTCGGATTAGGGTCGGCTGGGGTGTAGCAACAAGCCCCGCCGGGTCCAACCGAAATCACCAGACCGGGTTGAGAAGACCGGGGCGAGAACCAGCGCTCACAAGGCGGCGGCGGCGCTGTCCTCGGTCTCGCCAAGACGGGCGTGAGCCTGCAGGGCATAGCGGTCGGTCATCCCCGCGATGTAATCGGCCACGATCCGGGCCAGATCCGTGCGCGTGCGGGTGGCGAGGATGTCCGGCTGCCAGCGGGCGGGCAGCCGGGATGGGTCGGCCATATAGGCCGGGAAGAGCTCGTTGACCACGCAGGTCACCTCGGCCCGCTTGGCCATGACGCTTGGGGCGCGGTACATGCGGGTGAAGAGGAAGGCGCGGATCTCGGTCAGGCTCTGCCACATCTCGGGCGAGAAGCGGATGATTGCGCGGCCCAGCTCCCGCACGGCCTGCGCATCCTTCGGCGCGGCCTCTGCCAGCCCCGCGCGACTGGTGGCGATCACATCGGCCACCATCATGCCAAAGACCCGGCGGAGCGCCTCATGTTTGCGGCGCGACGGCTCGAGCCCGGGCCATTTTGTATCCACCTCGGCATAGGCCGGCCCCACGAGAGGCAGATCGAGGATATCGGCCTGCGAGAACAGCCCCGCCCGCAGCCCGTCCTGCAGATCGTGGTTGTTATAGGCGATGTCATCGGCAAGGGCCGCGACCTGCGCCTCGGCGCTGGCATGGGTGCCAAGTTCCAGATCGTGGCGCGTCACATATTGCGCGAGGGAATGGGGCAGCTCGCCGATCACCGGGCCGTTATGCTTGGCGATCCCCTCCAACGTCTCCCATGTCAGGTTCAGCCCGTTGAACTCGGCATAATGCCGTTCGAGATCCGTGACGATCTTGAGCGCCTGCGCGTTGTGATCAAACCCGCCATAGGGCGCCATGAGCGCGTCCAGCGCATCCTCGCCCGTATGGCCAAAGGGCGTGTGACCCAGATCATGGGCCAGGGCGACCGCCTCGGTCAGCTCCTCGTTCAGCCCCAGCGCGCCCGAGATTGTGCGCGCCACCTGAGCCACCTCGATGGAATGGGTCAGCCGGGTGCGAAAGAAATCACCCTCATGCTCGACGAAAACCTGGGTCTTGTGCTTGAGGCGCCGGAACGCGCTGGCATGGATGATCCTGTCGCGATCCCGCTGAAAGCAGGAGCGAAAATCGCTCTCGGGTTCGCCATGGAGCCGTCCGCGCGAGCCGTTGGGGTCGCACGCAAAGGGCGCTCTCATATGATCTGCCTGTTCTTGTTCTCTGTTTTGCTGCATCTTATATGGCAAGATGACCCTCAAGAACAGATGAAGCGATGCTATGGATCTGACCCTGCCCCCCACCGTGACCGAGCGCGCCTTTGCGCGGCTTGCCGAGATCAATGCCGATGGGGATGCGGTGAAAGCCCTGCGCGTCGCCGTCGAAGGCGGCGGTTGTTCCGGGTTTCAATACGAGATCAAGCTGGACGACCCGGCGGAGGATGATCTGATCCTCGAAGGAAAAGGCCAGAAAGTGGTGGTGGACGCCGTGTCCCTGCCCTTTCTCGAAAATGCCGTGATCGATTTCACCGAAGAACTGATCGGCGCGCGGTTTACCATCGACAACCCGAATGCAAGCTCGAGCTGCGGCTGCGGGACCAGTTTTTCGATGTAAACGCGCCGGGCCACCCCATGGGCTGGCCCAAACCTGCTTTGACAGCGTCGCCCGACGGGCCGCGCCGCCTTACTCGGCGGCGGGGGTGTCCGATGCCGGGGCTTCGACGGCGGCCGCTGCGGGGGCCTCGCCGGATTGCTCGGCCTTGGGGGCCTTTTTCGGAGCGGATGCCGGAGCGTCCTCGCCACCCGCATCGGCCGGTGCGGCTGCTGCCGGGGCATCCTCGGGCTTCTTGCGCCGCGAGCGGGTGCGCGGCTTGCGGGCCGGTTTGCTCTCGGGCGTCTCGACCAGACCGGTATCGGCATCAGCGCCCGCATTCAGGTCGATGACATCCGAGGATGAGCTGTCGCTCTGAGCCGGGGCCTTGGGCTGTGCGGCGGCGTCGGGCTGCGGCGCATCACCCGGATCCTGCGACCGCGCTTGGCCCTGATCCCCGCGATCGGACCGGTCGCCCCGCTCCGAATTGCGCTGATTGTTGCGCTGTTGCTGCTGCTGTTCCTGCTGCTCGCGGCGGGCTTCCTGCTCGCGCATCGCCTCGCCCAGCATGCGGGTGTAATGCTCGGCATGCTGCTGGAAGTTTTCGACCGCCACGCGGTCATTGGCCAGCTGCGCATCCCGCGCCAGGGTCTGGTACTTGTCGATGATTTGCTGCGGCGTGCCGCGCACCTTGCCTTCGGGACCAGAACTGTCAAAGACGCGGTTGACGATGTTGCCAACGCTGCGCCGATTATTCTTATTCCGCGACCGGGACTTAGATGATCTCATATCAGGTTTTTTCCGCCTTTGTGGCAGTCGGAGATACCGCCCAAGGGGCCTATCCAGCTTTATCCGTCATTGCAGCGAAGCTTCTGCCTGCGCCACGGATATCGGTGATGATTTGGGTTATACGAGCGGCCCTCGCCGTGCGAGGTCGCGCTACCCGTGCGGTTCAGTAAGCATGTGCGCGCGCGTGGGGCAAGCAAAAAACGGCGTTTTTTATGCCAAACCCATGTGGAAATGCGATTTCCCCGGGCGAACGCGATTCAGATCAAGTTTGCAACGACCACACGGTCCTTGCCGTTAAGATCCTTTAACAGGTTCACCGTTTCAATTCCGGCACCGGCCAGCAGCTTTGGAACGGATTGTCCCTGATCATGGCCGATCTCCAGCAAGAGCCGCCCGCCCGGTTTCAAGGCCTTGGGCGCCTGAGCCGCGATGGCGCGATAGGCGTCGAGCCCGTCCGGCCCCGCCTCAAGGGCGCTGCGCGGCTCCCATTGCCGCACTTCGGGCTCCAGCGCGCTGTAGCTCGCCGCGTCGATATAGGGCGGGTTCGACACGATCAGGTCGAATTGCTCGGGCACCTCCGCAAGCCAGTCCGAGCGGCGAAACACCGCCCGGTCCGTCAGCTCCAGCGCCGCGGCGTTGCGGCGGGCCACGGCCAGCGCGGGCTCGGAGATATCCACGCCGATCCCGCTTGCCGTGGGGCGCGCCGCCAGCAGCGACAGCAGGATGCAGCCGGACCCCGTCCCGATATCGAGCACATGGTCAAACGGGCGCGCCAGCGCCGCCTCGACCAGCGTTTCGGTATCCGGGCGGGGGTCGAGCACATCTGGCGTGACCTCGAATTCATGCTCCCAGAAGGCGCGGGTCCCGATGATCTGCGAGACCGGCTGACGCGCAACGCGCGCATCCACGGCGTCCTTCAGCAGGTAGAGGGTCCAGTCATTGGGCGCATCGCGGGTCTGCGGCTCGGGATCTTCCTCGCCCTTGGCATAGGCCCACTCATAGAGGCGGCGGAAATCCCCTGACGGGTCCGCCACCCCGGCCTCGGCCATGGCCCGAAGCGCCTCTGCCTGCCCGTCGATCATCCATCCACCTCCGCCAGCAGCCGCGCCTGATCATCCGCGATCAGCGCATCGATCACCTCGGTCAGATCGCCCTGCATGACCTGATCGAGCTTGTAGAGCGTCAGGTTGATCCGGTGATCGGTCATCCGGCCTTGCGGGAAGTTGTAGGTCCGGATCCGCTCGGAGCGGTCGCCGGAGCCCACCTGCCCCTTGCGCGCGGCGGAGCGTTCCGCATCGGCGCGCTGGCGTTCCAGATCATAGAGTCGCGCGCGCATGACCTGCATGGCGATCTCGCGGTTGCGGTGCTGGGACTTCTCGGAGCTGACAACGATGATCCCCGTGGGCAGATGGGTGATCCGCACCGCCGAGTCGGTAGTGTTCACATGCTGCCCGCCCGCGCCACTGGCCCGCATGGTGTCGATCCGCAGATCGCTGGCGGGAATGTCGAGATCGACCTCCTCGGCTTCGGGCAGAACTGCGACCGTGGCGGCAGAGGTGTGGATCCGCCCCCCGCTTTCGGTGACGGGCACGCGCTGAACCCGGTGCACGCCGCTTTCATACTTCATCCGCGCAAAGACCCCCGGCCCCGCCACATTGGCGATCACTTCCTTGATGCCCCCAAGTTCGGTCAGGCTTTCCTCGACGATCTGAAAGCGCCAGCCCTGCCCCTCGGCATAGCGCTGGTACATGCGCAGCAGATCCCCGGCAAAAAGTGCGGCCTCCTCGCCGCCCGTGCCCGGGCGGATCTCGATTATCGCCGGGCGGGCATCGGCGGCATCCTTGGGCAGGAGTGCCAGGCGCAAAGCATGTTCCATCTCGGGAATGCGCGCCTTGAGCTCAGGCAGCTCCTCTTCGGCCAGCGCGCGCATCTCGGGATCGTCCATCATGGCCTCTGCCTCGGCCAGATCCTCCAACGCCTTGTGATAGGCGGAGATTTCCTCGACCACGGGCTTGAGCTCCGCGTATTCGCGCCCAAGGGCTGCGATGTCATCCCCGGCTGTGCCAGAGGCCATGCGCGCCTCGATATATTCGAAACGTTCGGTGATCTGGGCGAGTTTATCCGTGGGAACCATGGCGCGGGTTGTGCCGCCCGGCCCCGCCGGGGTCAAGAGGCCCCGGTCCCGGCCCGGACGCGCTCAGTCGCCGAGCTGGGTCAGCCAGCCCTCGAGTCGCTCCTTGTTAACGCCCATATCCGAGCTGCCAAAGCGCAGGCGACCATAGGCGACAAGCTCTGCGCCCGCGCCCGAGGGGATGGTGGTCACGGTGGTGAAATCGGGAAAGCCGAAGATCAGCGAACGGGTCATGTAGGTGATGCGCCCTGCGTCCACGCTGCCGGCGATGCGCCGGGTGCGCGGGGTCTCCAGCGCGACCGCATCGACCCGCGCCAGAAGCGCCTCGGGGGTCTCGTCGAAGACCGGGCTGCTGAGCGCGCCATCCGCCCGCACCAGCGCCGCGCCCTTGCCATCGCTCAGGCTCAGATCGGTCGGGTCCACATGCCAGCTTTCGGCATCGGTGGGCGCCAAACGGAAATACCCCATCACACCGACCACGGCGAACATCGCCACGATGATCAGCACGCCTATCCAATTGCCCATTCTGCGGCTCCCTTGCTTGCTCTGCCTCAAGACTTAAGGAGACAGACCCATTGCGCAAGGGCACTCACCCCCGCCGCGTCCAGGCCCAGAGGCAGAGGATCTCGGTCAGCACATGCGCCCCGGCCACGGCGGTGGCCCCGGACGGATCATAGGGCGGCGAGACTTCGACCACATCGCCCCCGACCAAGTGGATCCCCGCCAGATCGCGCAGCAGGATCGCCGCCTGACCTGCGCTCAGCCCGCCCCAGACCGGCGTCCCCGTGCCCGGCGCCGTGCCCGGGTCCAGGCAGTCAATGTCAAAGGTGAGGTATGTCTTGTGAGTGCCTAATATCGCACGGATTTTCTCCGCTGCGGCGGCTGGTCCCGCCTCATGCACCTCGCGGGCGTCGATCACGTGAAACCCGAGATCGGTCTCGTTCGTGGTCCGGATCCCCACCTGCACCGAGCGGCTGGGGTCGATCAGCCCCTCCTTGACCGCCTTGTAGAACATCGTGCCATGGTCGAGCCGGTCGAAATCCTCGTCCGGCCAGGTGTCGGAATGGGCGTCAAACTGCAAGAGCGACAGGGGCCCGTGCTTGGCCGCCATGGCCCGCAGGATCGGATAGGTGATGTAGTGATCCCCGCCCATGGTGAGCGGCGCGACACCCGCCTCGAGGATCCCGGCGATATGCGTGGTCAGCGCGGCGGGAAAGCCCGCCGCCTTGCCATAATCGAACGCCAGATCCCCGTAATCCACCACCGACACCTCGGTCATCGGGTCAAAGCCCCAGCCATAGGGCGGATCGAAGGGCTGCAGGCTGGACGCTTCGCGGATCGCCCGCGGCCCCAGCCGACAGCCGGGCCGGTTCGTGACCGACAGATCGAAGGGCACGCCGGTGACGGCCACATCCACCCCGGTCAGGTCCTTGGTATAGCGCCGCCGCAGGAAGCTGAGCGCGCCGCCATAGGCCGCCTCATAGCTGAGCCCGCGCGCCTCGCGCCGGGTGAACGCATTGTCGACCTCGCCCGACGCGTCTTCGAGCGCCATGGATCAGGCCGTGTCCGCACGCTCGGCGGCACGCGCCTCGACCGCATCGGCCATGGCCTCAGCCCGGGCGGCCAGCTCGGCCATGCCCTCGGCCACGCTGGGCGGGATCATCGGCACCTCGATGCGCTCGGGTTCGGGCGCCGGCGCGTTGCGCAGCGCCTCGAGCGCGCCCATCGCCTCGGCCAGCTTGGCTTCGGCGGCATTGGCCTTGTCTTCCATGGCCGCTGTCTTGTCCGCGAGCATCAGCCCCGCCATGAGCAGCATACGCGATTCCGGCATCCGGCCCAGCTGGTCCGACAGAACCGACGCCTCGGCATTGAGCATTTCGGCCGCCGATTGCAGATAGGGCTCTTCGCCCGGCTGACAGGCCACGGCGAAATCCCGGCCGCCGATGGAGATGGTCACTTCGGGCATGATCAGGCCTCCTGTGCGATCGGGGCCAGCTCGGCCAGCAGGGTTTCGATATCGCGCAGGTCCGCGGCGCGCGCGGTTTGCAGCGCCTCGAGATCGGCGACCAGCGCCTTGTTGATCACATCGGGATCCGACAGCCCCTCCGCCGCCGCCGCCCGCAGATCCGCATTCACGCCCTGCAGCGACTGGATTGTCGTCAGAAGCTCGCCCTTCTCGGCATCGGCCTCGGCCAGCTTGGTGCGCAGGGCGGTGACCTCGGCCTCGATCTCGCGCGCCGCGCCCAGTTGCGACTTCACCCCGGCCAGCTCGGCGGCAAGCGCATCGGCCCGGGCCTCGGCCGCGACCAGTTCGGACATGTCCTGAGGGGCCGCCAGGGCGTCCACCCCGGCCCGTATGCGTTCCAGGGCAACGGCAATACGTTGCTCCAACTGAGGGATATCGCTCATGGCGCGCCTCTCCTGTTCTTCTTTTTGTCCGTTCTCGGTCATGTGTTCCCGGCCTGAGCGGTCCTGACCTGAGCGCGCTGCGCTTTTCGGACCCGCCGCGCCGATCCCCCGCTGCCCCGCGCCGGGCGATTCGATGGGTTCGGCGTGCGCACGTTACCAAGCAGGTCGCGCAAATGCGCCCCCCCATTTCGGGGGGAGGCCCGTCCCCGCCCGCTTCGGGCCGCCCAGATCGCCCGCAAAGGTTGCACTTTGCCCACCGATGGTTAAAGAGCGGCCCACGGCGTCGCGCCGACCCGTTGAAATACGAGCCGAGAAGGACGAAGCCTCCGTGGATATTGCTGCCCTGCGCTCTGCGCACCCTGAACACTGGATGAAAGCGACCGCGATCCGGAGCCTGACCCTCGACGCGGTGGCTGCCGCGAATTCGGGGCATTCGGGCATGCCGATCGGGATGGCCGATGTGGCCACCGTGCTGTTTGAAAAGCACATGAAGTTTGACGCGAGCGCCCCGGACTGGGCGGACCGTGACCGGTTCATCCTGTCGGCGGGCCATGGCTCGATGCTGCTCTACTCCCTGCTCTATCTCACGGGATACGAGTCCATGCCCCTGTCGGAGATCAAGAATTTCCGCCAGCTCGGCGCCTCGACCGCCGGTCACCCGGAGTTTGGCCACGCCGCCGGGATCGAGACCACCACCGGCCCGCTCGGCCAGGGGATTGCCACCGCCGTGGGCTTTGCCATGGCCGAGGAAGTCCTGCGCGCGCGCTGGGGGGCCAAGATCATGGATCACCACACCTGGGTGATCGCGGGCGATGGCTGCCTGATGGAAGGCGTCAGCCAGGAGGCGATCGCCTTTGCCGGGCGTCAGGAGCTGAGCAAGCTCATCGTGCTCTGGGATGACAATGGCATCACCATCGACGGCAAGGTCGACCTGTCGGACCGCACGGATCAGCTTGCGCGGTTTGCCGCCTCCGGTTGGGACGTGTTCTCCTGCGATGGGCATGACCCCGCCGATATCGACCGCGCGATCACCGAGGCCAAGGCCAGCGCGCGCCCGGCAATGATCGCCTGCAAGACCCATATCGCCCTCGGCCACGCGGCCCAGGACACCTCCAAGGGCCATGGCGCGCTGACCGATGGCGACCAGAACGCCGCCGCCAAAGAGGCCTGGGGCTGGTCCGCCGCCGCCTTCGAGGTTCCGGCGGATGTGAAATCCCAGTGGGAGGCCATCGGGGCGCGCGGCTCCGACGAGAAAGCCGCATGGGAGGCGCGCTTTGCCAAGCTGTCGGGCGCCAAGCAGACTGAGTTTGCCCGCACGTTCTCGCGCGAGCTGCCCAAGAAGCTGAGCGCGACGATCAAGGCGCTGAAAAAGCAGACCTCCGAGGATGCGCCCAAGGTAGCCACCCGCAAGGCGTCCGAAATGGCGCTTGGGGCGATCAACCCGATCATGCCCGAGACCGTGGGCGGCTCGGCGGACCTCACCGGGTCGAACAACACCAAGACGGCCGATCTCGGGACCTTCATGCCCGAGAGCCGCGACGGGCGTTACGTCTATTACGGCATCCGCGAGCATGGCATGGCGGCGGCCATGAACGGCATGAGCCTCCATGGCGGTATCCGCCCCTATGGCGGCACCTTCATGTGCTTCACCGATTATGCCCGTGGGGCCATGCGTCTGTCGGCGCTGATGAAGCAGCCGGTGGTCTATGTGATGACGCACGATTCCATCGGTCTTGGCGAAGATGGCCCAACCCACCAGCCGGTGGAACATCTGGCCATGCTGCGCGCCACCCCCAACACGCTTGTCTTCCGTCCGGCGGATGCGGTCGAAACCGCTGAAGCCTGGGAGCTGGCCCTGCAACAGACCGAGACGCCCTCGGTGCTGGCCCTGTCGCGTCAGGGGCTGCCCACGGTGCGGACCGAGCACAAGACCAAGAACCTGACCGCCCAAGGCGGCTATGTTCTGGCCGAGGCCGAGGGCAAGCGTCAGGCAATCCTGATGGCGACCGGCTCCGAGGTGTCCATCGCCATGGCGGCCCGCGACCTGCTGCAGGCCGAGGGGATCGGCACGCGCGTCGTCTCCATGCCCTGCTGGGAGCTTTTCGAGGAGCAGCCCGACGCCTATCGCCGCCGCGTCCTGCCCGCAGGCCCGGTCCGTGTCGCCGTCGAGGCCGCCATCCGCTTCGGCTGGGACCGCTGGCTCTATGGCGAGCGCGGCAAGCGCGAAAAGGGCGGCTTTGTCGGCATGCATGATTTCGGTGCCTCGGCACCGGCAGGCGAGCTCTATGCGCATTTCGAGATCACCGCCGAGGCGACCGCCGCCAAGGTCAAGGAGATGCTCTGACCCATCGCGGTCCGCGCAAGAAAAAACGCCCGTTGGAGAGATCCGGCGGGCGTTTTGCTTTGGAGGTGGCTGTCAGCTGCGCAGCTGATGCATCAGCGCCGTTGCCCGGGTCACCACAGGGACGATGACAAGGCCCAGCACGAGCCCAAAGATCCCGTCCAGCGTGGCGGTCACGAACCACTCCACAAAACCCTGCGCGACGTTGAGGGTATGGGCCACACCCGCTGCGATACCATGGATCAGATGGACCGGGCCGCCGACGCCAAGCTCCTCAAGGCTGTGCAGGATGATCGAGCCCCCGACCCACAACATCGCCGCCGTGCCCACAATCGTCAGAAGCTTCATGAAGGCGGGCATCCAGCGCACGATCCCGCGCCCCAGTGCCCGGGTGGCCGAGAGCCGCCCTTCGCCCGCCAGATGCAGGCCCACATCATCGGCCTTCACGATCAGCGCCACGCTGCCATAGACCAGCACGGTGATCCCGACTGCGACCAGCGCGAGGGCGACGGCCTGAAACGCCACGCTGTTCGGCGGCAGGGCGGCCAAGGCGATGGTCATGATCTCAGCCGAGAGGATGAAATCCGTTTTGATCGCGCCCGAGACCTTGGCCTCCTCCAGATGCGCGGCCGTCGCGGGCAACTCCTTCTTCTCTGTATGGCCATGGTCACCGGGAAAGAAGACATGGAGGATCTTCTCCGCCCCTTCGAAACACAGATACGCGCCGCCCAGCATCAAAAGCGGGGGAATCATCCACGGCGCGAAGGAGGCCAGCAGGAGCGCGACCGGCAAAAGGATCAGGAGCTTGTTCTTGATCGAGCCCTTGGCGATCCGCCAGACAATGGGCAATTCCCGTGACGCTTCAAAGCCTTGGACGTATTTGGGCGTGACCGCCGCATCGTCGATCACCGCGCCGGCAGCCTTGGCACCCGCCTTGCTTGCTTGGGCCACAACATCGTCCAGAGACGCCGCCGCCACCTTGGCCAGGGCTGCCACATCATCCAAAAGGGCTATCAGTCCGCTCATCGCTCTCTCCTACCTGCCTCTTGTTAACGCATTCCGCCCAGAGGAGTTGCGAAATTTCTCCACGGCGTTAGCGCCAACAGCTTATGTTTTCGCTAACATATTAATGTAGCGACATTTTTTCTCTTTTTTCTGCACCTGCAACAGGCTAGGTGAATGACAGAATACGACGGAATACCGTGGCCCATATCCCCGGGCCCCCGCGATCCGACCGGCGCAATTTGCCCGAGCCAGAGATCGCCAATGCTTGAGGAGCGTGTGAGATGACGATTACTGTAGGGATCAACGGATTTGGCCGCATCGGGCGCTGCACGCTGGCGCATATCGCGGAAAGCGCGCGCAACGATGTGCAGGTCGTAAAGATCAACGCCACCGGCCCGATCGAGACCAACGCGCATCTTCTGAAGTATGACAGCATCCACGGCCGCTTCGGCGGGACCGTCAAGGTGGATGGCGACAACCTGGATCTGGGCCGCGGCCCGATGAAGGTGTTCTCGACCTATGACCCGACCGAGCTTGATTGGTCCGGGGTGGATGTGGTTCTGGAATGCTCCGGCAAGTTCAATGCCCGCGACAAGGCGGCGGTCCATCTCGATCACGGTGCCAAGCGCGTGCTCGTGTCGGCCCCGGCCAAGAATGCGGACAAGACCATCGTCTACGGCGTGAACCACCGCAGCCTGACCACCGAGGACCATGTGGTCTCCAACGCCTCCTGCACCACGAACGGCCTCGCACCGCTCGCCAAGGTGCTGAACGACGCCATCGGCATCGAGCGCGGGATCATGACCACGATCCACAGCTACACAGGCGACCAGCCGACCCTGGACCGCCGTCACAGCGATCTCTACCGCGCCCGCGCCGCAGCCATGGCGATGATCCCGACCTCCACCGGGGCGGCCAAGGCCATCGGCGAGGTGATCCCCGAGCTCTCCGGCAAGCTCGACGGCACCGCCCTGCGCGTGCCGACGCCGAATGTCTCTGCCGTGGACCTGACCTTCGAGGCGGGCAAGGACGTCACGGTCGAGGATGTGAACGAGATCGTGCGCGAGGCCGCTCAGGGCCATATGGGGGCCGTGCTCGCCTATGATCCGGAGCCCAAGGTCTCTATCGATTTCAACCACACAACCCATTCCTCGATCTTTGCCCCGGACCAGACCAAGGTCATCGGCGGCCGGACCGTCCGCGTCCTGGCCTGGTATGACAACGAATGGGGCTTCTCCTGCCGGATGGCCGACACCGCCGCAGCGATCGGTCGCCTGATCTAACCGCGGCCCCACCAAGACAGCTTGCCAAAGGGCGCTCCAACCGGGGTGCCCTTTTTCATGCCGCGATTCACGGATCCCCGGGCTGATGCGCGCCGGTCACGCCTGCGCCGAGGGGCCACGCCCCGGCCCCAGCCGCTTGCAACCGCCAAATGTTAGCGGTACCATTCGCGCGACCCCCGCATGGCGAGGGACTTTCAGCAAACGGGGGGCGCAGATGGCTGTGCAAGTGGCGATTAACGGGTTCGGTCGAATCGGACGGAATGTCCTGAGGGCGATCCAGGAATCCAGCGATTCCGATGTCGAGGTGGTCGCGATCAACGATCTCGGACCTGTGGAAACCAACGCGCATCTGCTGCGCTATGATTCCGTCCATGGCCGGTTTCCCGGCGAGGTCACCGTCTCGGGCAATACCATCGATGTCGGCTCGGGCCCGATCGAGGTGACCGCGATCCGCGAGCCCAAGGACCTGCCCTGGAGCCATGTGGACATCGTGCTGGAATGCACCGGCATCTTCACCGCACGGGACAAGGCGGCGCTGCACCTGGAGAACGGTGCCAAGCGTGTTCTGGTCTCGGCCCCGGCCTCCGGCGCGGACAACACCATCGTCTTCGGCGTGAATCACAAGACCCTGTCGGGCTCGGATATCGTCGTCTCCAACGCCTCCTGCACCACGAACTGCCTCGCGCCCGTGGCCTCGGTCCTGCAAGAGGAGATCGGGATCGTCAAAGGCTTCATGACCACGATCCACAGCTATACCGGGGATCAGCCGACGCTGGACACGATGCACAAGGATCTCTACCGCGCTCGGGCGGCGGCGATGAACATGATCCCCACTTCCACCGGGGCCGCGCGCGCCGTGGGACTGGTGCTGCCCGAGTTGGACGGCAAGCTGGACGGCGTCGCGATCCGCGTGCCCACGCCGAATGTCTCGGTCGTGGACCTGACCTTCGAGGCGGCGCGCGAGACCACCGCCGAAGAGATCAACGCGGCGATGAAATCCGCCTCCGAAAGCCGCCTCGCGGGCGTTCTGGGCGTCACGGATGACAAGCTCGTCTCGATGGATTTCAACCACGACCCGCGCTCGTCGATCTTTGCCACGGACCAGACCAAGGTGCTCGAAGGCACCATGTGCCGGGTCCTGAGCTGGTACGACAATGAATGGGGCTTCTCGAACCGGATGGTCGATACCGCCAAGGAAATGGCGAAGTTCCTCTAATCTGACGGCGCGATGACCGGGATATGCGGGGCCGCGTCCCGCGGCAGCAGCCCGGTCAGGCGCGGATCGTCAAAGACCTCGACCTGCTGGCGCACCGGGCGAAACCCCGCGCGCCGGTAGACCCCAAGCGCCCCGGGGTGATCGAAGGTGCAGGTATGCACATGCATCCGGCGTAAAGGCCGTGACCACGCCATCTCGATAGCGCGCCCCACCAGTGCGGGGCCCAGCCCCTGCCCGGTCAGCCCCGCCTCGAGCCCCAGAAAGGCGAGCTCGCAGGCCCCCTCCTCCCGGAAATCCAGCTCCAACAGGCCCACGGCGCGCCCGTCCTGACGCAGTTCGTGCACCTGCACCTCGGGGCTATGGAGAATATCGGAGAGCTCGGCATCCTGCATCTTGAGCCGCGAACACCAGAGCCAGCCTGTCCCCCCCACACGCAGAAACAGATCGCGATAGACATCGAGATCCGGGCGCGTCACATGCACCAGAGCCAGATCGCCCATGTCCCGCGTGGCGCGCGGCAGAGGGCGGGCGGTCATCTCCAGATGGGTGACGATCGCCGCCACCTTGCCCGCGGGGATATCAGTAAAGCCGTCCGGCTGGCTCATGCGCTGTCCTTCCGCGTGACAAAAGGGCGAGGAAAGATGCAGCTGCAGCAATGGGTAAACACCCCATGAATCACCTTGCAGAAAACGCATAACGGACAGTCCGAAATGTGCGTTGTTCTGCAGCGCGGCATAGCCCATCTATTCCGTGTGAGCGCTAACGCTCGCAAGAAACCCTTATCTCCCTGGAGTGTCTCTATGACCAACATTCTGCACACGATCCGCTCCGCCGCCGTCAAGCGTATGGCCTATGCCCGCACGGTTTCGGAGATTGAAGCCATGCCTTGGGAAACAGCGCATGACCTGGATATCGACCGCACCAATGCACGGGCCATCGCCCGCAAGACCGTCTACGGTTACTGAGCGGCCCGCATCATCTTGGACCCGAAGCGGTCCAGTAACGCAGCCTTAACCGGGGACGTCACGAATGGCGTGACGTCTCCGCCCAGTCGGGCGATCTCCTTGACCAGTTTCGAGGCGATCGCCTGATGCTCGGCTTCGGCCATGAGAAACACGGTCTCGATGGAATCGTCGAGCCGCCGGTTCATCCCCACCATCTGAAACTCGTATTCGAAATCCGCCACGGCCCGCAGGCCGCGGATGATCATGCTCGCCCCCACATCGCGGGCGCAATCGATCAGCAGGTTCTCGAACGGATGGGCCACGATCTCGATCCCGAGATCCTTCGAGATCTCGGCGCATTCCGCCTCGAGCATGGCGACCCGCTCGTCCAGCGAGAACATGGGCCCCTTGTCACGGTTGATGGCAACACCGATGACAAGGCGATCCACAAGGGTCGCCGCGCGGCGGATGATGTCCAGGTGACCAAGCGTGACCGGGTCGAACGTGCCCGGATAAAGACCGATACGCATGGCTGTCTCCTTAGAAAATGACCGCCCGGGGCAGCAAGTGCGCCCGGGATAGATCGCTGTGCGTGGGTTTGCAATCGCGGGGCTCAGAAGCCCATGATCATGCCTTCGAGCGCTTCTTTTTCCATGCTCACCTCTTGCAGGCGCGCCTTGACCGCGTCGCCCAGGGTGATCACGCCGACCATGGCGCCGCCCTGAACCACGGGCATGTGGCGAAAGCGCCCTTCGGTCATCTTGCGCAACACCATGTCGGCGCTGTCTTCGGGCTCGCAGGTGACCGGGTCCTTGGTCATCATCTGGCCTACGGTGTCATCCATGCAGGTCGCGCCCCGCGCGCCCAGTTCGCGCACGATGTCCCGCTCGGACAACACGCCCTCGGCGGTCTTGCCATCACTAGACACGACCAGCGTCCCGATCTTGCGCGCCGACAGGGTCTTGGCCGCCTCGGTCACGCTCGCATCCGGCGCGATGGTCACAACCTCCGAACTGGCCTTGGACTTCAGGATTTGATGTACCAGCATGAGCGCTCCTCCAGATATTCTGTCTCAAGGGTCGCCGGGGGCACGGCGCTCTGTCAAGCGCTGCGCTCCAGTCGGGCGAGTTCGTCGCGGAAAAAACCCGCGAAAACACGCGCGATCCGCTGAAGGGCTACGACTTTTTGGTCATCCGCATGGCGCACAAGGTAAAAACTGCGGGTGAGCGAGATCCGTTCGGGCAGCACCCGGACCAGCTCCGGCGCGGCCGGGGTGGCGAAATCATGCACGATCCCGAGCCCTGTTGCAGCCTTCAGCAGGTTGAGCTGCACCGCGACGGAGTTCGAGCCGAGATCCGGGCGATCCAACCCGACCTCCGACAGGTAGTCCAGCTCCCGGTCGAACACCATGTCCGGAATGTAGCCGACAATACGGTGGTGCCGCAGGTCCTCGGGGCTGGAGACGGGCGCGCGCGCCAGCAGGTCCCGATGCCCCATCAGGTGGAGTCGGTAATCGCTCAGCTTCTGCACCGTCAACCGACCGGTCTCCGGCGGCGATACGGTGACGGCGAAATCCGCCTCGCGCTTGGACAGATTGATCACCCGGGGCAGCGCGATGATCTGCAGCTCGAGCCTTGGGTGCTGGTCCAACATCCGCGCGCAAACCGCCGGCAGGAGGTAGTTCGCGCAGCCATCAGGCGCGCCGATCCGGACGGGACCGGCCAGATCCTCCCCCTGCCCGCCGAGCGCATCGCCCATGGCCCGCGCCGCGCGCTCGGCCGCCTCCGCATGGGGGAGATACCGCGCGCCCGCCTCGCTGAGGCGGTAGCCCTGGGGGGATTTGACGAAGAGCACGGCGTCAAGCTCTGCCTCGAGCCGGGCGATGCGTCGCCCGACCGTCGCCGGATCCAGCCGCAGCGAGCGCGCAGCCGCCGTCAGCCCCTCTCCCCGCGCCACATGCAGGAAAATCCGCAGATCATCCCAGTTCAATGCCATGCCGTACCTACAAAAATGCAAAACCTATTTGGCAATCTGCCGCTTCTGCGGGCAAAATTGCAAGCTATGATGGGGGCAATCGGAAATGGGAGAGCGTTATGGAAGAGCTTAGTCACTATATCAACGGGGCCCGCGTGGCCGGGACCTCGGGCCGGTTCGCCGATGTGATGAACCCCGCCACGGGCGAGGTGCAGGCCAAGGTCCCGCTGGCCAGCGCCGCCGAGCTCGACGCCGCCGTGCAGGCCGCCGCCGCCGCGCAACCGGCCTGGGCCGCGACCAACCCCCAGCGCCGCGCCCGGGTCCTGATGGAATTCGTGCGCCTTCTGAACCGCGACATGGACAAGCTGGCCGAGGCCCTGAGCCGCGAGCATGGCAAGACCCTGCCCGACGCCAAGGGCGACGTGGTGCGCGGGCTCGAAGTGGTCGAGTTCTGCATCGCCGCGCCGCATCTTCTGAAAGGCGAGTTCACCGACAGCGCCGGTCCCGGGATCGACATGTATTCCATGCGTCAGGCGCTCGGCGTCGTGGCCGGGATCACGCCGTTCAACTTCCCCGCCATGATCCCCATGTGGAAGATGGCCCCGGCGCTGGCCTGCGGGAATGCCTTCATCCTCAAGCCGTCCGAGCGCGATCCCTCGGTGCCGCTGATGCTGGCCGAGTTGCTGACCGAGGCGGGCCTGCCCGATGGTCTGCTGCAGGTCGTGAATGGCGACAAGGAGGCCGTCGACGCGATCCTCGACCATGACACGATCCAGGCGGTGGGTTTTGTCGGATCCACGCCGATCGCGGAATACATCTATTCGCGCGGCTGTGCGAACGGCAAGCGCGTGCAGTGTTTCGGCGGTGCCAAGAACCACATGATCATCATGCCCGACGCGGATATGGATCAGGCCGCCGACGCGCTGGTCGGCGCAGGCTACGGGGCCGCGGGCGAGCGCTGCATGGCGATCTCGGTGGCTGTGCCCGTGGGCGACGACACGGCCGACCGGCTGATCGAGAAGCTCGTGCCGCGGATCGAGGCGCTCAAGGTCGGGCCCTACACCGCCGGGACGGATGTGGATTACGGCCCCGTGGTCACCGCCGCCGCCAAGGCGAATATCGAACAGCTGGTCCAGTCCGGCGTCGATCAGGGCGCCAAGCTGGTCGTCGATGGCCGCAACTTCAGCCTGCAGGGCTATGAGGATGGCTTCTTCGTCGGGCCGCATCTGTTCGACCACGTCACCAAGGACATGGACATCTACCGCAAAGAGATTTTCGGCCCCGTCCTGTCGACCGTGCGCGCGCAGAGCTATGAAGAAGCGCTAGGCCTCGCCATGGACCACGAGTATGGCAATGGCACCGCGATCTTCACCCGGGACGGCGATGCGGCACGGGACTTCGCCAACCGGATCAATATCGGGATGGTCGGGGTCAACGTACCGATCCCCGTGCCGCTGGCCTACCACACCTTCGGCGGCTGGAAGAAATCCGGCTTCGGCGATCTCAATCAGCACGGGCCGGACGCGTTCAAGTTCTACACCCGGACCAAGACGGTCACAGCGCGCTGGCCCTCGGGCATCAAGGAAGGCGGCGAGTTTTCCATCCCCGTGATGGAGTAATCACAACGCCGCTTGAACATTCTCACACTCACGGAACGGGGCAGCTCTGCGGAGCTGCCCTTTTTCGTGCCGCGCCCGGGTCCCGGGCATGAAAAAAGCAGCCCGGAGGCTGCTTCGATCCTTTGCCAATGTGCTGGGCTTAGCGCTGGCGACGGCGCCGCGCGAAGCCCAGACCGCCCAGACCCGCCAAAAGCAGACCCGCCGAAGCCGGCAGCGGAATGATCGTCGGATCATCGATGACCGAGACGGTGAGGCTCTGGATGTTGAAGTCATCGAACTCGCCAAGCACCAGATCCGCCGGGAACTCGAAGAACGCACTGATGGTCAGCGTCGTCCCCGTGACCCCGCCGAAGGAGATGAAGGGATCCTCGTTGTTCATGTCGACAAGCGTGTCGCCATCCACGGTGATCGACCAATCGTCATCCGCATCCACGAAGCCGAAATCGATCGCCTCGAAAATCACCTCTTCATCGAAGACGAAGGTAATTGCCTCGGCCTGAAAGGCGTCGATGGCCGGATCATCGAACGCGTTGCGGGCAATGCCGATCCCCTCAGATGCGTCCTGGGTCAGAACCGGACTGCACAGCGCACCACAGAACCCTGCGGTAAAGGCCTCGACCGTGCCGGACACGGTGCCATTATCAAATGTCCCGACCTTGGAGCCGATCCCAAGGACCTCTCCACCGGTTAGATTGATCACCGTCGACGCGGCGGCAGGTGCGGCCAGCGTGGCGAAGGCCAACATGACCCCTGTGTAAATCGACGTTTTAAACATAACCCAAACCTTACTCTGCTCCGTATTTTCATTATGCCACGGCTTGTGTGTCATTTGTGAAAAAATGACCCTACGTCACCCCGGCTTCCGCGGGCCTATCCCGGGATTGCTTAAGGCATAGCTAACAACGGCTTAAACTCTGTGCACTTGGCGAAGAAAATAAGGGTGTGCGGGTGAGTCGCACCACCTCAGAGCGATTCGAATTGCGACCACTCTCCTTGGCGGGTGGACCCCGAGACGCTTAATTTCTTGATGTCGGCGCCCGGGCAGGACAGTCTGCCGGATACATCTGCGGATGCCAGGTTTTGACCCGGACCGCGTCCGCCCGCCCTCGCCGCCCGGCCCGCAAGGAGGCCCCGCCCCATGTCCACGCCCACGTCCAGCCCCGCATCCGGCACCATGTCGAGCCCCGCCTTCTCCCTCGGCATCGAGGAGGAATACCTGCTCGTGGACCGCGACAGCCTGCGGCTTGCCGAAGCCCCCGAGGCCCTGATGGAGGCCTGCAGCGCCAAGCTCGAAGGACAGGTGAGCCCGGAATTCCTGCAATGCCAGATCGAGATCGGCACCGGGGTTTGCGCCACCATCGCCGAGGCGCGCGACGACCTGCGCCGCTTGCGCAGCACCGTGGCCGCCGAGGCCGCGCGGTTCAACCTCGCCCCGATTGCGGCCTCCTGCCATCCCAGCGCGGATTGGGCCGAGCAGCACCACACGGACAAGGAGCGCTACAACGCCCTGCAGAAGGATCTGGGGGGCGTGGCCGAGCGGTTGTTGATTTGCGGCATGCATGTCCATGTGGGCATCGAGAGCGATGACACCCGGATCGACCTCTTGCCGCAATTCTCGTATTTCCTGCCGCATCTGCTGGCGCTGTCGGCCTCGTCCCCCTTTTGGAAGGGGCGCGATACCGGGCTCGCATCCTACCGGCTGACGGTGTTCGACAACCTGCCGCGCACGGGTCTGCCGCCGGTCTTCAACTCCTGGGCGGAGTATCAGCGCGCGGTGGATGTGCTGGTCAATCTCGGCCTGATCGAGGACAGCACCAAGATCTGGTGGGACCTGCGCCCCTCGCACCGTTTCCCGACCCTCGAAAGCCGGATCTGCGATGTCTGCCCCCGGCTGGAGGACACGCTCAGCATTGCCGCCGCGACCCAGGCCCTGATGCGGATGCTCTGGGGGCTCAAGACCCGCAACATGCGCTGGCGCGCCTATGACCGGTTCCTGATTGCCGAGAACCGCTGGCGCGCGCAACGCTATGGGGCCAAGGGCAGCCTGATCGATTTCGGCCGGGGCAGCGTGGTCGAAAGCCGCGATCTGGTCGAGGAGCTGATCGAGCTGGTGGGCGAGGATGCCGATGCGCTTGGGGCGCGCGCCGAGGTGGAGCGCCTGCGCGAGATCGCCCGGGACGGCTCCAGCGCGGATCGCCAGCGCGCGGTGCGCGACGATGCGCTGGCACAGGGGTCCAGCAAGGCCGAGGCGATGGATGCGGTCACCCGCCACCTGATCGAAGAGTTCCACCGGGATCTCTGAACCCGGTCCCCCCTGGGCTGGTTTTCAGCCGCTGCGCGTCAGGTGCGGGCCCAACGCTTGGCGGACCCTAGTATGCCCAGCCCCCCCAGCAGCAACCATGCGGCCGCCGGTAGAGGCACCTGCGACGGAATATCGGGGATCGGCGGTGCATTGGGGTCGGACACCGTGGTGAACACCCGGAAATTCGACAGTCCCTTGTCGAGCATCCAGTCGCCGGACGTCTCGCCCGAGGTATCCATCCGGAACAGCGCAAAGCCGCTGCCGCCTTTGAAGGCAAAGGCCACATCGTCGTAGTTCGTCGGCCATGCGTTCACCGACCACGTCCCCGACTTGGTATCCCCGGCAAAGGACGCACCGTCATTGGGCGAAATGATCCAATCGCCAAAGGTGATCTCTGTCTCACTGCCCTCGAGCTGCGGATCGCCCACGCGCCAATCGAAGACAGTCCACTCTTTGTTATCGCCGAAGGGATTGACGTAGCTGTCCTGTGGGTTGCCTCCGGGGCCGGACCCTAAAACTCCACTGTCAATGCAGGCGTTGCTGCCGGTGACCATTGAGTCGGTGCAGGTGATGGCCCAGGATGGCCCGAAAGCAAACAGGCCCGCCAGAAGGGCGGCACCCGCAGGGATGATTTTGCGCATCTCGATTTCCTCTGCCACTATAACGCGTGCAAACTCAATTTGGAAAAAGCGCGTTACTTCAGAGCGCAAGCGTAGCAGATGTATGAAGCATTGGCAAAACAACCACGGACGCGCGGCGCGACCTTGGTATCTACATGGCTGGTCTGGGAACAAAGATGGCGCGCCCCCGTTCCATGCACGTCCAGCTTGCTGCACCGGTTCATCTCTTGCAGTCGTGTCCAGTCGCCTTGCCGCCGCGGCCCTTGGCGGGTTGGCAGAGGTGGAGCGGCTGCGCCAGGTTGCCCAGAGTGGCTTCGACTCCGATCGGCAGCGCGCGGGACGACCACAGGCTCTGGACCATGGCGCGTCAACGTCAGGAGCGATTGACGGCGTGGTCCGCCACCTGATCGACGAGCTCCATAACGATCTCTGAGGACCCTCTGACGCAGAGGTTATCAGCCCAGCCCGGTTGCATGATCGGCTCGGATGGCGTTAAGTGAACAAGTGTTCAATTCACCAGGGAGGGGTGAGATGGATTTTGCCTTGAGCGAAGAGCAATCCGCGATCTTTGACATGGCGCGCGATTTCGGCAGCGATCGGATCGCCCCGAACGCCCTGGCCTGGGAAAAGGACGGCACGATCCCCAAGGAGCTCTGGCCCGAACTGGCCCAGCTCGGCTTTGGCGGGCTTTATGTTTCCGAGGAAAGTGGCGGTGCGGGCCTGACCCGGCTGGATGCGACACTGGTCTTCGAGGCCCTCAGCATGGCCTGCCCCTCGGTCGCGGCCTTCCTGTCGATCCACAACATGTGCGCAGCCATGCTGGACAAGTTTGGCGCGGACCCGATCAAAGAGAAATTCCTGCCCCGCGCCCTGAGCATGGAGACCTTCTTTTCCTACTGCCTGACCGAGCCCGGCTCGGGCTCGGATGCAGCCGCGCTGAAAACCCGGGCCGAGCGCACGAATGAAGGCTACCGGATGACCGGGACCAAGGCCTTCATCTCCGGCGGCGGATACTCGGACGCCTATATTGTCATGGCGCGCACGGGCGATGCCGGCCCCAAGGGGATCTCGGCGCTGGTGATCGAGGATGGTACCGAGGGCCTGTCCTTTGGCGGGCTCGAAGACAAGATGGGCTGGCGGTCCCAGCCGACGCGGCAGGTCCAGATGGACGATTGCCCGGTCCCCGCCGACCACCTGCTCGGCGAAGAAGGCCACGGGTTTCGCTATGCGATGATGGGGCTCGATGGCGGGCGGCTGAACATCGCGGCCTGCTCGCTCGGCGCCGCGCAAGCCGCGCTGGACGCGACACTCGCCTATATGGGCGAGCGCAAGGCCTTTGGCAGCTCGATCGATCAGTTTCAGGGTCTGCAATTCCGCCTCGCGGATATGGAGATCGAGTTGCAGGCAGCCCGCGTCTTCCTGCGCCAAGCCGCATGGAAGCTTGATACCGGCGCGCCCGACGCCTCGACCCATTGCGCCATGGCCAAGAAATTCGTGACCGAATGCGGCAGCAAGATCGTGGATCAATGCCTGCAACTCCATGGCGGCTACGGCTATCTGGCCGATTACGGCATCGAGAAGCTGGTGCGCGATCTGCGGGTCCATCAGATCCTCGAAGGGACCAACGAAATCATGCGCGTCCTCGTGGCGCGCGCCCTGCTCTCGGCCCGAGCATGAGCGATATCACCATCCGCCAGGACAGGGTCGCCGGGCGGATCACGCTGCAACGGCCTCAGGCCCTGAACGCGCTGACCTACGAGATGTGCCGCGCGATCGATGCCGCGCTGCTCGGCTGGCAGGAAGATCCGGAGATCACCCTGGTTCTGATCGAAGGGGATGGGCCCAAGGCCTTCTCCGCCGGGGGGGACATCGTCGAGATGTACGAGACCGGCACCAAGGGTGATTACAGCTACGGCCGCACCTTCTGGTACGACGAGTACCGGATGAATGCCCGGATCGCGGAATATCCCAAGCCGGTGATCTCGTTCCTGCAGGGGTTCACCATGGGCGGCGGCGTCGGCGTGGGTTGCCATGGCAGTCACCGGATCGTCGGCGAGAGCAGCCAGATCGCCATGCCGGAATGCGGGATCGGGTTGATCCCGGATGTGGGCGGGACCTATCTGCTGGCCCGGGCGCCGGGGCATCTTGGCGCGTATTACGGCATGACCGGCGCACGGATGGGGCCCGGCGACGCGATCCTGACCGGGTTCGCGTCCCATTACATGCCCGAGGCCGATTGGGAGGCCGCCAAGGCCGCGCTTGTGGCCGGCGGCGATGTGGCTGCGCTTGTCGCTGCCTGCACCTCCCCGCCAGAGCCACGGATCGCCCCCTATCAGGCCGAGATTGACGCCGCCTTCGATCAGGAGAGTGGCGCGGCCGTGGCCGAAGCCTTGCGCGCGCAGGGCACGGAGTTTGCCGAGAACGCGCTGCTCGGCCTTGGCCGGGCCGCGCCCCTCTCGGCGGCCTGTGCGCTGGCGCTGATACGGGCCGCCAAGGGGGGCAGCCTGCGGGCCGCCTTGCAGGCCGAGTACCGCTGGACCTGGCGCGCGGCCGAGCACGGGGATTTCCTCGAAGGGATCCGCGCCCAGGTGATCGACAAGGATCGCAATCCGCGTTGGCAGCATGACAGTCTGGACGCCGTGTCCGAGGCCCGCGTGGCCGAGATGATCGCCCCGCTCGGCGCAAACGAGCTCACATTTGACGGAGAGACCCCATGAAGATCGGATTTATCGGCCTCGGCAATATGGGTGCGCCCATGGCCCAGAACCTCGCGGCGGCGGGGCATACGGTGACAGGCTTCGACGTGGCGGGCACGGTCCCCGAGGCGCTCAGCGCGGCGGCCAGTGCCGCCGAAGCGGCCAGCGGAGCAGAAGTGGTGATCACCATGCTGCCCAATGGCGCGATCCTGCGCGCGGTTGCCGCCGAGATCCTGCCCGCGATGACCAAGGGGGCGGTTCTGCTGGATTGTTCCACCGTGGATGTGGCCTCGGCCCGGGCCGTGGCGGCACAGGCGGCCGAGGCCGGGCTCGGGGCGCTGGACGCACCGGTCTCGGGCGGAACAGGCGGGGCCAGTGCCGGGACGCTGACCTTCATGGTGGGCGGCGATGAAGCTGCCTTTGCCACGGCCGCACCGCTCTTTGACATCATGGGCCAGAAGGCCGTGCATTGCGGGGCGGCGGGCAATGGCCAGGCCGCCAAGATCTGCAACAACATGATCCTCGGCGTGACCATGATCGCCACCTGCGAGGCCTTTGCCCTGGCCGATAAACTGGGACTCGACCGGCAAGCGATGTTCGACGTGGTCTCGACCTCTTCGGGCTACAGCTGGTCGATGAACGCTTATTGCCCCGCCCCCGGCGTGGGCCCCGAAAGCCCCGCCGATCGCGACTACGCGCCCGGCTTTGCTGCCGCCCTCATGCTCAAGGATCTGCGCCTGAGCCAGCAAGCCGCCGAGGATGCGGAGGCCGACACGCCCATGGGAGCTGCGGCCACGGCCCTCTATGGGCAGTTCGTCGAGGAGGAGGGTGCGGGCGACAAGGATTTCTCCGCCATGCTGCCGCGCTTTGCTGGCAAGGGGCGCGACTGAGCGTCTCGCCAGCCGGGCCGGAAGGCGCCCCCGGAACCGGGGGCGCGGGCGCGGCTCAGCGCCCTTCGAAGGAGGCCGGGCGTTTTTCGAGGAAGGCGAGCACCCCTTCGCGGAAATCACGGGTATGGCCCATATTGCCCTGCAACCGCGCCTCGAGCGCGAGCTGGCCTTCGAGGTCATTGTTGAAACTGTCGCGCAGGGCTTCCTTCACCGCCCCATAGGCCGCGGTCGGCCCCTTGGCGAGATGGGCGGCCCGCCCGCGCCAGAGGGCGTCGAATTCGTCATCGGCCACGGCTTCCCAGATCATGCCCCAGTCATCCGCCTGACGGGCAGTGATCTTGTCGGCAAACAGCGCCGCGCCCATCGCCTTGGCGAACCCCATCTGACGCGGCAGCCAATAGGTCCCGCCCGCATCCGGGATCAGGCCGATCCGCGTGAAAGCCTGCAGGAAGACCGCCGACTCGGTCGCGATCACCACATCCGCCGAAAGCGCGAGATTGGCCCCTGCCCCCGCCGCAGGCCCGTTCACCGCCGAAATCGTCGGGACCGGGCAGTCAAAGATCGCGCGCAGCATCGGCACGTATTCGTCGCGCAGGGTCCGTTCCAGATCGAGATTGGCCGCCGTGGCCCGGTCGCCCAGATCCTGTCCCGAGCAGAACGCCTTGCCCGCCCCGGTCAGCACCAGAACCCGCGCCTCGGTGCCCGCCAGCTTGACCGCATCGGTGATCTCGGCGCGCATCTGCGAATTCAGCGCGTTCATCACGTCGGGCCGGTTCAGGGTCAGCACCCCGATCCCGTCCTCCAGGGTCAACTCGATGGTCTGATAGGTCATGCCGCGCTCCTCGAAGGCTCTGTGTCGCGGCGCAGAGTATCAGCCCGGGCGGCACGGGGAAGCGGGACGCTGGGTCATTTTTGCCGCGCCCCGGTTCCGGTCACTCGGCCATGGGCCAGAAGATGGTCTCTGTGGTCCAGAGCGGGTGACAGCGATGGACCACGGTGGCGAAACTGCGGTTCAGCACCTGATCCGGCGTCGCATGCACCTTCCAGGGGCCGAAATCATAGCCCCCGCCCTCGCCCAGCTCCGACGCATCCAGAAAGACCACATCAACCACCGCGTAATGTGCCGGTGTCCCGATCCGCCATTCCAGCCGCACGAAGGAGCAGTCGCGCAACCGCATGGCATGGCCCCAGACCAGGCTGCGGTTATGAGCGTCCTGCTCCACATGGGTGAGCACGGTCTGTTCGATCACCGGAAAAAGCCGGCCTTCGATCTGCCCACCGAAATAGCTGAAAAACAGAAACAGCATGCCGAAGAAGACGGCCATCAAGCTCCTAGCCATGGAGAAACCCTCCCTTCAGGGCATAAGCCAACAGAGCCAACAGGAACGCCCCGATGATCAGCCGTACCAGCCATTTCAGCGTGTCCTCTATGGCCGTGAGGCGGCTCTCGACATTGATCCGGTGCACCTCTTCGACCGCGTTGCGCGTCTCGAGGATGTTGAGCCGGTTCTCGATGCTGCGCGCCCAATCCTCGTTCATGACTGGGCCCTCCACTCGGCGAGGGCGGCGTTGCCCTCGGGCTCTGCGGCCTCTTGCGGGGCCGCCGGCGCGGGCGGGCGCGCTGCCTTGGCGAGCGCCACGGTCTTGGTGATAGATTTCTGGAAATCCTGGGATTTCGACTGATGCCGCGCGCCGAAATAGAAGGACACGATCGCCCCCAGCAGCCACCAGAGCGGCTCGGGCACAAGCGCCATCCCCTCCATCCGGGCGGCGAACCACGCGGGATCCGCCATGGCCGACACAAAGAGCCCCAGCGTTCCGAAGGCCAGCGCCGGACGCGGCACCCGGTTGAGACCGTCAATCACACGGTCAAACCGGCTCGCGCGGCTATGGGCGAACTCCGAGGCGAACTGCGCCAGCGCACCGGTGGTCAGGGCATGCTCGCGCTCTGCTCCGGCCTCGGCATTCTCGCGAAAGATCTCGATCGTCTCTTTGACGGCCTTGCTGCCATCGCCGAAGACGAAGCTGAACAGCCGCTCGATCACGCCCATGCCGCGACCCGAGCGCGATGCTCGGCCTCCGTCAGGTGAAAGCGCGGCGAGATGAACTCTTCGGCGCGGGTGATCCAGCCGCCCTTGCCGCCATCCCGACGCCGCGCGTATTTCCGCGAGGCCGCGCGCCCGTCGCCAATCCGGTAGTAATAGTTCCGCCGGGCAATCCCATAGGCATCGACCAGATGGGACGGGGCCGCGTCATGGGCCGCATGGGCAGCCTTGGCCGTCTGGGGCCCCATCACGCCATCCACAGCCACATCAAGCCCCATATCCCGCAAGAGCCGCTGGAGGATCTTGATCGCGTTGCTGCCGGCGTTGACATACATGTCAAACACCGTCGCATGCAGTGCCTCGGGCAAGAGCCCCAACCGCGGCGCGTTGAAATAGCGGGTGATGAAGATCTCGATCGCCTGCGCCTCGCTCAGGGCGCGCACATCGGCGGCGGTCACCGCCCCGTCACCCGTCAGGTCGAGCCCGAGACGGCGCATGGTGTGGATCGTGACCCCGAAATTTGTGGCCCCGCCCGGATCATCGGGGTCGTTTACATAGCCCCCTTCGCGGGAGACGATCTCGCGGGCGAGTTGTTGGACATCGCGCACAGCATGCCCTCCTGCACTTGTTAAAACTTGCAGGAAGAGTCAGCGAGAGTGGTTAATTTCTATAAACCTCTCCGCGCGCTGGCCGTTGCACAGGCGCGCGGAGCGAGGGTCAGGAGCCGCTGGTCGTGCCGTAGCCCTCACCGCTGCTGGCGGTGGGGTCCTGATAGACGCCCTGCTCTTTCAGCGCGTCGATCACCTCTTTGGGCATGTAGGTCTCGTCATGGCGCGCCAGAACCTCGGTCGCGACGAACACCCCGTCTCGCAGCGAGCCTGTGGCCACGGTGCCCTCGTTCTCACCAAAGAGATCCGGCAAAACGCCCGTATAGCTCACCGGCACCGAGGCGCCGCCATCGGTCACATTGAAGGTGATCGTCTCGGAGGTGCCGCGCACCAGCGTGCCCACTTCGACCAGACCGCCGATGCGGAACACCTCGCTCTCGGGCGGCGGGGCTTCGGCCACCTGACTGGGCGACCGAAAGAAGTTGATCCCGTCGCGCATGGCATAGCCGATCAGCGCCGTCGACACGGCAAGGGCCACCGCCGCGATGGCGAGAATCTGGATCCGGCGCTTCTTCTTCAATCCACGCATGGTGGCCTCCGCTGATCAGGGGCGCGTCAAGGAAAGACGGGCGCCAGCATGAGGCCCGTCGTCTCTTCAATATCTAACATCAGGTTGGCGTTCTGCAACGCCTGCCCCGAGCTGCCCTTGGTCAGGTTGTCGAGCGCCGCGATGACCACGACCCGCCCCGGCAACCGGTCCGCGACCACGCCGATATGGACGAAATTCGAGCCGCGCACATGGCGTGTGGACGGATGCTCCCCCTCCGGCAGAACCACGACAAAGGGTTCGTCCTCATAGGCGTCAGCCAGCGCGTCATAGACCTCGGACGCCTCGCCCTTTACATAAACAGTGGCCAGTATCCCCCTGTTTGCGGGCAACAAATGCGGCGTAAACTGCACATGGATAGGGCGCCCCGCAATCTCGGAGAATTCCTGATCGAACTCGCCCAGATGCCGGTGCGTGCCCCCCACCGCATAGGCGTGGGAGCCTTCGGAGAGCTCTGCATGCAACAGGTTCTCCTTGAGGGAGCGCCCCGCCCCGGAGACCCCGGTTTTCAGGTCGATGATGATCTCGTCGAGGTCGATCACGCCAGCCGCGATAAGGGGTCGCAGGGCGTATTGGCCGGTCGCCGCATTGCACCCCGTCCCCGCCACGAGCCGCGCATCGCGGATCTGGGACCGGTAGAACTCCGTGAGGCCGTAGACCGCCTCCTTCTGCAGATCGAGCGCGTCATGGGCCCCGCCATACCATTTGGCATAGGCCTCCGGGTCGCGCAGCCGGAAATCCGCCGACAGATCCACGATCTTCACGGTGGTCGGCAATGTCGCGATCACCGCCTGGCTGGTGGCGTGGGGCAGTGCGCAGAAGACGAGGTCCACGGCCGCGAAATCGATGGCGTCGATCTTGACCAGATCCGGCAGATCCAGATGGCGCAGATGGGGAAAGACCGTCCCCATGGCCTGCCCCGCCTTGCGGTCCGCGGACAGGGCCGTGATGCGCATTTGCGGGTGGGTGGCGATCAGACGAACGAGCTCGGCGCCGGTGTAACCGGACGCCCCAAGGATAGCGATATTGAACATGGGTGGTCTCTGACTGGCGATAGGACTTAGATGGAGGCTGCGGGCTCAGCCGCGCGAAACTCGATCTTGCGTCGGAGGAATTGCGTGGCCTTGTTGGACACCGATTGGATGTCCCCGGTGGTCAGGAAGCCCGACGCCTGCCCCGCGCCCAACATCTCGGGACGCCGCTGCAGGTAGTCCGCAAGGCTCTCGGCCACAAGGTTCGCCTGGCTATAGACTTTCACATCTGCGCCCAGAGCGTCCTGAAAAATCTCCTGCATGAGCGGGTAATGGGTGCACCCAAGGATCGCCGCCTCCGGATGGGGCATACGCCGCTTGAGCGCCTCCACATGGGACCGCACCAGCGCCTCGGCGAGGATCATGTCCCCGTCTTCGATGGCATCGACCAACCCGCCGCAGGGCTGCGCCTCCACATCCACGCCGATGGCGCGAAAGGCCAACTCCCGCTGGAACGCCCGGCTCGACACGGTCGCTGGGGTCGCAAAGAGCGCCACATGCTTCACGGCCACCTCGCGCGGGGGGGAGTTGTCGCCCCATTGACGCTCGGTCAGGGCCTCGATCAGCGGAACAAACACGCCCAGCACCCGCTTGTCCTCGGGGATCCAGCCCTCCTGCATCCGGCGCAGAGCGGCCGCCGAGGCCGTGTTGCAGGCCAGAATGACCAGATCGCAGCCCTCATCCCACAGCTTTTCCACCGCATGGGTCGTCAGGTCATAGACATTGTCCGCGTCGCGCACACCATAAGGCGCGTGCTTGTTGTCGCCGAAATACACGAACGGCACCTCCGGCAGACGCCGGGACACGGCGTCCAGCACCGTCAGCCCTCCAAGGCCGCTATCGAATACACCGACTGCCATCAGATCCTGTGCTTGTCTTCGAATTCATGCCCATAGCCGTGCTCCAGCAACGGCTGTGGCGACAAGCGATAGGTCTCCTCGCGCAGAAAGTCCATCATTCCCTTGGGATTTGACAGATACGGCGCCAGTGCGTCGCGCCCCAACGGCTCGCCCACCACGATCCGCACCGGGCCGCCGACCCGGGCCTTGAACTCCTTGATCAAAAGGGCCGTGCGCAGATTTGCATGCAGATGGCTCGCCAGCTGGAACAGCCGCGAGTTGTGCCCCTCGAAAAAGATCGGGACCACGGTCGCCTCGGATTTCGCGATCATCCGCGCGGTGAAGCTGCGCCAGCCCGGATCCATCGGATAGCCAAAGGGCGTGGCCGAGGTGCTGACCGTGCCGCCGGGAAAGATCCCGATGGCCCCGCCGCCATCGAGGAACGAGAGCGCCTCTTTCCGCGTGGCGATGTTGAGCGCGATGGCTTCCTTCGTCTCATCGAAGCTGATGGGAAGGATGATCTTTTCGAGGTCGCGCGCCTTGCGAAATACCTGATGGGCCAGGATCCGATAAGCGTCCCGCCGGTGGCTCAGGATCTGGCCGAGGATCAGCCCGTCGAGAATGCCGTAAGGATGGTTCGCGATCAAAACGAGCGGCCCCTCGGACGGGATGTTGCTCAGACTGCCGCCGATCACCTCAAGCGACAGCTTGTAACGTTCGGCCATCACATCCCAGAAATTGCGCCCCGCCGCGACTTCGTGCTCATAGCCCGCCGCCTGTTCGATCAGACGCAGCCGCCCCGTGGCATTCTCCGTCACACGGATCAGGGCCCGCCCCACTTTCGACTGGGCAGAGGACGCATAACTGATTTCACGGGCCACTTCGCGCGATGTGGACATGGCAGGCTCCACTGGATCTGACGTTTCCTGTACCGCAACTGGGCGGACAGCTCCAAGCTTATTCCGCAGCCTGGGCCATCCCGGTTTCCGCCGCCTCGAAAGCCAGCCAGAGCTCTTCGCGACGGGTACGCATGGCGGTCTCGGCCTGCGCCTTCACCGGGCCGAAACCGCGCACCATATCCGGCCAGCCCAACAGGGCCGCCGCCGCATCGGCCCGCGCCGGGCTCAGCCCCGCCTGCACCTTGGCCAGATCCGCCTCGTAAAGCTTGATCAAGGCCCGCTCCCGCCGCCGCTCTTCGGTATAGCCGAATGGATCCAGCGGTGTGCCCCGCAGGATCTTCATCGCCGCAAGCGGCCCATAGAGCTTTTCGATCCACGCCCCCAAGGCGCGCTTGACCGGGCGCCCATCCTTGCCCGTCCGCGACAGGAGCGGCGGTGCCAGATGATAGGTCAGCTTGAGATCCCCGTCGAAGCTGTCCGCCGCCTTGGCGGCGGTCTCGCGCAGAAGCCGCGCGACCTCGTATTCATCCTTGTAGCTCAAGACCTTGTGGTAGTTGAGCGCGACAACCTCCTGCAGTGTGGGATCGGCAACCGCATCGACCGCGCGGCGGTATTTCCGGGCCAGACGCGCGGACTGATAATGGCGCAGATGCTCCTCGCGAAAGGCGATCTTTTCGGCGAGGGTCTTGGGCCGCGCCACCACCTCTGCGCTCAACAAGCGCGCCGCCGCGTCGGGGTTCAGCACCGCCCAGCGGCCATAGTCGAAAGCGGTTTTGTTCCGCTCCACTGCCGCACCGTTGAGCTCGATCGCCCGAAGGATCGCGTCCCGGCTGAGCGGGATCAACCCGCGCTGCCATGCGGCGCCCGTCATGAGCATGTTCGAAAAGATTGAGTCCCCCAGAAGCTTGCGCGCCAATGCGGAGCTGTCGAAGAAGTCCACGCCCTCCGCCCCCAGCCGAGCCTGCAACGAGACCTGCAGGTCCGCGCCGGGGATGCGGAACTCCCGATCCCGGGTGAAATCGCCGGTCACAATCTCGTGGCTGTTGACCACCGCGCGGGTCCGGCCCTGGGTCATCATGCCCTGCACCTTGCCGCTGGCCGTGACCACCAGATCGCCGCCAATCACACCGTCCGCTTCGCCCACCGAGACGCGCACCGCCGTGATGTCTTCGGGGCGGTCCGCGATCCGGCAGTGGATCTGTACCGCGCCGCCCTTCTGGGCGAGACCGGCCATCTCCATCATGCCTACGCCCTTCCCCTCGAGCCGCGCGGCCATGGCGAGCGTGGCCCCGATGGTCACCACGCCCATGCCGCCAACCCCGGTGATCAGCAGGTTATGGGTCCCCGAGATCGCGGGCAGTACCGGCGCGGGCAGCACGCCGATCTCGACCTCGGCAGTCGCCGCCTTGCGCAGGGTGGCACCTTCGACAGTGACAAAGGAGGGGCAGAACCCCTTGAGGCAGCTGAAATCCTTGTTGCAGGCGGATTGATCCACCGCCCGTTTGCGGCCCAGCTCGGTCTCTTCCGGGACGATGGCCACGCAGTTGGACTGCACCCCGCAATCGCCGCAGCCCTCGCAGACATCCGTATTGATGAAGACCCGCTTGTCCGGATCGGGAAAGAGCCCGCGCTTGCGACGCCGACGCTTTTCGGCGGCGCAGGTCTGGATATAGAGGATCGCGGAAACGCCCTTGGTCTTGGCAAGATCCTCCTGCACCGCCATCAGGTCGTCCCGGCCGCTGCGGGGCAGATCGCCGGGAAAGGCCGAGAAATCGATCTCTTCCTTCTCATCATAGACGATGTGGATATGGCGCAGGCCGATCCCCTTGAGCTCCCACGCGATGCGCGCGGCATCGAGCCCACCATCATTGGTCTGCCCGCCGGTCATCGCCACCGCGTCGTTGAACAGGATCTTGTAGGTGATGTTGGCATGGGCCGCATGGGCGGCACGGATCGCCTGAATGCCCGAATGGTTATAGGTTCCGTCGCCGATATTCTGGAACACGTGATCGCGGGTCGAGAATTTGCCCTCTCCGATCCAGTTAGCCCCCTCGCCGCCCATATGAGTGAACCCGGCCGTATCGCGATCCATCCAGAGCGCCATGTAGTGACAGCCGATCCCGGCAAAGGCATGGGCCCCCTCGGGCACCTTGGTCGAGGTGTTGTGCGGGCAGCCTGAGCAGAAATAGGGCGTCCGCTGGGCCAGGTCCGCTGCATTGTCCGCGCGCTTGGCCTCGGTCAGGCGGGCGAGCGCGCTTTCCAGCGGTTCCGAGCCGCGCCCCTCCTCGATCAGGACCTGCCCGAGGGTCTCGGCAATCGTCACCGGGTCGAGCGCGCCATAGGCCGGGAAGAGAACCTCGCCCGGGGCCTTCTCGCCGCCATAGACCCGCCGCCCGCGCCGGTTGTTGAAGATCGTCTCCTTGACCTGCACCTCCAGCAGCTTGCGCTTCTCCTCGACCACCACGATCAGGTCCAGCCCCTCGGCCCAGTCGAGGAACCCCTTGCGATCGAGCGGCCATGTCATGCCGACCTTGTAGGTGGTCACGCCGAGCGCCTCGGCCCGCGCCGCATCGATGCCCAGAAGGTCCATGGCATGGCTCAGATCGAGCCAGTTCTTGCCCGCCGCCACGAACCCGATCTTGGCCCCGGGCTTGCCGAGCACCCGCTTGTCGATCCGGTTAGCATGGCCAAACGCCTCGGCGGCATAGCGCTTTTGCGAGATCAGCCGTTCTTCCTGCTGAGTCCAGCCATCCACCAGCCGAATGTTCAGGCCACCCTCGGGCATGGCGAAATCCGGCGTCACGAAGCGCATCCGATCCGCGCGGCCATCCACCACCGCCGTTGCCTCCACCGTGTCCTTCATGGCCTTCAGCCCGACCCAGACCCCGGCATAACGGCTGAGCGCCCAGCCGAAGAGGCCGTAATCCAGGATCTCCTGCACGCCCGCAGGTGACAGGACCGGCATATAGGCGTCGAGCAAGGCGAATTCCGACTGGTGGCAGGTGGTGGAGCTTTCGCCCGTGTGGTCATCCCCCATCACGAAAATCACACCGCCATTGGGCGACGTGCCGGCGAGATTGGCGTGCTTCATGACGTCGCCAGTGCGGTCCACGCCGGGCCCCTTGCCATACCACATGCCAAAGACGCCATCATGCCGCCCCTCGCCGCGCAGCTCAGCCTGTTGGGTGCCCCAAACCGCCGTGGCGGCCAGATCCTCGTTGAGACCGGGCTCAAATTCGATCCCGGCCGCACGCAGCGTGTCGATATTCTGGCCCATCTGTTGGTCCACCGCGCCCAGCGGTGAGCCGCGATAGCCGGTCACGTAACCCGCGGTGTCGAGCCCCGCGGCGCGGTCCCGGGCGGCCTGCATCAGGGTCAACCGGACCAGCGCCTGCGTGCCATTCAGCAGCACGGGCGACGCCTCCAGATCCAGACGATCGGACAGGTGAACCTCAAGCAAACTCATCGCGAACCCTCCCAGACGGTCAAAGCTGATCTTAATGTAGGTCAAAATTCCTGACCTACAAAATCAATTTCGCGCCAAAGACTTCATTGCGCGCAGAGCCCCCTTGCGGGTAACTGTTAGCGCAAAATGCAACTCACAGGGACATTATCGGACCATGGATTGGGACAAACTGCGGATCTTCCACGCGGTCGCGGATGCGGGCAGCCTGACACATGCGGGCGATTCCCTGCATCTGAGCCAATCGGCCGTCAGCCGCCAGATCCGCGCCCTTGAGGAAAGCCTCAACACGATCCTCTTTCACCGCCATGCGCGTGGTCTGATCCTGACCGAACAGGGCGAGCTTTTGTTCGATGCCACGGCGGCCATGTCCAAACGGCTCGAAGCCGCCTCGGCCCGGATCCGGGACAGCGAGGAGGAGGTCTTTGGCCAGCTCCGTGTGACCACCACGATCGGGTTTGGCTCTCTTTGGCTCGCTCCGCGCCTTTCGCGGCTCTATGAGCGCTACCCGGACCTTAACGTGGATCTGATGCTCGAAGAGCGCGTGCTCGACCTGCCCATGCGCGAGGCCGATGTGGCCATCCGCATGAAGGAGCCAAGCCAGGCGGATCTGATCCGCAAGAAGCTGATGACGATCCGCATGCGGCTCTATGCGTCGCCGAGCTATCTGGCGCGCAATGGCCGCCCGTCAAAGATCAGCGACATCTCGGACCACCGGATCATCTGCCAGAACAGCGACAGCGCTCAGGTCAGCGCGGGCGGGCTGCTCGTGCGCGAGATCTTCAACAACGATGTCACCCACTCGTTGATGGTGAACAATTATTTCGGAGTGCTGCAGGCGGTGATCAACGATCTCGGGATCGGGGTTCTGCCGGATTACCTCGTCACCGACTTTCCGCAGCTCGAACAGGTCATCCCGGACTTTGAAAGCAGCGATGTCCCGGTCTTTCTCGCCTATCCCGAGGAGCTTCGCCACTCCAAGCGAATCGAGGCGTTTCGCGACTTCGTGGCCGAGGAAGTCATCGCCTATCGGCGCGCAAAACGGGATGTCGACGAGTAGCTATGCAATTCCGTCATAGCGGAATTGCGCACCTGCGGCATTTTTCATTCTTGATCGAAAATGAGGCGCGTCCTATCTGATGTGCATAGGACAACGGCATGTTGTTCTATACCTCCCTGTTGGACTTAGGCCGAGCTTATGCTCGGCCCTTTTTTTTGCCGGTTTCTCAAACCCATACCGCCCGGAGATGCAAGCCCCCGTTCCGGCATTTGCAGACCCGCGCGCGCTTGGCCGCCCAGCAAACCGACCTGCGCCCACGCTTACGCTGCATCCGCATCCGGCTCTGACAGCTGCCGCGTCCACATGGCGGCGTAGCGCCCGCCAGCGCCCACAAGGGCCTCATGGGTGCCCTGTTCCACCACCACGCCGTTTTCCAGCACAATGATCAGATCCGCCTCGACCACCGTGGAAAGCCGGTGCGCGATCATGATCACGCTACGCCCCTCGCCCATGGCGGCAAGGCTGTCCTGAATATCCCGCTCCGTTTCGCTATCAAGCGCGGAGGTCGCTTCATCCAGCAGCAGGATCGGCGGATCCTTGAGAAGCGTCCGCGCGATGCCGACCCGCTGCTTCTCTCCACCGGACAGTTTCAGTCCGCGCTCGCCCACCTTGGTCTCGTAGCCCTCGGGCAATGTCTGGATGAAGTCATGGATCTTCGCGGCCCGCGCCGCCGCCTCGATCTCGGAACGGCTCGCGTCGGGGCGGCCATAGGCGATGTTGTAGTAGATCGTGTCGTTGAAGAGCACCGTGTCCTGGGGCACGACGCCGATCTGTGCGTGCAGGCTCTCCTGCGTGATGTCGCGCACATCCTGTCCGTCGATCCGCAGCGCGCCCTCCGAGACATCGTAGAACCGGAAGAGCAGCCGTCCGATGGTCGATTTGCCCGATCCCGAGGGCCCGACAATGGCGATGGTCTGCCCGGCCCCCACGCGCAGGCTGACTCCCTTGAGGATGGGCCGCGCGGCGTCATAGCCAAAGACCACGTCCTCCAGCACCACCTCGCCGCCCGTCACGCGGATCTCGGGGGCGTCCGGCTTGTCCTGAACCTCGGCGGGCTGCTCCAGCAGGTCGAACATGTCGCCCATATCGATCAGCGCCTGCCGGATCTCGCGATACACCGTGCCAAGGAAGTTCAGCGGCTGGGTGATCTGCAGCATATAGGCATTCACCATGACGAAATCGCCCACGGTCAGATCCCCGCGCTGCACCCCGAACGCGGCGAGGACCATTACCCCCACCAGTCCCGAGGTGATCAGGACGGACTGGCCGAAATTCAGAAAGCCCAGCGTATAACTCGTGCGCAGGGCGGCGGCTTCATAGCCCTCCATGGCGCCGTCATACCGCTCCGCCTCACGCCGCTCGGCCCCGAAATACTTGACGGTCTCGAAATTGAGCAGGCTGTCGATGGCCTTCTGGTTCGCGTCGGTGTCCTGCCGGTTCATCTCGCGCCGGATCCGCACGCGCCATTCCGTGACCTTGAAGGTGAACGCCACATAGAGCGCGATGGTGGCCGCCACGACCAGCAGGTAGCTCGCATCGAAATAGACGAACAGGATGATCGAGATGAGCGAAAGCTCGAGGATCAGCGGCCCGATCGAGAACAGCATGAACCGCAAGAGGAACTCGACCCCTTTCACCCCGCGCTCGATGATCCGGCTGAGCCCGCCGGTCTTGCGCGTGATGTGATAGCGCATGGACAGCCGGTGAATATGGGTAAAGGTCTCGAGCGCGAGCGTGCGCAGCGCACGTTGCCCGACCTTGGCAAAGATGACATCGCGCAGCTGCTGGAAGCCCACGGTCATCAGCCGGGCCATGCCATAGGCCACGGTCAGCCCGACCGCCCCCACCGCCAGCAGCATCGGCCCCGAAGGCGCATCCCCCGCGAGCGCATCCACGGCGAGTTTGTAGAAAAAGGGCGTGCCCACGGCGATCAGCTTGGCCATGACCAGCGCTGCCATGGCCAGCACCACCCGGCGTTTCACCCAAGGCATGCTGTCGGGCCAGAGATAGGGGGCCACGCGGCGGATCACCATCCAGCCGGAACGTCGTGTTTCACTGTCACTGGGATCGTCAGAAAGTCGGGCACCGCGCATGGGCGGCAACCTAGACAGTGCGCGGGCGGAAGGCCAGAGGGCTTAGGGCTCGGGCACCGTAAAGACCTGACCGGGATAGATCAGGTCCGGATTGCGGATCCGGTCGCGATTGGCGTCGAACACCCGGACGAACTGGGTGCCCTCGCCGTAATTCTCCCGCGCGATCTGCCACAGGGTGAAGCCCGGCTGCACGGTCACGATCCCCGCGACGGAGCGCGCAGTCTCGGTGCCCTCGGGCTCGGTGGGTGCGGCATCTGCGGGGACGACGGTGCTCTCGTCTGCGGGTTGCTCGGCGGATTGGGTAGCGGCGGCGGCGCGCACCGCATCTTCGGGGATCGCCCGCTCGAACGGCGTTTCGAACCGGGACAGCACGGCGCCATTGGCGTCCACCTCATCGGCGCGCAAGGTGTAGAGCCCACTCTTGATGCCTGTCACCCGCGCCTGCCAGATCCCGGCCTCGGCGACGGAGGCCCGGTGGGCCAGTGCATTGTTGAGATAGATCCGCACCTCGCGTCCCGGCACGGCCCGTCCCAGCAGGATGACCTCGCCCCCCGCATCATAGGAGATCGTATCGATCACCACGTTGCGCGATTGCGGCACTCCCGGGCGCGCGGGCTGCGCGCGTGGAGCGGCGGGGCGCGCAACTCCGGCCTCGGAGACGATCACCACCTGCGGCGCTTCGGCGACCAAGGTTTGCTCCGGCGCGGTTTCGGGGGTCGTGGCGCTGTCCGTATCGGACAGCGCGGACGCGCTCTGTCCCGCCGTCCGGGGACGCTCGGTCTCGATTGACGGGGGCAGCGTGGCATCGGCGCGCAGGATCGCCTGCGGGGCCGCAGGCGCTTGGGCGATGGGCCCGGCAAAGGGCGACACCAGCGCGGTTTCCTTCGAGGCCATCACAGCCCCCGACGTCCATTCGGCCTCGAGCGTCATGGACCGCGCCGCTTGCGACGGGGCGAGATCGAACAGAGCCACGAAATTGCCGCGACGGTCCGCCGTCGTTTCGGCCACCATCTCGCCATCCACAAGGACGCGGACCGTCTCTCCGGGCGCGGCACTGCCGGCCACCACGGCCCCACCGGCCGGGTCCACGCGGATCACGTCAAAGGCCGGTGCATCGTCGACGGCTCCGGCGGTATCAGATGGGGCGGGTTGCGGGTCCGGCGCGGGGGTTGCCAACTCAGGCTCTGCTGGCTCGGGAGCCGGATCCGCGAGGGCGACCGCGCTCTCGGTGGGGGCCGGTTGCGGCGCCTCTTCAACTTTTGCGGGCGGAGCGGGGGGCCTAACAGGTGTCGTGTCAGTGACGGCCTCGGACCTCGTCTCGGGTCTTACCTCGGGGGCGGGGTTAGACGCGGTTTCAGGCGCCGGATCCAACGCTGCCGTCTCAGGCGCGTCCTCCGGATCCGGGCTCAGCACGCCCCAGGCCAGCAGCCCCGCCAGCACCAGAACGGCCGCCGTCAGACCTCCGGACAGGATCTGGCTCATCCCGCCGCCTCGCGCTGTCCGTGAATGGCTTCTGCCCATCTCCGCTCTCCGGTTTTGCATGCGCATCCCCGGTGATGACGGGCAAGGCATATGCGTTTTGCGAGATACGGTACCTTATGCACATGTTTACAAAGGGGAAAGGGTCAATCACACAGGCGTGTAACAGTGCAGACAGCCCCGGAGATGAAAAATATGGCCTCGATATGTGTCTTTTGCGGGGCCCGCCCGGGCCGCGACCCTGCCTATGAAGCCGCCGCAACGGCGCTTGGCGGCTGGCTGGCCAAGGCGGGCCATCAGCTGGTCTACGGTGCCGGAGATGTGGGGCTCATGGGCCATGTCGCCCGCGCCTGTCAGGAGGCCGGGGGCGACACGTTCGGGGTCATTCCAACCCATCTTCTGGAGATGGAAGTGGGCAAAACCGACCTCAGCCGCTTCGTCATCACCGAGACCATGCATGAGCGCAAGAAGGTGATGTTCACCAACTCGAACGCCATTGTCGTGCTGCCGGGCGGGGCCGGATCGCTCGACGAGTTTTTCGAAGTGCTGACCTGGCGACAACTCGGCCTGCATGACAAACCTCTGTATCTGCTCAACATTCAGGGATACTGGGATCCGCTGATCGATCTGGTGGATCACGTGATCGCCCAGGGCTTTGCCAATCCGAGCCTGCGCGAGATGATCACGGTCTGCACGGATCTCGGCAATCTGCAAACACGTCTGGGGGCGGATCTGGCGGGCTAGGACGGCCTTTCGGGCAGATTGCAGACCAGCAGCCCACTGATAAGCGAGGCGGGAACACACATGAAATAGCCTCGGGCAACGAAACGCACCGTAGCCACTGATCTGCCCGGCTGTGATGCCAGAGCCCCGTTAACGTTCCGTGAGTGAAAAACGACTTTTTTGTAACGCGCGCGGGGATCGGACGGATTTTAGCGATTTTGTCGCAGCCGGATGCCGGATCAGCGTGGCAATTCTGCCGCTTCTGCCGCCAGTTTCGTGATCCCGTCCCAGTCGCCGGCCTCCATCAGCGCCGCTGGTGCCACCCAGGAGCCGCCAACGCAGAGCGTATTGGACAGGCCCAGATAGGTCGGCGCATTGGCCAGAGACACGCCCCCAGTGGGGCAGAACGACACCTGCGGCAGGGGCGCGCCTATGGATTTCAGCGCGGGCGCGCCGCCATTGGCCTCGGCGGGAAAGAACTTCTGCACCGTGTAGCCACGCTCCAGCAAGGCCATCACCTCGGTCGAGGTCGCCGCGCCGGGCAGCATCGGCAGATCCGCAGCCTCGGCCGCGTCCAGCAATGTCGGCGTCGCCCCCGGCGAAACCCCGAAGAGCGCGCCAGCCGCCTTGGCCGCCGCCACATCCGCAGGGGTCAGCAGGGTCCCTGCCCCGACGACCCCGCCTTCGACCGCTGCCATCTCGGCAATCGCCTCGAGCGCCACGGGGGTGCGCAGCGTCACCTCCAAAGCGGGCAAACCGCCCGCGACCAGCGCCTCGGCCAGGGGCCGTGCGTGGGCCAGATCATGGATGACCAGCACCGGGATGACCGGCGCCAGACCACAGATATCGCGCGCCTGGGCGCTTGCTTCGCTCGGGGTCATGTCGCTCTCCTTAAACCACCACGCCAGCACCGCTGCTCGCCGGGCCGACGCTGCCGCGGAACACTTCGAACAGCTCGCGTCCGATGCCGTGGGAATTCGCACTGAGATCCGGCGTGGCCGGGGCGCGGTCCTCGATGCCATCTTCCAGCACTTCCAGCACACCGTTCACCGCATCCACGCGCACCAAGTCGCCGGTCTGCACCTTTGCCATCAGCCCGCCATCCAGCGCCTCGGGGGCGACATGGATCGCCGCCGGAACCTTGCCCGACGCGCCGGACATCCGGCCATCGGTGACCAGCGCGACCTTCAGCCCGCGGTCCTGCAACACGGCCAGCACCGGGGTCAGGGCGTGCAGCTCGGGCATGCCATTGGCCTTGGGCCCCTGGAACCGCACGATGACGACCGTATCCTCGGTGAATTCACCCGCCTTGAACGCCGCCTTCACCGCGTCCTGGCTTTCAAACACCCGGGCGCGGGCCTCGATCAGATGGCGCTCAGGGGCCACGGCAGAGACTTTCATCACCCCGCGTCCCAGATTGCCCTTTAGCTCCTTGAGACCGCCGCTCGCCGCGAAGCCATCGCTCGCCGGGCGCAGGATCTTGGCGTTCAGGCTCTCGCCCGGCCCGTCTTCATAGCGCAGCTGCCCATCGATCAGCTTGGGCTCGCGCGCGTAATCGGCCAGCCCGTCCCCGGCGATGGTCTTGGTGTCGGGATGCAGCAGGCCTTCATCCAGCAGCTCGCCGATCATGTAGGACAGACCGCCTGCCGCGTGGAAATGGTTCACATCCGCCAGACCGTTCGGATAGACCCGCGCCATGAGCGGCGTGACCTCGGACAGATCCGCGAAGTCCTGCAAGTCGAGCAACACGCCCGCGGCCCGCGCCATGGCAGGCAGGTGGATCACGAGGTTGGTCGAGCCCCCGGTGGCCATCAGCCCCACAAGCCCATTCACAAACGCCTTGGCATCCAGCACATCGCAGACCGGGCGGTAATCATTGCCCAGCATTGTCACCGCCGCCAGCCGCTCGGTCGCGGCGTCGGTCAGGGCCTCGCGCAAGGGCGTGCCCGGATTGACGAAGGACGCGCCCGGCAGGTGGAGCCCCATGAACTCCATCAGCATCTGGTTCGAATTCGCGGTCCCGTAGAAGGTGCAGGTGCCCGGCCCGTGATAGGAGGCCATCTCGGCCTCCATCAGCTTGTCGCGCCCGATCTCGCCCGTGGCAAATTGCTGGCGCACCTTGGCCTTCTCGTCATTGGGCAAGCCGCTGACCATGGGCCCGGCCGGAATGAAAACGCCCGGCAAGTAGCCGAAGGTTGCCGCCGCGATCACGAGCCCCGGCACGATCTTGTCACACACCCCGAGATAGGCCGCCGCGTCAAAGGTGTTGTGGCTGAGCGCCACGCCCGTAGCGAGCGCGATCACGTCGCGCGAGAACAGGCTGAGTTCCATGCCGACCTGACCTTGGGTGACCCCGTCGCACATGGCCGGCACACCGCCTGCAACCTGTGCCGTGGCGCCGACGCGGCGGGCGGCCTCCTTAATCCGGTCCGGATAGGTCTGGAACGGCTGATGCGCGCTGAGCATGTCGTTATAGGCGGTGACAATCCCGATATTGGCGCTGCGCTCGGCGACGAGGGCATCCTTGTCTCCGCCCATGGCCGCATAGGCATGGGCCTGGTTGCCACAGCTCAGATGCGCGCGGCGCGGCCCGTCTTCGGCGGCACGCCGCATCCGTTCGAGATAGGTCGCGCGCGCCTCTGCACTGCGCGCCTCGATACGGGCGGTGACCTCGTGAACAGTGTTATGGAGTGCCATGGATGTCTTCCCTCCGCATCACGCGACTATGGGGCGCGTCTTAGACCGTTAGCGCTAACTTCGCAATGGCCATGAGACTGAAACAACGATAGCGCCGCGCGCGCAGGGGGCAACGGTCTGCGCGGGCTTGAGCGCAGCACCCCGGAACGGGCCGGGACATGCCATTGCACAAACGCCATAGCGGGCATGCAAAGACCACCCCTACTCGAATGCGGCACTGCAGCGTAAATCAAGGACAACCAAGCCGGAGTAGATGATATGAAAACCGTTGTTGCCCATCGCGAACCCGTCGACCTGACCGCAGTCGAGCGTCAAGCACATGACCTGCGTGCCCAAGCCACTGCAGCTGCCTTCCGCAGCGCCTGGACCTGGCTCGGCGACCACCTGCATTTCGGCAAATCCCCCAGCGCCAGCTGATCGGGTGTCGCGCGGCTGACCGCGCGACATGCCACGCGGGCCAAGTCGCTTGCGCCCTTTCCCAGACTTGCGAGGCAGGATAGGGAAGCGCATGTCCGACTTCTCCTCCCTGCCCCGCATTCGCCTGAAACCCAAAGCCGACGCCCGCGCCCTGCGCCATGGCGCGCCATGGGTCTATGCCGACGATCTGGTCACGGACCGCCGGACCAAGGCCCTCACCCCGGGCAGTGTCGCCATTCTCGAAGATGCAGAGCGCACGCCGCTGGGGCTCGCCGCCGTCTCGCCCGGATCCAAGATCATCGCACGGATGCTGGACCGCGATCTGGAGGCCCGGATCGACCGGGACTGGTTCACCGCGCGCCTCGGCGCAGCCCTGCGCCTGCGCGAGCAACTCTATACCACCCCCTATTACCGGCTCGTCCACGCCGAAGGCGATGGCCTGCCCGGGCTGATCATCGACCGGTTCGGCGATACCTGCGTGCTGCAACCGAACGCCGCCTGGCTCGAGAGCCGGTTGGAGGATCTGACCGCCGCGCTGCAAGCCGTGACCGGCGTGCGCCACATCCTGAAATCCGCCTCGGGCCGGACCCGCAAGCTCGAAGGGCTCGACGATATCAGCCTGCCCTTGCTGGGCACCCCGCCCGACCGGGTCGAAGTCCCGATGAACGGCGCGATCTACATCGCCGATCTGGCAGCGGGTCAGAAAACCGGCCTCTTCTATGACCAACGCCCGAACCATGCCTTTGCGGCCAAGATGGGCCGGGGCGGTCGCGTGCTCGATGTGTTCAGCCATGTGGGCGGCTTCGGGCTTGCCGCGCTCGCGGCGGGTGCCGAGACCGCGCTCGCGGTGGATGGCTCCGCCGCCGCGCTGGAGCTGGCCGCCGAGGGGGCGGCTGCCATGGGCGTGGCCGATCGGTTCGAGACCCGGAAATCCGACGCCTTCGCCGCGCTCGAAGCGCTGAATGCCGAGGGCGCGCAGTTTGACCTGGTGGTCTGCGACCCGCCGGCCTTTGCCCCGTCCAAACCCGCGCTGCAGCAAGGGCTGCGGGCCTATGAACGGGTCGCCCGCCTCGCCGCACCATTGGTGGCCCCGGGCGGCGCGCTGATGCTGTGTTCCTGCTCCCATGCGGCCGAACTGCCGAAGTTTCGGTCTTCGTGCCTGCGGGGCATCGGGCGCGCCGGGCGCAGCGCGCAGATCCTCTATACGGGCGGGGCGGGCCCTGACCACCCGCTTCATGCCCAGCTTGGCGAGACGGGTTACCTCAAGGCGATCCTCGTCCGCCTCCTGCCATGACCGCACGGATCCTGCTCGATGCCTGCGTGCTTTATCCGACGCTCATGCGTCAGATGCTGGTGGCCGCGGCGCGGGCGGGGGCGTTTCAGCCCCTCTGGTCCCCTCGGATCCTCGATGAATGGCGCCACGCCGCGGCTCGCTCTGGCCCCGTCGAGGCCGAGATCGTGCGCGCCGAGATCGCGCTGCTGACCTCCGGGTTCCCGGGCGCGATGGTCGCCCCCGACCCCGACCTGATCGACCGCCTGTCCCTGCCCGACCCGGATGATCGGCATGTGCTGGCCGCCGCCCTTTCCGGGCGCGCCGAGGCCATCCTCACGGCCAATCTCAAGGACTTCCCCACCCGCACGCTCAGCCGCCACGGGGTCCTGCGCTATGACCCGGACGGGTTTTTCTGCGATCTGCTGACCGAGGACGGAGAGTTGGCGGGCACGCTCCTGCCACCGATCACGCTGGCGGCAGAGCAGCTGGGCCAAAGCCCGAAATCAATCCTGAAGAAATCCCGCCTGCCCCGGCTGGCCAAGCGCCTCGGGCTCTAGCGCGGCACGACCCAACGCTCTTCCAACGCCTCGATGGCGCGGATCCGCTGCTCGGTTTTGGGATGGCTCATAAGCCAGGCCGGTGCCTGCGCCCGCCCACCCCCTGTGGTCAGCTCCTCGAGCTTGCGAAAGAGCGACTTCTGGGGCGCCGTACCGATCCCGGCCTTCGTCAGCAAGGCCGAGGCATAGGCATCCGCCTCATACTCATCGCCCCGGGACAGGCGCGCCGCCAGCAAGGTGACCAGCATATTGGCAATCGGGACGCCGACGAAGGGAATGAACCGCCCCAGCACCGTGGCCAGCGCCACCCGGATCGCATTCTGGCCGGAAAAGTCGATCATCCGGCGGCGCGAATGGCCGAGGGCCACATGGCCGAGCTCATGGGCGATGACCGAGGCCATCTCGGCGGCGGTCACCTCACCCGTCTGATACTTGCGGAAAAAGCCCCGGGTGATGAAGATCCGGCCATCGGGCGCGGCCAGACCGTTCACCGGATCGACCTCGTAGATATTGACCTTGATCTCCTTGAGGTCGAGCGACTCCGCCATCCGCGCGGTCAGCTTGCCCAGCTCCCGGTCCCGCAGGGGCGTCGAGCGCTTGTCGAGCTCGCGCGCGGTGCGCTTGGCCCCGATCAGATAGAGGCCAAGACCATAGAAAATCGCCAGCAGCAGGGGGGTCAGTTTCAACATGACTAAGATATGGGGTGACCCCGCCCGGCAACAAGAGGTTTAGCGCGGCGCGCGCTCGGCCCGGCCCGCACGCCCCCCCTTGCGACGCGGCGCGGGCGGCTCCTCCATCGCGGCACTGAGCACGGCTGTCATCGGATGTTGCGGCGCGTCCGGGCCGTAATGGGCCAGCAGGATCGAGACATCCTCGCGCGGATCGGCCGGGGATTTCGACCCCAGCGCCCAGTCGAGAAAGATCGAGCGGCAATCCCAGATCGTGATCCCCTCGATCCGGTAGGCCTCGCGGATCAGGTGCCGCGGGTCGAGCCGCGTCAGCACCGCCGGGTCGAACAGCGCAGGATCCGGCATCGGTCGGTCATCGGACTGGGTCACGGTTTGGGCTCCTCTGCAGTCTCGGGCGTGTGCTTGGGCAAACTAGCGGCACCCGCCAGCCGGTCGAGCACGGTTGCGACCACCTCGGCACTTTCGGCGGCCCCGTCGGCCATGGCCGCCGCCAATGCGGGCATATCCGGGTCCTCGGTCTGGCGCAGCACGAAATCGCGCCCGCCCGCGCCGACCACCTCCGGATCGAGCGCCTTGTCGCTGAGCAGCCGCGTCGCCTGCTGCACTTGCCGCAAGCGTGTAACCTGCGCGGTCAGACAGCCCGCCTCATCCTCGGTCAACAACCCGGCCGCCGCGCCCGCGCGCAGTTGTGCGCCGGTCTCCGCCCCCGGAGATCCGGACACCAGCGCGACGGTCTGCGCCAGAAGTTCGATATCCTGCAGACGTCCCGGACCAAGCTTGGCCTCATAGGCGCTCTCGGCGGGTGTGGCCGCATCAAGACGCGCGCGCATGTCTTTGACATCCTGCGCGATTTCACGTCCCCGCCCCGGCCCCTTGCGTTGCAGAAGGGCACAGCGGAACACTTCGAAATCCGCGGCCAGAGTATCGGGATGCTCACCAGCCTCGGCCACCACCCGGGCGCGGGTCAGGGCCAGATGCTCCCACGTCCAGGCGTCGCGGTCCTGATAGCTCTGGAACGCCTTCCAGGAGGTTGCCACCGGCCCCTGCCGCCCGGAGGGGCGCAGCCGCATGTCGATCTCGTAAAGCCGCCCCTCGGACATCGGTGCCGAGAGCGCGGTGATCATCGCCTTGGTCAGCTTGGCGTAATAGGGCCCGGGCGCGAGCGGTCGCGGCCCCTCGGACATCTCTTGGCCCTGCCCGTCATAGACCACGATCACATCCAGATCCGACTGCGCTGTCAGCGTGCGCGCGCCAAGCGAGCCCATCCCCACCAGCACCGCACCGCGGCCGGGGGGCGGGCCGTGCCGGCGCGCGATCTCCTCGGCCACGAGGGGCCAGAGGCAGGCGAGGATCACCTCGGACAGGTCCGTATACTGATGCGCGACCACCGGTTCCTGTATGAGCCCGCGCAGATGATGCACTCCGATCCGGAAATGCCATTCCTTCTGCCAGCGGCGCGCGGTGTCGAGCTGGCTTTCATAGTCGCGCGCCCTGTGCAGCCGCCAGGCGAGATCCGCGCGCAGCGCAGCGCGTCCGGGCCATTCGTCGAAGAACGGGCCTGCGATCACCGCATCCAGCACCGAGGAATTCGCGGCCAGATAGCCAGAGAGCAACGGCGCGGTGGCGCAGATATCCACGATCAGGTCAATCAGAGACGGGTTTGCCTCGAACAGCGAAAACACCTGAACACCGGCAGGCAGACCCTTGAGAAACTTGTCGAAATTTCCAAGCGCCTCATCCGGGCGCGCCGCCGCATCGAGCCGCGAGAGGATCTCGGGGCGCAGCCGGTTGAAAATCTCCACCGCGCGCGGCGAGCGCAGGGCCGGATAGCTGGGCCAGCGGTCCAGCACATCCTGCATGCCCGGCGCGATCTCGGGCCCTGCCGGTGCGCGCGCCCCACTGCGTTCGGGGGCGAAGAAGGGCTCGGTCAGGGCAGCCACCTCCTCCAGCCGCTCTGTCAGGTGCCTGCGCAGGACGGCGGTGTCGCCCTCGCCCATCAGGCAGGCCAGACGCCGGAACCCGTCCGCATCCTTGGGCAGGGCGTGGGTCTGGGAATCGAGCACCATCTGCACCCGATGTTCCACCTCCCGGTGATCGCGGTAATGGGCGCTCAGGACCTCGGCATCTTCGGGCCGGACCCAGCCCTTGGTGGCCAGAACCGCTAGACCTTCGACCGTGCCCCGCACCCGCAGATCCGGGTCGCGCCCGCCCGAGATGATCTGCCGGGTCTGGGTAAAGAACTCGATATCGCGAATACCGCCGCGCCCGAGCTTCATGTCATGCCCTTCCAGCGCAATCCCGCCATCGCGCGCCACGAAGAGCCCCTTATGGGCGCGGATCCGCATCCGCATGTCATGGGCATCCTCAATCGCCGCGAAATCCAGATGCTTGCGCCAGATGAACGGGGTCAGATGGTCGAGATACCGCGCCCCCGCCGCCAGATCCCCCGCCGAGGGCCGCGCCTTGATATGGGCGGCACGCTCCCATGTGCGCCCGAGGGATTCGTAATAGCGTTCCGCCGCCTCCATGGCGATGCAGACAGGCGTGACCGAGGGGTCGGGACGCAAGCGCAAATCCGTGCGAAAGACATAGCCATCCCCGGTGTGATCGGCCATGAGCGCCACGGTCTTGCGCGTCACGCGGACAAAGGCGGCGCGCGCCTCGGCATAATCCGGCGGATCGAACCGGGTCTCGTCAAAGAGGCAGATCAGATCGATATCCGAGGAGTAGTTCAGCTCATGGGCCCCCATCTTGCCCATGGCCAGCATCACGAGACCCGCCGCCTCGGGCAGCGCATCCTCGTCCTGCCCGGGCACCCGGCCCCGCCGCAGTTCCGGCAAGAGCGCGCTGCGCAGAGCGGCCCCGAGTGCCTGATCGGCAAACTGTGTGAGGGAGCCCGTGACCTCTTCGAGAGACCAGACGCCGGTCAGGTCCGCGAAGCCGATCAGCAAGGCGATCCGTCGCTTGGCCACACGCAGCGCGAGCTTGACCTCATCCAGCGGGCCCGCCGCCAAACCGGCGATCAGGGCAGCGCGCGCGCCTTCGGGATCCTCGAGCGCACTGGCCAGCCAGGTCGCCTCGCGCGCAAGCAAGCCTTCGAGATAGGGGCTCGACCCCGCCATCCCCACAAGCGCTTCGCGCAGGGCCCCCGAGGCGTCGGGCATATGGCGTGCCACGGCCTCCGCCCCGCGCGCAGGGTCATAGGGCAGCGGCGCGCGCGTGATCCGGGTGTCCATCGTCATGGCGCGAGCCTGCGACTGCAACGCCGGAGCGTCAAGGCGCGGTCGCACAGACAGTCAAAAAGAAGAATGGTGGGTGATAAGAGATTCGAACTCCTGACATCTTCGATGTGAACGAAGCGCTCTACCACTGAGCTAATCACCCGTGGGCGTGGGTTTAGCGAGACTGCGCAGCCTGTGCAAGCGCACAAATGCACCTTGGGCAAATCAGTCGGGATCCGGCAAAACCCCTGCGCCCGAAGGGGGGTGCGCGGTTGCGGTTTGGCGGGTGCGGGTCGTGTCGATTGCGGGCCGCGCCTCGCATCTGGCCCCCCACCATGCGCCGTGACCGCAGGGCGTGGGGCGCTTTGCGGAATGCCTTGGGACAGCCCACTGAGCGCCACGATTTCGCCATGGCCCCTCGATAGTTCAAATTCATCGCAAGTTTGTACCGAGTATCAGCCATGACCCGTATCGCACTGACCGCCGCCCTGATCGCTGGGCTTCCCCTCGCCGCAACCGCCGCCCCCGTCCAGTGGAGCACCGCCGATGGCGGCAATGGCCATTACTACGAACTGATCACGACGAAGAAGACCTTCGCCGACGCCTCGGCCGCGGCCCAGGCCTCCACCCATGCCGGGCTGAGCGGTCATATCGTGACGATCACCTCCGCCGAGGAGCAAGCCTTTCTCGACGATCTGAACACCAACCAGATGGAAGCCTGGATCGGCGCGTCCGATACGGATGAGGAAGGCGTGTTCGCCTGGATCACCGGCCCCGAGGCGGGCACCGTGTTCTATACCACCACCGATGGCGCCCAGACCTATGCGAACTGGAACCCGGGCGAGCCGAATGACTGGGGCTCGGGCGAGGATTACGTCGAAGGCTGGTTTGGCGGCGCCAAGGACTGGAACGACATCAAGGCCAGCAACAAGAACGCCTATATCGTGGAATACTCGGTCGTGGCCCCGATCCCGCTGCCCGCGGCGCTGCCGCTGATGCTGCTGGGTCTCGGCGCTCTGGGCTACGCGCGCAAGCGCAAGGGCTGAGCCGCCCTCGCCCGAGTTATACCGGGCGCCCATCTCAAGCCAATGCCGTGACCCCGCCGGGCCATGGCGCAAACGCCAACCGGCGGAACTTACGGGCGCGGGCCAGCCACAACAGTGACGGGCCGCGCTTCGATCCGGGTATCGTCGGCATTTGTCAGCACACGATCCCCGATCATCAGAACCCCGTCATCCGACACGGAAAGCGGTTCGGACAGGCTGGTCCCGGGCAAGGGGGCGACGTCCTCCAGACGGGCATCGCAATCACTGATCCGCCAGACACCATCCCCGCCCTGGGCAAGGGCAACGATCACGCCCGCCGTGCCGCTGACCTCCATTGGCAAGTCCGGCAATGTCGAGAGCGTGAATGACGCCGTATAGGACAGCTCGTACCGCACCAGGAACCGCTGATCGGCGGTGAAGCCGGGTAGACCCGGATCGAGGAAATAGGACTGATCCAGCATGTCCAAAGTGTAGCTTGCATCGCTGCCACTTGCGGCGAGGCCCGCGTCGATCTCTGCGCGGGCCAATGCCGTGGCGGGTGCGCATCGGGTTTCAAGCGCCCGCGGCAGGGCCACATGGTCCCAATTGCGTGGATTCACCCAGTCCGTGTTGGGGTCTCCCGAAGGTCCGGCAAACTCGGCCTCGATCTCGGCCAGCCGTCGCGACCGTGCGTCTCCGATCAGAAGATAGCCGAATTCTGAATGCAGGTTGCGACCGGGGATCTGATCGAACACCGAGAGGTAAACCGACACGGCAAAAAGATCTCCATCCGCGCTTTGCACGGCATCAAACACCCAGCCCTGGATGGTCCGCGCGATCGGGACATCCGCGGTCACCGGCGTCTGGGACACCGTTTCGTAGGGCAGCCGCGCCACTTGAACGCCCTTGGTGATCGGGTCCCGGATGGGGATGCCCAGAACCACTTCGCCCCGTTCGAATTCATCTCCGGGGTTCTGGCGGAACCGCGTTCCATAGACAAAGACCGGCCCCTCGGTCGGACGATTGACCAACGCATCAAAATCGATGGGGGGTCGGATAATCTCGCGCCCATCCGGTCCCAACAGACGTTCTCCGAGCCTGCCGATGGCGTCCAGATCGACAATGACGTCCTGCGCCCAAAGGGGCAGTCCCATGGCAAGCGTCAAGGACGCGGCGCAGGCGCATAACCTGAAATTCATGGGTAAGAACTCCTTCAACAGGCAAAATGGTGCGTAAGCGGCCTGCCACGCCACTGCGGCAGCGCCATCGAAAAGGACGTGCGATCTTGAAATATCTGACGCTACGTTAGCGGCACGTCAGTTGACCGCTCAAGAAAAAAGCCCCCCGGGACATCCCGAGGGGCTTTGTGAGCTCGAAAAACCGTCAGGTCAGTGCGCGACGGCGCCCTGCCCTTGCTTCTCGGCCATGGCCTTCTGGGCGGCGGCGGCCTCTTCGGCCTCCTCATCCCATTCGATGGCTTCCGGTGTCGCGACCAGCGCCTGCTTGAGCACCTCGGAGACATGGGACACCGGAATGATGGTCAGACCATCCTTCACATTGTCCGGGATCTCCGGCAGGTCCTTCTCGTTTTCCTGCGGGATGAGCACCGTGGTGATCCCCCCGCGCAGGGCCGCGAGCAGCTTTTCCTTCAACCCGCCGATGGGCAGGACATTGCCGCGCAAGGTGACCTCGCCGGTCATGGCGATGTCCTTCTTGACCGGGATCTGTGTCAGCACCGAAACGATGGAGGTCACCATCGCGATGCCGGCACTCGGCCCGTCCTTCGGGGTCGCCCCCTCGGGCACGTGGACGTGGATGTCCCACTTGTCAAAGCGCGGCGGCTTCACCCCGATCTGCGGGCTGATCGAGCGGACATAGCTCGAGGCCGCATCGATGCTCTCTTTCATCACGTCGCCCAGCTTGCCGGTGGTCTTCATCCGACCCTTGCCCGGCAGGCGCAGCGCCTCGATGCTCAGCAGATCCCCACCGACAGAGGTCCAGGCCAGCCCGGTCACGACACCGATCTGATCCTGCTCTTCCGCGAGCCCATACTTGAACCGCTTCACGCCCAGCATGTCCTCGAGGCTGTCCTCGGTGACCTCGACCGTCTCGGCCTCTTTCTTGACGATCTGCGTCACGGCCTTCCGGGCGAGCTTGGCAATCTCGCGTTCCAGGTTCCGCACGCCCGCCTCGCGGGTATAACGGCGGATGATCTCCTGCAGGGCCTCGTCGGACAGAGAGAACTCGTCCTTCTTCAGCCCGTGGTTCTTCACCTGCTTGGAGATCAGGTGCTGCTTGGCGATCTCGGCCTTCTCGTCCTCGGTGTAGCCCGCGAGCGAGATGATCTCCATCCGGTCCAGAAGCGGACCCGGCATATTGTAGGAGTTCGCCGTGGTCAGGAACATCACGTTCGAGAGGTCATACTCGACCTCGAGATAGTGATCGACAAAGGTGCCGTTCTGTTCGGGATCGAGAACCTCCAGCATGGCGGAGGCCGGGTCGCCCCGGAAATCCTGTCCCATCTTGTCGATCTCATCGAGCAGGATAAGCGGGTTCGTGGTCTTGGCCTTTTTCAGCGCCTGGATGATCTTGCCGGGCATGGAGCCGATATAGGTCCGGCGGTGACCGCGGATCTCGGACTCGTCGCGCACGCCACCCAGAGAGATCCGGATGAACTCGCGCCCCGTCGCCTTGGCCACGGATTTCCCCAGAGAGGTCTTGCCGACGCCCGGAGGCCCCACGAGGCACAGGATCGGCCCCTTGAGTTTCTTCGAGCGCTGCTGCACCGCGAGATACTCGACGATCCGCTCCTTGACCTTTTCCAGCCCGTAGTGATCCGCGTCGAGCACTTCCTGTGCCTTGTTCAGATCCTTCTTCACCCGGGATTTGGTGCCCCAAGGGATCGACAGCATCCAGTCGAGATAGTTCCGCACCACCGTGGCTTCGGCGGACATCGGGCTCATGTTCTTGAGCTTCTTGATCTCGCCATCGGCCTTTTCGCGGGCTTCCTTGCTCAGCTTGGTCTCAGAGATCCGACCTTCGAGCTCGGCCACCTCATTGGCACCGTCCTCACCATCGCCGAGCTCCTTCTGAATGGCCTTCATCTGCTCATTCAGATAATACTCGCGCTGGGTCCGCTCCATCTGGCTCTTGACCCGGGACTTGATCTTCTTCTCGACCTGCAGAACGCTCATCTCGCCCTGCATCAGGCCATAGACCTTCTCCAGACGCTCGGCGACGCTGAGGGTCTCGAGCAGATCCTGTTTCTGCCCAACCTCGATGCCGAGATGGCCGGACACCATATCCGCCAGCTTGGCCGGCGCTGTGCTGTCGGCGACGGCAGTCAGGGCTTCTTCGGGGACGTTCTTCTTGATCTTGGCATAGCGCTCGAACTCGGCACTGACCGAACCGACCAGCGCGCGCAAGGTCTCGGCATCGCCCGCATCTTCTTCCAGAAGGATGGCGTTGGCCTCGAAGAAGTCCTCGTTGTCGGTGTAATCGGTGATCTCGACCCGCTGACGTCCCTCGACCAGCACCTTCACGGTGCCATCGGGCAGTTTCAGCAGCTGCAGCACATTGGCGAGCACGCCGAAGGTGAAGATCCCGTCCGGGGTCGGATCATCCACGCTGGGATCGATCTGGCTCGACAGCAGGATCTGCTTGTCGTCCTTCATGACCTCTTCGAGCGCACGCACGGATTTCTCGCGGCCAACAAAGAGCGGAACAATCATGTGGGGGAAGACCACGATATCACGCAGCGGCAATACCGGGTAACTTTGGTTGAGTGTCTCAGACATGCTCGGTCCTTATATTGGGCAGACAGCCCGGGTCCCTGACGGCAACCAAGGGGCGTCTCCTGATCTGGGTTCCTTACGTGGGGCAGTCCGCGCGGCTTTTCAATGCACGCCTGTCCCGACGAAGGTCTTCTGCCAAGGCTGAGGGGGGACACCGCCCGGGCGACTCAGGTCGTCCGCCAGAGCATGCCTCCCCCTGTCCGTACCTGCAAGCCGCAGGCCCGGGCCGATCGCATAGAAGCTGTGGATATCCCCCGAATTTTAGCGAAACAGACCCCTGAGCGGGCAAAATCGAGCGCTTTGTTAAGATTTGCCCCATTTCCGCCCGGTTTGCGCCTGTTCCGTGACAGGCGGTGGCCTTTCTCTGGTGGGCAGAGGGTATTCGCATGATCCAGACGCTCTACCGGCAGCGCAGGCGCATTCTCGTCTGCGCGACACTCTTTACCTTAACGGCGATGGTCGGAGCCATGACAGATGGCCGGGCCCTCGCCCATGTGCCGTTCTGGGCGCCCCCAGTGGCGACACTGCTGTTCTTTGCCCTCTCTGCGGCGGGGATTGCGGGGCTGATTGCGCTAGCGCCGCAGCTTCGTCGCCTGTGCGAGGTGATTGCGCTGTTCACGCTGATCGAGACGCTGTTCATCTGGATCCAACCGGAGGCCAATGCCGCGCTGTCCAACCCCGTACTCCGGTTGGCCATAGCGGCGGCGATGATCGCATTGCTCTACCTGATCCTCTACGGGCGCCTGCTTGACCAGGTCCCTGCGCTCTTTGCCTTTGGCGCGCGCCACAAGACCCTGATCGCCGCGCCGCCCGAGCAGGTTTGGCCCGCCGTCGCGCCAAGCCCGGTTGCCCCGGCCGACCCCGATGAGAAGGACGGTGCAGGTCCCCGCCCCACCGAGCCCCCGTATCTGTGGAGCCATACCCCCGAGGCAGTGACCGTGATCCTGCTGGAACGGCCCTGGCGCTGCCGCTTTGCGGTCAAGCCCGAGGCGACGGGCCCGGGACGCGCTGCAGGGATCTTCGACATCCGCTTGCGGCCTTGCGCGCAGGGTGTGCAGCTCGAGATCGGGCTTTATCAGACCGGGATCCCTCTCGGAGAGGTGCTCCGGCTCTGGCTCGACGATGTTCTGGGCAGCGAGGGCGACCGGCTACGCGCTTGCCACAAGCGCAGGATCAGCGGTAGGTTTAATCCTTGTTAAAATCCGGAGTTATTTACCATGTTCTTTCGCATTTGCGCCACCGCACTGACCCTCGGCCTCGCGACCCCGGCTTTCGCCGCCGTCACCCCCTATTCAGACTACACTGACTTCGCCTCGCTCACGACCATCGGCGCGACCGGATTCGACATCGATACGTCCACGGATGTCTCTGGAAATACCACATTAGCGTCAAATACTGGCGAGCAAGGCGTCAGAAGCGATCCGAACGGTGGTCCCTTGGAGTTCACCGGTATTAACGGCTTCGAGGTCGGCATGACCTTCGGCAATGACCAGATGGGCAATCCCGGAACCTCCGGGATCTTCGATGTGGTGCTGGAGGCCTATTCCGGCGCAATCCTGCTCGGCAGCGTGACCGTAACCTCGAACGGAAATGACCTGTCGGACCAGTTCATCGGCTTCGGCACCACGACCGCCTTCGACCGTGTGGTTCTGGACTACAAGGCACCGGCGGACCCAAGACTGGCCCGCTTCATCACCGAGGTCCGCTTCGGTCTCGACGCACCTGCCCCGATCCCACTGCCCGCGGCCCTGCCGCTCCTGCTTCTGGGCCTTGGCGGACTGGGCCTCGCCCGCGCGCGCAAAGCCGCCTGAGCCGCAATCCCGGCACCTGCGGCGGAAAATCTTTCGCCGCAGGCTCGTGCTGCGCAACAAAACACCGCGAAAAGCCGTCCGCACGTCACTTTCTTGGCCGTTTGTCTGTTGACGCCCGTCAAACAGGCACCTAATGTCCCGCGCACGGACGGAAAGGACGCAGGAAATGCCCGCTATTGTCGTACTTGTTGGAATTTGGCGCATGGGCCGGTAACGGAAACCCTACCGATCCCCTTGCGCCCCCGAGTAAGACCGGGGGTTTTTTTATGCCCGACCGCACGAATCCAAGGCCCTGAGGCCCGCGTGAAGCAAAGGAAAAGACGATGAGCACGCAGATGACCGGCGCACAGATGGTGGTTCAAGCCCTGAGAGATCAGGGTGTCGACACGGTATTCGGCTATCCGGGCGGGGCTGTCCTTCCGATTTATGACGAGCTTTTCCAGCAATCCGACATCAAGCATATTCTGGTGCGCCACGAACAGGCCGCGACCCATGCCGCCGAGGGTTATGCCCGCGCAACCGGCAAGCCGGGCGTTGTTCTGGTGACCTCTGGCCCCGGTGCCACCAATGCAGTGACCGGGATCACGGACGCCCTGATGGACAGCATCCCCATGGTGGTGCTGTCGGGTCAGGTGCCGACCTTCATGATCGGCAATGACGCCTTTCAGGAAGCCGACACCGTGGGCATCACCCGCCCCTGCACCAAGCATAACTGGCTGGTCAAAGAGACCGACATGCTGGCCGATACCATCCATCAGGCCTTCCACGTGGCGACCCATGGCCGCCCGGGTCCGGTGCTGGTGGACATCCCCAAGGATGTGCAGTTCGCCGAAGGCAACTACACGCCACCCGCCAAGGCGGACACCCGGCATTACCAGCCGCGCGTGAAGGGCGATATCGAGGCGATCACCGCCATGGTCGAGCTGATGGAGACGGCAGAGCGCCCGATCTTCTATACCGGCGGCGGCGTGATCAATTCCGGCCCGGCGGCGAGCCAGCTTCTGCGGGAATTCGTGGCCGAAACGGGCTTTCCGATCACCTCGACCCTGATGGGGCTCGGCTCCTACCCGGCATCGGGCGAGAACTGGGTCGGCATGCTGGGGATGCACGGGCTTTATGAGGCCAATCTGGCCATGCATGGCTGTGACCTGATGCTGAATATCGGCGCACGGTTCGACGACCGGATCACCGGGCGCGTGGCTGATTTCTCGCCCAATTCTAAGAAGGTGCATGTCGACATTGATCCATCCTCGATCAACAAGGTGATCCGGACCGACGTGCCGATCATCGGCGATATCGGCCATGTGCTCGAAGACGCCCTGCGGATCTGGAAGGCGCGCGGTCGCAAGACCAACAAGGCCGGCCTGCAGAAATGGTGGGCGCAGATCGAGGAATGGCGCAAGGTCCGCTGCCTCGACTTCAAGAACTCCGAGACAACGATCAAGCCGCAATATGCCCTGCAGCGGCTCGAGGCCCTGACCAAGGACCACCCCAAGCGGTATATCGCGACCGAGGTGGGCCAACATCAGATGTGGGCCGCGCAGTATCTGGGCTTTGACGAGCCGAACCGCTGGATGACCTCGGGCGGGCTGGGCACGATGGGCTATGGCTTCCCGGCCTCGATCGGGGTGCAGGTGGCCCATCCGGACGCGCTGGTCATCAATGTGGCGGGCGAGGCCAGCTGGCTGATGAACATGCAAGAGATGGGCACTGCGATCCAGTATCGCCTGCCGGTCAAGCAGTTCATCCTGAACAACGAGCGCCTGGGAATGGTGCGCCAGTGGCAGGAGCTGCTCCATGGCGAGCGCTACAGCCATTCCTGGTCCGACGCCCTGCCCGACTTCGTGAAACTGGCCGAAGCGTTCGGTGCAAAGGGCATCCTCTGCAAGGATCCCAAGGATCTGGACGACGCGATCATGGAGATGCTGGACTATGACGGCCCGGTTCTCTTCGATTGTCTGGTCGAGAAGCACGAGAACTGCTTCCCGATGATCCCGTCGGGCGCGCCCCATAACGAGATGCTGCTGGGCGAAGCCGAGACCCAGGGCGTCATCGGCACCAAGGGCGCCGTTCTGGTGTGATCCTTTGGCTGCGGGGGCGCAATGCCCCCGCGGCCCCACCCAATTTTACGTTTCAAAGAAAAGATCAGCGCCACGCGCTGCAATGAAAGCGAACAGATGTCCCCGCTGAAGATTGAACAAGGCTCCTCGAAGCATTCCGCCTATGACCTGCGCTCCACCTTTGGGGACCATCAGGAGACCCACACGCTGGCCGTCGTTGTCGACAACGAGGCGGGGGTTCTTGCGCGGGTGATCGGGCTGTTTTCCGGGCGGGGCTACAACATCGAAAGCCTCACCGTGGCCGAGATCGACCATGAGGGGCACCGCTCGCGCATCACCATCGTGACCACGGGCACGCCGCAGGTGATCGAACAGATCAAGGCGCAGCTGGCGCGTATGGTGCCGGTGCATGAGGTCCATGACCTGACCGTCGAGGGCGCGAGCGTCGAGCGCGAATTGGCGCTCTTCAAGGTTGCGGGGACGGGCGACAAGCGGATCGAGGCCCTGCGTCTGGCAGAGATCTTTCGCGCCAATGTGGTCGACAGCACCCTCGAAAGCTTCGTCTTCGAGATCACCGGGACCCCGGCCAAGGTGGACGCCTTTGGCGATCTGATGCGCCCGCTCGGCCTGACCGAGATCGCCCGGACCGGCGTTGCCGCCCTGTCCCGCGGCCCCGGCATCCCGGACTGATCACGCCTGAGCGCGGCCGCGCTTGGGCCCGGAACATGTCGCTGTGAGAAAACCCTGGTCGGGAATTCACGCGAATTGCGCCCTTTTGAGGTTCTAAGCTTCTCCCAATCCTTGGGAGGAGCCTCTGATGACCGATTCTCTGAGCGCCGTGTGCCAGCCGATCACCTCGGCCCGTGGCCTGCCCAACGCCCATTACACCGATACGGCGCTTCATGCGCGCGAAACCGAGATCCTGCTGGCCGGGCAATGGGCCGGGCTCGCCGTGGCCTCGGATGTCCCGACCCCCGGCGATGCGGTCCCGCTAAGCTTTTGCGGTCAGCCGCTGCTGCTGATCCGGGACAAGGCCGGGCGCGTGCGCGTCTTTCAGAATGTCTGCCGCCACCGGGGCATGATCCTCGTGGATCAGCCGCGCAGGATCGAGGGCGCGATCCGCTGCCCCTATCACTCCTGGTGCTACGGCACGGATGGTCGGCTGGTCACAACACCCCATGTGGGCGGCCCCGGTCAGAACACCCATGATGCCATCGACCGCAGCCTGCTGGGTCTGATCGAGGTGCCCAGCCATATCTGGATGGACGTGGTATTCGTCAATCTCAGCGGCACCGCCCCGCCCTTCGAAGAGGTCCATGCCGATCTGATCGCCCGCTGGCGCGCGTTCGACCAGCCCCTCGCCCCCGGCGGGGCCGAGAGCCGCTTCGCGCTCCAGGTGAACTGCAACTGGAAGCTGGCCGTCGAGAATTATTGCGAAAGCTATCACCTGCCTTGGGTCCATCCCGGGCTGAACGCGATCTCGCGACTGGAAGATCACTACAATATCGAGGCGCCCGGGGCCTATTCCGGACAGGGCACCGAGGTCTATCAGCAGTTCCGTGCCCCCGATGGCACCCCCGCCTTCCCGGATTTCGAGGGTCTGTCGACGGCCTGGGACACGGCGGCGGAATACATCGCGGTCTATCCAAATGTCCTGCTGGGTGTGCACCGGGACCATGTGTTCTCGATCCTGCTGATCCCCGAGGATTGCGCGACAACCACCGAACGCGTGGCCCTGTCCTATGCGCGCCCGGATACGGCCCCGGAAATGCGGGCCGGGAATGCCGCCCAATGGAAGGCCGTCTTCGAAGAGGACATCTTCGTGGTGGAGGGGATGCAGCGCGGGCGCATGGCCAGCGGATTTGACGGCGGCGCCTTTTCTCCGGCGATGGATGGGCCCACCCATTGCTTCCACGCCTGGGCGGCGGCGGCCCTGCAGGAAGGATCGCGCCATGCTGCAGAATAAGCCCGCCTATCGTGAAGACCGCGCGCTCGACCTGGCGTTGCAGGCGGCCCATGCCCGCTCGGACAAGAAGATGCTGATCGCGCTTTATGCGGCGGCGGCTACGCGGCGGCCCGAAGCGGCGGCGTTCTTTCTGACACATGCCTATGTCTATGCGCTGGAAAGTGGCGCGGGCGATGCCGGGCCCCTGCGGGCGCGGCTCGTGGCAATGGGGGCCGAGGTCTGAACCCCGGCCCCCGCTGTGCCCCGTATGTGTGAAGTCCCGTGAGTGAGGGTGCCTTAGCCGCCTGCGGGATAGAGACCGCCATCCTGGGCCACCGCCAGCTCTGCGGCGTCGATCGCGCCATCGGCATTGGTGTCCATGGTGGTGTAGGTCTCTTCCGTCAGCGTCGGGAAACCGACGAGCAGTTCGGCGAAGGAATACATGCCGTCGCCATCCGTATCCATCTCTGTGCTCGCGCTCACGGCGGTTGCCGTTGCAATCAGAGCCGACGACGCGATCAGTCCGAGGATCATGGATTTCATTGTGTGTGTCTCCTTGAGATCAGTTTTCGAAGACCGCGTTCACCGCGCCCTTCACGTCCCTAGAGCCATTTGAGCCGCCCTTTATCCGGGCCCGGACCGCGCGCGGCCGGTGTCAGCATGGCACCGCCCAATCCCGTAGGGCGCGCGCGCAGATCTCTGCCGATCAAGCCCTGCAGAAACCCGCTCGGCAGGTTTCCTCGTATTGAGAGCCGCCCGGACAATGCGCAGCTTTGACCCATGACACAGTTAACCGCCCCTCCCCCCGCCACCACCGAGGCCGCGCTCGTGGCCCTGATCCCTGGCCTGACCCGGGCCGCCCGGGCGCTGGTGCCGTCCCAGAGCGATGCCGAGGATCTCGTGCAGGAAGCCCTGTTGCAAGTCTGGAGCCAGCAGCGCGCCGGCGCCGAGATCGAGGCCCTGCCCGCCTATGCCCGCGCCACCCTGCGCAACGCGACGCGCCGGCGCGGACGCCTGCCCGCGACCGATGCCCTGATCGAAACCGACTGGGTGAATGAAGCCGCTGAAACCGGACCGCGCCGCGTCGCCTTTGCGGATGTCATGCAGGCGATCGCCACCCTGCCGCCGGAGCAACGCACTGCGCTCACCGCCGTGGTGATCGAAGGACAGGAACCCGAGGATGTGGCGCGCCAAATGGGCGTGGCCCATGGCACGGTGCTGTCACGGCTCGCCCGGGCGCGGGCCAAGCTGCGCACCTTGTGCGAGCTCTCGGACGGCGCAGAGGCCAGCAGCCTTCTGCCGCGGCAAAGCGATGGGGATTTCTAGACGGGTCTTTTCTGTGCGCGACGACAGGCGGCTTTGCCAACCCATACCCTGAAACGAAAAACGCACCGCTCTGGGTTAACCCCAGTGCGATGCGCCTTTGTCACTTGTGGTCCTTGGATCACGCCAGCGCTTGTTGTCTCCGGCGGCGTGCCAATGTCAAACCACCTACAGCGACCGCAAGCAGCGGGAGCGACGCAGGCAGAGGAACCGGGGCGACGGTGAGAGCTTCGCCGACTAGGTAGTAGTCGTTCTCGCCGTCAGACAGGTCCGCGAAAGGTGCGGGCGTGCCATCGTTGGGTGCCGCGATAAAAATCGCGTCCTCGGTATAGAGGAAAGTCGTGTCGCCGAACACAGCCGCGACAGCGCTGCTGTCAAAGCTGAGGCCGGGACCCGCGGGCTGACCAAAGAAGACGAACCCCACCGTAAATTCTTCGACGGAGTCTGTCGCTTTCGCGAGCCCAATCGTTCCGTCGGACGTGATAGTCCCGCCGACGCCGACGGTCGCGCCGCCGACAAAAAACGAATAGGTTTTGGCTAGTGCAGGTTGCGACAACAACAACCCGACCACCGTTGCGAGTACAGAGAGTAGTTTCATGGTAGTCCTACTGGATAGTAACACATGCGACCGCCATGGTCCCCCACAACGCTCGCACACACACCTTTCATTAACCAAAGCGGCAGCTCAACGAAAGCTTTTATTTTATTGGGGAATTCAGAGCCTGAGAGCGGTAAACGCCTTATTTTTAAGCGCCTTGCGGGCAAATCCAGCCTCGGTTTCATCGCCTGTCCCCGGCGGCGAGTTCGATTGTTTCTCAGGGAATTCCCGCCCAAGGAGTGCACCTGCTACAACAGTACCGTCTAAGTTGTGTCGGCCGTCCCAACGCGTCAGGCCCCGCTCGCCCCGACTCGCTGTCCCATCATGCGCCGCAAGACGGTGCATGATGGCTGATTTCGGACAGCCCTTACTTGCTGATAGTGATCCGGCGCGCGGTCATTTCGATCCGTTCCCCGGTCATCGCCTCGGTCCATGCCACCCGCGTGGCGATACAGGGCACCTCCGTATCGCGGGCCGCGTCGACCCCTTTGACATAAGCGAATTTCACCGTGGAAAAACGCAGGCTTTTTCCGGCGAGGGAATAGCTGATCTTCCGCGTAATTTCCCGCAAGTCAGACATGACGGAACTGCTATAGCCGCCATTTTCAAAGGGCTCGACCCAGGCAATTCCGCAGACCGCAACCCGGCCCTGGTAATTCATTGCCTTTGTACCAACGACGAGCGATCCAAGATGCCCACCGTTCAACCCCATGTAAGTGAAGGTATCATCGATCTTTTCTGCGAGCGCGGGCGCAGACAGCGAAACGGACACAGCGAGCGCAGCAGAGAGTTTTGTGAGACAGTGTTTCATGGGCATCCTCAAGGAAATCTGAATTACGCAATTTCCCATCAGACCGGGGATATATTCCGACGGGATTCCATATTGAGCGCAATTCAGAATTGAAACACCTGCCCTTTTGCCGCAGGTCAAGAAAAAAGGCGACCCGAAGGCCGCCCATTGAGTTTCGCAAGTCAGGCTCGTCGTTATTACCGCCCGTGTTTTCTGCCTGCGGCCTGACCGCGTCAAAGGCGAGCGCACCCGCCTTGGATTCCGGTGGACCAAGAAGGATCCACCTAGCGGGGTGTAGCGTGTTTCCCAGAAATCACGCGGGCCCCGCCCGATTCAATTCGGCGAACTGTTCGCCAAAAGCTTACTTCTTTCTGTTCGGGCGCTGAGTCAGCGCCGAAGCAGCAGCTGTCTTTGCTGCCTTGGACGACCGCGGGTTTCGTAGAACCTTAGACGCCGCGGAGGCAGCCTTTGCGCTGGTGACTTCAGAGTTTTTTCTTCGAGACATGGTGGTCTCCTCTGTTATCCACAGACTGCTCCGAAAACTTGTGGGTAAACCCCTGAGCAAATCTGTATAAATCAGCACGCTATTGATCGCTCTGTCCGGTCATGCTCCATTTCGTTCATCGACCCGTTAGGGCCGAACAAGCTTTCCCTGCAGCGTGCTAGGCGAATGCAGGATGAGCTGGGGGGTGGTGTTGCAGCACCGCTCCCCACCAACTCTCAATTTCTTTAGCTGCAGCCCGAGGTGGCGCCGCAGGTGTTGCACTTCATGCAGGTGCCATTGCGGACCAGCGTGTAGTTGCCGCATTCGCCGCAAGCTTCGCCCTCATAGCCCTGCATCTTGGCCTTGGCTCGAGCATCCATCCCGGTGGAGACCGAGGTTACCGCGCGCACGGCCGTCATAGTGGCCACTTCGCCGCCGCCGATCGTGCCGGTCACCGGGATCTCAGCGACCGCAGGCTGTCCACCACCCTGCAACACGACCAGTTCCTGGGGCATGCGCTTGCGCAGGTAGCCGGTCGAGCTGATCTGCTTGAGCACTTCGAGTGACTTGCTCGCCGCGTTGTCGGACATCTGCTTGACGTTGGAGACGCCCTCTTCCTCGCCGCGCCCGAGATCGTCGAAGCTGGCACCGGTGGGCTGGACATGGGCCAGATCGGTCCGGTCCAGATAGCTCACCGCCAGTTCGCGGAAGATATAGTCCAGGATCGAGGTCGCATTCTTGATGCTGTCATTGCCCTGAACCATGCCGGCCGGCTCGAACTTGGTGAAGGTGAAGGCGTCCACGAACTCCTCCAGCGGCACCCCGTATTGCAGGCCGACCGAGACCGCGATGGCGAAGTTGTTCATCATCGCCCGGAAGCCCGCGCCTTCCTTGTGCATGTCGATGAAGATCTCACCGAGATTGCCGTCGGAATACTCGCCCGTCCGCAGATAGACCTTGTGGCCCCCGACAACCGCCTTCTGGGTGTACCCCTTGCGACGCTCGGGCATCTTCTCGCGATGCGAGCGGATGATCTCCTTGACCACAACCTTTTCGATGATCTTCTCGGCGACCACCTGGGCTTTCTCCATGGTGTTGCCGGTCTCGAGGATCTCGGCGGCCTCTTCATCATCCTCGACCAGGGCCGCGGCGAGCGGCTGGCTGAGCTTGGAGCCATCGCGATAGAGCGCGTTGGCCTTGGTGCCGAGCGACCAGCTCAACTCATAGGCCTTCTGGCAATCCTCGATGGTTGCGTCATTGGGCATGTTGATCGTCTTGGAGATCGCGCCCGAGATGAAGGACTGGGCCGCCGCTATCATGCGGATATGGCTGTCCACGCTGAGGAACCGCTTGCCGGTCTTGCCGCAGGGATTGGCGCAGTCAAAGACCTTGTAGTGCTCGGTCTTCAGGAAGGGCGCGCCCTCCAGCGTCATGGTCCCGCAGACATGGTTGTTGGCCGCATCGATATCCGCCCGGGGGAAGCCCAGATGGCGCAGCAGGTCAAAGGTCGGATCGTTCAGCTTCTCGGCGGGAATGCCGAGGGTCTGGGTGCAGAACTCTTCGCCCAGGGTCCACTGGTTGAACACGAAGCGGATGTCGAAGGCCGATGGCAGGGCCGCCTCGATCTTCTCGATCTGCGCCGGGCCGAAGCCGTGGCCGATCAGTGCCGTGTGGTTCACACCGGGCGCATTGCCAAGTGTGCCGTGGCCCACCGCATAGGCGATGATCTCTTCGATCTGGGCCGAGCTGTAGCCGAGCGTTTCGAGCGCTGCGGGGACAGACCGATTGATGATCTTGAAATAGCCGCCGCCGGCGAGCTTCTTGAACTTCACCAGCGCGAAGTCCGGCTCGATCCCGGTGGTGTCGCAATCCATCACGAGACCGATGGTCCCGGTCGGGGCGATCACCGTGGCCTGCGCATTGCGGTAGCCATGCTGCTCGCCCAACTCCAGCGCCTCGTCCCAGGCGGATTTCGCGAGCTCAACCAGGGTCTGGTCCGGGCAGCTTGCATGGTCCAGCGCCACCGGCTTGGTCGCCAGCGCGTCATAGCCCTCGGTCTTGCCATAGGCCGCCGTCCGGTGATTGCGGATCACGCGGAGCATGTGATCGGCGTTCTTGGCATAGCCCGGGAAGGTGCCGACTTCGGAGGCGATCTCGGCGGAGGTGGCATAGCTCACCCCTGTCATGATCGCGGTCAGCGCCCCGCAAAGTGCGCGGCCCTCATCGCTGTCATAGCCGTAGCCCATGTTCATCAGCAGGCCGCCGATATTGGCGTAGCCGAGACCAAGGGTCCGGAAGTCATAGGAGCGTTGTGCGATTTCCTTGGAGGGGAACTGCGCCATCAGCACCGAGATTTCCAGCGTCAGGGTCCAGAGACGGGCCGCATGCATGTAGCCCTCAGCGTCGAACTTGCCGTTCTTGTAGAAGGTCAGCAGGTTCATCGACGCGAGGTTACAGGCCGTATCGTCCAGGAACATGTATTCCGAGCACGGGTTGGAGCCGCGGATCGCGCCGTCTTCGGGGCAGGTATGCCAGTCATTCACCGTGTCGTGGAACTGAATGCCGGGATCGGCGCAGGCCCAGGCCGCATGACCAATCTTCTCCCACAGCTCGCGCGCCTTGATCGTCTTGGCCACCTTGCCATCGGTACGGCGCAACAATTCCCAATCCGCGTCATCCTTGACCGCCTTCAGGAAGGCATCGGTCACCCGCACGGAGTTGTTGGAATTCTGGCCGGAGACCGAGTTATAGGCCTCGCTGTCCCAATCCGTGTCATAGGTCGGAAACTCGATCGCGGCATAGCCCTGCTTGGCATAGTCGAGCACGCGCTTGATATAGGTCTCGGGGATCGACACCTTCTTGGCACCACGGATCGCCGTCTTGAGCGCTGCGTTCTTGGTCGGATCCACGGCATCCTCGCCCAGACCGTCCCATTCGCCGATGGCCGCGAAGATCTCGTTCAGCTTGGCCTCGTGCATCTTGGAGCCGGCGACGATGGAGGCAACCTTCTGCTCTTCCTTCACCTTCCAGTTCACGAACTCTTCGATATCCGGGTGGTCCGCATCGCAGATCACCATCTTGGCCGCGCGGCGCGTGGTGCCGCCCGACTTGATCGCGCCCGCAGCCCGATCGCCAATTTTGAGGAAGCCCATCAGGCCCGACGACTTGCCGCCGCCTGACAGGGCTTCCCCTTCGGCACGGAGGGAGGAGAAGTTGGTGCCCGTGCCGGAACCGTATTTGAAGAGCCGCGCCTCGCGGACCCAGAGGTCCATGATGCCGCCGTCATTCACCAGATCGTCGGCGACGGACTGGATGAAGCAGGCATGGGGCTGCGGATGCTCGTAGGACGAGGTGGATTTCGTCAGCTTGCCCGTGGCGTGGTCGACATAATAGTGACCCTGCGCCGGACCATCGATGCCGTAGGCCCAGTGCAGGCCCGTGTTGAACCACTGGGGCGAGTTCGGGGCGGCCATCTGCTTGGCCAGCATCAGCTGCATTTCGTCGAAATAGGCGCGCGCATCGGCCTCGGAGGTGAAGTATCCCCCCTTCCAGCCCCAATAGGCCCAGGCACCGGCCAGACGGCGGAACACCTGCTTGGCCGAGGTCTCGCCGCCATAGCGCTTGTCCTCGGGCATCTTGGCAAGCGCCTTGTCATCGGCCACGGACCGCCACAGGAAGGACGGCACGCCCTTCTCACGGACGGGCTTCAACGCGGCCGGGACCCCGGCCTTGCGGAAATACTTCTGCGCGATCACGTCGGAAGCCACCTGGCTCCAGGCGCTCGGCACCTCTACTTCGTCGAGCCGAAAGACGACCGTGCCGTCAGGATTGCGGATCTCCGAAGCGGTAATCGCGAAGTCGATGCCCGCGTATGCGTCTTGTCCGTCTTTGGTGAAATGGCGTTCGATTTTCATGTCTGCCCCATGCTGGCCATTTGAGTGTCGGCCATGCGGTTGTTCCGCCGTGCCGGTGATGTGTTCGTGCGAAGGAGGTCCAAGCAAATCTGTCCCTGGCCCCGAAACCGCTATGCGCCTGCAGGGTCGTATGTTGGGTCTTTGGTCTGTCTTGGAAGTGACACCAGATGTGGTGTTCGCCTCCTCCGCATACACAAACTGGCGTAGGCGGAGGGGGCCGGTCAACTACATTTTGTGACGTTTCCACGACAAAACACTATTGACGGTGGATTAACCTAGATTCGTTTGGGGCTGTGTTTGAGGGGGCAAAAATCGTTAACCGGAACACAGGGAGAATATTCATACATTCTTCACACAGGTTAACCAAAACGCCCGGTTTATCCACAGGTTGAGACCGAATCCTGGGGGCGACTCGCCCGGGGCGCGCTCGATTCGTGTGCCGCTGGCACAAGCGCCCTGAGTTCCAAGATCCAGCGGCTTAACCACGCTTGTTAACGAAACGCCCAAAAAAAACGCAACGTCACGGGAGTTGTGTGAACTAGTACCTTAAAAAAAACACAAAGTTTTACTAAATCCTGTATCCAGAGCGCCGTGTATTGGTTCGCACGGTCTCAGTTTTGTAACGAGTGAGACTGTTTGATGACTCTTAACCCTCTCCGCCCCCTGGCGGTCATGGCGATGTGCGCCCTGACCAGTCCAGCCTCTGCCGTGGTGGTCGCCCATGACGCGCAGGGGGCTTATCTCGCGGTGACCAAGGACGCCTATATCGGGGGCAAGTATGCCTTTCCGGTTGCGGCGCGGGCTCCGGCCCCTGTCCCCGTGGCAACACCATTGACGCCCGCGCCCGCCGTGCCGGCCATCGACCCCGTGGTCGTGGCCGTTCTGGCCGGCATCCTGATCGCCATTCTCGTGCTGAATGGTGGGGATGACGATGGCTCCACCAGCGTGGCCGACACGATCATGCCCGATCCGACGCCGCCCGCCGAGGAGCCGCCCTTCTTTCCGCCCTTCGAAGAGCCCCCCACGCCCGCGAGCCAGGAAGAACGCCCGACGCCCGAGGTGCCCCCGGTGCCGCTGCCGCCTGCGCTGCTGCTGCTGCTCTCGGCACTTGGCGGCTTGGCCTTGCGCAAACGCCTGTCCGCCTGATCCCCGGGGGCGGTGTTTGCCGCCTCGGATCAGGCCGTCGCTCAAACCGTCGAAGGACCACCATCGCGTGAAAGGCGCACGTGCCGAGGCCCGGTCCATCCATATTACCGGATGTGCCGTTAGAAAGGCCGTTGCGGTGGAGTTTGCTGATGGTCGGGACGGCAAGATTCGAACTTGCGACCTACGGTACCCAAAACCGTCGCGCTACCAGGCTGCGCTACGCCCCGACGAGGCAGTGCTTAGCTTCCTTGACCGGGATTGAAAAGCGCGATTTCGCCGGGATGCAGCGGGATCAGTCGTCGCATGGCCAAGCGGCCGTACTCTGGTCAAAGGACGGATGCTGCAGCAGCGTGCCCGCCGCGATGCCGTATTGCAGCGCGAGCCCGCCATTGATCTCAAGCACCGCAAGGATGTTGTCGCCGCCAAAGATCGGGGTTTCATCCAGCGGCACGGCGTTGGAATGCACCCGCTGCACGATCCCGGTTTTGTCGACAAAGATCATGTCGAGCGGGATCAGAGTGTTGCGCATCCAGAACGACACCGATTGCGGCCGCTCATAGACAAAGAGCATGCCAGCGCGCTGGGGCATACTTTCGCGGAACATCAGTCCCCGGCCCCGCTCCGCATCGTCATCGGCCAGCTCGATCGTGAACTGCGCCTGCCCCCAGGGCCCCTGCAGGGTCACGCGGTCCGGCGCACAAGCCGCATGGGCAGCCCCGCCCAGACACAGCGCGGCACAGATCGCCACATACCGCAAAGCCCGCGCGCCAAAGGCACCCAGGTCCGGCATTGTCAGATACGAGATCATTCGGATTGCGCGGCGTCCCAGCTCAGCACCTCGAGCGCGAGGCTCCCGCGCTCGCTTTCGCCGATGCGCACGGCCACGGCTTCGCCCGCCTGCAGGTCCGAAAAACCGCAACGGCGCAGCACGTCCATATGCACGAAGATGTCTTCATCCCCGCCAAAGACGTTCAGAAAGCCGAAGCCCTTGACCTTGTCGAACCATTTGACTCGGCCCGGCACCATGGGAACGTCATCGAAGTTCTGCGCAGCCCCCAACGGGCCCGAGACATCCTCATCGAGTTCCGGCGGGGTGATTGCTACCACTTCCACGGCTTGAACGCCGCGGGGGGTCTCCTGCACACGGATCTGGATCTGCGCACCGTCGGCGACCGAGCTTTGCCCGAAATTCCGCAAGACATTGGCATGCAGCAAAATATCGGGGCCATCCGCCTCGCCAACCACAAAGCCGAAGCCCTTTTTAGGGTCAAACCATTTGACGGTCCCGTAAACAACTGGACTGCTAGTCATAGGCTTCTGCACGGCAGTGATCCGGGTTACGCAAGGTTAAGTCAGGGAGTGGTCCTGATTTGTTAATGGTCACATGTGTTAACGGTGCGTGCAACAAAAACTTTGTCTTTCAAAGGGGTTGCGCGGGGTGCGCCGCCAAGTTACGGGTTCAACCGGTTGATTTTCCAAGTTTTTTCATCATTCTCGCGGACCCACCGAAAACGATCATGTAACCGGAAATCGCCATCGGCCCAAAACTCCATTTCGACCGGGCGCAACCGATACCCGCCCCAGAAGGGAGGCCGTTCCGGAGAAAGCCCCTTTTCAAGACCGATTTTCGCAACTTTCGCCATCAGACTGCCGCGGCTCTCGAGGGGCTTGGATTGCTCGGAGGCCCAGGCGCCGATGCGGCTCTGCAGCGAACGGCTGTTGTAATAGGCGTCGGCCTTGGGCCCGTCCTCGCGGGTGATCGGTCCGCGGACGCGGATCTGCCGGTGCAGGGACTTCCAATGCATGACAAAGGCCGCCTGCCCCGCGCTGTCGATCTCCTGCGCCTTGGCCGAGCCGTAATTGGTGTAGAAGACGAAGGCATCCGCCTCGATCTCTTTCAGCAGAACCATACGCACATTGGGCAGGCCGGCGGCGTCGACCGTGGCCAGAGCGATGGCGTTGGGATCGTTGGGCTCGCTCGCCTCGGCCTCGGCCAGCCAGGCGCGCGCCAGAGCAAATGGATCCTCTCCTGCAAATATCCCGGTGCGTTCCGCCATCTCAGCCTCTGTTGCCTTGCTGCAGTGTTCCGCTGGTATGTGGCACAGCGTTCCCTTGAAGCAAAGAACTTGATCGCCTAAACGGTGCCGAATTGCATGCGGCGGACAAGGGACGACAGATGTCAACGGGATTGATGCACGGAAAACGCGGCCTGATCATGGGGCTCGCCAACGACAAGTCGATCGCCTGGGGCATCGCAAAGGCCCTGGCCGACCAGGGTGCCGAAATGGCCTTTACCTATCAGGGTGATGCGTTTCGCAAGCGGGCCGAGCCTTTGGCGGCCGAGCTGGGGGTGACCGAGCTCTTTGACTGCGATGTGAGCGATCCGGCCTCGCTGGACGCGGTGTTCGACGGTCTGGCCGAGCGCTGGGGCAAGCTGGACTTCGTGGTCCACGCCATCGGGTTCTCGGACAAGTCCGAGCTGCGCGGGCGCTATGTCGACACCAGTGCGGACAATTTCCGCATGACCATGGATATCTCGGTCTATTCCTTCACCGCCGTGTGCCAGCGCGCCGAGAAGCTGATGACCGACGGCGGCTCGCTCCTGACGCTGACCTATTACGGTGCCGAGAAGGTGATGCCGCATTATAATGTGATGGGCATCGCGAAATCCGCGCTGGAAACCAGCGTGCAGTATCTGGCCGAGGATCTCGGCAAGCAGAACATCCGCGTCAACGCCATCAGCGCGGGCACGATCAAGACCCTGGCTGCCTCGGGCATCGGCGATTTCCGCTACATCATGAAGTGGAACGAGCTCAACGCCCCCCTGCGCCGGACGGTGACACAGGATGAGGTCGGCAAATCGGCGCTCTATTTCCTGTCGGATCTGTCGAGCGCGGTGACCGGCGAGGTGCATCACGTGGATGCAGGCTATCACGTCGTCGGCATGAAGGCGGTGGACGCCCCGGATATCGATGCGGTGACAGGCCGGAAGTAAGCGATGGAGCTGTCCCAGTTCCTCGCCTTCAACGCCGCTTTGCTGGTGGCGATGGCGAGCCCGGGGCCGGCCCTTCTGGTGCTGACGCAGACCGCCATCTCGGTGGACCGGCGCAGCGCGATCTGGACAGGCATCGGGCTGGGCAGCATGGCCGCGCTCTGGACGCTGGCGGCCCTTCTGGGGCTCGACCTTCTCTTTGCGCTCTTTCCGGCCTCCTATCTGGTGATGAAAACCCTCGGGGCGCTCTACCTGATCTGGATCGCCTGGGGGACCTGGAAGACCGCCAAGGCCCCACTCGGCGCCGTGCCCCGCGTGACGCCGCGCCGGGCCTTTCGCCGGGGGGTCACGGTGAATTTCGCCAATCCGAAATCCGTGCTCTTTGCGTCAGGCGTTCTGGTGGTGATCTTCCCGCCCGACCTCGGCGCAGCCCAGATCGCCTTTGTCGCGCTCAACCACCTCATGATGGAGATCGCGGTCTATAGCGTGCTGGCGGTTGCGCTCAGCCGACCGCGGGCGCGCCGCGCCTATCAGGCGGCAAAAACCCATCTCGACCGGCTGACGGCGGCGGTGCTGGGCGGGCTTGGTCTGCGCCTCTTGCTGGACAGGACGCCATGACACTGGCGGCCTTTGCCTCTATCGCATTGATCCATCTGATGGCCGCGATTAGTCCCGGCCTCTCTTTCGTGGTGATCACACGCGTGGCCGCCGCCGAGGGTTTGAAGTCCGCCCTTGCCCTTGCTGTCGCCTTTGGTGCGGGTGCGATGATTTGGGCGGGTACCGCGCTCTTCGGTCTGGCCCTCGTATTCCAGGTCATGCCCGTCCTCCTGACCGTTCTGAAATTTGCCGGCGCGGGGTTCCTCCTCTTTGTGGCCTTCATGATGTGGCGCCACGCGCCCGACCCGCTGCCGGCGCTGTCGAGCGGACGCGCCCGCTCCCTCTGGTCGGTGTTTCGCTTCGGGCTCGTGACCCAGTTGTCGAACCCCAAAGTGCCGGTCTTCTTCGGCGCGGTTTTCATCGGCATCCTGCCTGCCGATGCGACCGGGCTCGAGATGGCGCTGGTGCTCCTCTCGGTCTTCGTGGTCGAAACCGGCTGGTACATGATCGTGGCGCGGCTCTTTTCCTTGCCTGCGCCCCGGGCGCTCTATCTGCGAATGAAATGCGTCTCGGACCGGGTGCTGAGCGTGGCGCTGGCCACGGTTGGCGCCCGCATCGCCCTGACCTGAGGCCGGACCGCGCCAAGAGCAGTGGCAACTTCACGCAACCTGTCATAGAGACACAACAAGAGCACTGGGGACGGAGAGGGATATGACCGACCAACTGCCGCATGAAAAAGGGTTTCACGTCAGCTGGGACCAGATCCACCGGGACAGCCGGGCGCTGGCCTGGCGGCTGGACAAGCGCGGCCCGGGCGAGGATGGCGCCTGGCGCATGATCCTTGCGATCACCCGTGGCGGCATGGCTCCGGCGATGATCGTGGCGCGTGAGCTGGACATCCGGCAGGTCGGCACGATCTCGGTGCAGTCCTATCACCACCAGACCCAGGGCCAGACCACCGTGCTCAACGAGCCCGATGCCGGGCTTATGGGCGATGGCACCGGCGTGCTGGTCATCGACGATCTGGTCGATAGCGGCCGCACCCTCGAAGTGGTGCGCGCCAAGTATCCCAAAGCGCATTTTGCCACCGTCTACGCCAAGCCCAAGGGCGAGCCCATGGTGGACACCTTCATCACCGGCGTGAGCCAGGATACGTGGATTTTCTTTCCCTGGGACATGGCCCTGCAATATGTTGAGCCCTATCGCGGCGCATAACAGCGCCGCAGACCAGAGGAGCTTGCAACACCCATGGCCCCCTATACGCGACGCCAGATGATCCAGGCCACTGCGGCTGCCTCCGTGGCGGGGCCCGCCATGGGGGCCGCGACAGTCTATCCGGATTGCAGCGATCTTTACGTGATCATGGCGCGGCTGCACCCCAGCCTGCCTGCGGACACTCCGGACACGGTTGCCGAGTTCTCGGTCACCGGGGACAAGGATGATGAGGATATCCTGCGCAACACGCGCCTGTCCCATTACACCCTGCGCCGGAGCAGTATCTCGCGCGACTTGCTGTTTGAGGGGCAACGCCCGAATGTCGATGTCTCGCAGGCCTCGCTGTCCTACGAGTTTCAGCCCGATGCCGCGACGCCCGAGATGATGGTGATCAGCTGGCCCTCCGCAGGATCCGAGGAGCTGTCCGAAAAACGGGCCGCGCTGCGGGGAAAATTCCCTGTGACCGTCAGGGTCGATGACGGAGCGGTGCAGACGATCACGGCGGCCACCCGGAGCGGGAGGAGCCACATTCCCTTGCCCTGGGACGGAACGCACCTGGTGGATGGCCGAAAGCTTGAGGTACGGATCGCGGCCATGGGCTTCGAGATGACTGCTCTGTTCGACACGCGCCACCTGTCACCGACCATTCCCATTGCCCGCCAGAAGGCCAATGCCCACGCGGTTTTTGCCGCAACCGCCGGGGGCTGCAAGCCCGCCTGCGTGATGACCTCGGCGGCCGTGGACCTGCTCGGGCGCCCGGATGACTGCTTCGAGTTGAGCCAGATGCGTGCCCTGCGCGCGCGCTTTCCGGAGCGTTCGGATGTGGTCGAGGCCTATATCCATGCCTCCAACGATCTTCTGGCGCGCGGTCAGGGCGTCGCGCTGCGCAGCGCCATCCTGATATTCTACGCGCTGATCGTCTGGCCCACAGCCCTGCTCATGGCCGCGCGCCTCTATCGCGGTGCCGGGCTCTACTATCTGGCGGGCTTCACATGTCTCTGCCGCCTCTTCCGCGTCGCGCCGCCCCCACCCCCCGGGTCACTGCCATGACCCACGCGCATCTCGCCCCGAGCATGACCGCCACCCAGTCCCCGCCTGTGATGGAGGCGCGGCGCTGGCTCGCCGCTGCCAGCCTGCCGGCAGGTCTGGAACTGCTCAATGTCAGCCAGGCCGCCCCGGTGGCACCGCCGCCCGCCCCCCTGCGCGCCGCCATGATCGCGGCCATCGAGGACGATGATGGCAGCCACCTCTACGGCCCCGTCCTCGGTCTGCCCGCGCTGCGCGACACCCTCGCCGCGTCGATGACACGGCGCTATGGCGGCCCCGTCTCGGACCAGCAGATCGGCATCACCTCGGGCTGCAATCAGGCTTTCGCCGCCGTGATCTCCACCCTGGCCGCGCCGGGCGACAATGTGATCCTGCCGGTGCCATGGTATTTCAACCACCAGATGTGGCTGCAGATGACCGGGGTGGAGCCTCGGGCGCTCGATACCGGACCGAGCCTTCTGCCGGACCCCGAGGCCGCTGCCGCGCTCATCGATGCGCGCACCCGGGCCATCGTGCTCGTCAGCCCGAACAATCCCTGCGGCACCGAATATCCCGACATCCTGCTCGCAGCCTTCCGCGACCTCGCCGCCGCCCATGGGCTGGCCCTGATCGTGGACGAAACCTATCGCGACTTCGACAGCCGCGCGGGCGCGCCCCATAGCCTGTTGCAGGATCCCGACTGGGACGAGACGGTGATCTCGCTCTACTCCTTCTCCAAGGCCTACCGGCTGACCGGCCACCGCGTCGGGGCCATCGCCACCTCCCCCGCGCGCCTCGCCCAGGTCGAGAAATTTCTGGATACGGTGCAGATCTGCGCCCCGCAGCTGGGACAGCGCGCCGCCCTCTGGGGGCTGCAGCATCTCGATGACTGGCTCGCCGGGGAACGGGCGGAAATCCTCGCCCGCCGCGCCGCGATGGAGGCCGCCTTCCGGGACTTGCCGGATTGGGACCTGCCGGGCTGCGGCGCCTATTTCGGCTATGCCCGCCACCGGCTGGGGATCGCCTCGGATGCGCTGGCGGAACGCATGGTCTCGGATATCGGCGTTTTGGCCTTGCCGGGCACCATGTTCGCCCCCCAAGGCGCCGCGCGCGGCCGGCAGGAAATGCGCTTTGCATTCGCCAATATCGACGCCCAGGGCATCTCCGCCCTCGCAGACCGGCTCGCCGGTTACGCGCCCGTCTCCCGATCTTAAGTCCGGAAATATCCCGGGGGTTTGGGGGCTGGCCCCCAATCCGCCCGTCCCACGCGTCTTTGCCGCGGAATTGACGCGCCACGCCCGCCATCCGCTTGCCGCCATCGGCGCAACCCCCTAAACACATCGCACCACGTTATCTGCGCCGACCCAACGCCGGATCCGCTCGAGGAGAGACCAACGCCATGAAGGGTAAAACCTCCAACATCTTCATGTTCATTCTGATGGGCCTTCTGATCCTCGGGCTTGCGGGCTTCGGTGTCTCCAGCTTCGGCGGCTCCAACTCGCAAGTGGCCAGCGTGGGCGATACGGAGATCACCGTCACCGATTACGGCCGCGCCCTGCAGAACCAGCTCCGCTCGGCGGCGCAGCAATCGGGCCGCGCGGTGCCCATGGCCGAGGCGCGGCAGATCGGGCTCGATCGACAGGTTCTCGCCCAACTCGTGAACACCGCCGCCATCGACAACGAAGCCGCCAAGATGGGAATCTCCGTCGGGGATGAACGGGTGGCTGAACGGGTCCAGCAAATCCCGGCCTTTTCCGGGCTGAACGGCGCCTTTGACCGCGAGGCCTATACCTTCACCCTGCAATCGAGCGGCCTGACACCCGAGCAGTTCGAGGCCCGCATCCGCAACGAGGCCGCCCGCAACCTGCTGCAGAATGCCGTGGCGGGGGCGCTGCGCGTGCCCGAGACCTATACCGAGACGCTGTTCGACTTCATCGGCGCGCGGCGCGATTTCACCTGGGCCGTGCTCGCGGCCGAAGACGTCACACTCGACATTCCCGAACCGACCGACAGCGACTTGCAGGCCCATCACGAGGCCAATGCGGCGGAGTTCACCCTGCCTGAAACCCGCGAGATCACCTATGTCCTGCTCAGCCCCGAGATGATGCTCGACGAGGTTGCCCCCAGCGAGGCAGACCTGCGGCAGGCCTATGACGCGGCTGCCAGCATCTACCAGCGCCCGGAACGGCGCCTGATCGACCGGCTAGTTTTCAACTCCGACAGCGAGGCGGCGGAGGCGCTTGCCGCGATCACCGATGGCAGTCAGGACTTCGATGCCCTGCTCGCCGCGCGCGGTCTGAGCCTCGATGATGTGGATCAGGGCGAAGTGACCCGCGCCGATCTGGAGGACGAGGTCGCCGAGGCCGTGTTCGGCCTGACCCAGACCGGCGTTGTCGGCCCCCTGCCCTCGCCCCTCGGTCCCGCGCTCTACCGCGTCAATGCCCTGCTCGCCGCCCAGATCACCAGCTTCGAAGAGGCCCGCGAAGAGCTGACCGCGACCCTTGCGGGGGATGCGGCTCGCCGCGCCGTGGCCGACGAGATCGAAGCGCTCGATGATCTGCTGGCCGGTGGGGCCACCCTCGAAGAGCTTGCCGCCGATACCCCGGCGGAGCTGGGCTCTCTCTCGCTGGCCGCGGGCAGCACCGAAGGCATCGCCGCCTATCCGGAGGTCCAGGAGGCGGTTCAATCCCTGCGCGATGGCGACTTCCCGGAAATCTCGATCCTCGATGACGGGGGTGTCTTCGCCCTGCGTCTTGATGGGATCACCCCGCCCCGGCTCCAGCCGCTTGAAGAGATCCGCGATACCGTCGCCGAGCATTGGCGCGCCGCGCAGATCGACGCCGCCCTGATGACCGAGGCCGAGGCCTTGGCCGAGCGGTTGCGCGCGGGCGAGAGCTTTGCCGCGCTGGGTCTCACCCCCCGGGTCGAGGACGCCCTCACCCGTGAGGCCTTCATCGAAGAAACGCCGCCCAGCCTCGTGACCGAGGTCTTCGCGCTCGACGCCACCGATGCGGTCGCCCTCGTGCCCGGCAATGGCGCGGTCTATCTGGCTCAACTCGATGGCATCCTGCCCCCGGATGACGCGGATCCCGATGCGGAGTTCCTGCAAGGCGTGCTCGGCCAGAGCATCAACCAGGGCCTCGTCGAGGACATCTTCACCGCCTATGCCACCGCGCTTCAGATCGAGGCGGGCATCACCATCAATCAAGCCGCCATCGACGCGGTGCAGGCCCAGTTCCCCTGACCCTGCTGCGGCGGGCCCGGCCCGCCGACCGCCCGAGCCCCTGCCAGAACGAGACCGCGCCATGGCCCTGATCCCAGATTACGACGCCTTCGAGGCCGCCTATGCCGAGGGCCGCAACCAGGTGGTCTATACCCGGCTGGCCGCTGATCTCGACACGCCGGTCTCGCTGATGCTCAAGCTCGCCGGGGCCCGCAAGGACAGCTTCATGCTGGAATCCGTGACGGGCGGCGAGGTGCGCGGACGCTATTCGGTCGTAGGGCTGAAGCCGGATGTGATCTGGGAATGCCGGGGCGAGACCGCGCGGATCAACCGCTCGGCCCGGTTTGACGCCGACGCCTTCGAGACGCTGGAGGCCGATCCGCTGACTGCCCTGCGCAGCCTGATCGCCGAGAGCCGGATCGACATGCCCGATGACCTGCCCCCGATCGCTGCCGGGCTGTTTGGCTATCTCGGCTATGACATGATCCGGCTGGTGGAGCATCTGCCCAATGTGAACCCTGACCCGCTCGGCCTGCCCGATGCGGTGCTGGTGCGCCCCTCGGTCGTCGCCGTGCTGGATGGGGTGAAGGGTGAGGTCACCGTGGTCTCGCCGGTCTGGGCGAGCTCCGGTCAATCGGCCCGCGCCGCCTATGCTCAGGCCGCCGAGCGGGTGATGGACGCGGTGCGCGACCTCGAACGGGCCGCCAGCAGCGAGAGCCGCGATCTGGGCGAGACCGCCGAGCTGGGCGCGCCCGTGTCGAACTTCACCCATCAGGGTTATCTGGACGCGGTCGAGACAGCCAAGGACTATATCCGCGCGGGCGACATCTTTCAGGTCGTCCCATCCCAGCGCTGGACGCAGGACTTTCCCCTGCCGCCCTTCGCGCTCTATCGCAGCTTGCGGCGCACCAATCCGTCGCCGTTCATGTTTTACTTCAATTTCGGCGGGTTCCAGATCGTCGGCGCCTCGCCCGAGATCCTTGTCCGGGTCTTTGGGCGCGAGGTCACGATCCGGCCCATCGCCGGCACCCGTCCGCGTGGCAAGACACCGGCCGAAGACAAGGCCTTTGAGGAGGATCTGCTGGCAGACGCCAAGGAGCTGGCCGAGCACCTGATGCTGCTCGATCTGGGGCGCAACGATACGGGCCGGGTCAGCAAGATCGGCACCGTGCGCCCGACCGAAGAGTTCATCATCGAGCGCTACTCCCACGTGATGCACATCGTCTCGAACGTGGTCGGGGAGCTGTCCGAGGATCACGACGCGCTCTCGGCCTTGCTGGCAGGCCTGCCCGCCGGGACCGTCTCCGGCGCCCCCAAGGTCCGCGCGATGGAGATCATCGACGAACTGGAGCCGGAAAAGCGCGGCGTCTATGGCGGTGGCTGCGGGTATTTTGCGGCCAATGGCGACATGGATATGTGTATCGCCCTGCGCACGGCGGTGGTGAAGGACGACAAGCTCTACATCCAGGCTGGCGGCGGCGTCGTCTTTGACAGCGACCCCGAGGCCGAGTTCCAGGAAACCGTCAACAAGTCCAAGGCGATCCGCACGGCAGCCGAACAGGCCGGGCTCTTCGCCAACGGCGCGCAGGGCAACGGCTAGGCCACCCGGTCGGCCCGCGCGGCTAGGGCGTGCCCACCCGCTGAAGGAAGGCCGAGACCGGCGCGACCGCGACCTCGTTTGCGGGCAAGCCTGCGCTCCATCCCGCCAGCATACGCAGCACATCCGGGCCGCCAAATGCCTGCACCACGCCGCCCTGTCCCGTCCGCGCCCGCAAGGCAATGCGGTCCAGCGTGCGGCGCAGGGCAAGCGCGTCCTGTGCCGCGACCTCGGCAAAGCTGGCGGCTGCCGGGACCCCGGCACGCCGTGCTTCCTGCACCGCCGCATCCAGCCCGCCGCCCGGCGTGATCAGGCCGTGCCCTGTCTGGGCCAGAACCTCCGAGAGGTGGCGCAGCAACACCCGGTCCGACAGGACCGGGCTCGTGCGCGGCACCCAAACCCCGACCGCCTCGGGCAGACGTGCGATATGCGCTGAGAGCGCCACGTCGATATCGCGCGGCTCGGGGCGGCTTGGCAGGCCCGTCAGAGTGATCAGAACATCATGCCCGGCAGCCCGCATCCCGGTGGCAAGGCGGGCCGCCTCGGGCAGGCTCGGGTCGATTGCCACGGAGAGCGGAAGGCGCCGCGCGGTCAGGTCATCGGGATCGAGGCCGCCATCCGACGACGCCTCCACCAGGATCGACAGGAGGGATGCAGTGCTCGGCGCTGCGAAGTCCTGACCATTGCGGGTCAGCGCCCCGACCGGCGCCCCCGCTTCGGCGCGGGGCGTGTCGGGGAGAGCGCTCGGAGTGGTCCCCGCACCGCCGATCCGCGGGATCCGGCCGGAGATCCCCGGCCCGGCCATGGCAAACCGCTCACTGTCCAGCACCAGACGCCGGGGCAAGACCCCGCTGGGCGGCGCGACCTCTTCCGTCGCCGGAACGGCGAAGTCAGGCTCCGGCGCGGGCGGTTGCGGCGGGGGTGCGGGGCGGCTCACGGCGCGCGGCGCGACCGGAGGCAGGGGCAGATCCGCGGGCGCAAGATCCGGGCTGGGCGCGGCGATGCCCTGCTCCGCGATTTGCGGCGCTGCTTGCACGGGGGCCGCAAGGCGGAGCGTTTCCGGCGCGGCGCTGACCTCCGGGGCGGTGCGCATCGGGGCGTCAGGCGCGCGCGGGGCGGCCGCGTCTTCGGACGGCATTGCTATGGCCACGGGCGACAGGGGCGCTGTTTCGGCCTGCTGCGCCATCGGAAGACGCGGCGCTGCCGCCCCCGCAACCTCGGGGGCAGTGGCAACCGGCGCGGCACTTGCCACCACCGGCACGTCCGTGGCCGGCGCGGGCAGCGCGGTCGGAACCCTGTCGCCGCCTGTGTCGGGCGCGACCAGAGCCGGGGCAGCGCCGCCGGGCATGGCAGTTGCCGGAGACGGGCGCGCAAGCGTCAGATCTGGTCCCGGCGCCGGTGAGGTCACTGCCTCCGGCTCTGCCGGGGCGGCGCTTTCCACGGCCACATCACGCTCTGCAGCGGCCACGGGCGGCAGCGGGTCGAGCCCTGCGGGCGGCGCGTCGACCACCTGCCGCAGGCCGGGGGCTTGCGGCGCGGTGCTCTGCGGTACGGATCCCGATGCGCGCTGGGACAGTCCCGCATCATCCGCCCCGGCCTCGGGGGCGGCGGCAAGATCCGGTGCGGTTTCCTGCAGTTCGGCCCCGGGCAACGCCTCGGGCGGATCGGCAAGCAGGCTGCGCTCCCCCGAGACAGGCCCGCGGGTCATGGCATCATTGAGGTCGCGCAGCGGAAAATAGAGCGATGCCGCCACGAGCAGGATCATGCTCGCCGCGCCGCCCCAGAACAGCCCTGATAAAAGCCCCTTGCCCATGCCATCCGCTCTTGCTTTGCCAAACCGACGTCTGCGCCGCCTGTGGCGCGATGCGTCTTGTCCCGATCATCGCGCCCCCCGCCGTGATTGCAAGCGGATCCCGCAGCCCTGCCCCAGGATCAAGCCCGGATCAGGCACGGATCGCGCCCGGACGCTACCCATCGCGCATCATTGCAGCAGGACCGGGCCTTGACCCTCCTCCCACGCTGGGGGATCAAGGGGCTGTTCCGATGAAGCGGCCCGTGGCCGGGAAACAAAGGCTCGAGACATGCTGCTCCTGATCGATAACTACGACAGTTTCACCTATAACCTTGTCCATTATCTGGGCGAGCTGGGCGCGGATGTGCAGGTGCACCGCAATGACGCGCTGAATGTGCAGGAGGCCATGGCCCTGCGCCCGGATGCGATCATGCTGAGCCCCGGCCCGGCGGATCCGGATCAGGCGGGGATCTGCCTTGCCCTGACCGAAGCCGCCGCCGAGACCGGTACGCCGCTCATCGGGGTGTGCCTCGGGCACCAGACCATCGGGCAGAGCTTTGGCGGCAAGGTCCAGCGCCATTCGGATATCGTCCATGGCAAGATGGGCGTGATGCACCATTCGGGTAAAGGGCTCTTTGCCGGGTTGCCCTCGCCGTTCAAGGCGACGCGGTACCATTCGCTGGTCGTGGACCGCGACAGCCTTCCCCCCGAGCTGGAGGTGACGGCCTGGCTTGAGGATGGCACGATCATGGGTCTGCAGCATCGCAGCCTGCCCATCCACGGCGTGCAGTTCCACCCTGAATCCATCGCCTCGGAGCATGGCCACAAGATGCTGCAGAACTTCCTCGAGACCGTGCCGGTGCCCGCATGAGTGACGCGCTCAAACCCCTGATCGGGGCAGCCGCCGAACGCGCCCTGACCCGCGCCGAGGCCGAAGCCGCCTTCGAGATCCTGTTCGAGGGCGAAGCGACCCCGTCCCAGATGGGTGGGCTCTTGATGGCCCTGCGCACCCGGGGCGAAACGGTCGAGGAATACGCCGCCGCCGCCGCGGTGATGCGCGCCAAGTGCAACGCGGTCCGCGCGCCCCAAGGGGCGATGGATATCGTCGGCACCGGCGGCGACGGCAAGGGCACCCTGAACATCTCGACCGCCACGGCCTTTGTCGTGGCAGGCGCGGGCGTGCCCGTGGCGAAACACGGCAACCGCAATCTCAGCTCGAAATCCGGCGCGGCGGATGCGCTCGGCCAGATGGGCGTGAATGTCATGGTCGGCCCCGAGGTCGTCGAACGCGCCCTGTCGGAGATCGGCATCGCCTTCATGATGGCCCCGATGCACCACCCGGCGATCCGCCATGTGATGCCGACCCGGGCCGAGCTGGGCACACGCACCATGTTCAACATTCTGGGCCCGCTGACGAACCCGGCCGGGGTCGCGCGCCAGCTGACCGGCGCCTTCTCGCGCGACCTGATACGGCCCATGGCCGAGACGCTCGCGGCGCTTGGCAGTGACGCGGCCTGGCTCGTCCATGGCTCGGACGGCACCGATGAGCTGACGATCACCGGCACCTCCTGGGTGGCCGGTCTGGAAAACGGCGCGGTGACCGAGTTCGAAATCCATCCCGAGGAGGCCGGCCTGCCGGTCCACCCGTTCGAGGCCATTCTCGGCGGCACGCCCGAGGAAAACGGCGTGGCCTTCCGCGCCCTGCTCGCCGGAGAGCCCTCGGCCTATCGCGACGCGGTTCTGCTGAACGCGGCGGCGGCGCTCAAGGTCGCGGGCAAGGTCACCGCCCTGCCCGAGGGCGCGGCGCTGGCAGCCGAAAGCCTCGATAGCGGGGCGGCACTGGCCAAGGTTCAGGGCCTTGCACAGATCACATCGGAGGCGGCATGAGCACCACCATTCTCGACAAGATCAAAGCCTACAAGCTGGAAGAGGTCGCCGCCCGCAAGGCCGCGCGTCCCCTGGCGGAGGTCGAGGCCGCTGCCAAGGCCGCCAGCCCCCTGCGCCCCTTTGCCGGAGCCTTGCAGGAGGCCGCGCGCACGGGCTACGCCCTTATTGCCGAGGTCAAAAAAGCCAGCCCGTCCAAAGGGCTGATCCGGCCCGATTTCGACCCGCCCGCCATCGCCCGCGCCTATGCCGAGGGCGGTGCGACCTGTCTGTCGGTGCTGACCGACGCGCCCAGCTTTCAGGGGCATGAGGACTACCTTGTCGCCGCCCGCGCGGCCTGCGACCTGCCGGTGCTGCGCAAGGATTTCATGTACGACACCTACCAAGTGGCCGAGGCCCGGGCCATGGGCGCAGATTGCATCCTGATCATCATGGCCAGCGTTTCGGACGCGCAAGCCGCCGAGCTGGAGGATGCGGCCTTCGGCTGGGGCATGGACGCGCTGATCGAGGTCCATGACGGGCCCGAGCTGGACCGCGCCTTGCGGCTGAAATCCCCGCTCATGGGGATCAACAATCGCAACCTCAAAACCTTCGAGACGACGCTCGACACCACCCGGACCCTCGCACCGCGCATCCCCGAGGACCGGCTGATCGTCGCGGAATCCGGTCTGAGCGGCCCGGCCGAGCTGGCCGATCTCGCGGGCTATGGCGCGCGCACCTTCCTGATCGGCGAGAGCCTGATGCGGAAGGACAACGTTGCCGCCGCCACGCGCGACCTGCTGGCCAACCCCGTCCCAATGGAGGGCGCAGCATGAGCGGTCTGACCCATTTTGACGCCCAAGGCGCGGCCCATATGGTCGATGTCTCCGACAAGGAGGTCACGGACCGTATGGCGATCGCCCAGGGCGCCGTCCGCATGGCGCCCGAGACGCTGGCCATGATCACCGAAGGCACCGCCAAGAAGGGCGATGTGCTCGCCGTGGCCCGGCTCGCCGGGATCATGGGGGCCAAGAAGACCGCCGATCTGATCCCGCTATGCCATCCGCTGCCGATCACCAAGGTTGCGCTGGAGCTGACCCCCGATGCGGATCTGCCGGGCGTGCGGATCGAGGCGACGGTCAAGACCTCGGGCCAGACAGGCGTCGAAATGGAGGCGCTCACGGCGGTCTCCGTCGCGGGGCTGACGATCTACGACATGGTCAAGGCCGTGGACAAGCGGATGCAGATCACCGACACGCGGCTGGTCTTCAAGGATGGTGGCAAATCGGGGCGGTTCACAGCCGATGAGTAACCTCGTGCCCGTGGCGGAGGCGCTTGAGGCGCTCTTCGCCCTTGTTGCACCGCTGGAGACCGAAGAGGTCCCGCTGATCACCGCCGCCGGGCGCGTGCTGGCCCATGACGCAGTGGCCGCGCGGACCCAACCGCCCTTCGCCGCTTCGGCCATGGATGGCTACGCTGTCCGGGCAGAGGACGGCGCGGCGGGGCTAACGCTCGACGTGGTGGGCGAGAGCGCTGCAGGCCATGGCTGGGACGGGATTGTCCATCCGGGTCAGGCCGTGCGGATCTTTACCGGCGCGCCGGTGCCCGAGGACGCCGGAACCGTCGTGATCCAGGAGGATGTGACCCGCAGCGGCGACCGCATCACTCTGGTCGAGACGACCGCGCCCGGCGCGAATATCCGACCCGAAGGCAATGACTTCAAGATCGGCGACCGGATGTCCGCGCCCCGCGTGCTGAGCCCGGCGGATGTGGCCCTCGCCGCCTCGATGAACCTGCCAATGCTCAGCGTGTATCGCCGCCCCCGTGTGGCGCTGATCGCAACCGGAGATGAGCTGGTGATGCCGGGCGAGACCCCGGCCCCGGACCAGATCATCGCGTCCAACAGCTTTGGCCTGAAGGCCCTGTTCGAATCTGCCGGGGCGGAGGTTCGTCTTCTCCCAATTGCGCCCGACACATCCGAGGGGCTGGCCGCCGTGCTCGACCTCGCCGGGGATGCGGACATGGTGGTGACCATCGGTGGCGCATCGGTCGGCGATCATGATCTCGTGGCGCGCGTCGCGGGGGATCTGGGGCTGGAGCGCGCCTTCTACAAGATCGCCATGCGCCCGGGCAAACCGCTCATGTGCGGGCGCTTCGGAGCTGCGCTGCTGATCGGGCTGCCCGGCAATCCGGTCTCGTCCATGGTCTGCGGCACGCTATTCGTGGTCCCGGCCCTGCGGGCTCTGCAGGGCCTGCCTGCCGAAGCGCGCGCCCAACGGGCCGGCAAACTCGCCCGTCCGCTCGGCAAGAACGGCCCGCGCGAGCATTATATGCGCGCGCAGCTGACATGGCGCGACAGCATCGCCTGGATCGACCCGGCCCCGCGTCAGGATAGCGGGCTGATGTCCGTGCTCGCCTTAGCCGATTGCCTGCTGGTGCGCGCCCCCCATGCGGATCCCGCCGCCGAGGGTGCGGATGTTGCCTATATTCCCCTCTGACACCCTCGGCGCGCCACTCTTTTGCAGCATGATTGACACAAATCAGGAACAGGTTTAGAACACTACAGGAACTCGCAGCAGGTTAAGACCTTGTTTACCGGTTTTAGCAACTCTGCGAGCGGTGCCGGGCGACAGGTGCCCGAAGAGGGAGAGCAGATATGCTGACCAAGAAGCAAATCGAGTTGCTGGAATTCATCCACAAGCGTCTGCAGCGCGACGGTGTACCGCCTTCGTTCGACGAGATGAAGGACGCGCTCGACCTGCGGTCGAAATCCGGGATTCACCGTTTGATCACGGCGCTGGAGGAGCGCGGCTTCATCCGCCGTCTCGCGCACAAGGCCCGCGCCATCGAGATCGTCAAATTGCCGGAGGCGCTGATGTCGCAATCCACCGGGTTCGCCCCGCAAGTCATCGATGGCGACCGCGCGGATCCGCCCCGAGGCGCGATGCCCGTGGCCGAGATCCATGCGGTCGAACTGCCGGTCATGGGCAAGATCGCCGCCGGTACGCCGATCGAGGCGATCAGCGAGGTGTCCCACACGGTGGCCGTCCCCGGCCAGATGATGCGCCAGGATGCCGAGCATTACGCGCTGGAGGTCAAGGGCGACTCGATGATCAATGCCGGCATCAACAGCGGCGATATCGTGGTGATCCGCGAGACCAACGCCGCCGAGAGCGGGGATATCGTGGTCGCGCTGGTCGATGGGCACGAGGCAACGCTCAAGACCCTGCGCAAGCGCGGCAACGCCATCGCGCTGGAGGCGGCGAACCCGGCCTATGAGACCCGTGTCTACCCGGCCGAGATGGTCCGGGTGCAGGGCAAACTGGTCGGGCTGATCCGCTCCTACTAAGCACGCGCCACGGCGCAGAGATTTCGAGGGGCCGTGCAGAACTTGCGCGGCCTTTTGCGTTGCAAACTCGGGTTATTCCCCCAGCAGGCGCGCCAAAAGCCGGGGCTCGGATCGCGGTTTCGCCCCCTGCCAGGGCCGCGCGGGATCAGCCTCCTGCGCGGTGGTGATCTCGAGACCACCCTCCCCCACCGTGACCGCCAGCGCCCCGGTCCGCCGAAAGGCCCGGGCATCGATGACCTCGCAAGCGGTGCTGCGCGGCAGGTCCACATTCCCCACGATCAGATCCGCTGCCGCGCAGGCCTCGTTGAACTGTGCCGCGCCGGTTTTGCCGCGCAGCTGCGTGACCGCATAAGCGCCCAACGTGACATCGACCCGGCCCTTGCCATGGACGATCCCCTCCCGGGCATAGGCGGTGTCCTGCGCCACCCCATCCCCGTCATTCTCGAGCCAGCTGCGCGCCGCGAAGCCATCGCCCCTCGACTTGCTGAGGCTCCGACCCTCCGGCGTCAAAACGCCCAGCAACCCGCCACTGCCCGAGACCAGCAGCACGGGCCGCTCGGTCTGCGTCCAGAGCAGCAGCGCCACGAGACAGGGGGCCACCCCGATCCAGCGCGCCCGGAACGGTGTCAGTGCCACGATCAACGCGCCAGCCACCACCAAGGGCAGCACCACGGGCATGGGGCGCACCACATGGCCCACGGCCCCCTCGAGCCCCGAAACCGTGCCAGCGACCCAGAGGATCCAGCGGATCCCGATCTCCATCGCGTAGAGCCCGATCCATTCAAGCCCCAGCGGCGCGCCCGCCAGCGCCACCAGCGCACCGGGCATGACGAGCGTGCCCATGACCGGCACCGAGGCGAGGTTCGCGATCAGCCCGTAATGGGCGATGATGTTGAAATGGGCCGCCGCGATGGGCGCGGTCGCCGCCCCTGCCACGAACGAAGACAGCAAGAGCGAGGCCGGCCCCTTGGACCAGCGCGGCAGGGCGTACCACCATTTGACGTCGCGGAGCGCGGCATAGGTGATCACCAGCGCGGTCGTCGCCGCAAAGGACATCTGGAAGCCCGGGCCCATCACCGCCTCGGGCCTGAGCGCCAGCACGATCAGCGCAGCCCAGGCCACCGATCGCAGGGACAAGGCCCGCCTGTCGAAACAGACCCCGATCAGGATCATCGCGACCATGATGAAGGCGCGCTCGGTGGCCACACTCATGCCCGAGATCACCAGATACACCGCCGCCGCAACAAGGGCCGCGACCGCCGCGACCTTCTTGACCGGCACCCGCAGCGCCAGCCACGGCCAGAGCGCAAAGAGCGAGCGCAACCCGAGAAACACCGTCCCGGTCAGAAGCCCCATATGCAGCCCCGAAATCGCGAGGAGATGGGCGAGGTTGGAGCCGCGCAGATCCTCGACATAAGCCCGGTCGATGGCCGCGCGGTCGCCGGTGATGATCGCCGCCGCAAAGGCCCCGGGCTGACCCGGGATGCGATCCCGGATGGCCTGGGACAGGGCAAGGCGCAGGCTGTAGACCCGTTCGCGCCATGTCAGCGCCTGAGGTTCGGACCACAACAGCACCGGCACCCGCGTATAGCCCACCGCCCCGAGCCCCTTGAACCAGGCGTGGCGGCGGAAATCGAAGCCGCCCGGCTCGGTCGGCGAGGATGGCGGCGACAGATGTCCAGTAGTCATGACGATCTGGCCCGGGGTCGGCGCGATCTCGGGGGGCGGGCCGTGGAGCGAGAGGCGCACGCGCTCGGGCCGTTTTTCGGGCGCGATGCCCCGCAACCTCACCTGATCCAGGGTCAGCCGCGTTGCCCCCGCATAGGAGGCGTCGATCGCGACCACCCGCCCCTCGATGGGGCCGTAATAGCGAAAGGACAGGACCGGCGCGGCCACATCCGCCGTGCGAAACGCCGCCAGCGCATAGCCCCCTGCGGCGAAGGCCAGCAGCCAACCCAACGGGCGCCAGACCCAGGGCGCACAGAGCCCGGCCAGAAGCCCCAGCCCTGCCAGCGCCCAGACCGCGAACAGCACCTGTTCCGACGGTTCCTGATCCGCCAGAAAATAGGCAAGTGCCCCGCAGCCGAACACGACCGGGGCCCAGGGAAAGAGGGCGTGGCGTGCCTCTGCGAAGTCGGTCACTTGTCCTGCCTTGCCGCGTTGGGTAAGTCCTGCGCAACCTTATCGAAACCTTGGTTGCCAATTGGTTAATCCCGCGGGATCCCGCGCCGGAGGCCTGGCACAGGAGACCACCCTCATGACCTCGACCCCGACCGCCCCCGTCGTCACCCGCTTTGCCCCCTCGCCCACCGGGTTCCTCCATATCGGCGGGGCGCGCACGGCACTGTTCAACTGGCTCTATGCCCGGGGGCGCGGCGGCAAGTTCCTGCTGCGGATCGAGGATACGGACCGGGCACGCTCGACCCAGGAGGCGACGGACGCGATCTTTGCCGGGCTGCGCTGGCTGGGTCTCGACTGGGATGGTGACGCCACCAGCCAGTTCGAAGCTGCGGCGCGCCATGCGGAGGTGGCCCGGCAGCTTCTGTCCGAGGGCAAGGCCTATAAGTGTTTCTCGACCCAGGACGAGATCGCAGCCTTCCGCGAGGCTGCCAAGGCCGAAGGCCGCTCGACCTTCTTCCGCTCGCCTTGGCGCGATGCGGATCCGGCGACCCATCCGGACGCGCCCTTCGTGGTGCGGATCAAGGCCCCGCAAGAGGGCGAGACCGTGATCCGCGACCAGGTGCAGGGCGATGTGACCATCCGCAACGGCCAGCTCGATGACATGATCCTGCTGCGCTCGGATGGCACGCCGGTCTACATGCTCGCCGTGGTGGTGGATGACCATGATATGGGCGTGACCCATGTGATCCGCGGGGATGATCACCTCAACAACGCCGCGCGGCAGATGATGATTTACGAGGCGATGGGCTGGGACGTTCCGGTCTGGGCGCATATCCCGCTGATCCACGGGCCCGATGGCAAGAAGCTGAGCAAGCGCCATGGCGCGCTCGGGGTCGAGGAATACGAGGCCATGGGCTATCCGGCGGCGGCGATGCGGAACTATCTCGCCCGTCTGGGCTGGTCGCACGGGGATGACGAATTCTTCGACGATGCCCAGGCGCAGGCATGGTTCGACTTCGGCGGCATCGGCAAATCCCCGGCCCGTCTGGACCTGAAAAAGCTCGACAACCTATCCGGGCAGCACATCGCCGCAATGGCGGATGACGCGATTGTCGCAGGTGCACAAGGATACCGCAGTGCAACCGGGGCCGACCCCCTGTCCGAGGCGCAATCCGAGGGTTTGTCGCGTGCGATGTATTGCCTCAAGGACCGGGCCAAGAAATTCCCGGATCTTCTTGATAAAGCGCATTTTATTCTGACGTCGCGGCCGATTGTCCCGGATGAAAAGGCCGCGAAAAACCTCGATACGGTATCCCGTGGTATACTGGCTGAATTGACGCCGCAGCTGCAAAATGTTAGCTGGACCCGCGACATGCTGGAGGGCGCCGTGGGAGGCGTGGCAGAGGCTCATGGACTGGGTCTTGGCAAAATTGCCGCCCCCTTGCGAAGCGCGCTGGCCGGGCGATCTGCAACGCCCAGCGTTTTTGACATGATGCTCGTTCTGGGCCGTGAGGAAACCCTTGCGCGCCTGTCGGACGCAGCAGCGTGAGGGGGACCAAGCCGTAAGGTCGTTCTGCTCGCGCACCCGACACGCCGGTCGCAAGACCGACCATGCCACGACCGCGCCGGACCCCGGACACGGACGTTATAAAGAGGGACAGACATGGCTGAACAGAAAACCGCGACCCTGAGCTTTGATGACAAGACCATCGAGCTGCCGATCTACTCGCCGACGGCGGGCCCGGATGTGCTCGATATCCGCAAGCTCTATGCTCAGGGCGACGTGTTCACCTACGACCCGGGCTTCACGTCCACCGCTGCCTGTGACAGCACCATCACCTTCATCGACGGCGCCAAGGGCGAGTTGCTGCACCGGGGCTATCCCATCGACCAGCTGGCCTCCCAGTCCCACTATCTCGAAGTCTGCTACCTGCTGCTTTACGGGGAGCTGCCGACCGCGGCCCAGCTCGAGGATTTCGAAAGCCGTGTAACCAATCACACGATGCTGCACGAGCAGATGATGAACTTCTTCCGCGGCTTCCGCCGGGATGCGCATCCGATGGCGATCATGACCGGCGTGGTCGGCGCCATGTCCGCCTTCTACCATGACAGCACGGATATCTCGGACCCGTGGCAGCGCGAGGTGGCCTCTATCCGCCTGATCGCCAAGATGCCGACGATTGCCGCCTGGGCGTACAAGTATTCGATCGGCCAGCCCTTCGTGTATCCGCGTAACGATCTGGACTACGCGTCGAACTTCCTGCGCATGTGCTTTGCCGTGCCCACCGAGGATTACGTGGTCGACCCGGTGCTCAGCCGCGCCATGGACCGGATCTTTACCCTGCATGCGGATCACGAGCAGAACGCCTCGACCTCGACCGTGCGTCTGGCCTCGTCCTCGGGAGCCAACCCCTTCGCCTGTATCGCGGCCGGCATTGCCTGCCTCTGGGGTCCGGCCCATGGCGGTGCGAACCAGGCCTGCCTCGAGATGCTGCGCGAGATCGGCTCCGTCGACCGGATCCCCGAGTTTATCGCCCGCGCCAAGGACAAGGACGATCCCTTCCGCCTGATGGGCTTCGGCCACCGGGTCTACAAGAATTTCGACCCGCGCGCGAAGGTGATGAAGCAATCCGCCGACGAGGTGCTGGAACTGCTGGGCGTCGAGAACAACCCGGTTCTGCAGGTCGCCAAGGAGCTCGAGGCCGCCGCGCTGGCCGATCCGTATTTCGCCGACAAGAAGCTCTTCCCGAATGTGGACTTCTACTCCGGCATCATCCTCGAGGCGATGGGCTTCCCGACCTCGATGTTCACGCCGATCTTTGCCCTGTCGCGGACCGTGGGCTGGATCGCCCAGTGGAAAGAGATGATCACCGACCCGGCCTTCAAGATCGGCCGCCCGCGTCAGCTCTACAAAGGGGAAACGATGCGCGACTATGTGGATGTGGAAAACCGCTGATCCCTCCACAAATCGACTGTTTTCAGGGCCGTCCTTCGGGGCGGCCCTTGTTTTTTGTGACCTCAGCCCAGCGTCGGCGGCGGAAACGTAAAAAAACGGTTAAAAAATGGGCCACAGAGATCGAATTTGATGCTACGGCTTAGGGAGTCGGGATCAAAAGTCAACTCCAAACCCAAAGACTTGACCCGACGCAATTCCAAGGACGGGATTGCTCGTGGAGACAAGCGCGCTTGTTTTCGGCCCCCAATAACAAAAACGGAGTCACAGGGACTTACCATGACCAGTAAAATCGTCGTCGGATTGGACGGCAGCAGCTCTGGGGAGCGCGCACTCGCGTATGCCCAGAGTCTGGCGAGCCGTTTGGAAAGCTGCGAAATTATCGTCGCCTTCATCATCGAATGGTCACCTTACACCTTCCAAACCGCAGAAGAGAACGCACAGCGCCATAAGCGCCGCGAAGAAGAAATCACGACAGCACAGACCCGGGTCGTGGACCCGGCCGTCTCTACGCTCAGCGATGCGGGCTTTGCCGCACGGGGCATCGTGAAACACGGGGATGTCGCAGATCTTCTGGACAAGATCGCCAAGACCGAGGGCGCCGACCAGATCGTGGTCGCCCGCAGCTCCGAAGGCGGGTTCGTCAACCGGGTGTTCGGCACCTCGACCGTGAACCTTGTCCTGCATGCCTCCGTCCCTGTCACAGTCGTCCCGTGAGGAGCCCCATCATGAAGACACCCATTCTTGCCACTTTGGCCCTCGCGCTCGGCTCGACAGCCGCCCTTGCGCAAGAGGCAAAATCCATTGACCAGGCCGTGAACGAGACCTTCGCCGCCGTCACCGGTCCCTTTGTCAGCTTGATCTTCGCGCCCTTCCCGGGCACCAGTTTCCCCTGGATCGTGATGTGGCTGGTGGTCGCCGCCACCATCTTCACGGTCTATTTCGGCTTCATCCAGCTGCGCGGCTTCGTGCACTCGATCAAGCTGGTCAAAGGCGACTACTCGGACCCCGATGACGCGGGCGAGGTCAGCCACTTCCAGGCCCTGGCCACGGCCCTGTCGGGCACCGTGGGCCTCGGCAACATCGCCGGTGTGGCGGTCGCCGTGGGCATCGGTGGCCCGGGTGCCACCTTCTGGATGATCATGGCGGGCCTTTTGGGCATGGCCTCGAAATTCACCGAATGTACGCTCGGCGTGAAGTACCGGAACGAGTATCCGGATGGCACGGTCTCCGGCGGTCCGATGTACTACATCTCCAAGGGCTTTGCGGAAAAAGGCGTGCCGGGCGGCAAGTTCATGGCCGTGCTGTTCTCGATCTTCTGTATCCTCGGCGCCCTGGGCGGCGGCAACATGTTCCAGGCCAACCAGGCCCATGCGCAGATCTCCGGCATTGTCGGCGATTATCCGGGCTGGATCACCGGCATCATCTTCGCGGGCGTTGTCTTCGCGGTGATCGTGGGCGGGATCAAATCCATCGCCAAGGTGACCGAGAAGGTCGTGCCCTTCATGGGCATCATGTATGTGGCCGTGGCCCTGATCATCCTGCTGGTGAATTTCGACCAGATCGGCTGGGCCTTCGGCCAGATCTTCGAAGGTGCCTTTACCGGGCTCGGCGTGGCCGGCGGCATGGTCGGCGCTCTGATCCAGGGCTTCAAGCGCGCCGCCTTCTCGAACGAGGCGGGCGTGGGCTCCGCGGCGATCGCACACTCGGCGGTGAAAACCAAAGAGCCGATCACCGAGGGCTATGTCTCCCTGCTCGAGCCCTTCATCGACACGGTGGTGATCTGCACCATGACGGCGCTCGTCATCACCATCTCCGGTCAGCTGATGATCAACCCCGAGACCGGCCTCTACATGGTCGAGAACGGCACGATCATGACCGTGGACGGCAATTCCGGTGTCGCCCTGACCTCGGCGGCCTTCGCCACGGGCTTCTCCTGGTTCCCCTATATCCTCGCGATTGCGGTGATCCTCTTTGCCTTCTCGACCATGATCTCCTGGTCCTATTACGGCCTCAAGGCCTGGACCTACCTCTTCGGCGAGGGCGAAACCAAGGAACTGGTCTTCAAGATCATCTTCTGCGTCTTCGTGGTGATCGGTGCGGCCGCCAGCCTCGGCCCGGTGATCGACTTCTCCGACGCGGCGATCTTCGCCATGGCGGTGGTCAATATCGCGGCGCTCTATGTGCTGATGCCGATCGTGAAAGCGGAGCTGGCCTCCTACCTCGCGCGCCTCGCTTCCGGCGAGATCAAAGAGCACAAGGGCTGAGCCCAGAACAGATCAGAGGGTCGGTCTCCGGATCGGCCCCCTTCCCCCCTCATTGTTCCGACAATACTCCGGGGGAGTCGCCATGGGCGACGGGGGCAGAGCCCCCTTTTTCATGAAAATCGCATGCGCCGCAGGCGCGCAATCGGATCCCCGCGCGCCGGGTTACTCCGCCGCGACCCGTTTGGGGTTGAGCATCGGCTTGAGGTAATGACCCGTATGGCTCTCGGCCACCTCGGCCACCTTCTCGGGCGTGCCGGTGGCCACGACCGTCCCGCCGCCATCCCCACCTTCGGGACCGATATCGATGATCCAGTCGGCGGTCTTCACCACATCGAGATTGTGCTCGATCACCACCACGGTATTGCCCTGCTCCACCAGTTCGTGGAGCACTTCGAGCAGCTTGCGCACATCCTCGAAATGCAGACCCGTGGTCGGCTCATCCAGAATATAGAGCGTGCGACCCGTGGACCGCTTGGCCAGCTCCTTGCTGAGCTTGACCCGCTGCGCCTCCCCGCCCGAAAGCGTGGTCGCCTGCTGGCCCACCTTGATATAGCCGAGCCCGACCCGCATCAGGGCATCCATCTTCTCGCGAATGCTCGGCACCGCCTTGAAGAACTCCTGTGCGTCTTCGACCGTCATGTCGAGCACATCGGCGATGGACTTGCCCTTGAACAGCACCTCCAGCGTCTCGCGGTTGTACCGCGCGCCCTTGCAGGTCTCGCATTCCACATAGACATCCGGCAGGAAGTGCATCTCGATCTTGATGACCCCGTCGCCCTGACACGCCTCGCAGCGCCCGCCCTTGACGTTGAACGAGAACCGACCGGGCTTGTAGCCCCGGGTCTTGGCCTCGGGCAGGCCCGCGAACCAGTCGCGGATCGGGGTGAAGGCCCCGGTATAGGTCGCCGGGTTCGAGCGTGGCGTGCGCCCGATGGGCCTCTGGTCGATATCGATGACCTTGTCCAGATGCTCCAACCCCTTGATCGTCTCGCAAGGCGCCGGTGTCTGGCGCGCCCCGTTCAGGCGCATGGAGGCGGTCTTGAACAGGGTCTCGATGGTCAGGGTCGATTTGCCCCCGCCGGACACACCCGTCACACAGACAAACTTGCCCAACGGGAAGTCCACGGTGATGTTCTGCAGGTTGTTCCCCGTGGCCTTGCGGACGGTGACCTTTTTCTTGTTGCCCTTGCGCCGGGTCGCCGGGACGGCGATCTCGCGCCGCCCGGCGAGGTAGTCGCCGGTCACGGAATTGGGGTTCGCCATGATCTCGGCCGGGGTGCCATGGGCCACGACCTGCCCTCCGTGTACCCCTGCCCCGGGACCGATATCGAAGACGTAATCGGCCTCGCGCACGGCTTCCTCGTCATGCTCGACCACGATCACCGTGTTCCCCTGATCGCGCAGGTTCTTGAGCGTCGTCAGCAGCCGGTCATTGTCGCGTTGGTGCAGCCCGATGGAGGGCTCGTCGAGCACGTAGAGCACGCCTGTGAGGCCCGAGCCAATCTGGCTGGCCAGACGGATCCGCTGGCTTTCACCGCCCGACAGCGTGCCCGCATTGCGACTGAGAGTCAGGTATTCGAGCCCGACATTGTTCAGGAACCCAAGCCGCTCGCGGATCTCCTTGAGGATGGCGCGGGCGATCTCGTTCTTCTGATCCGTCAGGCTCTCGGGCACCGTCTGGCACCACTCATAGGCCTCGCGGATCGACATCTGCACCACCTGCCCCACATGGAGCCCGGCGATCTTGACCGCTAGAGCTTCGGGCCGCAGGCGGTAGCCGCCACAATCCCCGCAGGAGCGGTTGTTCTGATAGCGTTCGAATTCCTCGCGGATCCAGCTGGAATCCGTCTCGCGGTAGCGCCGCTCCATGTTGGGGATCACGCCCTCAAACGCGCGCGAGACCTGATAGACGCGCCCGCCCTCATCATAGCGGAACGCGATTTCCTCGTCCCCGGAGCCCCGCAGGAAGACCGACTGCACCTTGGCGGGCAGATCCTTCCACGGGGTTTTCGGGTCAAAGCCGTAATGCTTGGCGATGGAATCGATGGTCTGCAGGAAATAGGGTGACTTTCCCTTGCGCCAGGGCGCCAACGCCCCATCGGCGAGCTTGAGGGTGGCATCGGGCACCACGAGCCGTTCGTCAAAGAACAGCTCGACTCCGAGACCGTCACAGGACGGACAGGCCCCGAAGGGCGCGTTGAACGAGAACAGACGCGGCTCGATCTCGGGGATCGTGAAGCCCGAGACCGGACAGGCGAACTTTTCCGAGAAGGTATAGCGCTCGGGCTCAGGCGTGGCGCCGTCTGCCGCGGCAGACGGCGCGGTCTCGAGGATCGCGATGCCATCCGCCAGATCCAGTGCCGTGCGCAGGCTGTCGGCGAGACGGGTCTCCATCCCTTCGCGCACCACGATGCGGTCGACGACCACATCGATGTCATGGCGGAACTTCTTGTCCAATGTGGGCGGGGTGTCGAGCTCGTGGAATTCCCCGTCCACCTTCACGCGCTGAAACCCCTGCTTGCGCAGCTCGAGAAATTCCTTGCGGTACTCGCCCTTGCGGTCGCGCACGATGGGAGCCAGCAGATAGGCGCGCGTCCCCGCCTCCAGCGTCATGACCCGGTCGACCATATCCTGCACCTGCTGCGCCTCGATGGGCAGCCCGGTCGCGGGGCTATAGGGTGTGCCGACCCGGGCAAAGAGCAGGCGCATGTAGTCGTAGATCTCGGTCACGGTGCCGACGGTCGAACGCGGGTTCTTCGAGGTCGTCTTCTGCTCGATCGAGATCGCCGGGGAGAGCCCCGAGATATGATCCACATCCGGCTTTTCCATCATGTCGAGGAACTGGCGGGCATAGGCGCTCAGGCTCTCCACATAGCGGCGCTGCCCCTCGGCATAGATCGTGTCAAAGGCCAGGCTCGACTTGCCCGAGCCCGACAGGCCGGTGATCACCACCAGCTCATCCCGGGGGATATCCACATCGATGGATTTCAGATTGTGCTCGCGCGCGCCGCGCACCTCGATCTTCTTCAGCTCGGGCATGGGGGCCTCTTGTTAACCGCTCCGTAAGAGATAGGCGGTCGGGACCGAGTCTCCAACCGAAAAAAGCGAACGAAGCAGGAACAGGCAGATGCGCGGGCGATCAGCCCTCTGCGCGCCGTCGCAGAGCGAGCACCCCATGGGCCATTGCCCCGAGACAGAGCACGAAACCGAGCGTGATCAGCATCGCCGAATAGCCCAGCCCGACCGAGATCGCAAAGAGGACCGGCGTGCCCAGCGTGTTGCCGATATTGCCGGTCTGCGCCATGGCCCCGTTGGACAGGATCCGCCCTTCGGCGGTCGGGTTCAGGTCGGGCACCGAGGCGAAACTGGCCCCCTGCACCAGCCCAAGACAGGCCGCAAAGATCAGGCAGAGCACCGCGTGCCCGGGCCAGATGATCAGCGCGACCGCGCAGACCGCCGAGCTGAGAAACCCGATCTGGATCACGGTCACCGACGAGACCCTGCGCAGCAGCCAGACGCCGAGGGTCAGGGAGGCCGTGATGCTCACCAGGGGCATCGCGCCGATCAGGAAGGTGCGCTGCGCCGGGTCGAGATATGGCGGCAGCAAGGTCAGGAGGCTGACAAAGCAGAAGGTGTAGAAAAGCCAACCCGCCGCAGGGGCCCCGAGCCGGGGCGAGCGGTAGATCTGGACATGTTTCGCCCAGAGCGCGCCCAGATCCGGTTTTATCCAGAGCGGACCGGTCGGCGCGGGCTCCTTCGGCAGGGCAGCCCCGATGGCCAGGGCCGCAGCGGCCATGAAGACCCCGTGCGCCGCGAACAGGGCGGGCACCCCGAGCCAGGCTGCAAGGGGCAGACCGAGCCAAGTCAGGATCGCGAAGGCCACTCCGAAGAACGTGCCCCACAGGGTCAAGGTCACGCCCCGGTCCCGGGTCGCACTGAGGCTCGCGATCAGGGTTGGCGCCGCCACGACAATCGCCAGATGGGACAGACCTTCGAGTAGACGGGAGAGTAGGAACAGCCAGAGCGGCGGGGCCAGCCCCTGCAGGAGCGACACCGCCGCCCCCAGCCACAGCCCCCAGACCAGCGCGCGCCGCACGGTCAGCCGCGCGACCACGACCCCTGCGGTCACTCCGAGCAGGATACCGACCCCACCCACAAGTGAGACCACCCAGCCCAGAAGCGTGCCCGCCTCGGGAAAGAGCTGCGGCAGTTGGTCGAAGACCACGCTGACCTTGCCATATTGCGCCGCAGCGCCCAGCCCGGCGCCCCAGAGCAGAAAGACCAGTGGCCAGCGAGTATGTGAGGGGGCCTGTGTCATGCCTGCGCGCTACCGCGCGGTGACAGCCATCGCAAGCCTCAATGCCCCCTGGTTCGGGCGCGCCCAAAGAAAAGGGCGCGAGTGGTTCGCGCCCATTCCGATCCGAATTGCCGTCGGTTTACGACCTGCGCTTGAAACCAAGGGCGACGAGCCCTGTCAAAAGCAGCAGCCCCCCGGCCGGGAGCGGGATCGGTGTCATACCGCCCAGATCCACGATCCGGATATTGTCCAGCGCGGCCCCGGCGGCCCGGCCACCCGACGCGTCGGAAAACGACAGAAGCAGGCTTTCAGCCTCCGCCGTGAATGTCAGGGACTTTTCTTCCCACGTGAAATTGCTCGCTGTATCGCCGGGCACCGGAGTGTATCCGAAGGTCTCCGTGGTCTGACCGACAGAGACCACTGCCGTGGTGCTCGGGAGGCCAGAGAAGAAGTTGCCGCCCATATCGAAGAGCAGTTCGTAATCGCTGCCGATCGTGAACCCGCTCACGGTTTGCTGGATCGTGCCGGGCAGGACGCCATTAAGGTCGAGGCTCTGCTCCCCTTCCGACGGGGCCCAGGTCGGCAGGCGAATGATCTCGACATTCCCCGCTGCGACGGTCCATCCCGGCATTGGATTGGCGGGGACTGAATAGACATTGGTATTCGTCTTGGGGTCCTCAAACCCTCCATTTACGACCGTAATGGCCTGCGCCTGAAGCGCGGTGAGCGGCAAAAGCAGCGCAGCGAAAGCGTATTTGGAAAGGGACACGTGACAACCTCCATAATTCAAAAACTGATTAATTTTTGAACAAGTGTCGGGTTTCGTCAAGTAAAGCAGGCACGGCCCGCCGGGGCGCGCCCGCGTGAAAACAGTGTCCGTCTCCGCGCCCCAGCGATCACGCCGCGGAACCAATCCTCAGAAATGCACGGCGCGCCCATAGGCGTCGAGCACCGATTCGTGCATCATTTCGCTGAGCGTCGGGTGCGGAAAAACCGTCGCCATCAGGTCCGCCTCGGTCGTCTCCAGCTGTCGCCCGACCACGTAGCCCTGGATGAGCTCGGTCACCTCTGCCCCGACCATATGCGCCCCCAACAGCTCGCCGGTCTTGGCATCGAACACGGTCTTGATCATCCCCTCGGGTTCGCCAAGCGCGATGGCCTTGCCGTTGCCGATGAAGGGGAAGCGCCCGACCTTGATGTCGTGCCCGGCCTCGCGGGCCTTGGCCTCGGTCAGGCCGACACTGGCGATCTGCGGATGGCAATAGGTGCATCCGGCGATGCTCTCGGGGCTGACCGGATGGACGTCTGCCTGCCCCGCGATGAGCTCGGCCACCATCACGCCTTCATGGCTGGCCTTGTGGGCCAGCCAGGGCGCGCCCGCCAGATCGCCGATGGCATAGACGCCCTCGACCCCGGTCCGGCAATAGGCATCGGTCACCACATGGCTGCGGTCGATCTGCACGCCGAGCGCCTCGAGCCCCAGATCCTCGGTATTGCCGACGATGCCCACGGCAGAGATCACCGTGTCGAACTGGCTCTGGCTGGTCTTGCCGCCCTGCTCGATATGCGCGGTGACGCTGTCCTTGGCCCGGTCGAGCTTGGCGACCTTGGCCTTCTCGAGGATGGTCATGCCCTGGGCTTTGAACTGCTTCTTCGCAAAGGCGCTGATCTCGGCATCCTCCACGGGCAGGATGCGGTCCATCACCTCGACCACGGTCGTCTCGCAGCCGAGCGTGTTGTAAAAGCTGGCAAATTCGATCCCGATCGCGCCGGATCCGATCACCAACAGCTTCTTGGGCATGCGTGGCGGGGTGAGCGCGTGCTTGTAGGTCCAGACGAGATCGCCATCGGCCTCCAGCCCCGGCAGCTCGCGCGCTCGCGCTCCGGTCGCCAGCACGATGTTCGGGGCGTTCAGGATGCGGGAGCCGCCCTCGCCCGTCACCTCGACCCGGCCCTTCCCGGCCAGCTTGGCCGCGCCCATCACCACGGTGACCTTGTTCTTCTTCATCAGGTGGCTGACACCGGAATTGAGCTGTTTCGCGATGGCCCGGCTGCGCTTGACCACGGCGGCGAGGTCATAGCCGATCCCATCTGCCTTGAGCCCGAACTCCTTGGCGCGGTGCATCAGGTGAAAGACCTCGGAGGAGCGCAGCATGGCCTTGGTCGGGATGCAGCCCCAGTTGAGGCAGATCCCGCCCATATGCTCCCGCTCGACAATCGCCGTGCGCAGGCCAAGCTGGGCCGCGCGGATCGCGGCCACATAGCCGCCCGGTCCGGCGCCGATCACCACTAGGTCGAATGCGTCATCTGCCATTTGGTCCCCCCAAGCGCCGTCCCGCGGGGTCGCGGTGGCTCTGTATCATGGTCTCTGGTTTGGTCTGCGGTTCGGGTTGTGTCATTGGCCGCCGAGTGCCGCGCCCTCGGCCTGAATGGCGCGGACGGTGCTGCCATAGCCCCCGTCGCTCAGGTATTTCGCCTCCCGGGCGGTGGTGTCACGTCCCAGGGCATCATTGCGATAGGGAAAGCGGCCGAATTGCCGGATCACCCGGCGATGGGCCCGGGCATGGAGCAGGTTGGACGCGCCATGTTCCGGCATCCGCTCGGAGATCAGGCGCATGCAACGCTCCTGATCCGGCAGGCTTTCCGCGTGCATCATCGGCAGGTAGAAAAATTGCCGCTCGGGCTCCGGAATGCGCAGATCCCAAGAGCGCTCCACCGCCTTCTTGGCAGCCATGACCGCGATCTGGTCTGTCGCAAAGGCCCGCGCATCCTCACGAAACATGTTGCGCGGAAACTGGTCCGTCAGAAACAGGTAGGCCAGCGTGCCGCGCGGGGTGACACACCAATCCGTCAGACCGCCCGCGAGGGCCGCCTCCCAGGTCGTTTGGAACTTCGTTGCGATCTGCGCGTCCAGTTCCGGGTCGACCTTGTACCACCCCGCCTCGCCCACGGTTGTCAGCCAGAAATCCAATACCGCCTTCGGTGTCTGCATCGATCCCTCCCCCGACCGGACTGCGCCCCCTATTAGTGGGGGGAAACTCCAACGCATTCAATCCACATGCGCGGATCGGGGGTGAGTTTGCGCCCTAGGAGGCCGCGGCAGCCGCCTCCTCGGCGGCCTCCTCCGCTGCCTCTTCGGCCGCTTCGGCAGCGGCCTCCTGAAAGACGGCCACCGAAACCGGGGATGCCGCCGGGACCGCCGCCAGGTAGACCCCGGAATCCTCGACCGAGCCCGCCGGGCGCCGCGTCATGCGCCAGCCCGCATAGACCGCGAGCGCCGCCATGAGGCCAAAGATGAACAGGAAGAAGCCCTCGGGCCCCACCTGCCCCATGAGCCAGCCGGTAAAGAGCGGCCCGGCCACGGCCCCGAGCCCGTTGGCAAAGACCAGTCGCCCAGCCGCCGCGGGCATATCCGCCGCGTCGAGATAATCGTTCGTGTAAGCGATGAGCAGCGCATAGAGCGGGTTCGCCGTGCCTCCGATCACGAAGCTCGCCGCCAGCAGCCCGTAATAGCCGCCGATCCCCAGCACCGCGAGCACCGCCCCCCCGGCCCCGAAGCCCGAGACCAGCAGGATCAGAAGACGCCGATCCGCCCGGTCAGAGATCCAGCCGATCGGGAATTGCAGGATCATCCCGCCGAGATAGACAGCCGCCACGAAGGTCGAGATCTGCCCGATGCTCAACCCGGCCTCGGTGCCATAGACCGAGGCCATGCCGAACAGCGCCGAATAGATCCCGCCCATCATCACCATGCCCACCAGCCCCAGCGGCGAGGCCCGGAACACCTCGACGAAGCTCATGGGCTTGGCGGTCTCGAAGGCCGGCGCCGGCGTCACCGTCAGCAGGATCGGCGCGAAGGAGATCGAGACGAGGATCGAGGGCAGGATGAAGAGCAGGAAGCCCGAGGGATCGCCGATGCTCACGAACCATTGGGCCGCCACGATCCCCGCGGTCAGGATGACCCCGTAGATCGCCATGGCACTGCCCCGGTTCTCGTTGCTCGAGGCGTTGTTCAGCCAGCTCTCGGCGGTCACGTAGACGCCGGCAAAGCAGAACCCGACGAGCACCCGCAGCGCGGTCCAGATCCAAGGATCGGTGAAGACCGGAAACAGGATCAGCGCCGCCGAGATGAACGATCCAAGCGCCGCGAAGACCCGAACATGGCCCACCCGCCGGATCATCGCCGGGGTCATGTAGGACCCGCCCAGAAACCCGGCGAAATAGCCGGTCATGACCACGGACATCTGCAGGGCGGAAAACCCCTCCAGCGCGCCGCGCAGACCAAGCACGGTCGCAATGATCCCGTTGCCCCCCATCAGGAGGAAAATCCCGAACAAGAGCGCCCATGAAGAGCGGAAAACCTGTATCATAACTGAGCCTTAGAGCGTGTTTCTCATCACGTAGCGAATCCCCCGAAGCGACGCATGTCCGTCACCGACTTGGCCATGTCGCAGCCAGTCCTCGGCAAAAACCAGCGCGCAAAAAGATGGCCCAATCCAAGCGGATATCGGGGATCGAGGCAGACAGGGAAAGGGGAAAAGTGGCGCGGTTGACGGGGCTCGAACCCGCGACCCCCGGCGTGACAGGCCGGTACTCTAACCATCTGAGCTACAACCGCGCGTAGCGGCGGATCTAGGGGGTTTGGCGCGGGGCGTCAATGGCAAAAAACACCGATCTGCACCCGTCTTTCCCCGGTCTGCCCCCTGTCGGCATGTCGTCGGACATCTGTCGGGCAAGTGTCGGGCACCTGCGCACGGTCCGTTAAGGTTTGGCGCGCTCTGCACGGCCGGAAGACCCATGGCATCTCCGCGGATTTACGAGCACACTCCCCCCAAGCCGCGCCACGGAGCCACGTGCCACATGAGCGAGACCAACGACGCCGACCGCGCCTTCGCCGCCGCCAAGATCGAGATCGCGCGCGTCATTGCTGCCGAGGAAACAGAACTCGACTTCAACAGAGTCCAGTTCCGCGCTTTAAGGGCCATTCCCAAGCAGATAACCGAGGTCCTCGATCTTCAGACAGTCGATTTGAACAACACGGCGGTCGCGGACATCGCGCCTCTCGCCGACATTTCGAGGCTGCAGAACCTATACCTCACCAATACAAATGTCGCGGACATCGCGCCTCTCACCGGAACCTCCCAGTTACACCGCCTCTATCTCGACAATACACAAATTAAGGACATCACGCCCCTCGCAGGGCTGATAGGGCTGCGGACCCTCGGGCTCCGAAACACGCAGGTTTCGGACATCGCGCCGCTCGCCGGGATCACCGGGCTGCAGAGTGTCGACCTAGGCAAAACACAAGTCGCGGACATCGCTCCGCTGGCCGAGATCGCCGGGCTGCGGAGGGTCCATCTGAACAATACGCACGTTGCGGACATCGCGCCGCTCGCGCGGATAGTAGGGATGAAGAGCCTGTTCATAGACAATACGGAGGTCGCAGACATGCGCTGTATTGCAGACCTGTCGTCTTTGGTCCAAAGCGAACAGGCTTTGTTGACTTATGGCCTTCGCTTTTCAGGCACACCAGCAACTGAGATGGACCCGGAGCTGCGACGTCTTGCGGCCGTGGAAGATGCGCGGGACCGGACGGCGGAGACCTTGGCCTATCTGCGCAGCTTGCCGCCGCTGCCGGAGCCTCTGCCCTGGCGAGCGCCAGAGAAAGCTGCTCCGTCACCGCTGTCCGATCCGCCGGATGTGTCGGGCGTTCCCGAGGTCCGGGTCAGTCCGGAGGGTGTCGATGTCGCGCCGGGCTCGACGACTGAAGAGGACCTGTCGGATCCGATCAAGGCGCAGCTTTATGCGCAGTTGGGCGGCTATGCGGAGGCGTTGTTTCAAAGGGGCAACCGGTATCCAGAGCTCTCGCACCCAGCGCGGGCATTGCGGGAATTGACCTCTGGTCCTTTCGAGACGGCGAATATTCTCGGCATCCACCTGCAGCTCTCCGCGCTGGAGGATATTCGCGCAGAAGATGCCAACCGCCCCAAGGCGGAGCAGATGGATCCCGATTGCCGCTTGGCCATCGGACAGGTGCTGCGCCATGGGCCGGGGATCACCATGGGGCATCCGGAAGTCGTTTTGATGGAGGCCCGCAATGCCGAGTTTGCCGGCAAGCCTTTTCCGGAAACGGAGGCGGAAAGCGAGCGCCGTTTGGCGCGGACGGTTGCCGATGCGCAGGTTCCAGTGACAGAAGCTGCGAAACAGGTAGCTCAGGCTCTAGCGACCTCGCAGACAAAAGGGCGGCTGTCGCAGGCGCGGACAGTGTTTGTAACGGGATTGGTTTTGGGCGCCGGAGCTCTGGTGCAGGGAGGCCTGAACCAAGCGGGCGCGGATGGGTATCAATGGGCGGTTGATTGGATCAGCGCGAACAAAGATGCGATCTGGACCGCCGCGCAGGGCTGGGGCAGTGCGTTCACGTCCTGGGTTCGGGATCTTCTGACGACGGTGTTGGGGCCCAAAGGGCCGGGCGCGACGTTGCTTTAGCGAGGGCAAACAACCCATGGCGGTCGCGCCGCTTTGTCCGGTCATGGGTCGGAGGGGAAAGTGGCGCGGTTGACGGGGCTCGAACCCGCGACCCCCGGCGTGACAGGCCGGTACTCTAACCATCTGAGCTACAACCGCGCGTGGCGCTGTGTTTAGGCAGGCGCGTCGGGGACGTCAAGCGGATCTCGGGCGGATAATTGCAGATCACGCATTTTCCTGCGCCGGGTCTTGCCATGCCGCCTGCGCGCACCTGGCAGGCAGGGCCATGGGCCCTGCCCTTCGGGCTTCGCGGCGGGGTTGGCAGCGCCTCGCTGGCCTGCAGGGCTCCGGGGCATGGGCCTGAGGCGGTCCGATGGCCCGCCCGCGGAACAGGCGCCCCTCCCCGAGGGGCGCCACCGCTCAGCCGGGTGTGCCGAAGCCGCCGCCGCCCGGGGTGCACATGGTAAAGACGTCGCCGGGCTGCAGCACGGCCTGATCATTGCCCGCCAGGGGCTCGCGGGTGCCATCGCCGCGCAGGACCGCGTTGCGCCCCAGCTGCCCCGGTGACCCGCCCCCGGCCCCGTGGGGCGCGGTCTCGCGATGGGAGGAGAGGACGGTGACCGTCGCCTCCTCGAGAAACCGCAGCTGACGGCAGATCCCGTCCCCGCCCCGATGGGCCCCTGCCCCGCCGGAGCCGCGGCGGATCGAGAATTCCTCCAGCCGGACCGGGAAGCGGGTTTCGAGCACCTCCGGATCCGTCATCCGTGTGTTGGTCATGTGGCTGTGCACCGCACTCGTGCCGTCAAAGCCCGCCCCGGCGCCGGTGCCGCCGCAGATCGTCTCGTAATTCTGGAAGCGCGCATTGCCGTAGACGAAATTGTTCATCGTCCCCTGACTGCCTGCCACCACGCCCAGCGCGCCGTAGAGCGCGTCGGCAATGGCTTGGCTGACCTCGGTATTGCCGGAGATCACGGCGGCGGGGGCGCGCGGATTGATCATGGAGCCTTCTGGTACGATGAGCTTCAGCGGCTTGAGGCAGCCCTCGTTCATCGGGATGTCGCTGCCGACCAGTGTGCGGAAGACATAGAGCACCACGGCCGCGCAGATCGCGCGCGGGGCGTTGTAGTTGAGCGGCGATTGCCCGGAGGTGCCGGTGAAGTCGATCACCGCCGTGCGCACCGCCCGGTCCACCGAGATCGCCACCTCGATCCGGGCTCCGCCATCCAGCGGATAGGAGAAGCGGCAGTCATGGAGCACGTCGAGCACGCGCCGCACGCTTTCCTCGGCATTGTCCTGCACATGGCCCATATAGGCTTGCACGGTCTTCAGCCCGAACTGCCCGGTGATCTTGCGCAGCTCGGCCGCACCGGTCTCGTTCGCGGCGATTTGCGCGGCGAGGTCGGCCATGTTCTGATCCACGTTGCGGCAGGGATAGGGGCCCGAGGCCAGCAGGGTACGCACGGCGTCCTCCTGCAGCACGCCCTGATCCACGAGGCGCACATTGTCGATCAGCACGCCCTCTTCGGAGATATGGCGGCTGTCGGGCGGGGCGGAGCCCGGGGTCTTGCCACCGATATCCGCGTGGTGCCCGCGCGAGGCGACCGTATAGAGGATCTCGGCCCCGTCCGCGTCGAAGACCGGGGTGATCACGGTCACGTCCGGCAAATGCGTTCCGCCATTATAGGGGTTGTTCATCATGAACACGTCCCCGGGCCGGATCTGGCCGGCATTCTGGCGCAGGATCGTGCGGACGCTTTCGGACATGGAGCCGAGATGCACGGGCACATGGGGGGCGTTGGCCACGAGATCGCCGTTCTGATCGAAGATCGCACAGGAGAAGTCGAACCGCTCCTTGATGTTCACCGAATAGGCGGTGTTGGCGAGGGTCGCGCCCATCTGCTCGGCGATGGACATGAAGAGGTTGTTGAAGACCTCGAGCATCACCGGATCGACCGAGGTGCCGATCGCCTCGGCCCGCGCCAGCGGCACCTCGCGGGTCAGGACCAGATTGCCCCCGGCAAGACAGGTCGCGGTCCAGCCGGGCTCGACCATGTTGGTGCCCGTGGGCTCGGTGAGGATCGCGGGACCGGTCACGCTTTGCCCGGCCTGCAGGCGCGTGCGGTCCACCAGCGGCACCGACCGCTGCGCCCCGTCCGTATAGAGCGGCACCTGCGTCTCGTTCAGGGGCATGGGGGCGGCTTCGGGCAAGGTCACCTCCTCACCGGTCTTACCCACGGCCTCGGCCACCAGCATCTCGATGATCAGCGCCGAGACGTCCGGGGCAAAGCCGAACCGCTGCTGGTGGGCCGCAACAAAGCCCGCGCGCATCTCCTCCGGCGTGCCGAAGGGCACAGAAAGGCTCTGTTGCGCGTCGGCGGGGCGGATATGGGCCGTAGCGATCACCTCGATCTCGGCCTCGGAGACGCCCTGCGCCGCAACCTCGGCCCGCGCAGCCCGGGCCAGCGCGTCAAGCCGGGTCACCGCCTGGGGATCGCCCAGCGCGCCCTGAAACTGATGTTCGCGAATGGCGGAGATATCCGCCAGCCCCATCCCGAAGGCCGAGAGCACCCCGGCGTACGGATGAATGAAGATCCGCTCCATCCCCAGCGCGTCAGCCACGAGGCAGGCATGCTGCCCCCCGGCCCCGCCAAAGCAGTTCATCGTATAGGTGGTGACGTCATAGCCGCGCTGCACGCTGATTTTCTTGATCGCATTGGCCATGTTCTCAACCGCGATGCGCAGGAAGCCTTCGGCGAGCTCTTCGACGCTCTTGTCGGTGCCGATCTCGGCGGCGAGGGCCACGAATTTCTCGCGGACCACCTCCCGGTCCAGCGGCTGGTCGCCATTCGGGCCAAAGACCGGGGGGAAGTGATCGGGCTGCAGCTTGCCGAGCAGCACGTTGCAATCGGTCACGGTGAGCGGCCCGCCCCGGCGATAGGCGGCGGGTCCGGGATTGGCGCCCGCGCTTTCCGGGCCGACCTGCATCCTTCCGTCCCGGTAGCTGAGGATGGACCCGCCCCCGGCGGCGACTGTATGGATCGACATCATCGGCGCGCGCATCCGCACGCCCGCGACCTCGGTCTCGAACGAGCGTTCATAGGCCCCCGCATAATGGCAGACATCCGTGGACGTCCCGCCCATGTCGAACCCGATGAGCTTGTCATAGCCGCAGGCCGCCGCCGTGCGCACCATGCCGACGACACCCCCGGCAGGCCCGGACAGGATCGCGTCGCGCCCCTGAAAGAGCGCCGCATCGGTCAGGCCGCCATTGGATTGCATGAACATGAGCTGCGCCGCCCCGCCCTTGCCCGCGCCCAGTGCGCCTGCAACCTGATCCACATAGCGGCGCAGGATCGGCGAGAGATAGGCATCGACCACCGCCGTGTCGCCACGCCCGACAAGCTTGATCAGGGGGCTGACCTCGTGACTGAGGGAGACCTGCGGGAAGCCGATCTCGCGGGCGATCTCGCCGATGGCGCGCTCATGGTCCGGATGGCGATAGCTGTGCATGAGCGCCACCGCGACGGAGCGGTAGCCTTCCCCATGGGCGCGCGCCAGCGCGGCGCGGGTGGCGTCCGTATCCAGCGGGGTGATCACCTCCCCCTCGGCGCCAATGCGCTCCTCAACCTCGATCACGTCATCATAGAGCAGCTCGGGCAGCGTGATCTGCAGATCAAAGAGCCGGGGCCGGTTTTGATACCCGATCCGCAAGAGGTCGCGCAGACCCTTGGTGATCAGCAGCAGCGTGCGCTCGCCCTTGCGCTCCAGCAGGGCGTTGGTGGCCACGGTCGTGCCCATCTTCACCGCCTGGATCGCGCCCTCGGGGATCGCGCCCTCGGGGATCGGGGCGTCCCCCTCCAGCCCCATCAGTTCGCGCACCCCTTGGACGGCGGCATCCGCGTAGCGCTCCGGGTTCTCAGAGAGCAGCTTGTGCGTGCGCAGTGTCCCATCCGGGCGGCGCGCCACGATGTCGGTGAAGGTTCCCCCCCGGTCCACCCAAAACTGCCACATGGCAAAGCTCCTTTATGTGCCGGCAGCGCCGGCAGTCATTCCGTGTTGACGTGTGAAAAGGGTTGCCGCGCGTCAGTAGACGAGTGACGGCAACCACAGGGCCAGTTGCGGGAAGAGCAGCAAGAGGGCCAGCATGACGAACATGGTCACCACGAAGGGCAGCGCCCCCCGGATCACATCGATCATCGGCCCGGCCTTGCGGATGCCCTGCACCACATAGAGATTGATCCCGATGGGCGGCGTGATGAGTGCGGTCTCCAGCAGCACCATCAGCAGGATCCCGAACCAGACCGGATCAAAGCCCAGCGCCACCACGATGGGCGTGATCAGCGGCGCCATGGTCAGCAGCATGGACAGTGTTTCCATGAAGCAGCCGATCAGGATCAGCACCGCGACGATCATCAGCATGGTCTGCATGGGCGTCCAGCCGAGGCCGGTGACGAAATCCGTCAGCGCCTGTGTCAGCCCGATGATCGACAGCACGAAGTTGAGAAACACCGCCGCGATGATGATCAGCATGATCATGGCCGTGGTCCGCATGGTCCCTTCGATGGCCTGGCGCATCATGTCGATGCTGAGCTTGCGGTTGAAGGCCGCGAGCACCATGGCCGCCACCACGCCCAGCGCCGCCGCCTCGGTCGGGGTGGCGAGCCCGGCATAGATCGATCCCACGACCACCATGAAGATGCCCAGCGGCGGGATCAGCGACGGGAGCGCCCGGAGCCGCTCGGCCCATGTATGGCGCAGGGTTTCGCCGCCCCATTCGGGCTTGATCAGGCAGGCCACCACAACGGTCGCCATGAACAAAAGCGCCAGCAGGAAGCCCGGCAGGAACCCGGCAAGGTAGAGTTCGGGCACCGAGGTATTGGTCAAGAGGCCATAGAGGATCAGGTTGATCGAGGGCGGGATCAGGATGCCCAGTGTCCCCCCGGCGGCGACGGTGCCGAGAAAGAGGCTCTCGTTATAGCCGCGCTTCTTGATTTGCGGGACAGCGACCGTGCCGATCGTGGCCGCCGTGGCCACCGAGGAACCGGAGGTCGCGGCAAAGAGTGCGGAGCTCCCGATATTGGAATGCATCAGCCCCCCGGGCAGCCAGCCCAGCCATTTGACGATGCCGTCATACATCCGTTCGGTGATGCCGGCGCGGAGCAGGATCTCCCCCATCATAACGAACATCGGGATCGCCACGAGCAGGAAGTCGGTCGAGGTCTGCCAGGCCATGTCCGAGATCGCCCGGTGGAGCGGCATGGGACTGTCGGTCCATTGCAGGATCAGGCCGAGCCAGCCCAGAGAGGCCGCAATGGGGACGGCCAACCCGATCAGGGCCAGCAGGATAAGAAGCGTTTTGAGGAGCATGGATCAGACCGTTTCGTCTTCGATTTGTTCGTCGAGGGATTTCACGCCGATCAGTTCCTGCACCCCGGCCTCGTCGCCCATGATGTGCTGCCGGATGGCGACGATGGCGATCAGCAGGCCGGAGAAGACAAAGAACATCCAGCCAAGCATCCAGGGGATCTGCGGGATCGCGAGGGGCACGCGCATGGGCGTGATCGAGCGGGAGCCGTTCTCGAGCGTGTCGCCCACCATGCTCCAGACCATCACCACCACCACGAGCGCAAAGCCCGTCAGCAGGAGAAGCCCCAGCAGGTTGATCAGCGGATGCAGCACCTTGGGGATCACCCCCAGCAGGGCATCGACGCGGATATGGGCGCGCTCGAACAGGGCAAAGGACAGGGCGAGGGCCGTGGCGACGCCGAAGGCATAGCCCGAAATCTCGTCCGCGCCGCCCAGCGAGACATTGAAGATCTTGCGCAGGAAGACCTCCAGCGTGACCAGGAAGGCCGAGAGCACGATCAGCGTCCCGCCGATCCAGGTCAGCACGAGGCTGAGCCTGCGTGTGCCATTGAGGAGCGTATCAAGCATGGGGGGTCTCCTTCGGATCCGTCCCGGGGCGGTGCGACCCGCCCCGGGCGATGGGCTTACTTGGCGGCGGCGGTCAGGCCGAGGATCGGACCCACGGTCTCGTTCCAGTTGGCGGCACAGTCTTCGCCGCAACGCTCGGCCCAGCGGGCGAGAACCACATCCGTGGCGATCGTGTCGCGCAGGGCGAGATCCTCGGCCGAGGGCTCGACCAGGGTCATGGAACCCGGCTCGCCCACTTCACAGGCCCCGCCGGTGATGCAGGAGATGGCCACGTCATCCTCGGTGGCGGTCTCGGCCCACATGGCCTCGGTCAGGGTGGCGATCTCGGTCTGCAGCAGGGACTGCTGATCCGCCGAGAGGCTGTTCCACTTGTCCATGTTCATCGCCCCGAAGGCGAGGCCCCAACCCACACGCAGGGTATAGGCATGGGTCGCGACCTGGTTCCACTTGGCCGTATAGGCGGACATGGTGCCGGTGATCGCGCAATCCACGACGCCCTTCTCCAGCGCCGGGATCACCTCGGAGAAGGCCACGGTCACGGAGGTCCCGCCGACACCCTCGACGAAATCGCCCAGCGTGGTGGAATAGACGCGGATTTTCTTGCCATCGAGATCGGCGATGCCGTTCACCTCGCCATTGCACCAGAGTGTCTGGCTCGGGAACGGGTAGAGCATCAGCAGCTTGGCGTTGTAGATATCCGCGAAAGCCGCCTCAAGCGTCGGGAAGTAGGCGTCCGACACCTTGCGCTGGGTCTCGATGTCCTGGGTCAGCGAGGACAGGTCCGCGCCCTCGAAGATCGCATTCTCGGCGGCCACATAGCCCGGCAGACCAAAGGCGAAGTCGAAGACGCCGTTCTTGACGAGGCGCATGATCTCGAACCCTTTCAGGCCCAGACCGGATTGCGACTGGATCTTGCCGACGATGTTGCCGTTTGAGGCCTCGTTGAGACGCTGGTTGAAGAAGGGCTCTTCGTGTTTCTGGAAATTCGTCAGGCTGGACCATGTGCCCACGGCGTTCAGCACCACGGGGCTGTCGGCCATGGCGGAGGTCGCCGTCAGGGCGAGCGCGCCCAGCGTTGTTGCAAGTCTTTTCATGGGGTCTGTCTCCTGTTGGATCGGTTTTTTGTTTGGGTCAAAGGGTGAAAATCGGGGTTTCCGCATCATCGGCGATATCGGTGATGAGCATATGCCCGGGCTTGTGGGTGATGCAGATCTCGGGGCGGGCATGCATGATCGCGGCCTGAGGCGTGACCCCGCAGGCCCAGAAGACCGGCGTGGTGCCGGGGGCCTCCGGGGCCGGATCCCCCCAGTCGGGACGTCCCAGATCGGCGATGCCAATCTCGGCCGGATCGCCCATATGCACCGGGCCGCCATGGGCCAGCGGGAAGCGCCGCGAGATCGCCACGACCTCGTCCAGCCGGTCATTCGGGATCCGGCGCATGCTGACCACCATGGGGCCCTGAAACGGGCCTGCCGGGACGGTCGCGATATTGCTGGCATACATGGGCACGGTGGTGTTCTGCGCGATGTGCCACAGATCGAACCCCGCCTCCTGCAGCGCGTGCTCGAAGGTAAAGGAACAGCCCAGGGCGAAGGTCACGAAATCGTCGCGCCAGAGCGCGCCCAGATCATGGACCGTCTCGCTCAGCGTGCCATCGCGATAGACGTAATAGGCGGGCACATCCGTGCGCACATCGATATCCGCCCCCAGCGTAGTGAGCATCGGATTGCCTGTGTCCGACACCCCCACCAGCGGGCAGGGTTTCGGATTGCGCTGGCAGAACCGCATGAAGTCCAGCGCCAGCGCCTCGGGCAGGATCGCGAGGTTCGCCTGCAGCGTCTTGCCCCCCAGCCCCGCCGTATGTCCGCGATAGGCACAGGCCCGGATCTGGGCCCGCATCTGGGCAGTTGTCACCGATTTCAGGGGCTCAAAATCTTGGGGCACGGTCGAATCCTTTTGGTTCCGGCTACGATCCGCGCAGGCCTCCATAAAATCAAATCCAAAGTTTTTGGCTCAATTCATAGATTATTCTTATACCTCTTGGAGCGAGATCTCCCGTGCGATCGTCGCCGCGGATTCGACCAGATGGTTGCGCGGCTCGCTCAGATAGGAGGCGGAAAACTGCAGGGGCGCGGGCACCCAGCCCGGGTCGAACTGCACCAGACGCCCCGCCGCCACCGACCGGTCCGCGAGCGACATGGGCAGTGCCCCGACACAGAGCCCCGCCTCTACCAGCCGAAAGCAGGATGACAGTGAAGAGGACGGAAAGAGCGAGACCTCGGGGCCGAAGCGTTCGAACATCGCGGCACGCAACTCTCTGTAGGGCCGGGTGTTTTTGGCATAGGTGGCGATCGGGATCCGGGACAGGTCCACCGGGGCGGCAGGGTCCGGATCCTCCCCCGGGGCGCGGAACCAGGCCAGCGGCACATCCGGCAGGACCGTGTTGTCCACCGTGTATTCCGAGATCGGGCCGAGCAGGATCGCGAGATCGATCTCGCGTCCCATGAGCTGCTGACGCAGGTTGAGCGAGATATCCACGGAGATCTCGATCTTCAGCCTCGGATAGGTGGCCCGCAGCGCCCCGACGAAATCCGGCAGCCAGCTTTGCGCGATGGTCTCGGAGACACCGAGGCGCAGAAGCTGCTCGACCGCGTGGGCATCCACCACGCGTTCTTCGACCAGATTGCTGAGATGCTGGAACTGCTGGGCGTAATGCACCAGCAGGTCGCCGCGCTGGGTCAGGCGCATGCCCTTGGCGTTGCGCTCGAACAGCGCGGTGCCCAGGGTTTCCTCCAGCGCCTTGATGCGCGAGGTGACCGCGGGCTGGGTGAGGTTCAGCGCGTCGGCGGCCTTGCTGACCGTGCGGTACTGGGCGACCGCGAGGAAGGTCTGGAGATGGTCGAGCTTCAGGCGGCGCATGGGTGGATCCGGAGGGTCTGGCGTGAGCGGGGCTGTGGAGTTGGCCTACCTTGTCCGAAAGCCGGGCACAGTTCCAGCCGCGCCTAGGCTTGGCCCGGGGCGGGGCGGACCCGGGCGGTCTTGTTGAGCTCGAAGCCGAAGCCGAGCGGCACGACCAGCGCAAAGAGCCCCGCGGCCAGCCAGAGCGGGGCCTCGGGCGCGCCGGTCTTGTCCAGCAGGAGGCCCGCCACGGGCGGCGTGACCATCATCAGCGCGTAGTAGATCGTGAAGAACACGCCCATGCCGAAGGCGCGGGTTTCGGGGCGCAGGGCCTGTCCGGCCAGCGCCATGATCACCCCCGCCGGGGCCATGCCCACCAGCCCGAAGAGCAGGCTTGCGGCCAGCCCTCCGCCCGGCCCGCCCGCCGGCGCGCCGAGCAGGAGCACGGCGGCGATCGCCGCGACCATGCAACTGGTCAGCACGAGGCTGCGCCGCCCGAACCGGTCCACGAGCTGGCCACAGGCGGCCCCGGAAAAGATCATCAGCCAGCTGGCGAGGCTGATCACCCCGGCGGCGGCCAGATCGGACTGTCCGTGATGGCTCAGCATTTGCGGACCAAAAGAGAGGTAGACCACATAGGCCGCGTTGAAGGCCGCCCAGGCCCCTGCCGCGCAGAGGATCAGCCGCCATTCCATCGGCGACAGGCTCGGCGCCGCGCCGCCCTGCGCCGCCGGGAGCCCGGCGGGCGGGCGGTAGAGCCAGAGCACCGCAAGTCCGGCCAGCAGGGTGTAGCTTGAGGCCGCGAGGAACGGGACGCGCCAGCCCCACTGCGCCGCCAGCCAGGCGTGCCCGAGCTGCCCCATGGCAATGCCCAGCGGCCAGGACATCACCAGAATGCTCATGGCCGTGGCGATCTCGCGCCCATCGAACCAGTCGGCCACCATCTTGGTGAAATAAAGCGTAGTAAAGAGGAACCCGACCCCGCCCAGCACCCGGCCGAGACCGAGGCTCCATGGTCCTGCGGCCAGCGCGCAGAGCCCCCCGCCCAGTGCGAGCACGCCGAGCCCCGCGGCCACCATGATCCGGTCCGACACAAACCGCCCCCAATAGCCCGCCGGCAGGGCCAGCACGAGGCCCGGCGCCATGAAGAGACCGATCAAAACGCCGATCCCGGCCCAGTCGAAGCCGAAAGCGACCGAGAGATCATCCCCCACCGATGCCATGGTCTGAAATTGCAGGCCGAGCCCGATCCGGGCCAGAAAAAGAAGCGCGAGGATCCGCCAGCGCATCACAGGGATGCGCGCATCCCCGCGCCTCCGCACCCGGTGGCCTGCCGCGTGGCACCGTCGCTCGGCACCGCGCCCAGAAGGGTCGGACCGGGCGTGACGGCGCCCCCGCGCAGGCCGCGCGCCCATTGCCGCTCGCTCTTTCGCACCGTGTGTCCGGTGCTGTCATGTGGGGCGAGGGTCATACTGGGCGCGTCTCCGTGGTGGTGGAGGCTCAGGCTAGGCGACCCGGCGGACCGGAACCATCGGGCAGATGCTGTAAATGCGTGGCACTTTTGCTGTATTTCCCTACTGCATTTGTAGGATAAACTGGCCCAACAGCATTCGTGACATTCACCCGCGCCCCGGCGGCGCGCGACACAAGGCAGGACCGCGTGCAGTCTCATCCCCCTCTCAGCCCCCGGGAACGACAGATCGCCGAGGCCTATGCCGGGGGCGCGACTTATCAGCAGATCGCCGAGAGCCTGTGTCTGGCCCCCTCCACGGTCCGGACCCATCTGGCGGCGATCTATCGCAAGCTCGAAGTGTCGTCCAAGCTCGAGCTGATGGCGCGGCTCGACGGGCCAGCGCCCGAACCCAGAACCCAACCGGAGCTGAGCTCGGCCTTGTCGGAGCTGGCCCTGAGCCTCGAAGAGGCGCTGGCCCGGGAGAAAGCGCTCAGCGAGGTGTTGCGCATCATCTCCGACGCCCAGGGCGATCTGGATCAGGTGGTGCCCCGGATCCTGAATTACGCGCTGGACCTGTGCGATGCGGAGTTCGGGATCCTGTTCGAGTACCATGGCGACCGGCGCTTCGGCGCGCGGTTCTCCAAGGGCATTCCCGAGCCGTTCAAGGCCTGGATGGAGGCGCGCGGGGTCTTTGCCGCCGGGCCCGAGACCGGGCTGGGGCGCATGGTGTACCAGCGCGATGTGGTCAACATCATCGACGTCAAAAGCGAGCCGCTCTACCAGAGCGATGACCCCCTGCGCTTTGCCACGGCTGATCTGGGGGGCGCGCGCAGTTTCGTGGCGATCCCGATGCTGGCGGCGGACCGGCTGGTCGGCGCGTTCACCATTTATCGCCAGACCGTGCGCCCGTTTTCCCAACACAGCCTGCAACTGGCGCGGATCTTTGCGGATCAGAGCGTGATCGCGCTGGAAAACGCGCGGCTGGTCAGCGCGGCCCGGGCCCGCGACGGGTAATCCCGAGGCCGCCTGCGGGGGGGGGCTCATGCCGCGCGTTTCAGGCCGGGGGGCCGAACCGCGCCTGCCACAGGGGCACGCGCGCCGCATCCCGTGCCGCCACCGCCGCGAGTGCTGCGGGCAGGTCGACGTCAAAGCTGTCTTCGCGGTCCGTCGCCAGCGCGGCCAGCCGCCCGGTATACCATGCGGTGATCCCGCCCGGCGGCCGTGTGGCGAAGCGGGGAAAGACCGGATCCCCGCCCTCGGGGCTCAGCCATTTGTTGGGCAGCGCCGGGTCGAGCACCATGGCCCGGGCAAGCCCCACCGCCGCTGCCCCGCCAGCGCGCAGCGCGAGCGCCTCGGTGCGGGTCTTGACCCCGCCGGTCACCACCAGCGGGATCCGCGTGATCGCTTGCGCCTTTGCCGCGAACTCCGCGAAATAGGGGCCGTTCTGCGCCGTGCCATCGGAGCTTGCGGGCGCGCCGGGCACATAGCTGCCGCCGCTGATATCGATCAGGTCTATGGAGGTTGCCGAGAGCAGCCGGATCGTCTCCAGCGCGTCGGCCTCGGTCACCCCGCCCCTGAGCTGATCCGTGGCGTTGATCCGCAGGCCGAGGGCGAATTGGGGCCCGACGGCCCGGCGGGTGGCCGCGATGATCTCGCCGATCAGGCGGAACCGGGCCGCGACCGAGCCGCCATAGCCGTCCCGGCGGTGATTGAAGAAGGGCGACAGGAACTGGCTCAGCAGAAACCCGTGCCCCGCATGGATCTGAGCCCCGCGGAAGCCGAGCGCTTTGGCCCGCGCCGCCGCGGTCGCATAGGCCCCGGGCAGGGCTGCGATCTCATCCTCTGTCAGCGCCGCGACCTCGCGGCCCTCAAGTGTCAGCGGCGATGGCCCTTTCGCCCGGGCCAGCGCGCCATGGGCTAGGGCCCCGGCATGGCCGAGCTGTGGCCAGATCTGCGCGCCCTGCGCCGCGCCGACCTGCGCCAGCGCCCGCCAGAGCGTCTCGGCCCCGCCCGGGGTCAGTACGAGATTGCCGGGGCTTTCCGGGGCATGGGGGCCGATCTGCACCTCGCCGATCAGGGACAGGGCCGCACCACCCTCGGCCCAGCGTTCATAGAGCCTGATCTGATCGGGCGTCGGATCGCCCGCCCCGTTTCCGAGACTGTCGGACATGGGCGATTTGATCAGACGGTTCTTGAGCCGCCGCCCGCCGGGCAGGTCCAGCGGGGTGGCCAGTTTCTCGGCGGGGGTATGGGACATGGTGGCATCCTTTCATCGCGATATTTCGATATATCGGTGTAAATTTTGAAAATGACGGAGGGGGGAATCTAGGGGTTGCGCAACTCGCCGTCGAAGGCCGACAGGAAGGCCGCGATGACCGCCTCGTCCCGGCGATAGAAGGTCCACTGCCCGTGGCGCTCGGATGTGACGAAACCCGCCTTTCTGAGCGCGGCCATATAGGTCGAGATCGTGGACTGGGAGAGCTGCGCCTTGTCCTGAATATAGGCCACGCAGACGCCTTCAAGCTCTGCATGTTCCGGCAGCGCGGGCGGGAAGTTGTCGCGATCCTTGAGCCATTCGAGGATCTTCCGACGGGTCGGGTTGTTCAGGGCGGCAAGGGCGGCATCAATGTCCATATATCGAGATATCTCGATTTACCTCGAACTTGTCAAGGGCCGACCGCCTCGTGAGATGACTTGGCGCGCTACATGCAGATCCGCCACTATCTGACTGCCTTGATGGTGCTTTTTGAACTTTGCCGCACACCCGAAACAACCGGGTGCGCGGTTTTCGGTCCGGCCCGCGCCTAGCGATCCGGGGCCGGGATGAACTCCTGATCGTCCCCCGGGGGCAGTTGGAAGCGGCCATGCTGCCAGTCGCCAGCGCGCCAAGCCTCCTTGGCTTCATCGATCCGCTCCTGCGAGGAGGCGACGAAATTCCACCAGATGTAGCGCGAACCCTCCAGCGTCTCACCCCCCAGCAGCATGAGACGGGCGCCCTGCCCGCCTGCGGTCACGGAAATCCGGTCGCCGGGACGAAAGACCATCATCTGGCCTGCTTCATAGCTGTCTCCGGCCACGGTGATGGCCCCTTCGACCACATAGATCCCGCGATCCTCGTGATCATCCGGCAGGGGCAGCTTGGCCCCGGGTTGCAGCACCGCATCGGCATAGAACATCTCGGAGGCGGTCTTCACCGGCGCGCGCTCGCCATAGGCGTGGCCGAGGATCAGGCGGACCTCCTTGCCCTCCCCTTCCATGAAGGGCAGCGCGTCCACCGGGGCGTGCTCGAATTCTGGCGTGCGGTCCTCGTGATCCTTGGGCAGCGCCACCCAGGTCTGGATGCCGAAAAACGGCATGGGCTCGGTCTGGGTCGCGTCGTCGGTGCGTTCGGAATGGGTGATGCCATGGCCGGCGACCATCCAGTTCACCGCACCCGGCTCGATCCAGGCGTCGGTGCCAAGGCTGTCGCGATGGTGCATCCGTCCGCGATAGAGATAGCTGATTGTCGCGAGACCGATATGAGGATGGGGCCGCACGTCGAGCCCCTTGGTCGGCAGGAACTCCGCCGGGCCCATCTGATCGAAGAAGATGAAGGGGCCCACCATCTGCCGCTTGGGCGCAGGCAAGGCGCGGCGGACCTCCAGCGCGCCGAGATCCCGGGCGCGGGGGATGATCAGGGTGTCGATGGCATCCACCTCGTCTCCGAGGGGGCAATGGGGGTCAAGCGCGGGGTTCCAGCTCATGGCGGTCTCCTGTGTTGCGGGTCACGAGGAGCGTAGCGCGTGCGGCTGCGCAATGCAGCCCGCGCAGACAAGCAGATTCTGCGCAAGAATGCACAGAACCGGAGATGGGGATGGGGATCGAGGGGACGGGGATCGGGATCCGGGCGCTGGCCCTGGCACATGCCGGGTCGCCGCCGCCCGGTCAGAGCTCCTGGCGAAGCTCCTGGCTTTCGCGGCGGTTGCGCTCGGAGAGGCTCGCCGCGCGCAGCTCGGACGCCGCCGAGAGCATGCGCAGGCTGGTGCTGGGCGGCAGGCTGGTCTCGACACTCGCATGGGCGAGCTCTGTCAGGGACGCAGCCAGATCAAAGGACAGCTCGGCCCGTTCGCTTTCGCTCAGCAGGGCGAGCGCATCCAGAGAGGCATCAATATGAAACCGTACAAAGTGACTTGTCGTAGGTGGTTGCATCGGTTGAACTCCTTTCAATGGCACCACAGGACGTTTCTTGAAAGGCGCGGTGGTGCCACAGAGTGCAGGCCGTGGCTGTCACGGGGTTACGTGACAAATGCGGGCTGGATCAGGCGGAACGTGAGGGCTGGATCAGGCGGAACGTGAGGGCTGGATCAGGCCCGCCCCGATCCCGTGGATCGCGGCGGTGGTGCGGTCGGCCACTTCGAGCTTGCCGTAGATCCGGCGCACCAGTGTATCGACCGTATGGGGCGAGACCCCGAGGATGTCGGCGATGACCGAATTGCTCTTGCCGCGGGCGATCCAGGTCAGCACCTCTGCCTCGCGCGGGGTCAGCGCGGCGGGCGCGCCATCGGGCACCAATGTGCAGTAGCGCAGATGGGCGACCTGCGCGGCGGCCTGCAACTCGCGAATATCGGCAGCGCTGAGATCCGGGTTGGGCTTGGCGAACCCCACGCCCACATAGCCGTTGCGCATATTCGGCCCGAACACCTGCAGCGCGAGCCCGTCGCCCAGCCCTTCGGCCATCAGTCGCTTGAGAAACTCGGTCTCCGGCTGCTTGAGCGGGGTGAGCTTGCCGATATCGCTCCAGCGAAAAGGCTGGGTGGCATGGGCGGCATAGGCCGGGATCGGGTCCACTTCGTAGAGCTTTTCATCCACATAGGTGCAGACCCATTCATTGGGAAAGCCCCGGGTGAATACCGCCGTGTCGGGCTGCTGGGCGGTGCCGAACCCGCGATTGTGGTGATAGCTCACCTTGTCGATGCCAAAGGACTGGGAAAAGGGCAGAACGGCATCCCAGATCCGTTCCGGGATCTCTGCCTCGGCCACGCCCTTCATATAGGTTTCCAGTCGGGTCATGATGCCGGCTTCCCTAAGGGCAATCTGTCATCCCCACGCTAGCCCGGCACAACCAGTGCGGGCAAGGGGGAAGGCACCTCTCGGGATGGAAAGCGGCAGAAAGACCATCACGCCAGCGCATGAAACCGCGCAGGATTCATTTGAAAATCAGAGGGATGGTGGGTGATGAGAGACTCGAACTCCCGACATCTTCGGTGTAAACGAAGCGCTCTACCAACTGAGCTAATCACCCATGGGCCGCGTCCTAGCGCAGTTCCCGACCCGATGGCAAGAGGCCGTGTGGACGGCGCCCGATCCTGCGGTCCCCACAAGGGGCCGCGCCCCTTTCGCCACATCCCGGGCGCGCGGCATCGGGGCCGGTTGGCAGCGCGGCGCGCAGCCGATAACCAAGCCCCATGACCACGCCCGTCCCCTTGCTTGTCTTCACCGATCTCGACGGCACCCTTCTGGACCATGACAGCTACAGCTATGCACCGGCGCAGCCCGCGCTGGATGCGCTGGCCGAGATCGGTGCACCGCTGGTGCTGGCCAGTTCCAAGACCGCCGCCGAGATCGCGCCTCTACGCGCCGCCCTCGGGCGCAACAACTGCCCGGCCATTGTCGAGAATGGCGCGGGGCTGCTGGCGCCCCATGCGGCCCCTGATCCCGATGCCGGGACCTATGCGCGCCTCAGAGGCGCGCTCAACGCGCTGCCCGCGGATCTGCGCGCGCAATTCCGGGGCTTCGGAGATATGACTGACGGCGAGGTTGCGCGGGTCACCGGCCTCCGCATGTCGGAGGCCGCCATGGCACGGCGGCGCGCCTTTTCGGAACCCGGGCTCTGGGACGGGGACGCGGCCAGCGAGGCCGCCTTCGTCGCGGCCCTCGCGGATCAGGGGTTGCAGGCCCGGCGCGGCGGTCGGTTCCTCACCCTGTCCTTCGGCGGCACCAAGGCGGACCGCATGGCCGAGATCATCGCGACCTACCGTCCGGGCCTGACGCTCGCGCTCGGGGATGCGCCGAATGACGTGGAAATGCTGGAGACAGCGGATATCGGCATCGTGGTGGCCAATCCCCATAGCCGCCCCCTGCCCCCCCTGCGCGGAGAGGCGGGCCCCGATGGGCCCATCCGCCGCACGAAAAAACCTGGCCCTTCCGGTTGGAACATGGCGGTGTGCGCCGTAGTCTCTTCCCTGGGCGCGTAAACGACAAAGATAAAAGGGCTAGAGGCGTGGCAGACTTTCACCAGAACGGAAACATCGCAACGCTGCACAATCTGCGCACGCGGTCGGTTGATGAAATCACCTATGAGCTCTCGGTTTATGCCCAGACGCGCAAGATCAGCCTGATCCTGCCCTCGCTCTATTCCGAGCTTGAGGGCCCCGCCCTGCCCCATATCCTCAACGAGCTGGCGGAGGTGCCCTATCTGCACCGGATCATCATCGGGCTCGATCGCGCCGATGAGGCCCAGTACCGGCATGCGCGCGAGTTTTTCAGCCGCCTGCCCCAGGAACATATCGTCATCTGGAATGACAGCCCGCGGATGCTGGAACTGGGCGCGCGGCTGGAGGCCATGGGCCTTTATCCGCAGGAGGCGGGCAAGGGCAAGAATGTCTGGTCCTGCCTCGGCTACCTCATGGCCTGTCAGGACAGTGCGGTCATGGCGATCCATGATTGCGATATCCTGACCTATGACCGCGATATGCTGGCCCGTCTGGTCTATCCGGTGGTCAACCCGAACTTCCCCTATCAGGTGGCCAAGGGCTATTACCCGCGGATCGGCGAGGACAAGATGAACGGGCGGGTCACGCGCCTGCTGGTCTCGCCCCTGCTGATCGCGCTGAAACGGGTGATCGGGGATCGCGATTACCTCGATTACCTGCGCAGCTTCCGCTACCCGCTCTCGGGGGAGTTCGCCATGCGCACGGGCATCCTGCCGGACCTGCGGATCCCGTCGGATTGGGGGCTCGAGATCGGTGTGCTCTCGGAGGCCTGGCGCAACCTTGCCCCCAAGGCGGTCTGTCAGGTCGAGATCTCGGATGCCTATGACCACAAGCATCAGGATCTGAGCGAAGAGGACGCCTCCACCGGGCTCAGCCGCATGTCGACGGATATCTGCAAGTCGATCTTCCGCAAGCTGGCCGCCGATGGCACGGTGTTCACGACCCATGTCTTCCGTACCCTGAAGGCCACCTATTACCGTTCGGCCCTCGACCTGCTGGAAGCCTATTACTCGGACGCCAAGATGAACGGGCTGACCATCGACCGCCACCGGGAGGAGCAGTCGATCGAGCTCTTTGCCGAAAACATCATGCGGGCGGGTCAGGCGTTTCTGGACAACCCCTCCGAGACGCCCTTCATCCCGACCTGGAACCGGGTCCATGCCGCCGACCCGGCCTTCCTGCAGGATTTCCGCAAGGCCGCGGCCGCGGATGTGGCGGAATTCGGCGAGACATGAGCGAGACCGCCGCGGCTGCGCCCAACCCCATGGGCCGGTTCGAGCGGTTCCTGTCGGTCTGGGTCGCGCTGGCCATCGGGGCGGGACTGCTGCTGGGCAGCGTGATGCCCGGTGTCTTCGCCACGCTTGCCGCGCTGGAAGTGGCCTCGGTCAACCTGCCCGTGGCGGTGCTGATCTGGGCCATGGTGTTTCCCATGATGCTGGGCGTGGATTTCGGCGCGCTGGGCGGCGTGGCGACGCGGCCCAAGGGGCTGGTGATCACGCTGGTGGTGAACTGGCTAATCAAGCCCTTCTCCATGGCGGCCCTTGGTGTGCTGTTTTTCAAGGTGATCTTCGCGCCCTTCATCCCACCCGAGGATGCACAGGCCTATCTGGCGGGCGTCATCCTGCTGGGCGCTGCGCCCTGCACGGCGATGGTCTTTGTCTGGTCGACCATGACCCGGGGCGATCCGACCTATACGCTGGTGCAGGTGAGCGTGAATGACGTGGTGCTGGTCTTTGCCTTCGCCCCCATCGTCGCACTTTTGCTGGGGATGACGGATATCGTCGTGCCGTGGGAGACGCTGCTGCTGTCGGTCGCGCTCTATGTGGTGATCCCGCTTGCCGCGGGCGTGTTGGTGCGCAAGCGGATGCTGGATCAGGGCGGAGCGCCCGCGCTGGAGGCCCTGCAGGCCCGGATCAAACCGGCCTCGGTCGCGGGGCTACTTTTGACGGTTGTGCTGCTCTTCGGATTTCAGGGACGCGTGATCCTCGAGACGCCGCTGGTCATCGCGATGATTGCCGCGCCGCTCCTGATCCAGAGCTACGGGGTCTTCTTTATCGCTTATTATGCGGCCAAGGCCTGGCGGGTGCCCCACAAGGTCGCCGCCCCCTGCGCCCTGATTGGGACCTCGAACTTCTTCGAGCTGGCCGTGGCCGTGGCGATCAGCGTCTTCGGCCTGGGCTCCGGCGCCGCGCTCGCCACGGTGGTCGGCGTGCTGGTGGAGGTGCCTGTGATGCTGTCCCTGGTGGCCTTCGCCAACCGCACGCGCGGCTGGTTTCCCAAGCGCTAGCGCGCGCCACTTGCAAAGGAAAACGCCGCCCCCTTGCGAGGACGGCGTTGCGCGTTTTTATGGCGGGTTGGTCAGCGGCGGGACTTGCGACGCAGCGCGCCCATCCCCCCCAGCGCCCCAAGCAGCAGCCAGCCAGCCGCCGGAAGCGGGATCGGCGGGATTTGCGGGTCGATCACAACGCTGCCATCCAGTCCCTGCACAAAGGTCAAATCAAAGCCCGGCGCGGTGCCGCCATTGTCGAGCCCCACGAGCTTGACCGCGTTCACCTTGATGTCGGGGCCCAGCCCTGCGAAATCCGAGAAATCGAAATTGTTCGTCCGGTTGCCCTGCGCCACGGCGAGGAAGGTGAATGTGCTGCCGAAATCCTCGGAGACGAAGACATTCGCATCCTCGCCGCCATTGCCGATCTCGTCGATGAAGAGGTCGTTGCCGGTGCCGTCGATGATGAAACCTTGCGAGAACCCGACCACGATCTCGGTGCCTGTCGGCAGGGAGACATAGGTGTTCTCGTTGCCATCCCCGATCACGGTTCCGGTGTCCACATTGCCGATATTCAGGTCCACCTGTTCGTACTCGGCACCGCCATCGCGCCCGTTCGGGATGCCGTCGAACACGCCGTTGAACGGTCCGCCCGGATTGGCGACGACGGGTTCATTGTAGGAAATGACGATATCGGCTGTAATCGTCGCGGCGTGGGATGCGGCAGCAGTGACACCGAGCACGGCAAGCGCCGCCAGACCAATCTTGGGAACATTCAAAAATCGCATGAGCACTCCAATAACATAGCGATACACATGCCTGAGCGTAGCCGCGTTAATGAATATTGCCAACTTATTAAGCAGTAAATACGGGGATCGGGCCGAATTCTAGCCGCGATTGGTGATCCAACGGCACTGATAAGGCGCAAGGGGGATCTCTGTTCCGTCTGAGCGGATCCGTTCGCCGCTGAGCAGATCGGTCCAATCCGCCCCTTCGATCAGGTTGATGGCCCCGGGCGAGATGAAGACGGTCTCGTCGCTGACATTATGCAGGGCAAAGACCGACTGGTCGCGGTCGAGGCTCTGGCGCCAGACGCCAAAGATCCGCGGGTCGAGTTGCAGGGTGAATTGCGTGGCATTGGGGTGGAACGCACTCTGCCCCGAGCGCAGGCGCAACCGGTCCGAGAGCGCCCCCAGTACCTGGGCATGGACACTATCGGGGTTCGACAGCTCGTCCTTGAGGCGCGGGTATTCCCAATTGTGCCGGTTGATCGCGCGGTTCATGCCCCGGCGCTCCACCTGCTCATGATCGTTCGGCGTGGCCAGCATCGAATGGATGTAGAAGGCCGGGATCCCCTCCAGCGACATGACGATGGTCTGGGAGCAGAGGAACCGGGCGATGTGATAGTCGTCGCGCCCCTTGAAGGTGCCGCCCATGGCCTCGAAGAAGGTAATGTTCAGCTCATAGGGGCTCTCGCCGCCACCGGGCAGCGCGCGCATGGAGACGAGCCCGCCCAGATCGCGCACCGTGTCGATGACCTTGGCCTTCTCCTCTTCCGGAAGCACGCCTTCGGCCGGGCGCATCCCGATCCCGTCATGGGAGGCGGTGAAATTGAGATAGGCACAGCCCAACTGCGCCGGGGGCATGCCCACCTGCCAGCGATTGAGATACTCCGCGCTGCCCGACATCATTGCATGGAGCACCAGAGGCGGCAGGGTGAAGTTATAGACCGCATGGGCCTCGTTGCGGTTGCCGAAATAGCTCAGGTTCTCGGCATTGGGCACATTGGTCTCGGTGAGCAGGATCACCGGCTCCTGCGCGAAGTCACACAAGAGCCGCATCAACCGCACGATGGCGTGGGTCTCGGGCAGGTGGATCGACTTGGTGCCGATCACCTTCCAGATGAAGGCCACCGCATCGAGCCGGATGATCCGCACACCATTGTTGATATGCAGCCGCATGATCCGCAGAAACTCCAGCAGGACCTCGGGATTGCGGAAGTCCAGATCGATCTGGTCATGGCTGAAGGTACACCACACATGGCGCGGCCCGGCGGAGGTCTCGACCTCCTGCAAGAGCGGGGTCGTGCGCGGGCGGACCACCTCCGAGACGTCAGCCTCGGGCGAGGCCTCGAAGAAGAACCGGTCATAGGGGGCGTGCCCCTGCCGGTAAGCATTGAACCACGCGCCCTGGCTCGAGACATGGTTGAGCACCAGATCCGACATCAGCAGGAACTCATCCGCGATCCGGTTGATATCCGGCCAATCCCCCAGCGACGGGTTCACCGCCCGGTAATCGGTGACCGCGAAGCCATCATCGGAGGTAAACGGAAAAAACGGCAGGATATGCACGCCGTTGACCACCCCCTTGAGGTATTCCAGCAGGAAATCATTGAGCAGATCCAGCGGCTTGTGCGTTCCATCCACCAGCGAGTTGCCATAGGTGATCAGCACCGCATCGTTCTCGGACCACAGGTTGTTGCCGGGCGTGCGCGCCCGCTTGCGGCGCGGTGTCTCGTCCGGGAAAAACGCCTCGAGCACCTGCGTGCTCAGGATATCAGCGCTCAGATCCGGATAGATCTGGGACAACAGCTCTGCAAGGCGCAGGCGCAGGGTCTGGGTCGGCTTGGACATGGGGTGCGGCTGGGTCTTGGAAATGCGGGCAAACTTCCCTCGGCATACGGGCACAAAAGGGCTTTGGGAAGCAGACAATACGCCCATTTCATGAATTTCCCGGCCCGGTTGTATGACCGGCGCGCAACTGCCCGGATTGCAGGCAAGACCGGTTCTGCCCCCGCCTCTATAGCACCGCGCGCCGCTCGCCCCCCGAGAGACAGCGTTTGCTCGACCCAATCGCGCGGTCGACTGTGGAGCCCGCGTGCAACTGGCGAAATGAGGAACATTGCTTCGCTTTTGGAAACGCAGTTCTCGATCTTTCGCATGCATCGCGCTGTCTTGTGGGCGCGCTGTTGACAGAAGACACCGATGTCACGAAGGTCGACATCCGCGCACCGCAAATCCGCCAGCGCGAGATGGGTTGCCAAAACACAATGCGCCGAGCCGCCCCAATCATGCGGCGTCTGCCCGTCAGGCCTTTTAATTGAAAGTATATCGCATGTTGAAATCCTTGTTGGCCGCGCTGGTGCTCGGTCTTGGTGCAGCCCCTGCCATGGCCGCGACCCTCACGATCACCGCTTCGGGCGTTGTGGACAGTGCCGCACCAGGGGTCGGCGCCGAGATGGGCGACAATTTCACCCTGACCGCCACGGTGGCGGAGCCTGCATTCTTCGAGTTTGACGTCCCTCCGTTTTTTTCGGACACTGAATACAGGCTTGAGACGTTGACCGCCCAAATCGGCTCCGCGACCCTGTCCCTGATCGCGCCGACCAATGCCGCGTCTCTGCGAATCTCAGTCATTGACTCCTCTTCGACGGTGAGCCTGTTCCTGAACCCCGGTACATTCACCAGCTCCGCGAACGCCTTCTTCAGCAATTTTGGGGCCCGTTGGACGTTCGACGAAGCGGTCGGCAGCAGTTTCGCGGATCTCGTCGCGCTGGACTTCGCCTCGGCGACCCAGAGTGCTTTCACTGCGGCGGATTCCCGTACGTCAATCACCGGCGTGGCTGGCACCATCACGGCGGAGTCTTTCACGCTGCCTGCGCCCATTCCCCTGCCCGCCGCGGGATGGCTCTTGCTGGCGGGCTTGGGCGGTCTGGGGCTCGCCCGGCGTCGTCGGCACGCCTGAGCGCGGGGCAAGCGCCAAGGGAACGGGCTTGGGACCGATCGCGTCTGAGCAGGGTCGCTGCCGCGCATCACCTAATCTCTGCAGCCCCGCGAGGATCAGGCGGGTCGCGTTATGCCCGTTCTGCGCGGTTTGCCACCCTGCTGTGAAAGCAGCGCCGAGGGGCCCCTTGCCTACGGCCAAGACGCAGCGGGATCAGATTGAGCCCTCAGACATGCAGGCTTACCCGGCGTGTGCCCAATTCCGGCCCTCGGAGATCTCCTTGCAGCGACCGGGTGGGCCTGCGGCTTGACAGACAGACCCGCCCCGTCAACGCTGCACCGGCGGGGCGAGGTTTCGCAATTACCAGCCGCGCGCGCGCATTCACGCCAAACGTTATTTCATCCCCGGAATTCCCCCCGCTGAAAGGCCCCCTTCCATGATCAAATCTCTCGCATTTGCGCTTCTGCTCATCCTTGGGGCGACCCAGTCCATCGCCGCCACCCTCACGGTTCATGGCACGATCACGTCCTCCGACCTCGGAGGCGGCATTCGTATCGGAGACAGTTTTCTGATCACAGCCGAACTGTCGGAGCCGCCTGTTTTCCAGAGCCCGACAATGACCTCTTACGCGCTCGACACGCTGACAGCGGCGGTCGGGTTTGAGACGATTTCCCTGATTACCCCAAGCAAGAGCGCATTCCTCGATGTCACGACGAAGACCAACGGCGATACCGATATCTTGCTGTTCATCGGTGCTGACGAGACCAGCATCAGCTCCGGTGAGGATATCGGCAACGTGGTCGTCGAGTGGACGTTTGACGGCCTCGTCGGATCCAGTTTCGCCGACCTCGCCGCGCTCGATTTTTCGTCGGCAAATGCGAGCCTCTTCGAGGTTTACGGGGACACTATCGTGGATGTGCTCTTGGAGGGTGAGATCGAGAAAACCGACTTTGACGTGCCCGCCGAGATCCCCCTTCCCGCCGCCGGATGGCTCTTGCTGGCGGGCCTGGGCGGTCTGGGGCTCGCCCGGCGGAGGTCGCGCGTCTGAACTGCACAGACCCGGCGCGAGGTCAGCGGCAGGCGCAGACCGCGGGGGCCGCGATGTGCTTGTCAGCGGGACGTCGGAACGCCGGGCGACATCGCCCCTTGTGCCCTCTGGGTGAGAGCACCGCTGACGCAGGCCTCAGACCGCGGGACACAAGACAGCGCCCCGCGCCTAAGGCGGTCGCGTGTCGGGGGGCTGCTACCGGTCAGCTTGGCCCGTGCATCTCTTCCGCGTCCTCCGGGGGGACAAAGCGGTCCAGAGGGATTTCAGCGATCCCCGTGATTTCGATCAGCAGTCTGGGGTCATAGAGCGCAGCCACCTCCAGCGTGGTCGTCACCGGGTACGGCGCTGCGAAGAAGCCCGCCCGGATCTCGCCGCAGCCCATGAAGGCCTGAATGTCGGTCGTGAATTGTTGCAGCGAGACGATATCGCTCATCCGGCCGCCCATGGAGGCGAGGATCTCCGAGGTATTGGTCAGAACCTGCGTCACCTGCGCGGCCATATCGCCCTCGCCGACGATCTCGTTCTCGGCGGACAGGGCCACCTGCCCCTTGAGGTACACCGTCCGCCCCGCGCCCGCGATCACGGATTGAGAGAATGCGCCGAACGGGCGCCAGACGGTTGGAGGGTTGTAGCTCTCGGCCATGGGCGTCCTTCCCGGTTGGGGCGCTCCCGCGCCGCTGGGGCCAGTCGATCCCTCCTGCGGCGCGGGGTCAAGGGTCGGCAAACCGGTCCCGGCAAACCCATGCGCAGTGGTTCGCCCAATGCTTGCCTAGACCCGCCCCCCCTTGCGCGCCGGGGATGGTCCGCCGCAGGACAGGCTTGCGATTGCCCGATCCCTGCGGCATCCCGGTCCCAAGACATGGGGAAGATCAGATGAGCAAAAGTTTGAAACGGGTTGTGGCGGCGTTGCAGGCCGCCGGGATGGAGGGCGCTGTGCTCGAGATGGGCACCGAGACCCGCACCGCGCAGCAGGCAGCGGAGGCGGCGGGCTGCGTGCTGGACCAGATCGCCAAGTCGATCATCTTTCGCGACGAGACCGCCGGGGATGCGGTGCTGTTTCTCACGGCGGGCGGCAATCAGGTGGATGCCGCCAAGGCCAGCGCAGTGGCCGGCGCGCCGCTGGGCAAGGCCGATGCCGGGTTGATCCGGGCCCAGACCGGCTTTGCCATTGGCGGGGTCTCGCCCGTGGGTCATCTCACCCCGATCCGCGCCTGGTGCGACCCGCGCCTGATGGACTTCGATCTGGTCTATGGCGCGGCGGGCACCCCGCGCCATATCTTCCCGATTGCCCCTGCCGATCTGCTGCGGCTGTCCGGTGCAGAGCTGGCGGATTTTACCGCCTAGCGGAGTGCAATCCGCTATTTCCTTGAGAAAACGGGCGGAAACCACGCCGCGCCGCGAAAAGTAAACTTTTTTAACATTGACCCTTGTCACGGCCCTGTGAGGCTCCCATCTGATGTGATGTGAAACGAATTCACATAGACACACACAACATGGAGCACACACAAATGAGTACCGTTGCAACCTGGCCCTCTCAAGCTGAGACGTGGCTTGACAGTAAAGGGAAGCCCGCCTGGATCGCAGCAATGGTCCTCGGCTTCATCTTCTTCTGGCCCATCGGCCTCGCGCTTCTCTTCTACATGATCTGGGGAAAGAAAATGTTTAAATCGTCCTGCAAACACCGGTCCCGTCACATGAGCCACGGCTTCAAATCCTCGGGCAACACCGCCTTTGACGCCTACAAGGCCGAGACGCTGCAGCGCCTGAAGGATGAGCAGGATGCCTTCGAGGCCTTCCTCGAGCGTCTGCGCTCTGCCAAGGACAAATCCGAGTTCGACCAGTTCATGGACGAGCGCGCCCGGAACGCTAAGACGCGCTCTGACGTGTCCGAGACCCCGACAGAGGCCTGAGCCCTGTCCGCGACGCATAAAGGCCCTGCCCGGCTTGTCCGGGCGGGGTCGCATCCCGATATACCCAAGACCGCCCAGAAAAGGACCCGACCCCGATGACCACCGCCCTGCCCGATCCCTATGCAGATGCCGAGATGTATGCGGATGTGCCCACCAAGCGCCTGATCGCCTGGGGGGTGGATTTTCTGGTCATCGCCGGGATCACGGTGGTCTTGGTGCCGATCACCTTGTTCACCGCGCTCTTTTACCTGCCCTTCCTGTGGCTGATGGCGAGCTTTCTCTATCGCTGGGTCACCCTGAGCGGGAATGGCGCGACCTGGGGGATGCGGTTTGCCAGCATCGAGATCCGCGAGGGCAATGGCCAGCGGCTCGACATGATGAGCGCTTTTTTCCACACGCTGGGTTATCACGTGTCGATCGCGATCTTCCCGCTGCAGCTTGTCTCGATCGCGCTGATGCTGATGAGCGAGCGCAAGCAGGGTCTGACCGACCACATTCTTGGCACCGTTGCCCTGAACCGCAGCGCTCGGATGGGCTAGGGCACGGGCGGCCGGGCTCAGAACGATATGCTGAGCCCGAAGCCGTAGCCGCGATACTTCTCGCCGAAATAGTAGCGCGCCATCAGGCGCGCGCGCTGCGTGAAGATCAGCTTGGTCTTCGAGACATCAAGCTCCAGCCCGGCGCCGATCCCCGCGAGCCAGTCGATGCCCGGAAACTCGTTCGGCCCGCCCTCGTAGATCCCAAGCGACCCGTCCACGACCCAGCGCACCGGCTGGTCAAAGGCGCGCCACCCGTCGATGGGCTGGCGGTACCGGGTCCAGAAGCTGGCAACGGACACGTCCGAAGACGCGTCCACGTCGGATGAGCTGGCAAGCGTCCTGAGCTCCATATGCGACAGGCGGGCGCTGAATTCGAACTCGTAATCCTCGCGCAGCAGCTCATAGACCCCGCTGAGCGACGCACCATAGCCCCCGGCGGTCAGGGAGCCGTCGATCAGGAAATCGAGATCCTTGTCGACCTGGTTGCCGATGAACTTCGCGCCCAGCTCCAGGTCACTGACCACGGTGCCTAGGGTGAGATGGACCATGGGGCGGATGACAAAGCGTTCGTTGACGTCGAACTCCCAGCCGACACCACCGGTCAGGGCTGCGGCGTTCCAGCGGGCGAAGGTCTCGGAGCTGTCCGCGCCATTGGACAGCACGAAGCGCGGGTCGTAGCGCTGGAACCCCGCGAAGCCCTCGAGATAAAGCGGAAACTCCTCAGACACCCGGAACCCGCCCCCGGTCTGAATGCTCAGCAGGTCCGTGGCCCCTCCGGTCCCGTCTAGCGAGATGGTCGAGGCGGCGTCATTGGGCACCGCGATCAGGCCGAAGATCGCCAGAGCTTCGGCGGCCTGCTCTTCGACCGCGCGGCCCAGCACGCCGACAATTGGCAGATCCTGCGCCATGACAGGTCCGCCCAGTGTCAGGAGGCCCGCGCATACTCCCGGAACGAATCGCAACAACGGGGTCGGAATTTCGGGATTATTCACAGTCTTAGCCCCCCGGGCGCGGTCTTTTCGTCTCAGCCAAGGGGACGATCCGCTTATACGACTAAGGGGTCAAGCATCTGTGGCCCCGGCGCGGCCAAAAGTATCTTGGCGGGACGGGCGGAGCTTGCTACCGTTTTGTCAGACGTCACTCACATCGGTACCCATGCGCCATACGCTTCCCCTAGCGCCGCAGTTCTATGTCACAGCGCCGCAGCCATGCCCCTATATCGAGGGCCGCATGGAGCGTAAGCTGTTTACGGCCCTGCAAGGCGACTATGCCGAGACGCTGAATGATGCGCTGTCCAAGCAGGGCTTCCGGCGCTCGCAGAATGTGCTCTACCGACCGAGCTGTGCGGAATGCACCGCGTGCCTGTCGGCGCGGATCGATGTGTCGGCTTTTGCGCCGTCGCGCAGCCAGCGCAAGACCATCGCCCGCAACCGCAGCCTGCAGCGTGAGGCCACCTCGCCCTGGGCGACGGAGGATCAATACGCGCTTTTCCGGAAGTATCTCGATGCGCGCCATGCTGAGGGCGGGATGGCAGATATGGATATCTTCGAATTCGCCGCGATGATCGAGGAAACGCCCGTACGCTCGCGCGTGGTGGAGTATCGCCACACGGATGGCGAGGATGACCTGCGCAGCCGGGCACAACGGCGGCTGGCCGGGGTGTGCCTGACGGATGTGCTCGATGACGGGCTGTCCATGGTGTACTCATTCTACGATCCGGTGCTGAGCCGGAACTCCATGGGGACCTTCATGGTCATGGACCATGTGGAGATCGCGCGCGAAGCCGGGCTGCCATATGTCTATCTGGGCTACTGGGTGCCGGGCAGTCCCAAAATGGGCTACAAGGCCGGGTTCTCGGGGCTGGAGATCTACAAGAACGGCGATTGGCAACCGATTGGGGATCCGGAAAGTCACAGCCAGGATACGCACCCGCTGAACGTGGATCCGATTGCCGAGCAGGTGGCGAAAATCAACCTGCCCGATACGCTGCCCACGGATCGCCGGGGCGGCTAAGCAGGTTTACTCTTGTCATTACGGAGGTTCGGTGGCCGATCGCGCATGCGCGATCGGCGGACCCGCATCGACCCACCGTCAGACCGGTCTCGAACCGGGTGGTTCTGGCGCGTCCGCGCCGACCGCATGCGGTCGGCGCCCGGGCCTATCCCCTAACGCCGGCACCATCCCCTAAAGGTAGTTCGCCCGCGCGAGCCCGTATTTCGCCATCTTTTCATTGAGCGTCCGGCGCGGCAGGCAGAGCTCGTCCATGACCGCCGCCACGGACCCCTTGTGCCGCCGCATGGTGTTGTCGATCAGCATCCGCTCGAATGCTTCGACATACTCCTTGAGCGGCTTGCCCTCGGTGGTGATCGCCGGCCCCATCTCGGCATTATCCGCCATCAGCAGCGAGGCGATCGAGCCCGAGCCACGCCGGTTCTGCAGCACCGCCCGCTCGGCCACATGGATGAGCTGGCGCACATTGCCCGGCCACGGGGCTTGCAAGAGCTGAGCGGCCTCCTGGGCGGCGATCTGCGGCGCGTCACAGCCATATTCCTCGCAATAGAGATCCGCGTAATGCGAGAACAGCGTCAGGATATCCTCGCCCCGCTGACGCAGGGGCGGCAGGGTGATCCGCATCGCCGCCAGCCGGTAGAACAGGTCCGGCCGCAAGGTATCCTCGACCGTCTTGCCGTCCTCGGCGAGGTTGCAGATCGCGATGATCCGCGTCTCGATCCCGGCGGCGCTGTCATTGAGTTGCCCCAGCAGACGCGTCTGAACCTCGGGCGAGAGCGCCTCGATATCCTCGAGGCACAGGGTCCCGCCGCGCGCCTGCTCCACCAGCGGGAGGGGCATCCCCTCCTCCACCGGACCAAAGAGTTTGCGGGCCAGATCCTCATCCGCAGCGCAGCTCTGGATCAGAAACGGCTTGCCCGCCCGCGGCCCCACCGCGTGCAGCGCATGGGCCACCAGTGTCTTGCCCGTCCCGGTCTCGCCATCGATGAGCACATGGCCGTCGGCCTGGCCGAGATCGAGAATGTCCTCGCGCAGCCGCTCCATCGCCGGCGACGCCCCGATCAGCTTGCGCATCAACACCGTGCCATCGCCCAGCTCGCGGCGCAGAGCGCGGTTCTCCAGCGTCAGACGCCTTGCATCCGTGGCACGCTTTGCGAGCTCGGTCATGCGATCCGGGTTGAACGGCTTTTCGAGAAAATCGAACGCCCCCAAACGCATGGCCTCGACCGCCATGGGCACATCCCCGTGCCCGGTGATCATGATCACCGGCAAGGCGCTATCGACGCTCATCAACCGCTTGAGAAAGGCCATTCCGTCCATGCCCGGCATCTTGATGTCCGAGACCACAATCCCGGGATAGCCGGTCTCGATCCCCTTGAGCGCGTCTGCGGCGCTGGGGAAGGTTTCCGTGTCGTAGCCGGACAGGGCCAACCACTGGCTGATGGACTGGCGCATATCCTGTTCGTCATCGACGATGGCGATCTTCATGGCCTTTGGCATGGGACTCTCCTTGGTTGCGGCGCCTATTCTGCCGCTTGGCTGCCCGCCGTCCAGAGGGGCAGACGCATCTCGAACACGGCCCCGTTACCGGTCCTGTTCCGGGCCATCAACCGTCCGCCGTGATCGGACACGATCCCCGACGAGATCGCGAGGCCGAGACCGACCCCGTCGCCGGGCTGCTTGGTGGTGTAGAAGGGCTCGAAGAGTTGGTCGAAATCCGTGATCCCCGGCCCGTTGTCGCGCACCGAAAGCCGCGCGGTCTCGCCCGCGCTCAGATCGAGCTCGATCACCGGTGCGCTCTCGCCCGAGGTGGCATCCATCGCGTTGCGCAGAAGATTGACGATCACCTGTTCCAGCCGGATCCGGTCCCCCATCACGAGAATGGGCTGTTTCGGCATGGTTCTTTCAATCTTTACAAGACCTTGCTTGAGCTGCGGCTCCATGATGGCCAGCGCCGAGGACAGGGCCTCGCGCAGATCCACGGGCTGGAACGCGTCCTCCCCCTTGCGGGCGAAGGACTTGAGCTGCCGGGTGATCTTGCCCATCCGGTCGATCAGGTCATCAATCCGCGCGAATGAGCTCAGGGACTCGTCCATCCGCTTGCGTTGCAGCAGCAGACGCGCGCCCGCCAGATAGGTCTTCATCGCCGCCAGCGGCTGGTTCAGCTCATGGCTGACAGCGGCCGACATCTCCCCCAGGGCGGCCAATTTCTGGCTCTGGGCGAGGGTCTGTTCGGCCTGTTCGAGCGTCTTTTCAACCCGTTCCCGTTCGGCGATTTCCTGCTGCAGCCGGTCATTCAACTGGCGGAGTTCTGCCGACTCCCTCTGGAAGAAAACCGAGGTCGACACGGCCCTCCGACTGAGGAGGTAAAACACCACCGCGATGAGAATCGCGAAGGTCATGATCTCGAGCGCGAGGACCGAGTTCACCCGCTCGCGCACCGAGGAATAGGTCACGAAAGAGGTCAGTCGCCAGCCCCGGAACGGCACCAGCATGTCGAGTTTCAGAACCGCCTCGCCGCTCAGATAGGTCTCGGGAAAGCGTCCGGTCCACTCGCCGGTCTTCTGGATCGCCCGGGCAATTGCCGAGGGGGCCGATTGCACGCCGAGCGCCTCATCCACGGAGAGGCCCCGCCAGCGCGGCTCGGTCGCGACGATGACCTGACCCTGACTGTCGGTGACCAGAATGGCGTCCGAGCCTCCGGACCAGCGTTCCTCGAGCTTGCGCAGATCGACCTCGACCACCATCACGCCGAGCACCCTCTGGTCGAATTCGATCAGCCGGGAATAGGCGAAGTCAAAGCGTCCGCTTTCTGTCGGGGTGATCGTGAAGACCGTCCCGCTGGAGCGCAGAGCCTCCACAAAATAGGGCGCATTGCGGTGCTGGGTGCCCAGCTGCGTACGGTCTGTCGCCGCCACCGTACGCCCGGATTCGTTGAGCAATTCGAGCGAGGCCGCGCCGATCTCTTCGCGCAGGCTGATCAGCCGCTGGGAGGTCGCCAGATGGTCATCCCGCGTCAGCGCGCTGATGATCACCGGGTCGCGCGACAACAAAAGCGGCACGACAGAGTTTCGCTGCACCTCGGAGACGATGGCGTTGGAATAGAGCGACAGGCGCAGCTCGGCCCGATCCCGGGTGGTCTCGGTGAACCGATCCGTCAGCCAGATATTCGTGATCCAGACCACGGCCACAGCCACCGCTGCCAGCAGCAGGGCCACAACCCGCGCCGCACTGGAGGCGCGGCTGAGGGAGCTGGAGGGATCGTCCGGCGTAACCGTCATACCCTAGGGATACGCGGGTTCCGGACATGCCACAAGCGGGCTGCAGGCGCCGGTGGCAAGGGCTCGCCGCCCTGCCCGATCAGCGGTGGATGGGGGCGCCCCGTCAGGCCGGGCTCAGCGCGTCCAGAAGCCCGGAGAAGAGCCGTGCGCCATCGGTGCCGCCATGGAGCGGCTCGAAGGCGCGCTCCGGGTGAGGCATCATGCCGAGCACGCGGCGATTGGCCGAGAGGATCCCGGCGATATCGCGGTCCGAGCCATTGGGATTGTCGGTGTAGCGGAACGCCACGCGACCATCGCCTTCGAGCCGGTCGAGCGTCTCGGCATCGGCGCGGTAATTGCCGTCATGGTGCGCGATGGGCACCGTGATCTCTTCGCCATCTGCATAGGCGTTGGTATAAGGGGCCTGGCTGCTCTCGACCCGCAGGCCCACGGGCTTGCAGATGTATTTCAGCGACGCATTCCGCATCAGCACACCGGGCAGCAGACCCGTCTCACACAGCACCTGAAACCCGTTGCAGATCCCCAGCACCGGACCGCCCTTTTCGGCAAAGCCCTTCACCGACTGCGCGATCGGCGATTGCGCTGCAATCGCACCGCAGCGCAGGTAGTCGCCAAAGGAAAACCCGCCCGGCACACCGATGATGTCCACCCCGGCGGGCAGCGCGGTGTCCTTGTGCCAGACCATGACCGGTTCGACGCCGGTGGTCTTGCGGAACGCCTCGGCCAGATCGCGGTCGCAATTGGATCCGGGAAAGACGATGATGGCTGCTTTCATGGGGATCGGTCCTTCAGCTCAGGAAATCGGTGATGACGGCCACACCCGGCGGGGTCGGCCCGTTGAAGGCGCGCAGCTCTTCCGAGGTGCCCGACAGCCCGATTTCGCGGGCGATCAGCGGGGACATGTCCACGCGCCCGGTTTCGATCAGGCTCAGCAGGCTCGGGTAGCGCCAGGAGGGCATACCCCGAGTGCCATAGACCGCGAGATTGCCCTGATAGATCGCCGACATGTTCACATCCATGCGCGCAGTGTGGCCCGTGGGCAGACCGACCTGCACGTGGCGGCCCAGCGGGCGCAGGCATTCGAGCGAGGCGTTCACCGTGTCCTGAATCCCCAGCGCCTCGATCGAGACATGGGCCCCGCCGCCGGTGATCTCCTTGATCCGGGCGGCCACATCGTCGTCGCGGGCGTTCAGCGTCACTTCGGCCCCGTGCTGCGCGGCATGGGTCAGTTTTTCGTCCACCACATCCACGGCAATCACCCGAGCGCCAAGCGCGTTGGCGAGGATCACCGATGACAGGCCAATGCCGCCCGTGCCATGCACCGCGACCCATTCCGACCCCTGCAGCGCCGCGCGCCCGGTCAGCGCGTGCCAGGCGGTCGTCACCCGGCATCCGAGCCCCGCCGCCACCGTGGGCGAGAGCGTCTCGGGCAGCAGCGAAAGGTTATGGTCGAAGGGCACCGCGACGTATTCCGCAAAGGCGCCCGGCTCCACAAAGCCCGGCAGGCGCTGGTTCGGACAGGTGTTCTGCGCACCCGACTGGCAGGACGGGCATGTCCCGCAGGCCAGGATGAAGGGCGCCACGACCTTGTCGCCCACCTTGTGGGTTGCCCGCGGCCCAGCCTCGATCACTTCGCCGCAATACTCATGACCGCCGATCTGGCCCGGCAGCACCCGGGGATGCTCGCCCACCCAGCCATGCCAGTCCGAGCGGCACACACCGCAGGCCAACACCTTGAGCACGACACCGTCCTCCGGGCAGGTCGGATCGGCCACGTCCTCGAGCACGAGATCTTCGTTATAGGCCCGCAGAACCGCCGCCCGCATCAGGCCATCTCCACCCGGTAGCTTTCGATCACCGTGTTGGCGAGCAGCTTCTCGCACATTTCGGTCACTTGCGCTTCGGTGGTGCCCTCGGCGAGATCGAGCTCGATCACCTTGCCCTGACGGACGCCCTCGACCCCGTCGAACCCCAGGGATCCCAGCGCGTGGCGCACGGCCTCACCCTGAGGGTCAAGCACGCCGGTTTTCAGCATCACATGGACGGTGGCTTTCACGGGCTGGCTCCTTCTTGAATGACACCGCCCGGTTAGCGCATTGGCCCGTTGGGCTCAACCCTTCTGGGGGCATGGCCATCCGGCCCCTGCCCCGCCCGCGCAGGAAAAAGCCCGCTGCGGGACAGCGGGCCATCGGGTCGGATCATGGCGCCAGGGGCGCCGCGACGCGATCAGTTGATCAGGGTCGGCTTGGTCATGGGCGTGGCGTTCTTGGGCAGCACCCCGAGCCGCTGGGCCACTTCCGTATAGGCATCGGCCAGATTGCCCAGATCGCGGCGGAAGACGTCCTTGTCGAGCTTCTGGCCCGTCTCGATATCCCACAACCGGCAGCTGTCCGGGCTGATCTCGTCGGCCACGATCAGACGCTGGTAATCGCCCTCGAAGACGCGGCCGACCTCGATCTTGAAATCCACCAGCTTGATCCCGACGCTCAGCATGCAGCCGGACATGAAATCATTCACCCGCAGGGCGAGCGCCACCATGTCATCGAGGTCTTGCTGGGTCGCCCATTGGAACGCGATGATATGCTCTTCGCTGACGATCGGGTCGCCCAGATCGTCGTCCTTGTAATAGAATTCCACGATGGGACGCGGCAGCGGCGTGCCTTCGGCGATCCCCAGACGCTTGGAGATCGAGCCTGCGGCGACATTGCGCACCACAACTTCGAGCGGAATAATTTCCACGGACCGCACAAGTTGTTCGCGCATGTTCAGCCGCTTGAGGAAGTGAGTCGGCACCCCGATCCCGTTCAGACCGGTCATGAAAAACTCGCTCAGACGGTTGTTCAGCACACCTTTGCCGTCGATGGTCGCCTTCTTTTCCGCATTGAAGGCGGTCGCATCGTCTTTGAAGTATTGAACAATCGTGCCCGGCTCCGGACCTTCATAGAGAATCTTGGCCTTGCCTTCGTAGATCTTCTTGCGGCGTGCCATGAACTGTCTCCGGGATAGAAATCGGGGCCCGGTCGTCCAAGCGCTGCGACAGGGTGCGCCCGCTATAGGGCAAGGCTCCCCATGCTGCAAGGCACTGCAATCTCGCGCAAGGGTCTTGCAGCCGCATCTGCAGACCGCCATATCTTTTAAGGCAATGTTTTCAGCGCCAGAGGACCTGAGATGACCACATTCGACGACCGCGAGAACGCATTCGAGGCAAAATACGCCCATGATGCGGAGATGCAGTTCAAAGCCGATGCCCGGCGCAACAAGCTGCTCGGCCTCTGGGCGGCGGAGCTTCTGGGCAAGACCGGCGAGGACGCCACCGCCTATGCCCGCGAAGTGATCAAGTCGGATTTCGAGGAAGCCGGCCATGAGGACGTGTTCCGCAAGGTATCCGGCGATCTCGGCAGCAAGGCCGATGAGGCCACCATCCGCGCCAAGATGGCGGAATTGCTGGTCGAAGCACAGAACCAGGTGATGAACGAAGCCTGATGCGGTCCCGGGGCGACATCGCCCCTGACCCTTGAACCGGGATCTGACGAACGGCCCGCCGCCGCGCGGGTCGGGCCGGTGCAGATCGCGCAGAGCTTAACCGGATCCTAAACCCTCTCCTGCTAGCCCTTCGGGTCTGGAGGCGAGGGAAAAACATGTCCAGACAACCTGTATCGGGGGTGCGGCGGTGGGTGCCGGGCCCAACGCTCAGACACGGCCTGCCTGTCCTTCTGGGCGGGATATGCCTCTACATGGTGTGGGTGCGCTGTGCAGCCGTATCGCTCGCCGATCTGCGCATCGCGATTGCGGATTTGCCGGGCATGGCCTGGGCCACAGCCCTGCTGGCCACGCTGGGCAGTTTCTGGGCCGTGGGGCGCTATGACGTGGTGTTGCACCGGCATCTGCGCACCGGTCAGGACCCGCAGGAAGCCGCCCATGCCGGGCGCGCGGCCGTCGCCATCGGGCAGACCATCGGATTTGGCCTGATCACCGGGGCGCTTGTGCGGTGGAAATGGTTCGAGCCGCGCTTGTCCCTGCTGCGCGCGGGGCAGTTGACGCTGACCGTGACGGTGCTGTTTCTGGCCTGTTGGGGGATCGTCACCCTCTGCGCGCTGGCCATCTCCCCCGTTTTGCCCGGTGCGCCCGGCCTCTGGGGCACTGCTGCCGCATTGGCGCTGATCTCGCTGCTGGGGGTCAGCCTGTTTCAGCCCGGGATCCGCCGGCTTCCCCTGCGCTGGCCATCGATCCGGGCCATGCTGCGGCTGCTGAGCCTGACGGCGGTGGATACGTTGCTCGCGGCGGTCGCACTCTGGGTGCTTCTGCCCGAGGGGGCGGGGATCGGCTTTGTGGCCCTCCTGCCGGTCTATCTGCTGGCGCTCGGCGCGGCACTTCTGTCCGGCACACCCGGCGGGGTCGGACCCTTCGAGGTGACGCTGCTTGCGCTGCTGCCCGCCTCGGCGGAGGTCGATCTGCTCGCCGCCTGCATCGCGTTTCGCCTCGTGTACTACGCCCTTCCCGCCAGTCTCGCCGGGGTGGCGCTGATCTGGCGCCATGCCACGCCGCTGGCCCCCGAGCGGTTCCAGTTCGGCCCCTGCCCCGGACAGCATGCAGCCGCGCAGATCCCCCATGCGGAGGTCCAACTGCACTCGCAGATTGACAAGACCCTGCTCTGGGTCCCCGAGGCCCAAACGGGCTGGATGGTGGCACCGACGCCGCAAGCGCTCGTCGCACTGTTCGATCCGCTCTGCGCCCGGGCCCGTCCCGAGGACGCCCTTGACGCGCTGGAGGCTGAGGCCCACCGCGATGGCACGGTGCCGGTCCTCTATAAATGCGACGGTCGGCTGGCCAGCGCGGCCCGGGCCCGGGGATACACCGTGCGTGCCTTGGCGGAGGACGCGGTGATCGACCCGGCGCGGTTCGACCTGAACGCGCGCGCATGTCGGCAATTGCGGCGCAAACTGCGCAAGGTCGCGCAGTCGGATCTCGTCTTCGCCGAATTGCAAGGCGCGCCCCCCTATGGGGAAATGGCTGCGCTTTCAGCGGATTGGGCCGCGCGCAATGGCGGTGAACGGGGCTTTTCCATGAGCCGCTTCGAGGACGCGCCGCTCTCGGCGCAGCGGATCTTCATCGCGCGCCGGGCGGGCACCCTTCTGGCCTTTGTCACCTTCAACACGACGCGCAGGGGCTGGGCGCTCGATCTGGTGCGCTCGGCCGCCGAGGTACCGGACGGAACCACCCATCGTCTCGTGCTGGCCGCCATCGAGACGGCGCGCGCGGAAGGCTGCGAGCGGTTCTCGCTGGCCGCGGTCCCGCTCAATGCCCCCCCCAAGGCCCCGACGGAGCTGCTGGCGCGGTGGGCTAGCGGCCTTCTCAAACGCGCCAATGCGCCCGGTCTGCGCCAGTTCAAATCCGCCTTCGCCCCCCGCTGGGAGACCCGCTATGTAGCCGCCCCCAGTGTCGCGGGACTGACACTGGCGATGTTCGATGTGGTTCGGCGGATCCAACCCGGTGCGGCGGTCCGCTGCGCCCGGGATGCCGCCGCTCCCGATGTCCCGGCCCCGGTGGGACTTGCGCGGAATTGAACACCATTATGAGAATTATGAAATTGCTTCATAACAAGGGACATGCGAGACACCGGCGTCCCGGGGGCGCCCCCGGTTGCCATCCTCCTCGTTCTGCCTGAAAGGCCCTGTGCCCATGACCACCGATCCGCTGTCCCGATTGATTGCCGAGCGCGGGGTGCTCCTGACCGATGGCGCGACGGGCACGACCCTGTTCAACATGGGCCTGTCCTCTGGCGACGCGCCCGAGCTGTGGAATGTGGACGCGCCCGACAAGATCACCGCGCTCTATCAGGGGGCCGTGGATTCAGGCAGCGATCTGTTTCTCACCAACAGCTTTGGCGGCAATGCCGCGCGGCTGAAACTCCATGACGCCCAGGGCCGGGTGGCCGAGCTGAACCGGCGGGCCGCCGAGATCGCGCGCGCCGTGGCCGACAAGGCGGATCGAGAGGTGCTGGTCGCAGGCTCCATGGGCCCCACCGGCGAGATCATGGCGCCCATGGGCCCGCTCACCCATGAGCTTGCGGTCGAGATGTTCCATGAGCAGGCCGAGGGGCTGAAGGCCGGTGGCGCGGATATCCTCTGGGTTGAGACGATCTCGGCCCCCGAGGAATACAAGGCCGCCTCCGAAGCCGCCCTTCTGGCGGGCATGCCCTGGTGCGGCACCATGAGCTTCGACACGGCGGGCCGGACCATGATGGGCACGACCTCGGCGGCGATGGCCAAGATGGTCGAGACCCTGGATCACCCGCCCGTGGCCTACGGCGCCAATTGCGGCGTGGGGGCGTCGGATCTGCTGCGCACGGTGCTGGGGTTCAGCGCCGCGGGCAGCGAACGCCCCCTGATCGCCAAGGGCAATGCGGGCATTCCGAAATATGTCGATGGCCATATCCACTATGACGGCACGCCGGAGCTAATGGGCGAATACGCCAAGCTCGCGCGCGCCTCGGGGGCGACGGTCATCGGCGGCTGCTGTGGCACGACCTTCGAGCATCTGCGCCATATGCGTGCCGCGCTCGACGAGAGCGGCCCCAACCTGCCGCGCCCCTCGCTCGACGAGATCGCAGAGACCCTGGGCGGTTTCTCCTCGGCGGTGGACGGCACCGAGGAAGGCGCCCCCAAACGCCCCGAGCGGGCCCGCCGCCGGCGTCGCGCCTGATCACCTTGCCTTGATTGCGTCGTTGCGTGCGCGCGCGATGTCGCAATTCAAATAGCCTGCCCCGCCGGATCGGGACAGGATTTCTCATCACTTTCTGGCCACCGAGGATCCCATGGCAGACGAAGACGACGACATCATCCTCTCCGAGCTCAACGACGAAGACCTCGTGCTCCAGATGTTTGACGACCTCTATGATGGCCTCAAGGAGGAGATCGAAGAGGGCGTGAACATCCTGCTGGAGCGGGGTTGGGAACCTTACCGCGTGCTGACCGAGGCGCTCGTGGCGGGTATGACCATCGTGGGCAACGATTTCCGCGATGGGATCCTTTTCGTGCCCGAGGTTCTTCTGGCGGCCAATGCCATGAAGGGCGGGATGTCCATCCTCAAACCGCTTCTGGCCGAGACCGGCGCGCCGCGCATGGGCAAGATGGTGATCGGCACGGTGAAGGGCGATATCCACGATATCGGCAAGAACCTCGTGTCGATGATGATGGAAGGGGCCGGTTTCGAAGTGGTCGATCTGGGCATCAACAACCCAGTCGAGAACTATCTCGAGGCGGCCGAGCGCGAGGAGGCCGATATCGTCGGCATGTCCGCCCTGCTCACAACCACCATGCCCTATATGAAGGTCGTGATCGACGCGATGGTCGAGAAGGGCATCCGCGACGAGTATATCGTGCTGGTCGGCGGCGCGCCCCTGAACGAAGAGTTCGGCAAGGCGATCGGCGCGGATGCCTATTGCCGGGATGCCGCCGTCGCCGTGGAAACCGCCAAGGAGTTCATCGCGCGCAAGCATAACCAGCTTGCGGCGAGCTGAGCCCTTCTTTCCGGGCCGCGCCATCGCCATATCAAAGGGGACAGAACGGACAGGAGGTCCCAATGCCCCTTGATAAATTCGTGCTCCTCATCGTGGTGGTCATGGCCGCAGCAGGGGCCACGATCTTTGTGGCCAGTCTCGGGCTTGCGACGGTCGCAGCCCCCGGGCTCGGTCTCGCCAGCCTTATCCCCATCGGCCTGATCGCATTCGTGATCTGGCGGGTGATCGCCCAGCGGCTCGGCAATGCGGAGGATGACAAATATGATCACCTCGAAAAGTGAGATCCTCGTGGTCACCACCGATGGCCTGCCCGGACGCGAGATCGAGGCCGCCCTGGGTCTCGTGCGCGGCTCCACCGTGCGGGCCAAACATATCGGGTCGGACATCGTGGCGGGCCTGCGCAATCTCGTGGGCGGCGAGGTCAAGGAATATGCGAGCCTTCTGGCGGGTGCTCGCGAGCAGGCCTATGACCGGATGATCGAACAGGCCTATGAGCTGGGCGCCGATGCCATCGTCGCCACCCGGATGGAAACCTCGACCATCCAGCAGGCCGCCTCCGAGGTGGTGTTCTACGGCACGGCGGTGCGCCTGAAATGATCCCCGATGACGCGACCCTGACCGAACACGGGATCGCGCCTGCGGGCCCGGGTCAGGTGTTGCTCATCGCCTGTGGCGCGCTGGCCCATGAGATCCTCGCGCTCAAGCGCGCCAATGGCTGGGATCACATGACGCTGAGCTGCCTGCCCGCCAAGCTTCACCTCCATCCCGAGCGGATCCCCGACGCGGTGGAGGATGCGGTCACCGCAGCCCGGGGCGCCTATGACCGGATCTTCGTGGTCTATGCCGATTGCGGCACGGGCGGGCTTTTGCAGGCGCGCTGCGCGCAGCTCGGGGTCGAGATGGTCGCGGGCCCCCATTGCTACAGCTTCTTTGAGGGCAATGACCGCTTCGCCGCTCTGACGGATCAGGACTTCACCGCCTTCTTCCTCACCGATTTCCTCGTGCGCCAGTTCGATGCGTTTGTCTGGCGTCCCATGGGGCTCGACCGCCACCCGGAACTGCGCGACATGTATTTCGGGAACTACACCAAGCTGGTCTATCAGGCCCAGACCGAGGACCCGGCCCTGACCGCCAAGGCCCGCGCCTGCGCAGCGCGGCTCGACCTGCCCTTCGAGCGGCGCTTCACCGGCTATGGCGATCTCGCGCCCGCACTGGCCCGTGCCTGAGCGCAACCGCACTTAAGTCCGGAAATATCCCCGCCGGAGGCCCAGACTCCCGCCGATCCGCAGGATCAGGCGGCTTGCGCCTCGGCGGCCAGCTTGCGGATCCGCTCGACCATGGCGCGCACCCCGTTGGAGCGCTGCGCCGAAAGGTGATCATGCAGGCCCAGCCGGGCCAGCTCGGCCGGCGCGTCCACCGCCAGCACCTCGCCCACGGGCAACCCGGAATACAGCGCATGGAGCACCGCGATCAGACCCCGCACGATCATCGCGTCGCTCTCGCCCTGAAAGTCGAACACGGCGCCGGACCCGGCCCCCTCGATCTGCGGCAGGAGCCAGACCTGGCTGGCGCAGCCATCCACCTTGGTCGCCGGCACCCGAAACGCCTCATCCAGCGGCGGCATCGCCTTGCCCATGTCGATCACGTGGCGATAGCGATCTTCCCAATCTTCGAGAAACTCGAAGGTTTCGGCGATGTCTTCAAAAGCTTCGGTGGCCATGGAATCCTCGTCAGTCGCGTGTGGTCTTCACCTAGGAGCCCGCGCTCAGCCCGTCCAGCGAAAATGCCCCGGTTCCGGCAGGGGGACAGGGTTTTCAACGCGCTGTCGATCCGATAGGCAGAGAGGATCGGATCAAGGGAAGGACACTCCACGTGCGGTCGATTGTTTTGTTGGGGGGCATGGCGCTTGCGCTGTCCGGGTGTGCCGAGCTGTTTTCCAACGAGCCCGAGATCGAGCGACTGGAGCCCGCGCCCGAAGTCTTTGTCGTCGACCAGCGCCAATCCGTGCGCACCGTGACCTCGGTGCGCCGCGACCGCCTGCCCGGCGGGATCGTGGTGACGGCGGTGGGACGGCCGGATGTGCAGGGCTACTGGGATGCCGAGCTTGTGCCCCTGACCGAGGATGGCCCGGTCGATGGCGAGCTGAGCTTCGAATTCCGCGTGGCCGAGCCGGTCCTGCCGAGCCCGCCCGGCACCGAGCGCTCGCGCGAGATCGTGGCCGCGCGCTTCATCAGCGACATCCAGCTGCAGGGTGTAAACCGGGTCGTGGTGAACGCCAATTCGAACTCGCGCAGCGTCCGCCCCTGAGCCAGCCCCGCGCAGGCGCCGTCCGCCCCTGAGACCCGCCGCGCCGGATCACCGCGATCCCCTCTGAAACGCAAAACGCCCCGGTTCGACCGGGGCGCTGCAGAATCGTCTTTCGGTCGACGCTCAGAGGCGCGACGCGACGTTTTCCCAGTTCACCAGGCTGTCGAGGAAGTTCGACAGGTAGGCCGGACGCTTGTTGCGAAAGTCGATATAGTAGGAATGCTCCCACACATCGCAGCCCAGCAGCGCAGTCTGACCAAAGCAGAGCGGGTTCACGCCATTCTCGGTCTTGGTCACGGCAAGCGAGCCGTCGGCATTCTTCACGAGCCAAGCCCAGCCGGAACCGAACTGGCCAGCACCCGCGGCGGAGAACTGCGACTTGAACTCATCGACCGAGCCAAAGCTCTCGGTGATCGCCTTTTCCAGCTCGCCGGGCATGCCCGCATCGCCCGGGCCCATCATTTCCCAGAACTGGTTGTGGTTCCACAACTGGCTGATGTTGTTGAAGATCCCGTTCTGCGCCACGGCGTCCTTGGCATAGGTGCCGGTGATGATCTCTTCGAGGGTCTTGCCCTCCCACTCGGTGCCGGCGATCAGCTTGTTGCCGTTATCCACATAGGCCTTGTGGTGCAGGTCATGGTGGTATTCGAGCGTCTCAGCGGACATGCCTTTGGACGCGAGCGCGTCATGAGCATAGGGAAGATCGGGAAGTTCAAAAGCCATGGCGGCCCCTCTCGCACGTTGGGTCAGTGTAGGAGGTATAAGAGGCCTTCGCTCCGCAAGGTCAAGGGCTCGAAGCGGATCGAGGGGGGATTTACGCCCCCCGCCCCGTCCCGTCTCTGCCCCTGTCCGGGCTGCCTCGCGCGGTTACTCCGCAAAGAGCCGCAGCGCCCCTCCCGGTGCGGCCGAGACCGCCAGCAGATCCTCGACATATTGCGCAACCGAGCGAAAGCAGATCAGCCGCACCCGGTCCGGAGCCGGCATCCAGAGGGCCGTGGCCACCTGGGCGAGCCGTGTGCGGCGCATCTCGCCTATCCCGAACCGCTCGGGCGCCATGGGGGCCGGGGTGAGCTTGGCCAGGCATTCGCGCGCCCCGGGCCCCGAGACCTCGTAGACCCGGCGCGCATCCGAGACATCGACACAGGTGGCAAAGGCATCCCCGAAGCCCTCCGTCAGCGCCGCGACCTGCGCCCGCACCTCAGCGCGCGGACAAAAGAGCATCGCCTCATCCGGCGACATCCAGGCAAGGGCGTGCTCGGCGGCCTCAATGATGTGGCGCGGTGCCGGGGTGGCGAGCCCAAGGGCGTGCTCGAAGACGGCGGTGGTCTCCGCCGCGCCCAGATCCGCGCGGATGGTGATCATCCCCAGCCCGGCGACCTCGGCGATCTGCGGTGCGTATGGCTCAGACATTCTGCTTTTCCCCCGCCTTGTCATAAAAGACCGGATCGACGATCCGCGCCTTGACCTGCCCCTGCCCAAGCAGCCCGACCTCGACAATCTCGCCAATCCGGTCCGGCCCGTGCAGGACCAGCCCCATGGCGATGCCCCGTTTCAGGGTGGGCGAGCGATAGGTCGAGGTGATCCGCCCGATCGTCACCCGCTGGCCATTGGCGTTGTCCCCCTCGCCCAGCACATAGGCCCCGTCCGGCAGCACCGAGGCATCGAGCGTCTCGAGCCCCACAAGCTTCCACCGGTTCGGATCGGCCATGTGACTGCGGCTCTGGGCGCGCTTGCCGAGGAAGTCGTCTTTCTTTTTCGAGATCGCCCAGCCGAGGCCCAGATCCTGCGGGATCACGGTGCCATCGGTCTCGTCCCCGATCATGATGAAGCCCTTCTCGGCGCGCAGCACATGCAGCGCCTCGGTCCCATAGGGTGTCATGCCCACGGGCGCGCCGATGTCGAGGATCTTGTCCCAGAGCGTCCGGCCCTGATCGGCGGGCACGGCAATTTCGTAGCTGAGCTCACCCGAGAAGCTGATCCGGTAGACCCGCACCGGATGCCCGGCCAGGGTGCCATCGGCCCAACCCATGAAGGGCAGCGTCTCGGCCGAGACATCCATGCCGCCGAGCGCCGTCAGGACTTGCCGTGCCTGCGGACCGACCACGGCGATCTGGGCGAATTGCTCGGTCAGGTTGACCACATGGACCTTGAGGTCCCACCACTCGGTCTGCAGCCATTCCTCCATGTGCTGGTGGATATGATCGGCCCCCCCCGTGGTGGTGTGGCAGAAGAAGCTTTGGTCATCGATCCGGGCCACGACGCCGTCATCCATCAGGAAGCCATTGTCGTTGCACATCAGCCCGTAGCGGCAGCGCCCGGGTTTCAGGCTGCTCATCATATTGGTGTAGAGCCGGTCGAGAAAGACCCCGGCATCGGGCCCGCGCACCAGCAGCTTGCCCAGGGTCGAGGCGTCGAGCAGCCCGACCCCGTTGCGCGTGGCCAGCACCTCGCGGGCGACGGCGTCTTGCGTGGTTTCGTCGGGCTGGAGATAGCAATAGGGCCGCCGCCACTGGCCCACAGGCTCCCAGTCCGCGCCGTTGGCATCATGCCAGGCATGCATGGGAGTGCGGCGCAGGGGCTGGAACAGCTCGGCCCGCGCCTCGCCCGCGATCGCCCCCATGGAGATCGGCGTATAGGGCGGGCGGAAGGTGGTGGTGCCGACTTGCGGGATCTCGGCATCGAGCGCCCCGGCGAGCACGGCGAGGCCGTTGATATTGCTGAGCTTGCCCTGATCCGTGGCCATGCCGAGCGTGGTGTAGCGTTTCGTGTGTTCAACGCTTTCGAAACCTTCGCGGGCGGCGAGTTGCACATCCGAGACCTTCACGTCGTTCTGGTAGTCGAGCCACATCTTGCCGCGTTTCTCGATGCTCGCCCCTTGGGGCATGAGCCAGACCGGGGCGATGGCCTGTTCCTGCGGGGCGCTGACCTCGGGCACCGGGTGCGGGCGCGCGGAGGACATGTCCTCCGCGCCGACGCGCCGGGCGGCCAGAGCGCCGGCCTCGGTGGCGTCGGTCAGAACGGCGGCCAGATGGCTGATGCACGACGCCGCCCCTGCTGGGAGCACGAAAGGCAGGCCATCGGCGCCCGTGGGTGCCTTGGCCGGGTCGGGTTTGAAGCAGAGCCGCTCCGTGTCCCAGGTGAACTTGCCGCCGCAATGGGACCAGAGATGCACCACCGGCGACCAGCCACCGGACATGGCCACGCAGTCGCAGGGGATGGTGTCGAGCGCTGCGCCCTCGCCCGCCTGCGAGCAGGTCGTCACCCCGGTGACCCGGGCCTTTCCTAGCGTCGCGGCGATCCCTGTCCCGCAATGGATCGCAACGCCGCGGGCGCGCACAGCCTCCGGCAAGGGGCCCGTCGCGGTCTCGCGCGCGTCGAGCACAGCCGGCACCGAGAGCCCGGCATCGAGCAGGGTCAGCGCCGTGCGATACGCGTCATCATTATTCGTAACGATCACCGTGCGGTCCCCGGGGCTCACCCCCTGATTGACGGCGTAGTCGCGCACAGCCGAGGCCAGCATGACACCGGGCAAGTCATTGCCTGCAAAGGACAAGGGCCGCTCGATCGCACCGGTTGCGGTGATGATCTGCCGCGCCCGGATCCGCCAGAGCCGGTGGCGCGGGGCCTCCGGATCCGGGGCGTGATCGGTGATCCGCTCATAGGCCAGCACGTAGCCGTGATCGTAGACCCCGGCCCCCATGCAGCGATTGCGCAGGGTGACATTCGGGGCCTGGCGCAGGGTCTCCAGCGCCTTGGCGACCCAGGCCTCGGGCGTCTCGCCCGCCAGCGTTCCGCCATCCACGGGCGCGCGCCCGCCCCAATGCGCGTTCTGTTCAATCAGCGTCACCTGCGCCCCGGTTGCCGCGGCACTGAGCCCGGCCTGCAGGCCCGCGACCCCGCCGCCAATGATCAGGATATCCGTGTGCCAGTAGAGATGTTCATAGCGATCCGCGTCGCGCTCTGTCGGGGCGGGACCGAGGCCTGCGGACTTGCGGATCACCGGTTCGAAAAGGTGTTTCCACAGGGGCCGCGGATGGATGAAGGTCTTGTAGTAGAACCCCGCGGGCAGGTAGCGCGACAGCTTGCTGTTGATCGCGCCCACATCGAATTCGAGGCTGGGCCAATGGTTCTGGCTGCGGGCCTCCAGCCCGGCGAAGAGCTCGGTCGTGGTCGCGCGCTGATTGGGCTCGAGCGCAGCGCCTTTTCCCAATGTCATCAGGGCGTTGGGCTCTTCAGCGCCGGAGGCGACGACGCCGCGGGGGCGGTGGTATTTGAACGAGCGCCCCATGAGCATCTGGCCCGCCCCAAGCAGGGCGGAGGCCAGCGTGTCACCGGCATAGCCGCGCAGGCGCTTGCCGTTGAAGGAAAATTCCAGCGGGGTGCTGCGGTCGATCAGGCGACCGCCCTTGGCGAGACGGGTGCTCATATTGCGGATCCTGCGCCGGTTGGGAGGGGCGGGTTTTGAGTATTTTTGGAACAATGAAGACGGGGATTGGTCACGAATTCGGGCTCCAGTCGGGGCGGCGGGCGCGGATGGCGTCGAGGATTTCCTGAGGCGGTTCAGCGACTTGCGCGGAATAGGTGCCGAACACCTCGAGGGTTACGGTGCAGCGGGCCGCGTGGAACCACTTGCCGCAGCCATAGGCGTGGCGCCAGCGTTCGAAATGCACGCCCTTGGGGTTCTTGCGGTGAAAGAGATAGGCCTCCACCGCGGCGTCATCGGCCTCGGGTCCGGCGCGGGAGATATGCGCCTGCCCGCCCGGGGAAAGCTCGGTTTCCTCGACAGTCAGGCCGCAATTGGGGCAGGTCAGAAGGAGCATGGAACCTCCGGAAAACGGGTTGGACAGGGCGTCGGCACAGTGTCGGCCCCCTGTCGGACAAGTGTCGGGCAAGTGTCGGGCACCGGCGCGCGCTGGGGTAAGATTTTGTTCACGGGCGGCGGCGGGCTCAGGCGGGGCACGACGCGTCCTTTCGGGCGGAAGGCGGCAGGGCGAGGCAGGCGGCAAGGCGGCCCGGATGGCGCGCCGGCCTGGGCCCGTTCGGGTCGCAGACACAGGGCGCTGCCCCCTCGGCGCGGCTGTCCTGCCAGATCCGCGCGCCGGTAGCGCGGATGCGGGATGCCATGGCGTCGAGCTCCTCGGCGGCACTGCAGAAGGCGAGATGGGTCGCGGCGCGGCGCGGCCGCAGGATCGCGGGAGCGGCGGAGCCAGCGCGTGCCTGCGCTGAAACAGGCCCCGCGCGGCCAGCGACGATCCCGCTGCAGGCCCAGTCCATCGCGGTAAAGCGTGACCGCGTCGTCGCGCCCTGCCTTGGCCAGCGTCACATGTCTCACCCCCCGAAGGCTCATGACATCGCCTCGATCGCCAGATCGCCAAAGCCCCATTGCAGGGTCGCCACGGACAGGAGCGCGGTGTTGCCGGAATTGATCGCCTCGGCCTTGCGGCGCAGCCGGGTGAAGGCGGATTCTTCATCGAGAAAATCGAGCGTGTAGCCCTCATTCGGCAGGTCTTCGGGTTTGGTGCCCGAGGCGATGGCCTCGAAGCGCAACCCGTATTCATGGAGCATGGCCTCGACCGCGCGCTGGCGGGTCAGCTCGATCTGGGTCAGGCGGTCAGTGAAAAAGAGGATGGCGGCGGCAACGCCGAGGGCGCCGAAGCGCTGGAAGATCTCGGGGTGACCGGAGGCGAGACTGATCGTCGTGCCGAGGATGTAGAGCGCGAGGCCGATCACGGCGACGGCACGTGGCAGACGCGTGCACAAATGGGCGATCATGGCCGCCCCCCTGCCCGCTGGCGGGGTCTGGCGGCGAGCGGCGCACCCCCGAAGGGATGCGCCGCCTGTGATGGTGCGTGTGACGGTCGGTTACTGCGGTGCGACGGGCGATTGTCCCGGCATGTCGGGCGCAATCGGGGTATCCGGTACAGCGGCGGGCGCAGGCGTGCCATCGGGTCCGATGGCCGGGCCCGGCTCGCTGCCTGCGAAGAAGAGGATGCTGAAGATGAGCAGCAAGACAATGCCCAGCACCCAGAAGATGGCCTTGCTGCCGCCGCCGGGCGCGCGCCCGACCGCATGACGTGCAGATGTGGTTCGGTTTTCGTAGTCTGACATGAACTGTCCTCCACTATGAGGGGACAGATCTGGGGGACCCGGCGCGCCCAGACAACCGAGGTGGCAAAGGCCGCCCGGTTTGAGCCAATGCTCGCGGAACGGGCGGATCGGGATCGGCCATGCTTCGCCAATGGCGCCACATTCGCGGGCACCGCCGGGATGTTTCGCGCAAGTCGGCGGCGCGATCCTTGGCCCGCAGCGCGTCGTGCTGTGCCAGACGGGCCACAACACGACGCTGGCTGGTCAGCCTGCGCCCGCCGCAAAGGGCGCGGGATCAGAGGCCGGGCCGCGATCACGATGCCTCTGCGCCCAGCAGCGCCAGCGCTTTGCCATACTTGATCTTGAGGCGTGCCTGCATGTCGGGCGGGAGCTTTTCCATCCGGGATGGCGCGGAGTTGTCGGTGATATCCGCGATCTTCACCCGACGCGCCAAGGGGTTCTTAGCGACCCGGGCAATGTAATCCTCGAGCGGTTCATTGGCGCGCTTTGTCAGGGCCATGACGGCGTCGGCAATCTCGGGCGGGAAGTCGGACCGGATGTCTGCCTCGGTCAGGTCCGTATCCTCCACCGTATCATGGAGAAGCGCCACGGCGCGGGCCGCGTCACCTTCAACCATTGCCGCGACCCGCACCAGATGGGTGGCGTAGACCTCGCCGGATTTGTCCACATGGCCCTCATGGGCGCGAAAGGCGGTTGCGAAGGCTTTGCCGAGAAGATCGCTCATCAATGTGCCACCCCTGCCGCGACGCTCTCGTCGATGAAGCGGCCCTCGGCGAAGCGGTTGAGGCCGAACTCGGCGGCGAGCGGGCCGGGCTCTCCGTGCGCGATCATTTCGGCGGTGGCCCAGCCGGAGCCGGGGATGGCCTTGAACCCGCCAGTGCCCCAGCCGCAATTGATGAAGCAGCCGTCGAGCGGGGTTTTCGAGATGATCGGGGAACGGTCGCCGGTCATGTCCACGATCCCGCCCCATTGGCGCAGCATTTTCAGCCGCGAGAGCATGGGGAAGGTTTCGATCAGGGCGCGGACGGTTTCCTCGATATGCTGGAAGGAGCCGCGCTGGGTGTAGTTGTTATACCCGTCCGCGCCGCCACCGATCACCATCTCGCCCTTGTCGGACTGGCTCATATAGCCGTGGACGGTGTTGGCCATGACGACCACATCCATGCAGGGTTTGATCGGCTCGGAGACGAGCGCCTGCAGGGCGACGGATTCCACCGGCAGGCGGAAGCCGCCCATCTCGGCCAGCACGCCGGAATGGCCCGCCACGACGATGCCGAGCTTGGAACAGCCGATCTCGCCGCGCGAGGTCTCGACCCCGGTGACCCGCCCGCCCTCGGAGCGGATGGCGGTGACCTCGGTCTGTTGCAGGATGTGCATGCCCATATCCGAGCAGGCCCGGGCATAGCCCCAGGCCACCGCGTCATGGCGCGCCGTGCCGCCGCGCGGCTGCCAGAGGGCCCCCAGCACCGGGTAGCGCGGGCCGGTGATGTCGATGATCGGGCAGAGCTTTTTCACCCGCTCGGGGCCGACGAATTCGGTGGCGACCCCTTGCAGTTCGTTGGCCTGAGCGGTGCGCAGGTAGCCGCGGACCTCGTGATGGGTCTGGGCGAGCATGAGCACGCCGCGGGGGCTGAACATGACGTTGTAGTTGAGGTCCTGGGAGAGGGTCTCGTAAAGGCTGCGGGCCTTTTCGTAGATCGCGGCCGAGGGGTCCTGCAGGTAGTTCGAGCGGATGATGGTGGTGTTGCGGCCCGTGTTGCCGCCGCCGAGCCAGCCCTTCTCGATCACGGCCACATTGGTGATGCCGTGGTTCTTACCCAGATGGTAGGCGGTGGCGAGGCCGTGCCCCCCTGCCCCGACGATCACCACGTCATAGCGGGCGCGCGGCTCGGGAGAGGCCCAGGCGCGCTCCCACCCCTGGTGGTACCGGGCGGCTTCGCGGGCGATGGCAAAGGCGGAATAGCGTTTCATGCGGGCTCCTTGGTCGTGCCATTAGTGGCAAGTGTTGCCCGGTTTGCCAAAACCAAATCCGCCGTATTGCGTCGGTTTGCGACATCGCTGCGGGTCCGGTCGGGATTGGGGTCGCGCTGCGGGGTGTTGGGCGGAGGTCGCGGGACCGACCGGTTGGCGGCAAACCGGCTCGCCTGTGCCCCGGATGACGGAGCGAGGCCCCGATGTGGAAGCGCTTTTCTCTTTGTCTCTGGCGGAGATGGCGCTGGCCGCCGATTTTATCCTCGCCGCGGGGACCACCGCGCCGGGATCTATGAGGGTCCTGAACAGGGGCGTCTCGAGGTCGCGTCGGCGCAAAGCTCGACGCAGGAGCGTCCCCAGTGTTCCATTGCGGCTCAGCGTCACGACCGGGCAAGGCCCTTGATTGCCCTGACGCACTCTTCGGGCTTCGGACGGTCGAGACATACGGTCCATCGACCCCGACCGGGGTTCAGGGCTTTCGTTTGGCGGGCCCTCGGGATAAGGGGCGGTATGAGCGATCTGATCTTCGATGATTTGGCGGCGTTTCGAGCCGTGCTGCCCAGGGGGCGGCCCCTTCTGGGCCTCGACCTCGGGACGGTGACGATTGGCGTGGCGCTGTCGGACCGGCTGTGGTCCGTGGCGACCCCGGTCGAGACGATCAAGCGCAAGAAATTCGGGCTCGATGCGGGCAAGCTTGAGGCCATCATCGCCGACCGCGAGGTGGGCGGCCTCGTGCTCGGCCTGCCGCGCAACATGGATGGCACCGAGGGCCCGCGCGCCCAGTCCACCCGGGCCTTCGCCCGCAACTTCGCGGCGCGCTGCGCCCTGCCCATCGGGTTCTGGGACGAGCGGCTGTCCACCGTGGCCGCCGAGCGCGCCCTGCTGGAGGCGGACACCTCGCGGGCCAAGCGCGCGGATGTGATCGACCACGTGGCCGCGAGCTTTATCTTGCAAGGGGTGCTCGACCGGTTCGGGCACATGACCAATGAGGACGCCCATGAGTGACGAGGTCTGGAAACGCGCCGAGATCGAAAGCCCCTGTGTGAAGATCTGCGTCATTCATCCCGAGAGCCGCCTGTGCACGGGTTGTCTGCGCACGATCGACGAGATCGGGGGCTGGTCACGGATGAGCCGGGCGGAACGGCGCGCCATCATGGACACGCTCGAAGACCGCCGCCCCCAGCTGGCCAAGCGCCGCGGCGGTCGTGCGGCCCGTCTGGCACCAAAACTCTAGCCCCCGCCCGTGTGAGCGCGCGCGCCCGGACAATCCGGGCCAGGGCCCGGGATTGTGCCTGCGTCACCGCGCCAGAGTGCCCGTCCCTGCGACAGATCGCGAAATCTGATCGATCTCAACCTCTTGGCGGGGGCGCCGTGCTAGGCTTGGGGGACGACTCGCGCCTTCGTCGCGCCCCTGCAACGCCTCACGCCCGAAAGGACGCCCGATGCCATCCAGCTTCCTCCGCAGCGCAGCCCTGTGCTGTGTCCTCAGCTTTCTCGCCGCCTGCAGTAGCAGCGGGGGATCGGGCTTCACCTCCTTCGAGGATCTTCCTGAGAATGGCAGTGTCGAGATCGACGGACAGGAGGTTACTGCGCGGTTCCTTACAGCCGATGGCGATGACTTTTCATTCGAGATCACTGAGGTTTCAGGCACACAGCCAAGCAAGCTGACCGTGACCACCGAGGACGGAGAGATCGTTGAACTGGGATTGGCCGTGATCGATGGGAATGCCGTCTTCATTCCGTTGGACCCATCCGAGTTTGTGCCGCCTCGACCCGACATCATCCAAGCATTCCGTGCCCTCGAGGGAGATGAACTGGAGGGTGCTTTGGCGCTCGTCATCGAAGCCGATAAGCCCTTTGAGCATCAGGCATTCGGAGTTTGGGGTGTTGGTGTATTCGACGATGCGGGGGCCTTCAGCGCCGGATCCTTTGGCGCCAAAACGCGAGCAGGCAGGCTGCCCTCTGGTCAAACCGCACGGTACGCCGGTCGCACCCTCAGTTTCGTGGTTCTTGCCAATGGCAGTTTGCTCTCGCTGGAGTCCGACCTTGGACTGGAAACCGATTTCTCGACCGTGACACTCGAAAGCTCCGGCACCCGCGATTACACAGGCGAACCCAGTATCCCCTCCGAGCCAAGGGCGCAGTATGACTTTTCCGGAGCCGGGACCGTGTCGGGGTCGGGGTTTACAGTGGATGTGGCCGGCGACGTGTTGTCGGGTCAGGCTGACGGGCAATTATATGGGCCGAACGCAGAGGAGGTTGGCGGCACCTTCAGCCTGACCGGGGCTGATGGCACAGTCCAGATCGGCGCTTTCGGGGCCAATTGACAGCGCAACCACAAGACCTTGGCGCATCGGGCCATCCCGCGCCCGTCGCGCCCCCTCGTCGACGGAAGGGCGAGCATGGGGCTGATGACATCGTCAGGATCCCTCGCCCGGGGGGGGGGTCGCGCCGCGGCTCCAAACCGGGGCTCCAACCGGTTCAGATCTGAGCGCGACGGGGCGATCTGAGAGTTTTGCCTCCTATCAAGCACCTGGCACAGGATCCGGGGCAATCCGCAACAACTGCCGCGCTTGCGGCTACGCTCTGCTGCCGCGCAACGTCAAAGGACCCGCATTATGAAGACCCGGATTATGCCCACCCTGTCCCTCTTGGCGACCGCAGCTTTACTTGCGGCTTGTGGCGGTGGTGTGGTGGCGGCGGTCCGGATGGGGTCGTGAAATGCCTGTTTCCCGGGGTTTTGCGCCCGTATTTTTTTCTACGCCGTTTGGAAAAGGCGGCGCTGCGACAATTCGCAAAACCTCGGCAATATCAATTGCGACGGTGGATCGTTAAACTGCGCGTGGAGTAAATGCGGACTGGCGAAATGTAGCAATGAGCTGAGTCGGGTCCGCGGTAAAAGGTGTTAGAGATAGGAAATGGTTCAGGAAATAACGCGAATTGCAGCACTCTGCGCCCTGGGCGTCTCTTTGTCTGCCTGCGGTGGTGGCGGCGGCGGTGGCGGGAGCCCTGCCGTGCCTTTCACGTCGATCTCCGACCTGCCCGAGACCGGCACGGTGGAGGCACAAGGGATCGCAACCACCGCAACCATCCGATTGAACCCCAATACCGGGGATTTCGCGATGTCCAACATCTCGGGCACCGAGGCCAGCACCCTGCGGTTGCGGCGCGAAAATGGCGAGGTGGTCGGGCTGGTTCTGACGGCGCCCGAATCGAGTGCCGCCATCGATGTGCGGGACGGCGGCGACATCACCCGCAGTGGCGCGGTGGTCTTCTTTGACTCCGATGCCCGGCTCGAAGACGCCATTCTCGTGGTCGAAACCGGACAGGCGTTCGAGCATCAAACCCTGGGCGTCTGGCTGTCCAGCCCGGAGTTGAACATCGGCACGATCGGGGCCGGTGCCTATGGCGCGCAGACACCGGCAGCCGGGATTCCTCGCAATCAAACAGCGACTTACGCAGGCGAATCCCTGGGCCGTGCCGTTGATGCTGATGGTCTTTTGTACCTGACGACTTCGGGGATCGAGATCCGGACGGACTTCCAGACGACCTCCCTCTCCAGTACGGGCACGATCGGCTTCGAAGACGGATCCGGAGCGCTGAACGACCTTCCGGAATTCGATTTCAGTGGCGGCGGGCCCGTCACCGGATCGGGGTTCACCGCCGTGGTGTCCGGCCCGGCGACCCTCGGCGTGGCGGATGGCCGCTTTCACGGGCCGAACGCCGAGGAAGTCGGCGGAACCTACAGCCTGACTGGCGCGAATGGCGTCAGCCATATCGGTGCCTTCGGCGCGAATTGACCGGATCGCGCAGCCGCCCGGTGACCGGCGCTTGCCTTTGGCGCGCGCAAGTCGCAGCCCGGCTGCGGCGACCGGGAGGAACCTTGTGATCGCGCGTCTTTTGCGCCTTGTAGACACGCGTTTCTTCGTCTGTCGAGGTCTCTTTCCGGGGGGCATGGCTTCCTAATCACAAAAATGACCCCGAAAAGGATTCATCCAGATCGACAATTAAGCCAGTTGAAACACCCCCGCCTGCAAACTGGAAACACTGGAGTCGGTTGGTTTCAATAATTGGAGAGGCCTTTGAACGCTGCAGGTGAGCAGACCAAATGATCAAATGGACCAGGGCAGACGCAGAACCGGCACGGCCCCTCTCGTCGCGACCGGGGGCAACCGCTGCCCCTGCGACACGGCCCGGGAAGACTGCTGTACCCCGGTTTATCCGGGCCACTCGGAGCGGGACATGGACCTTGCTCCGCCCCCGAAACCGGCCTTCGGCTGGCGCAGCAGACGGATCCCGACACGGGCAGGACCGGCTTGGACCAGGATGCCAGCGTGGGCGTCTAAACGGGCATCAGCCTCCGGGTGCGGGATGTCAGCCCACGGTGGCTCAGCCGTGAGGGGTTGGCAGCCCCCTCGCCCGGCCACGCAAGCTGGGCTCCGCGGATGGCGGGTCTCGATCTGGCGGCGCCTGCGGGCCGCTCTGCGCGGAACCGGGCCCGTCGCGATGCTCTGCTTCGCGCTGTGCGGGATCGCTCCGACCCAACTGACAGCCCAGTCGCCACAGATCAGCCCCTCCCAGGCCACGGCCCGCACGATGGAGGCCCAGTTTCTGCGCGGTCTCGCGGCGCTCAATGCCGGGCGTCCGAGCGAGGCGATTCCGATCTTTCTGTCCCTGCTCGCGGCGGATCCGGGCCTCGTGCGGGTCCGGCTGGAACTTGCGCGCGCCTATTACGACGCCGAGCTGTGGAGCCGCGCCAGACAGGAATTCTTCACGGTGCTCTCCGGGGACCTGCCCGAGATCGTCCGGTTTCGGGTCCTGTCCTTCATCCGCGCAATCGATGCGCGGCGCGGCTTTGACTGGGATCTCTCCATCGCGTTGACCACGGTTGGAGAGACGCGGAATTTCGACACCGATGTGGTTGATGCGACGCTGGGATTCGGTGTGATCCCGGTGACCCTCGGCCGCGACACCGAAAGCGATCTGGGCCTGCGGGTCACCGGGTCGATGGCCTATCGACAGGCGCTGGACAGCACGCTGATCCCCGGGACCGAAACCGTGGCCTTCGTGGGGGGCAATCTCGACCTCAAAGACGGACCCGCAGCGCGGTTCGATGACACGATCCTTGGTGTCGACGCCGGGCTGAGGTTTCTGGGGGCGCAGACATCGGTTGCCCTCAGCGCCTTCGGGAGCACCCGCTATTTCGCCCATGAGAAGGTCGAGGATCGCTATGGTGCGCGGCTCGTCTTCGAGCGGCGCAGCCTGCTGGGCGGGTCGGTCTTCGGCTCAGCGTCGCTGGCGCAGCTCGAAAGCGCGCGCTCCGCCGATCTCAGCGGGATGGTCCTGACGACCGAGCTCGGTTTTCGCCGCGCGCTCGGCGGGCGCGCCAGCATCGGGGCCGCGATCCGCTACGAAGACAATCGCGTCAGGAACAATAATGGGGATTACGCGGACAGCCAGATCCGCCTCTTCGGCAGTCTGGACGCGGATTTCGGCCTCACCCTGAGCCCGACGCTCTATGCCCGGTTCCGCAATTTCCACAATCAGGCTCCGGGCTTCCTGCAGGATCGCGACGAGCGGGCGATCGGGGTCGTGTTGACCGTGCAGAAAAGCGACATCTTCTTCGGTGACGGGTTCTCGCCGTTCGCGCGGGTCAGCCATGAGCGCGGGACATCGGATATCGACGCGTTCAGCTATACCGAGACGGAGTTTCTGCTGGGACTGGAGCGGCGCTTCTAGCGCGAAGGCGCCCTAGGGATCCGCCAACCAGGCTTCGGCCCCGCCGGGCAGATCCGGGCGGAAATAGGCGATGGCGCGGCCCGCCGGATCCGCCTGCGCCCCGTCTTGCCAGGGGGCGACACCATGCAGGGTCAGCCGGTGCAGCAGGATCGCAGAGCCCGGCGGCGCGTGCACCGGCACGCGCCTGCAGCGCGCAAAGACCTCGCGGCGGGCCGCTGCGTAGACCTCAGTCACATCGCGGGTCCGCCACTCTGCCGGAGGCAGGGTGGCCATGACGCGCCGCAGCGCGGGGCGCAACACGTGGTGGCTGCCCTCCCAGACCACCAGCGGGCTGGCGCCGGGATCGGCCTCGGTTAACGGATAGCCGAGCACGAAAGCCGCCGGTTCCGCGATGAAGCGCCGCCGCTCCGGCCCCACGGGCAACAGACCGTCCAGATGGGCCGCGTCCCGGCGCAGGCGGAACCCATGCGCGGCCTCGCTCTCTGCCGGGTCGCGCCGGGGATAGCCCGGATAGGTCACCGAGATCTGAGCGCGATCGAGCGGCAGCTCCCCTGCCAGGTTCTGCGCAACGTCCAGCGCCCGCCCGGCAAGGGGCGGCCCGCCACCCAGCCGCCCCGCCCCGTCATTGGGCAGAAGGTTCACCCCGGCAAACCAGGTCCCCCCATGGCGCAACCACGCCGCGCGCAGCGCCGGATCCGCGGCTAGGGACAGGGCCAGGGGCCGGATATGCGTCAGCCAGTCGGCGACCGCCGGCTCCGGCGGAAAGACCTGCCACCCGCGAGCGGCCAAGACCGCCCCATCCCTATCCTCGTCTGCCATCCCCGCTCCTGCCTTCGCGGTTGCGCGGGCCCCCTCCCGCCTCTAACACGGGCCCATGTCCGCAGAGCCCTCAGAAGCGCCGATCCCCGTCTCGCTGTTTTGGTATCAGACCGATATCCCACCGCAAGTGCAGCGCTGCATCGCCAGTTGGGACGCCTATCCGGGACTGGCCGCGCGCGCCTATACACTGGCGGAGGCGCGCGCCTTTCTCGATCAGGAAAGCGGGCCGGAAACACGGCAACATTTCGAGAGCTGCGCTACCTTCGCCATGGCCTCGGATGTTTTGCGGATGCATCTGCTCCGGGTCCATGGCGGGCTCTACATGGATGCCAACTGGGCGCAGATCGCGCCGGTGCGACCGATGCTCGACGCGGTGCGGGCCAAGGGGCAAACCGGACTAATTGCGGACATCACCGCCCTGAGCGCGACGTTCAACGATCCGTTCACCGATGCCGCGCTCGAGATGGGCTGCGAGATGCTGCTCAACGGGTTCATCTACATGGCCACGCCGGATGACCCCTTCCTCACGATCTGCGCCAAGATCAACGGCCGCAATATCGCGGCGCGACAGTGTGAACAGATCGCCTTCGCCGCCGGCAGCGGGGTGATGAGCATGGTCCTCATGCTGCGGAATTTCGACAACCGGGCCGCCTATCTCGACGCGCTGGCCGCCCTCGGGCGACACCGGTACTTCGACAAGGACATCCGGTCTTCGCTGGAGGCCGTGGCCGAGGCCACCGAGGCCCATGATCACTCAGAGCTTCGGGCGCGGTTTGCGCGGATTGCCACCACGCCCGGGCCGGATCTGAAGGCCTATATCTCACGCGATGGGCTCGGCCAGACCCACAAGGACCATTGGACCCGGCACAAGGGCAGTTTCTATCGCGACTAGCCGGCCTTGCGATGGGGATCCGCGATCTGGGCGAGGGCCGCGTCGAGCACCTCAAGCCCCGCGCCGCTGCGATGCCCCTGCTCGGACAGGATCCGTCGCCAGCCCCGTGCCCCCGGACGCCCGGCAAACGCGCCGAGCATGTGCCGCGTGACCTGCGCAAGCTTGCCCCCCGCCGCCAGATGAGCGGCGATATAGGGGCGCATGGCCACGACGGCCGCCTCGGCGCTGACATCCGGGCCCGGGCGCCCAAAGATCCGACGATCGGCCCCGCCGAGGATCCGCGCCGGTTCGTGATAGGCCGCCCGCCCGATCATCACCCCGTCCAGCCCAACGGCCAGATGCGCCTCGGCCTGATCCAGATCGGTGATCCCGCCATTGATCGACAGGTGCATCCCGGGAAACGCCGCCTTCATGGCATGAACGAGCGGGTAGTTCAGGGGCGGAACATCGCGATTTTCCTTGGGGCTGAGCCCCTGCAGCCAGGCCTTGCGCGCATGGATCGTCACGCGCCGCACCCCGGCTGCGGAGATCTGCTGCAGGAAATCGGGCAGGACGTCGGAGGGGTCCTGGTTATCCACGCCGATCCGGCATTTCACGGTGATCTCGGGCCCGTCGCTGGCCGCGATCATCGCCGCCACGCATTCGGCCACCAACGCCGGACGCTCCATCAGGATTGCGCCAAAGCAGCCCGACTGCACCCGGTCCGAGGGGCAGCCCACATTGAGGTTGATCTCCGCATAGCCGAACCCGCAGGCGATCCGCACCGCCTCGGCCAGCTCAGCCGGATCCGAGCCCCCCAGCTGCAAGGCCAGAGGATGCTCGGCGGCGTTATACTCCAGCAGATGCGTCGCATCCCCCCGCACCAGCGCCGGCGCGGTCACCATCTCGGTATAGAGCAGCACCTCGCGCGAGAACTGCCGGTGAAACATCCGGCAGTGGCGGTCGGTCCAGTCCATCATGGGGGCGACGGAAAGACGTGCGTGATGGTCGAGCTTGCAGGCCATGGCACGCCTTACCAAGTCTGGGCGAACAGGTCGATACACGCGCTGCCATGGAATGACTTCTTTGAGCCCAACTTGTGAATTAGATATTTGCACTGCGCGTGCTCGCAGCGAGGAAATTGCTGCAGCGGCAACGCGACATCTCAGGGATAGGGTTGCGGGACCTTGCTGCCGGTGGCACTCTAGCTGGTATTGTTCGCTCTGGGCACTTAGCGTCTTCGTCGGACCCTGGACGGCTGAGACCTTATGTCAAAGTCGGCAAGCGGACCTCTTCGGGTTAGAGTGATTTTGGGCGTTCTGCTTGAAACGCAGCTTGCAAGCGGTCGGGTGAGCTCAAAGATCGCGAAACAGTTCAATTCCGAGCCGCGCGCCTAATATCTTCTCTGGCGAAAGTGTTTGCTACTGTGACTTTCGCTACAGAGACCTGTGTTGCCCCATTGAGCTCTAACGCGCCAGAACGTTCCAAAACTTGATAGTTCGAGCATCTCTACCGTGGATAATGCTTGGACCTACCGAAAGGCCAGATCAGCTTTGTCAAAGACGGCCATCACATTGGCAACTTAATTCTCGCAGCACAGCCATCTATTCATACTTTGAACGAAGACAAACCGCGTTACTTGACGAAGGCCAATCGCGTTCGGTCCAGCGTGAGTGCCACCGCGAAAATCACGATAAGGCCGGTAAGCACCGTTTGCGTATAGGGATGGACCTGCGCGATGTTCAGGCCATTTTTGACGATGGCGATGATCGCCACGCCGATGATGGTCTTGTGCACACCGCCGCTGCCTCCCGAAAGGGCGGTGCCGCCGATCACCACGGCTGCGATTCCGTCAAGGAGTAAGTCATCCCCCATGCGGATCGTGCCGGCCGATGTTCTCGCAACCATCAGCACGCCGCCGATCCCGGCTGCGAGGGCTGACAGCACGAATGCGATTACCTTGATACGAACGACGTTGTAACCCGACAGCATGGTTGTGGTTGGGGCCGCTCCGGTCGCCATGATCAGCCGTCCGAGATGCGATCGCGTGCCCACAAAGGCCAGAATGGCGAATATGATGATCGCCCAAAGCGCCACGTTTGGTACGATCCCGATGGTTGATCCAGAGGCAAGCCAGCGCATCGTTTCGTCGCGGAACAGGACATTGCGCCCTCCCGTGAGCCATACGGTCGCACCGCCCAGGATCGTCATGGTTCCCAAGGTCGCGACAAAAGACGGAATGCGGCCGAGTACAATCAGAAATCCGTTGATAAGGCCGACCCCGACGGCTGAAATGATGCCAACGGTGATCGCCACAAAGGCTGGCGCTTCGACCACGCTCAACATTAAGGATGTGACGATTGCAGAGAATGTCACAACGGCACCGATGGAAAGGTCAATAGACCCCAGCAGGATGACAAAGGTGAGTCCAGACGCCACGATCAATAGTACCGCGGACTGGCGCAGGAGGTTCAAGACGTTTGGCGTCGACAGAAAGCGCGGATTGATTGAATAGAATAGTATGACCAATGCGATGATCACGACCAAGGGCAGCGCCGCACGTACGAATGCCCATTGTCGGTCCGTCATGGATGCCAGAATAGCGCTCACGTCATGTGCCTCACAATGTCTTGCTCGGTCGGCTTTGCGTCGACCGGAGCGTCAATTTCTGCAGAAACCTGACCCTCGCGCATCACCAGGATGCGATTGGACAGCCCTATGAGTTCCAGAAGATCGTCGGAGACCATCAAGACCGAAACGCCTGTGGCCGCCAGTTCACGGATGATCTGGTAAATCTCTGATTTCGCACCGACATCGACACCACGGGTCGGGTTGTCGAGGACCATCACGGTGATATCGCGCGCCAGCCATTTTGCCAGAACGACCTTTTGCTGGTTGCCGCCCGAAAGGTGAATCGTATCCTGTGACGGGCCACGCGTTCTGATCGACAACCGTTTTATGAATTGCCTGGCCAGCGAGATTTCCTTGCCGCGCGCGATAACTCCCTTCACATTCGACACCATCGGAAGAGAGGGAAGTGAGATATTTTGCGCAACCGACATATAGCCGACGATGCCTTCCGTTTTGCGCTCCTTTGGCACGTATCCAAGGCCGCGCGACTTGGCGATGCTGGAGCGATTTCGTGACGGCAGCGGCGCATTGCAAAGTGTGACTGCGCCCTGTTCCGAGTGGGGCAGATGCCCGACGATTGTGCGAACGACCTCTTCTTTGCCGCAGCCGATCAACCCGCCCAAGCCAAGAATTTCACCCTCAGCAATCTCGAACGTAACATTTGAAACGTCCTTACCGGTGAGGTTTGAAACTTCGAGCCTGGAGGGTCCAAAATCGATGCGCTGCTTGTCCTCGTGATAAAGCGCTTCATCGCGGATGCGGCCAACCATGAGTTGGTGGATGGTCTCCGGCGCCATATCGGCTTTGCCGACCTCACCCGCTTGCTGGCCGTCTTTGAACACATAGATGCGGTCACAAAGCTCGATATATTCGGACAGCTTGTGTGTGACGATGACGAAGGACGCTTTCGCGCGCAGTCGCTGGACCGCTTCGAACAGGATGGTTATCTCCCGCTCTCCAATCGAGGCGGTGGGTTCATCCAGCAAGATGAGTGGATGGGAAATCCCGGAAATCTCTGAAAGGATAAATGCACGCGCGATCTCGACCATTTGCCGGTCATGGAACGGCAGATCATCGGTCAGCGCATCCACATTGATGTGCGAGAAACCAAGGTCTGCCATCCAGCGCGCGGCGTCGTTTCGCATCGCACGATGGTCAAGAATAGCGCCGGCGTGAGTAAACCTCTGCTCGAATCCGTAGAAAATGTTCTCGTAAATCCGCAGGTTGCCAATCAGGGCCTGCTCTTGGAATACCATGGACACACCTTTGGTCACGGCATCGCGGTAAGAACTCGGACGGTAGGCCTCTCCGCCGAGCGAGAGCGTGCCAGCCGAGGGAGGGACGACACCAGCAATGAGCTTCATGACAGTTGATTTGCCTGCGCCGTTTTCTCCGGCGATGCCGATGATCTCGTTGAATCCGATCTGGATCGATATGTCGGAAAGCACCTGAATATCGCCGTAAGACTTTGACAGCCCGTCCGTGGAAAGCAGCCAGTCGTTCATTTCACATCCTCCGCCGTGACTGAGCGTGAGGTCAGGTAGACCGCCACCAAGATTGTCAGACCTTTGACTGTCGTCTGGATGTAAGGGTGCAATGATATGATGTTCATGCCGTTCGACAGGACGACGATGATCGCCACTCCCAGTATCGTAAGGCGTACACCACCCGCACCACCGGTGATCGCAGTACCGCCAATGACGACGGCCGTGATGGTTTCGAGCATGAGATAGTCGCCCATGCTGGCAGCCCCGGTGCCGAGGCGTGACATCAACAAGGTACCAGCCGTCCCCGCGAAGAGACCGGAAAAGGCAAATGCCATAATCTTGACCCGGTCCAGGGGCGCGCCCAACAGACGCGCGTTTGTTTCGTCCCGTCCGATCGAGAACAGGATGCGACCGAAGCGCGTCTTTTCGTGAAGAAGCGTGGCAAGAAGAAAGATGCTCAAAGCGTAAATCAAAATGATCGGCAGCGCATTGAACGGACCGGCATGAGTGACTGAAATCAACCGCTCATCGAGTACAGGGATCGACTGCCCATCCGAGATGTAGAGCACAACACCAGACAGGCTTGTGGCCATTCCGAGCGTCATGAGTATCGACGGGATCTTCAGCCAGACGAAGAGGCCGCCATTCACCAACCCGATCAAAAGGCCCACCAATGGCCCCACGAGAAAGACAGCCATACCCAATTGAGGTGCAAGCGCGGCGGCGACCATACCTGCGACACTGGCGATGGCACCCACCGAAAGATCGATTGAGCCCATCAAGATAATGAGTGCCGCACCACAGGATGCGACCAGTGTCACCGAGAGCGCAAAGACGATCGACCGCAGGTTGCCGGACGCCAGAAAGTTCGGTTCGAGAACGGTGAACAGGACCACGAGAAAAACGAGGAACCCCAGCGTCATCAACGGACGAGTGTCGCGCTGTCTGTTTATTTCGGGTCTAGCTTTCACCGTCAAACACCTGTCTTTGGAAGTTGTGCTGGTTGCAAATGCGCCCGGCGTGGGAGAAACCGCCGGGGGCAGTTTGGCCTAGAACGGCAGCTTCTGCTTGTAGTGCTCCGCATAAAGTGCGGCCACCTTGTCATGCTCGCCAGCGTCGACAGCCGAAAGATATGCATCAGGCAGAGAGTAACCTTCGGGCTTGTCATAAGGGGCCCACATGTCTGCGGCGTCAATCGGCCAGACCACGTTCTGCGGATCCCAGTCATCGGGATGCAAGGTGCGCGACATCTTCCGCCAGTCGAACGGCAGCTTGCCATTATCGCCTGCCAGGAAAGTTTTAAGCGCCTCAACGTTGTCTTTGGTGACAAGCGTACCGCCTGTGTACATCATCCGTTCCACCGGCGAGGGCTTGAACCCCTGGATGACATCGTAGGCCCGAACCAGAGCATAGCCAGCCTGATACTGCGGCATGTAGCTGATGGTGGCGAGGTAGCGGCCCTCGCCGATCATGTCGAGGTTGGCCGCGTTGCCGTCATGGCCGACCACAGGAACCGAGATGCCCGATTCCTCAAGCGCCTGAACTACGCCCAGACCAATCGAGTCGTTCTGCGCGTAGACACCGCCGATCTCGCCATGGGCAACGATGGCGTCTTCCATGACCTGACGGCCATCGATCGGGTTCCAGTTGCCGGGTTGACGGACGATCAGCTTGATGTCCGGGTATTCAGCCAGAGCCTTGTCCAGTCCGCGGGTCCGGGCGATGTCGGGTGATGCACCGGGGAAGCCGGTGATATGCACAAGGTTGCCTGCTCCGCCCATTTCCTCGAACAGGACTTTGGCGAGCGTGTAGGCATTCACCACGTCATCAGCCGTGAAATAGGTGCCATATCCCATGCCCTGATCAATCGGGTGCATCCACGGCAATGTGTCCCACACAGCGATATTGGTAGCATCGCGAGATCCAGCCAGATTGGTAATGTTGCGCACATTCGCGGTGTCGTTGCTGTCGCCAAAGAAGCCCTTGACGCCATTCTCGATCTGGCTTTCGACGATCTCGATATGTTTGGCAGCAGACCCTTCGTATTCGAGGATGTTATAATCCACGCCCAATGCTTCAGCGGCTTGGGTGGCACCCACATTCCAGTCTGTGAAGTAGTCATTCGCAAGGCGGGTGACGACTGAGGTGATCTTTACGGGCTCTTGCGCAAAGAGTGGGCGAGTCAGCCCCGCTGTCATCGCAGTGGCTGCGGTCGCGGTGCCGAGAAAGGTTCGACGGTTGAGTTTCATTTGAATTCCCTTTTTTGGTGCGCTGAGCGCGTTTCTTGTGGATTGAAATACCGGTTGAGGTTCGGTCAGGTCCTGCGGTTACCCAGGACGAAGTCGCTGGCCCTTTCGCCGATCATGATTGAGGGCGCGTTTGTGTTTCCCGAGGTCACGACGGGCATGACAGACGCATCGGCCACCCGCAGGCCATCGACCCCGTGAACGCGAAGCTGTGGGTCGACGACGGACATATCGCAAGTGCCCATCCGACAGGTTCCAGCCGGGTGGTAGACGGTTTTGCCATAGGCTCCGATGAAGGTGTGAAGGTCCTTCGCTGTCCTGCACTTGGGGCCGGGCATGGCTTCGTCGTCGACAAACTCACGCATCAAAGGTGACGCCATCACCTCGCGCGCCATTTCCAGTCCGCGAAGCGTCGTGTCGACATCATCCTCGTCGGAAAGGTAGCGCGGATCGATCACGGCGGGTTGCGTGGGGTCGGCACTGGCAAGCGTGACCTGGCCGCGACTTTTGGGGCGCAGAACACAGGTGTTGATCGTGGCACCGGGCCGGTTGATGATCGGTCGGTCCATCAGGTCCAGATATACCAGCGGCAAGAACTGCATCTGCACATCGGCACGCGGGCCGGCCAGTCCGGTTGACGCAAAGCAATGGCCCTCGACCACATTCGACGCTGCAGGTCCGGTCCCAGTGGCGAGGAACTGCAGGCCATTGCGCAACATGCGCAATCCCTTGTCTTGCCCATAGTATCCATGCCGCTCGTTATCGCGGCAAAAGGCAATGACCGGCACTTCGCAATGATCATGAAAGTTCTGCCCAACGCCGGGCGAGGATGCAGCAACTTCTATGCCATGCTTTGCAAGCTCGGCCTCCGGGCCAATCCCGGAAAGCATCAGCAATTTGGGCGTCGCGATCGCGCCTGCCGACAAGATGACCTCGCCTTGCGTGGAAATCTCGTGGGATTTGCCATGCTTGAGGTATGTGACGCCAACGGCGCGGCCTGCCTTCAGGTTGACCCTGGAGACCGCAGCCCCAGTAATCAGCGTGAGACGGGGGTTCTTCAACTGTCCGTGCAAATAGGCGCGGGCCGAGCTGGATCGACGGTTGTTTCGGATCGTCACTTGGCAGAAGCCGACACCTTTCTGGTGCTCACCATTGAAATCAGGGTTGTAGACATGTCCGACGTCTTGCGCTGCGCGCACGAACCCGCGGGACATCTCGGAGATATGCCCGATGTCGGACACACCCAGGGGTCCCTCGCTGCCGTGATACTCCCCCGCAAAGCGCTGATTGGTTTCGGCGCGCTTGAAGTAAGGCAGGACGTCCCGGTAGCCCCAGCCTTCCGCGCCCATCTCGGCCCAATCGTCAAAATCACTGGCCTGCCCACGGATGTAGACCATCGCATTGACCGAGGAGCCGCCACCCAACACACGCCCCTGCGGAAGAATGCGTCCGCGGCCATCCAGCCCCGGTTGCGGTTCGGTCTTGTAATGGAAAAGGTGCTTGGTCGGCATCAACTTTGCGAAGCCGGCGGGCAAAGGCATCAGAGGATGGGTATCCTTTGAGCCTGCCTCAATAAGAGCAACCGTCGCGTCAGAACTGGACAGAATCCGTCCGGCAAGCGTCGCGCCAGCTGATCCGCCACCTACAATGATGAAATCGTAAGATTGCACTTTGGTTCCTCCCTTGCAGATTACTGACATATCAGATATCAATACGTCAACAAGAAACTGATATCTGGAATGTTAGTTGCGACAATCAAATGAAATAACGTCGATGGAGCTGGGCTCGAACCGTTGGAAAACCGTCTGGCTCAAGCGCGGAGAACTGGAGCTTTGCATCTTGCCCGGACTCGGCGGGCGGCTGTGGGACATCCGGGTCGGCGGCCAGTCCATTATGTTTCAGAATCACGATCTGACGGGGTGCGCGCTTGAAGGCTCAGATTTATCGCAACTGCCAACCCGTGCTCCACATCTGAAATTCCCGCTATGGGGCGGCGAAAAAACATGGGTCGCTCCGCAGGCCGCGTGGCCGGAAGACGCTCCGCACCGCACTTTGGATGTTGAAGCCTATAAACTTGAAGGGTCGCAAGACCGGGCGTTGCTGACCAGCCAAGTGTGTCAGGTCACGGGTTTGAGCGTGCGCCGTACAATCGAACTTGGCGATGACGCATGCTTTGCGATGACCCATTATTTGAGCAATGAGAGCACAGCCCCGATTTCGGCAGCGCCATGGTCTGTAATGATGCTCCGTCGTCCCTTGCGTGTGTTGTGGCTGTCCGCATCAGATACGCCTTACGCCCCCGTCTTCGGAGAACCAGATGGCAAGGTTCGGGTTTCGTCAGGGCTTGTCGAAGCTGCCTGTCTCGATCCAAGGGAATACAAAGTTTATGCAGATCGGACCCACTGCGTGTTCGACGTTGGCGGCGTAGCGTTTCTTGCTACGGTGCAAGGTGCTTCCGGACACCGCCCGGAAGGACACGGCGCGCTGGAGGTCTACAATTCGGGTGCCTACGACTACGGGGAAGTCGAGTGGGTTGGCCGGATGAAACACCTCGCGCCGGGTGAAAAGACCGAGCTCACCGTCCGCTTCCGGCACATCCCAAACTTAGAGAGTGTGAGTATGGCACGAGCAGTTCTGGAAGAAGGAAAAGAGATATGACAACGAACGTGCTGATTACGGGCGCTGGGGGCCATCTTGGCGGGAAGCTGTTCGACCATTTGGCAGCGCAACCCGAGTTTGATGTGTCAGGTCTGGACCTGTTTCCCGGAACGCGGACCGGTGTACACAAAGCGGATTTCGGAGAAGATGGTGACTGGATCAAGCACCTTTCCGGCATCGACACAATCGTTCATCTGGCCGGGGATCGCGCCCCTGATGCGGCTTGGGAGTCGGCGATACGCAACAACATCGATGGGACCGCGCGGCTTTATCATCATGCCGTTCAAGCGGGCGTTTCACGGATGGTTTTCGCGTCCTCGAATTGGTTGCACGGGGGCTATCGGTTCGGCTCAGAAACGCTGATCCCGTCTCTCGCGCCCAAACCGGTGAATGCCTATGGCGTCTCGAAACTCTGCGGAGAAAGACTTGGTGCCTATTTCTCGGAGTTCCATGGCCTGTCCGTGATCTGCATGCGCATTGGCTGGACGCAGTGGACCCACGACAATCGCCCCGGTGCGCATATGGAAATGGGCCAGTGGGGTCAGGACATGTGGCTCAGCGACCGAGACTACCTGCATGGAATGACCTGTGCGATCACTGCTCAGGATGTCGATTTCGCGATCTTGAACCTGATGTCAGACAATGTCGGGATGCGGTGGGACATCGAACCCACAAAGCGCGTCATTGGCTACGATCCGCGAGACTCGCATACAGCGACCGTGCCTCTTTCACAAAAGCTGAAAGCAGCGCTGTACAATTTCGCGGCGTTTCGGGTGCCGGGGCTGGCTGAACGTTGGATGGGCGGCTGGTAGAGAGAAGGTGCGCCTATGATGCGCCTAACCCGCCACCGGACTGGATGTTGTAGGTTTCGCGCGTGCGATCAATGTGCTTGACCAGAAGCGTGCGTATCAATGCCATGTCCCGCTTGCAGACAGCATCGGCGATGCCTTGATGTTCGCGAAATGACAGTTCGGTATGCTGCGGCAACTCCGACAGATGGGTACGAAGAGCCGCGATCTTCCCCCCGTAGCGTGTATAACTCGCCGCTAGATAGTCGTTGTTACTGCGCTCGAAAATTGCGTGATGAAAGTCGGTGTCGAGTTCGAGATAGGCCTTCATCTTCCCCTTTTCGCGCGCCGACTTCATCTCGCCAACAATGGTGTTCATATCCTTTTCCAGGCCGTCAGCGTCGCGCTGTAAGGCAAGTTCAAAGCCAGCGATTTCTATCGCTTGCCGGAAATCGCAGATTTGGGCGACTTCATCATCTGAAAGAGTGAAAACACGAGCGCCCTTTTGCGGTTCTATTATGACCAGCCCCTCGTCACGCAGCTGCGCCAAAGCTTCACGGACCGGGGATTTGGATACTCCCAATTCTTCAGAGATCTTTCGCTCCGACAGGACTTGGCCCATCTGATACTCACCATCCACGATACGTGCACGGATTTGTTCGAGGGCGAGCTCCCTCAGGGATTTGGGGCGTATGAGAGCCATAATACCAACAAAAAAAGAGTTGCAGGATCAAGATATCTGATATACCACATAACGCAAGCTGGAATATCAGATATCAACTGAGGCCTCTATCATGACATTTTTACAGGCGGAATTGGTCCTCGATATTAAGAATAGGCATGGCGAGGGAATCCTTTGGGATCAGGCGGACGAATGCGTCCGATGGACCGATATTGAAGGACGCGCCATTTGGTCATTCGATCCGATCACCGGGGATGCCAACCGCACGCCAACAAAGGACAGGGTGTGCTGCTTTGCGCCACGAAATAAGGGCGGTTTCATCGTCGCATATGCCGACCGGGTAGTATTGACCGATCGGGATCTCAATGAGCAGCATCACATCTGTAGTTTTGAGCCCGAGAACAAGGAAACACGCCTAAATGACGGTCGAACTGACCGACAGGGTCGCCTGATCGTTGGCGGAATGAACGAGGTTAGCGGCGCGGCTACATCGTCGGTTATCTCAATCGACGCCGACTTGCAGGTCCGAACACTCTTTGACGGTGTCGCCTGCGCTAATGCGACCTGCATTTCAGCGGATGGTCAAACACTCTACTTCGCCGACACCCCAACCCAAGAGCTCTGCGCATTCGACTACGATCCTGCGACCGGATCGCCCTCAAATCGTCGCTTGCACATGTCATTCGATGACGAACCAGGTTTGCCTGACGGTGCGTGCATTGACGCCGAGGGCGGTGTCTGGACAGCGGAGTGGGAGGGTCATCGCGTTGTGCGAACTGCCCCCGATAGTCGCCGGGATTACATCGTCGAACTCCCGGTCTGGAAACCAACGTGCTGCGCCTTTGGTGGCCCGGATCTAGACACCCTTTACGTCACGACTTCGCGGCTCATGAGCGATGCCAGCGCCCTTGAGCGTGAACCCACTTCGGGCGGGCTCTTTGCTGTCAAACCCGGCGTACGCGGCGTGCTTGATACGCCTTTCTACGCATGACCTCGCCAAGAAAAGGATCGCCCATGCCAAAGACACCTCAGAATGCGACCTTTCATCGTCGTCGGTGCGCAGATGCGAGTTGGCCTCATCGATGCATGGGAGGTTCCTTATGACAGCCAACACAAAATGGCAACCGAGGACTGACAAACCAAAGGTCGTCATCACGGATTATGATTTCGGCGATGTCAGTGTCGAAACGGAGATTTTGGAAAGCGCCGGGGCAGAGGTCATCGCGCTTCAGGCCAAACGCGAGGAGGACCTCTTCAAGGTTGCGCCGCATTGCGCGGCCATGATGAACCAGTACGCCCGGATCGGTCAGGAAACAATCCTGCGGATGCAGCATTGCGAGGTTATTGCCCGCTACGGGGTCGGTGTCGATATCGTCGATGTCGGCACAGCGACGGACAAGGGCATCCTCGTGACGAATGTGCAGAATTACTGCACGGAAGAAGTGGCCGACCACGCAATCTCACTCTGGCTCACTCTGGCCCGAAAGCTCCCGGATTATGATCGCGCAACCCATGCCGGGGTCTGGCAATGGCAGAGCGGCCAGCCTGTGTATCGCCTGCGCGGTCGCACTATGGGTGTCGTCTCGCTCGGTAAGATCGGGCAGGCCATTGTTGCAAGAGCGCAGGCCTTCGGCGTCAACGTCATCGCCTACGACCCCTTTCTTCCGCCTGATGTTGCCCGACAGATTGGTGCGGAACTGGTTGATAAAGCCGGTTTGTTGGCGCGGTCCGACTACATCCTAATGCAAGCACCGATGACAAAAGACACACATCACTTTTTGTCTGATACTGAATTTGCCGCGATGAAACCCGGCGCAATTCTCGTCAATACGGGACGGGGCCCGACTGTTGATAACAAAGCGCTCTATCGGGCACTGAAAGAAGGCCATCTAGCGGCTGCCGGCCTCGATGATCCCGAAGAGGAACCCGCAAAGCGCGCAAATTGGACGCCGGACGACAACCCGCTTTTCACTTTGCCCAACGTCCTCGTGACGCCGCATGCCGCCTACTATTCCGAAGAGTCCATTCATGCAGCCCGTGTCACGGCCGCAACGCAAGTGGCCAAGGTTCTGACCGGGCAGCAACCCGATTACACCGTCAACGCGGATGCGTTGAACAAAGCGACCCCCTAGCAGGAGCATGATATGCCAGACGTGAGCACAGATCTCAGGGTCTTCAACGATTTCGAACGTAACCCCGACCTTCTCAAGAAGTTCGACAAGGTGCTGGAAGCTTATTCCGCCGCCGCCATCTTTGCCGACGTTCAATACCGGACCGGTGTCATGGACAGCACCATCAAGCCGGCGTTCCGCGCCAAGGTGACAGGGCAGGCCGTGACCGTGCAGCTTTCGAAAGGGGATCTTGTCGATCCGCTCAAGGCACTCGAAATGGCTCAACCCGGCGATGTCATTGTGGTGGATGCAGGCGGGGACCTCCAAACGTCAGTCTGCGGCGGCCTAATGGGCGGATTGGCACAGAATCGCGGCATCCGTGGCATGATCGTCGACGGCACCGGCCGCGATACGGATGAGCTCGAAGACATCAACTGGCCGATCTGGACGAAGGCGATCACGCCGCGCGGCACACACACGATGTTTTCGGAACGCAAAGAAGAGCTATCCATTAACGTCCCCATCGCATGCGGCGGAGTGGTCGTGAATCCCGGTGATTTCATAGTAGCAGACCTGATGGGCGTCGTCGTGATCCCCCAGGAGATTGCAGAAGACACGGTCCGCCTAGCGCAAGAGCAGGCCGACCGTGAGGTCGCCACACGCGAATGGGTTGCCCAAGGCAAGACAGTAGAGGACCTATTGAATGAATTTGGGCGCATCTGAGCCGGCTCTCATCGGCGTCGATTGGGGGACATCGTCTCTGCGCGCTTTTCTTGTCGACGCTGAGGGCGACGTCATCGATGGTGTTTCAGCATCTGAAGGGATCATGCATGTTCAAGGCCGATCCTTTGGCGCAGTCCTCGACCGACTGATTGGCGTTTGGATGACGGAAAAGACCTTGCCGATCCTTGCGTCCGGTATGATCACCAGCAGAAACGGCTGGGTGGAAACACCCTACGCAAAAATGCCGCTGGGAGCTTGCCGGCTTGGCGACCAACTGCATGCTTACACGTCAGAAAGTGGTGCGCTGGTCCATTTCGTAACCGGCGCGGTGGCCGAAGATGGGGGCCGCCCAGACGTTATGCGCGGTGAGGAAACACAGATCATCGGCGCTGCCGCCACCGGCATGCGCGACGGCACCTTCGTTATGCCGGGAACACATTGCAAATGGGTTCAGGTGGCGGATGGCAAGATTGTTGATTTCTCGACCTACATGACCGGAGAGGTTTTTTCCGCGTTGAAGGGGCATACGATCCTGGGAACTCTGATGGTAGATGCCGACTTTGACGAGGACGTGTTTGTAATGGGTGTTCGTGCCGGGAGAGAGGCCCCGTCAGAGCTGCTCCACAACCTGTTCCACGTCCGCACGCTGCCTTTGACTGATAAGTTATCCAAGAAAGCGACGGCGCATTACTTGTCGGGCCTTTTGATCGGAACGGAGATTGCATCAGCGCTGGTCGAAGCCGGTGATGTTGAAATGGTCACCGTGATCGGGAACAGCGCGTTAACGGACCGCTATGAGATCGCCTTGCAGATCTCCGGAGTGGCAACCCGGCGGGCCTCCGAAGATATTGTTGCGAAGGGTCACTTCATGATCGCACGCGCAGCGGGACTGATCGGATGATTGAACTTGGCGATGCGCTTTCGTCCAGCCCCTTGATAGCAATTCTGCGCGGACTCGAACCCGGCAATGCAGGGCCGGTGTCAAAGACGTTGGTCGACGCGGGCTTTCAGATCATCGAAGTCCCGCTCAATTCTCCGGATCCACTCGACTCGATCGCGCAGATTTCCAGTCAGCATGGCACGGCTGCGATTGTCGGTGCTGGCACCGTCCTGACTACGGCGCAAGTCGACGCGGTGGCTGACGCGGGCGGTCGTATTATCGTTTCGCCGAACATGAACCCGGATGTCGGTAGCGCTGCGATGGCACGCGGGCTTTATTGGTGCCCCGGCGTCATGACCCCGACCGAGGCGTTTGCCGCGCTGGAGCTGGGTGCGTCGATCCTCAAGGTCTTCCCCGCTGAAGCGATGCCGCCCGCCGCGATCAGTGCCCTGCGAGCTGTCCTGCCGAAAAGTGCAACGGTTGCTGCAGTCGGGGGAATTACGCCTGAAACGATGGCACCCTATCGAACGGCGGGGGTGAATTGTTTCGGCCTGGGATCGGCATTGTTCAAACCAGAATACTCTTTACAGCAGATCGCAAAACGCGCCCGATCCTTCATCTCGACCGCAGAAGCAATCTAATCAAGCGCGCCATCGTAACTGGCGGAACCCGCGGGATCGGTGCCGGTGTCACAGATGCGCTGGCATCTCAGGGCTGGTGCGTCATCGTCGCCTCCGCCTCGCAGGGTGAGATTGACGCGTTTAAGGCACAGGATGGGGTCAAAACCCGATACCTCGATGTCACCAACCAGAGCTCGGTTGATGCCCTTTTCGATCAGCTTCCCGCGCTGGACGCCCTTTTTGAATTGCGCCGGCATTCTCGTGCGTGGCGAAGAATACAGCATCGACGCCTTCGCCCGGGTGCTGGACGTGAACCTGACAGGAACCATGCGCTGCTGTCTCGCCGCGCACGCTCTGCTCACCGCATCCGGCGGCGCGATTGTGAACACCGCATCAATGCTCAGCCCTTTCGGCGGCCCGATGGTACCAGCCTATTCTGCCTCCAAAGGGGCGTTGCGCAATTGACCAAGGCGCTTGCGGGTCAGTGGGCCCAGGACCAGTTTCGCGTCACCGCGATTGTGCCCGGTTGGATCGAGACCGAGACGACCCAAGGCCTGCGGGACGACCCGGTGCGGACAGCGGGGATCGTGGCACGCACGCCGATGAAACGCTGGGGAGAGCCAAAAGAGGTTGGCGGGCTCGTTCGTTGGCTTCTTAGCGAAGAGGCCAGCTTTGTGCCCGGATCGATCTATCCGGTGGATGGGGGTTACCTTGCCATCTGAGGAGATTGGGATGACCGAAGACGACACCAGCCGGATACCTCACCTGTTCCCATTCCCAAAGCACGCGCAAGACGAAATCGTAATCCCGAATGCGATGAGTGAGGACGAAAGGCTGTGGGTGCCGCAGGCCGAGAACGTCTGCTTTCGTCCACTCTGCCTGAACCGGTCACAGGGCTATAGGATGAACCTCCTCAAGGTCAAAAAAGCGGGCATTCTGTCCCGTCATCGCCATCCGCAACCGGTATATGGTTTTGTGTTGAAAGGTCGCTGGCGTTGCCTTGAGCATGACTGGGTCGCCGAAGAAGGCGGATATGTTTACGAACCGCCGGGGGAAACCCACACGCTTGTCGTTCCCGAAAGTGTTGAGGAAATGGTAACCTATTTCCAGGTCAACGGCGTGATGTGCTACGTCGATCCTTGGGGCGAGGTCACGGGATACGAGGACGTGTTCACCAAGATTGACCTCTACCGTCAGCATTTTACGGAGGTTGGGCTTGGCGAAGACTCTGTCGAACAGTTTATCAGATAGATTACCCTTGCCGAAATGGACCCAAAGCAAGAGGTTGACTCAGCAAACACGAAGCTAGCACTTGCGCCGCTAAATCGCCTGGTGCTCGTAGAGGTACGATTCAAGCCTTCTCAGCTGACACAATTTCATTCGGCGCTGCGCTGGCATTTGTGATTTGCAGCATTTGGGAGGTTTGGGCTCTTTGCGGCCGAATGTGATCGCAGTGTTGGCTTGTCTCATGCGCATCGGTCAGCGGCCATCCGCTCGGACTGCATGATGAAATAGCCAGCGCGGTGCTGGTGATTGGGTTTGAAGGGTGGGCTGGAGGGCAAACCATGCCACGAGTCCAACCTCCTGCAATCACCTCGAAACGCAGAGCTTGGAACAAGGGGCGGATCATCGGTCAAAAACGCCCGTCGCTGCCAAAACAGGTCTGGGCAATCCGGGCGCGGCTTGAACTTGCGGGTTATCCGCGCGATCTGGCTTTGTTCAGCATCGCCATCGATTGCAAGCTGCGCGGCTGTGAACTCGTCAAATTGACCGTGTCTGACCTTGTAAAAGACGACCGCGTTCGGGAACGCGTTTCCGTGACCCAATGCAAGACTAAGCGACCAGTTCAGTTCGAACTGGCCGAAAATACGCGTGAAGCCGTCTTATCTTGGGTCAAAGCTCCCGAGATGTTTGCATGTCGCTTTATCTTTCCCAGCCGCTTCCATGACCGGCCACATATCTCAACGCGCCAGTATGGACGATTGGCGCGAGATTGGATCACTGCGATCGGGCTAGAACCGAGTGGATATGGCACCCCCCACTTCGGCGAGCAAAAGCCGCGGAGATTTATCGAAAGACCGGTAATCTGCGCGCGGTGCAACTGTTGCTCGGTCACACCAAGGTTGACAGTACAGTGCGCTACCTTGGCGTTGAACTCAAAGACGCGCTGAGTATCGCAGAGCGCATCGACATCTAGCGCAACTTGGCGAGCGGTACTGCCATTCGCCACTTCAAAGCGGATATCTGTACCTGTTGCGGCATTGGTCGGTGCTGAGCCCAGACCGACTAAGATTGTACATGGTAGCGAAAGTCGGCTGGGGGTGCCCCCCGTCACATGGTTAGCGGAGGGCTGTATGTTCTAGAGGGCTTTTCAGAAGATTACTTTGTCATCTCCTTCTGCCCAGAAATCGCGGATACGTGCTCCGTCTTCATAGCCATTCTGAGCGTAAAACTTGCGCGTCAATGCAAAGTCTTCTGTGCCAGATGTGTCCACGATCAAGACGCGTTGCCCCTTTTCCTTTAGGTGCTGCTCGACAGCATGTGCCAATGCCGCCCCCAACCGTTTACCTTGCAAATCTGGCCGCACCGCGAGGGCGAGCATATTCCAAGTGCCATCGGCCAAGTCTCAAGGAACCGTATAGGCGAGACCAACCGCCTTCCCACCACTATGGCAGGTCGGCCAAAAGGCTTCTGTTTCGCCCGCGAGTGACGGAGCCAGCAAGTCTGGCAGCATCTCTCTCGGGAATAGCTCGGTTCCGTCCAGAACGGCTTGGAGTCCTGCAATATCGTCGGATGACGTCGATTTGATGATTGGGTTTGTCATTTTCTGTTTGTCCTTATCGGTTGTCGTATTGTGGGTTCACGGAGCGAATGCCGAGCCTTGTGGCCGGGTAAGGTCGTCCGTTCTCGGATTTGATGAACCGCCGTTTCTTCAAGCGATCAAAGAGCCTCAACGTGAAATTGGTCAGTACATGACCGTCGCGTGTGGAGCATGAAACTTCGTGCACTTCGCAGTTCGTCATTCACTCAAAATGGATGGGTCTACCTTGCGCCAGAACGTGCAAAACACGCTGTTCGGGTTTTGAGAATTTCATTGGATGGTCTCGTGGGCTTGTGTCAGCCGAAAACTCTTCCGGCATCGCGCGCGGAAGTCTTTTGGTTCAAGATGGTCCAATCAGGTGGGCGTTAGCAGCGGGCCACAATCGTAGACATAGGATCTCCAGCGCCCTGAGTCCGTACAGCGCGTACCAAGGAGCTAGTGCGACATGTACCAATTAGCAAACGAACATTTGGCAATCAAATTCAACGGCAGCGAGTTCCGCGTCTTGCCGGAGAAGAAAGCCGTAGCGAATGGTCAGATTGGTTGCTACCTGATTTTGTCCGATCTAATGGCCGGTTTGATGCAAATCGCTGCGCCGCCGAAACGAATCCGCCGCAAGAGCGAGCAGATGCTGCGCCAGCAATAGCTGCACCAGCATAAGTCCGCTCCGTCCGCAACGCTGCTGTTTGCTGGCAAATAGAATTGCTTTTCTTGGAATTGCCTGACCAAACAACGCTCACAGATTTAACCGATTGTTTTGGAGTGCAAAATCAATCTCGCGCCCCCGTGCATCATCAGCACCACCGAGACGTGCCTCCGTTTTTCCCAGTGCCTCCACGTCGGAAAGGGCACGTCCTGCCTTCAGGAACTCAAATTCTCCATTGGCACCACAGGGCACCGTACGCATCGCGCCTTGTGGAGGCCCTTCCATGTCGGCTTGACGCGGTTGGTACTGCCGGACGCGTGCGGGAGGGTGGCCGCGCAAGCTCTCTTGGCGAAGTTGCAAAGGCTGCACGTCCCTCATCGGCACGTTCGCCCAGGGGTCTTAACGTAAGCCGTGGCCCGCCCTAGCGCGAAAGCGCGTCTTTCAGGGCTGGATAGAGCGCGTGGTAGCGGTCGTAGATCTCGTCATAGGCCGCAACCGCCTGGGGGTTCGGCTCGATCACGCGGCCCGGTTTGACCATGGCCGCGATCCCCTCATCGATGCTCGCGAAATAACCCGCCCCGTGGGCCGCGAGGATCGCTGAGCCGAGCGTCGGCCCGTCGGTGGAGGCCGGGATGCGCACGGGGATCCCGGCGGTATCCGCGTGGATCTGCATGAAGAGCTCGGAGTTTGTCGCCCCGCCCCCGGCCACCATCTCGCTGCCCTGATAGCCGCCTTTGGCAAAGGCCTCGAGGATCGCGCGGGTCCCCATGGAGATCCCTTCCATGATCGCGCGGAACACGTGGTGGGGTTCATGGGCCAGGGTCAGCCCGGTGATCGCCCCGCGCGAGAGCGCATCCGTATAGGGCGTGCGGTTGCCCTGGAAGTGGTCCTGCACCACCAGCCCCTCGGCCCCGGGCGGCAGGGCGGTGGCCTTGCGGTTCATCTCGTCGAAATCAAGCTCACCGCCGACGAAGCGGCGCAGCCAGTTGATCACCGACCCGGTGGAGGTCTGCCCCCCCTCGATGATGTAGCGATCCGGATAGACGATATCCGCGTAAGCCCCCCACATGCCCGGCGCGTGAAACGGGGTCTCGGTCACGCCGAATTGCAGGTGGGAGGAGCCGGTGATCAGGCAAAGTTGCCCGGGCCGAGCCACGCCGAGGCCGATCATCCCGATCAGCGCATCCGCCCCGCCTTGCACCAGTTTGGTGCGGGTGGTGAGCCCCAGCGCCTCGGCGGCGGCGGGGGTCAGCGGGCCGACGACCTCGCCCGGGGCGGCCACGCGCTCGGGCCATTTCTCGACCAGATCACCCATGCCGAGCGCGGTCACGAGGCTCGACGCCCAGCCGCCCTCGCGATTGGCATAGTGCCAGCGCAGGCCGACATTGTTCAGCGAGGCGCAGCGCTGCCCGGTCAGGCGCAGGGTGAGGTAGTCCTGATACTCGCAGATGGTCGCGGCGGCGTCATAGATCTCGGGCTCGTTGCGCTTGAGCCAAAGCGCCTTGGGGATCATCCATTCCGCCGAGACCGGCCCGGCCCCGTCCGAGTTCAGGCGCAGGCGCGGATCACCAGTGGCGAGCACCGCCTCGGCCTCCTTGTCGGCGCGCACATCCATCCACATGAGCGCGGGCCGCAGGGGCGCGCCGGAGGCATCCAGCGCCACCACCGTGCAGCAGGTGGTCGCATAGGCCATCGCCTCGACCTGATCGCCGGAGATCCCGGCCTCGGCCAGGCTGGCGCGGGTGGCCACGCAGAGACTGGTCCACCAGTCCTCGGGATTCTGCTCGGCCCGGGCGCCGGGCGAAAAGGTCGTCTCATAGGGTTCCGCATGGGAGCCGACGCAGGTGCCGTTCAGGTCATAGATGCGGACGCGCAGGCTTTCGGTGCCGCCATCGGCGGTCAAGACATAGGCCATACTCCCCTCCTCCCTTGGGTCGTCACTGGTGTCTCAGGATGCCGCGAGAATGGCGGCGACATCTGCGGTCGCGTCCCAATGCGGCATATGCCCGGTCTCTACCATGTGGCAGGCGACATGGGGCGGCAAGTGAAAGGCGTGCGCGCGCGGGATGATGCGGTCGGCGAGCCCGAAGATCGCGGTGACGGGCATCTGCCCGGCCAGCGCGCGCAAGGGGCCCAGCGTGTCGATCCGCTGCGTATCGCCGCGCGCCATAGAGGTGGCGAGCCCGGTCAAGCGCTGCCCGCGCAACTCCTGCGCCATGGCCGTCAGCGCGGCACTGTCCAAGGCGGTGGCCTTGGGACCGAGGAGCCGCATGAGATGGGCCAGCTCGCCGGGACCGGGGGCCGCGGCCATGCTGGTCAGGAACCCGCCATGGATCTCCAACCCGCAACCCGCCGGGGCCAGCAGGGTCAGTCGGGCCACCTGTCCGGGCTGGCGGCGGGCGGCTTCGGCAGCCACATAGGCGCCCAGTGAATGGCCTAGCAGATGCACGGGTGCAGACTGGCGGGCGAGGTCATCGGTCAGCCAGTCCACGAGATCCGCGACCGCACCCGCCTCGGCCGGGTTGCGGCCATGGCCCGGCAGGTCCGGCGCCGAGGAGCTGAGGCCGGCGCGCTGCAACTCTGCCCGCAGGGCCGCCCAGTTGGCCCCAAGCCCGGCATAGCCATGGACGCAATAGACCGGTGCGGTTGCCCCGGCCTGCCGCGCGACGCGTGGGGCGGCGGGAGCGCCCGCGCCCGGGATCAGGGCGCGCACATCGCCCGCCTCGATCCGGCCGCGCCGTCCGGTGCCCGGGATCTGGTCAAGGGCAAGACCGCCCTCGCGCGCAAGGCGCCGGGCGAGCGGCGTGGCCCGCAGGCGCGCGGTGCCCGGGGCCGGCCCGGACGGCGGCGGCGTGTCGGGGTCCGGGGTCTGAGGCGCGGGCGCCGCCTCTGCCTCTGCCGGGTCCTCCTCGTCGATCCCGTCCCAGGGATCCGCCGTCTCGATCTCGGCAATCGGCGTGCCGACCGAGACCACATCGCCCGGGGCCACGAGGGTTGCGAGCAAGGTGCCGTTCCCCAGCGCGGGGTATTCCACCATTGTCTTGTCGGTCTCGACCTCCAGCAGCGGATCGCCACGCTTGAAGCTCTGGCCCGGGGCGACCAGCCATTCGGCGACCGTCGCCTCCTCCATCGTCTCGCCGAGGCGCGGCATGGGCAGGGTCAGCCTCGTGAACTCGCTCATCGAACCATCTTTCGGGCGGTCTCGACGATCAGCTCGGGCGTGGGGACCGAGTTCTGCTCCAACAGGGGCGAGACCGAGATCGGGATGTCCTCGCCTGCCACGCGGATCACGGGTTCTTCAAGGAAATCAAAGCATTCCTCGGTGATGCGTGCGGCCAGTTCCGCCGCCACACCGCAGGTCATCACCCCTTCGGAGACGACCATGGCGCGGCCAGCCGCCTCGACCAGCGGGCGGATCGTGTCGAAATCGAGCGGGTTGAGCGTGCGCAGATCCACGACCGCCGCCGCGATGCCGTGATGGCTCAGCAAGGTCTCGGCGGCAGCCAGCGCATGATGGACCTGCCGCGAATAGGTGACGATCACCAGATCGCCGCCCGCGCGCAGGACCTGCGCCTGGCCCCACGGGGCGGTCTCCTCCTCCGGGTCGAGCGCGCCCTTCATCGTATAGAGCCCCTTGTGTTCGATGAAGACCACCGGGTCGGGCTGCTGCAAGGATTGCCGCAAAAGGTGATAGGCATCGGCCACCGTCGCGGGCATGGCCAGCCGCAGGCCCGGCGTGTGCATCACATACGCCTCGAGGCTCTGGCTATGCTGCGCCCCCGCCGAGCGCCCGGTTCCGCCCTGGGTGCGCAGGACCATGGGCACGCCGATCTGACCGCCGAACATGTAGCGGATCTTGGCCGCCTGATTGGCGAGCTGATCCATCGTCATGCCGATGAAATCCACATACATCAGCTCGGCCACCGGGCGCAGGCCGGTCATCGCGGCCCCCACGGCGGTGCCGACAATCGCCGCCTCGGAGATCGGGGTGTCGATCACCCGGTCCGCGCCGAAGCTCTTGATCAGGTCCTTGGTCACGCCATAGGCGCCCCCATAGCGGCCCACTTCCTCACCCATCAGGATCACGCTCTCATCGGCCTCCATCGCCTCGGAGAGGGCCAGCCGGAGGGCGTCGCGATAGGTCGTCTCGATCTGCGCCATGGGACTACTCCTGCGCCAGAATGCGGTCGAGACGGGTGCGCACGGGCTCCGGCTCGGGCTGCGAGGGGTCATAGACATCGCGGAACATGGAGGCCATCTGCGGCTCTTTCCCGGCGATGGCATAGTCGATCGAGCCGTCCATCTCGGCGGCAATCCGGTCATCCAGCGCGTCGAGCTCGGTTTCGGTCATCTGGCCTGTCGCGATCAGCTTTTCGCGGGCCTGCTGGACCGGGTCCTTCTGACGGCCCATCTCTTCCTCGGCGGCGTCGCGATAGGGGGACTTGTCCTTGCGGGCATGACCATAGAACCGGTAGCAATCCACCGCGAGAAAGGCGGGCTTGCCTGCCCGCGCCCCGGCCATGAGCTCGGCGGCGGCCTCGGCCACATCCTCGACCGCGAGCCCGTCCACCGTCCGCGCCGCGAGGCCAAAGGCCTCGGCCCGCTCATGCAGGCGCGGATTGGCCGTGGCCTGATCGATCCGCGTGCCCATGCCGTATTGGTTGTTGATGCAGACGAACATCACCGGCAGGGACCAGAGCGCGGCCATGTTCATGCTTTCATAGAGGATCCCCTGCCCGGTCGCGCCATCGCCGAAAAACGCGACCGAGACCTTGCCGCTTTTCTGTTGGCGTGCCGCGAGCCCCGCGCCGACCACGGCCGGAATGCCGCCGCCGACAATGGCGTTCGCGCCGAGATGGCCTAGCCCCATATCCGCGATATGCATGGAGCCGCCCTTGCCCCGGCAATAGCCGCTCTCCTTGCCTGCGATCTCGGCCATCATCCCGTTTGGATCGGCCCCGCGCGCGAGGAAAATCCCGTGCCCCCGGTGGTGGGTGGTGAAGGTATCCCCCTCTTCCATGGCAGCACACACGCCCACGGCGGTGCTTTCCTCGCCGATCGACAGATGCAGCATGGAGCCCGCGGACTGGCCGCGCACGAACAGCTCGCCCACGCGCTCTTCGAAGCTGCGCACCCGGCGCATCTCGGCATAGAGCTCTGGCAGCGTTGAGTTTTTCATGTCTGTCCTTTTCCCGGATCGCGTCAGATCAGCCCGTATTGCCGCGCCTTGTTGCGCAGGAAGGGCAAGCCGTTTTCCATCACCTCGGCCTCGCCCGAGGCCACGGGCCGCCAGACCGAGAGGCCAAAGGCGATCTCGGGGGGCATGTCGATGAAGCTTTCCATGGCGAGCCCGCCCTTGAAGCCGACCGCGCGCAGGGCGGAATAGATCTCGTCCCAGGCGATGGTCCCGGCCCCGGGCGTGCCCCGGTCGGATTCCGACAGGTGGATGTAGCGCAGGTGCTCGCGGGCATCGATGATGCCCTGGGCGATGCCCTTTTCCTCGATATTCATGTGGTAGGTGTCGAGATGGACGAACATGTTCTCGGCTCCGATCCGCTCGATCATCTCGACCGCCTGCCAGCCGGTGTTGAGCAGATGGGTCTCGTAGCGGTTCACCGGCTCGATCCCGAAAAGCAGCCCGAGGGATTTGGCATGGGCCGCCGCCCGGGTCAGGGCATCGGCCACATTGTCGAGCTCGGCGGTGGTCGGCGGCTTGCCGGTCCGCTCGCCGATCCCGCCATAGACGACCCCCGACAGCGCCTCGGAGCCCATGGCCGCGGCCTTGTCCAGCGCCTGTGTCAGGAACGCGACCGCGCCGTCCGGGTTGTGCGAGGCCCAGACCGCCTGCGGCAGGCCCAGCGAGCAGACCGAGCGCATCTCGGCTGCCTCAAGCACCTGACGGCTGTGCTCGGCATCCACGCTGGGCGGGTCGAGCAAGGCGATCTCGAGAAAATCCATGCCATAGGACTGGGCCTTGGCCACCGCCTTTTCGCAGCCCGCCCGGTCCCAGGACATGGTCCACATGCTGGTATGCACGCCGAAGCCTTCCATTACACCTCCCCCTTTTCGCTTGCCGCGACGAGGCCCTTGGCCAGCCGCTCATCCACCAGAAGCTTTTTCACGAAGCCCGCCCGCAGCACCGCGATGGTGGCGGCGAGCTTGCCGAGACCGGCGGCGAGCAGCACGGTCTCCATACCGGCCATATCCGCGGGCTGGACACAGGGCGTGCAGCGGTTGAGCTCGATATCGGCCACCGTGCCATCGGCCTTGTAGAACACCCCGCAGCAATCCCCGACCACATCCGCATCGCGCAATTGCTGGATCTGCGCGGCGCTGAAGATGTCGCTGTCAAAAAGGATCGCGCCCTCGCGGCATTCGCCGACGCTCATCAGCGCGTGGTCGGCCTTGCGCGCCACATCCATGGCCTCGCGCACGAGGCGCTGGGACATGATCCCGGCGCAGGCCTCGGCACTGTCGGTGACAAAGGGTGCGGGCATCAGGATGGCGCGCCCGCCGGTCTGGGCCGCGAGCCGCACGCAGACATCCCCGGGCGCCGTATGGGAGGCATAGGTGACCGAGCCCATGAGCGACACGAAGGTCAGCCCGGAATTGCGCACGCCGGTCAGATTATCGGCCATCGACGACAAGGTCCGCCCCCAGCCGAGCCCGACCGTGGCCTGCCGGTCCGAGCCCGCGATCCGGGCAAGATAACCGCTGGCCAAGATGGCGACGGCGTTGCGTGCCAGCGCCTCATCCTCGGTCTCGGCACCGATGGGTGCGACCTGCACCTCTTGCAGGCCAAAGGCCGCGACCAGCCGATCCGCCAGCTCCAGCGTCCGCGAAGTGCGATGTTCGACCGCGATTCGAACCAATCCCTGGGCCCGTGCATCCGCCAGCATCCGTAGCACCTTGAAGCGCGAGATCCCGAGCCGTTTGCTGACCTCCTGCTGGCTGAGATTGCCAACGTAATAAAGCCACGCGGCTTGGGCGATGTCGTTATCCGCCTGACGTTTCTGCATCAACATGGGCGTTCCGGGGCCTCCCCGCGAGCTGCGACAAAATGGCTTGACCGAGGGTTTCGTGCTTATATAGTCACAAACGTGCAGTCAATGCACAAGTGTGATCCAAGCGCCCCGAGACATATGCCCGAGCATAGGCAGGCGCTTGATAAGTCACAGGTTATTTGCGCCGGCGGGTCCCCCGCCGGACGGGAGAAGAACCCGCATCCGCGGGCTTAGGGAGGAAGAGATGAAGACCAAGATTACATTGCTGGCCAGTGCCGCATGCGCTTCGGCAGCCCTCATGGGGACACAGGTGGCCGCGGATGGTCATTCCAAGGACATTGCCACCGTGGTCAAGATCGCGGGCATCCAGTGGTTCAACCGGATGGAGGAAGGCGTCAAGAAATTCGCCGACGAATCCGGCATGAACGCCTTCCAGGTCGGGCCCGCCCAGGCCGACCCGCAGCAGCAGGTCGCGCTGATCGAGGACATGATTGCCCAGGGTGTCGATGCGCTCGCGGTGGTTCCGATGTCGCCCGAGGCGCTGGAGCCCGTGCTGGGTCGCGCCATGGAAGCCGGCATTGCCGTGATCACCCACGAGGCCGCCGCCCAGCAGAACACGACCTATGACCTCGAAGCCTTCGTGAACGAGGATTTCGGCGCCAACCTGATGGAACAGCTCGCGACCTGCATGGGCGGCGAAGGGGAATATGCCGTCTTTGTCGGCTCGCTCACCTCGCAGACCCATAACCAGTGGGTCGATGGTGCGATTGCCCATCAGGAGGCGAATTATCCGAACATGACCCTGGTTGGCGACAAGAACGAGACCTTCGACGACGCCGAGCAGGCCTATACCAAGGCCCAGGAAGTGCTGCGCGCCTTCCCGAACATCAAGGGCATGCAGGGCTCGGCCTCCACGGATGTGGCTGGCATCGGACGCTCCATCGAAGAGCGCGGGATGGAGGATGCGACCTGCGTCTTCGGCACCTCCCTGCCCTCGATCGCGGGCCAGTATCTGGAAACCGGCGCCGTGGATGGCATCGGCTTCTGGGATCCGGCCGTGGCTGGTGAGGCCATGAACAAGCTCGCCGTCATGGTGATGAATGGCGAAACGGTCACCGATGGCATGGATCTGGGCCTGCCGGGCTACGAGAACATCTCGCTCGACGGCAAGGTCATCTATGGCCAGGCCTGGGTGAATGTGGATGCGGGGAACATGGCGGACTACCCGTTCTGATCACTCCCGAGACGGGGCGGCCTTCGGGCCGCCCTGGCTTTTCAAGACATCCCTGATTGAAGTTGGCTGTTCATGTCCCCGACACGTGACACCGCGTATATTGACCTGCGCGCGATAACGAAACGCTACGCGGGGGTCACCGCGCTCGATTCCGTTGATTTTACCGTCCAACCCGGCGAAGCGGTCTGTCTGGCCGGCGAGAACGGATCCGGCAAATCGACCCTCATCAAGATCATCTCGGGCGTGGAGCCCGCCACCGAAGGCATGGTGCGCATCGCTGGCGAGGACCAGCCGGACCTGAACCCGCGGATCTCGGCGGCGGCGGGCGTGATGGTGATCTTTCAGGATTTCTCGCTCTTTCCGAACCTGAACGTGGCCGAGAACATCGCCTTTGCCACGCAACTGTCGACCCATGAGCGGTTCTTCAACCCGCGCGCCAGCCGCGAGATCGCCCGCAAGGCGCTGGACCGTATCGGGGTCGAGATCGACCTCGACGCCCGGGTCGAGACCCTGCCCGTGGCACAAAAACAGCTTGTCGCGATCTGTCGGGCGCTGGCCTCGCAGGCGCAATTGATCATCATGGATGAGCCGACCACGGCCCTGACCGAGAAGGAGGTGCGCCGCCTGCAGGGCATCATCCGGATGCTGAAGGACGAAGGCGTCGCCGTGATCTTTGTCAGCCACAAGCTGGCCGAAGTGCTGGAGGTGTCGGAGAAGGTCGTCGTGCTGCGCAATGGCAAGAAGGTGGCCGAGGGGCCCGCCTCGGACTTCGACACGCAATCGCTGGCCTATCACATGACGGGCCGGGACGTGCCCGAGGTGCCGCCCAGCGACCATGCCGCCGGGGCCGAAGCCCTGATGGAGGTGCGCGGGTTGCGCAAGCAAGGCTCCTTCGAGGATATCAATTTCGAGCTGCGCGCGGGCGAGGTTCTGGGGATCACCGGGCTTCTGGGCAGCGGGCGGACCTCGGTCGCCAAGGCGCTGTTCGGGCTGGTCGCGCCGGATGCGGGCACGATCACCGTGGACAATGCGGCTGTGCCCACGGGCGATCCGCAGGCGGCCTCCATGGCGCGGATCGGCTATGTGCCCGAAGACCGTCTGACCGAGGGGCTGTTCCTGAGCCAGTCGATCCTGCGCAATGTCGCCATCGGGCGGCTCGATGCCCATGTGAACAACGGCATCCTGAATATGCGCAGCCTCGTGGACGAGGCCTCAGGCTGGCTCAAGCGGCTCAAGGTGAAGGCCCCGGATGTGACCGCGCCGGTGCAGTCCCTGTCGGGTGGCAACCAGCAACGCGTTGCGCTGGCGCGCTGGCTGTCGCGCGCGCCCCGGGTGCTGGTGCTGAACGGGCCGAGCGTGGGGGTGGATGTGGGCTCCAAGGCCGATATCCACGACATCATCCGCGATCTGGCCAGTCAGGGGATCGGGATCATCGTGATCTCGGATGACCTGCCGGAGCTGCTGGCCACCTGCCACCGTATCCTCGTGATGCGCGACGGCCGGATCGTCGACGCCCTGGACGGACGGGTGGCCACCGAGGACGATCTGGCCCGCAGGTTGGCGTCATGAGCGGCCTTCTCCCCAAGGATTTCTGGACCCGGAACGAGACCCTCGTGGCCGGGGTCATCGCCCTTTTCTGCATCATCGCGACCCTGTCGGATCCGCGCTTTTTCACCATCACCACGGTCTCGGACCTGCTGCGCGCCTCGATTGTCATCGGCATCCTCGCCGTGGGCGCGATGCTGGTGCTGGTCTCGGGCGGGATCGATGTGAGTTTCACGGCCATCGCGGTCTTTGCGATGTACGCATCCTCAGTGGTGTTCCTCGCGATCTGGCCCGAGGCGCCCTGGCCGCTGATCTTTGTGGTTTCGATCCTGTTCGGGGCCTTATTGGGTGCGATAAACGGGTTTTTCATCGCCTTTCTGGGCTTGCCCACGCTGATCGTGACCCTGGGCACCCTCTCGATCTTTCGCGGCTTCCTGCTGACCTTCGTGGGGTCGCAGCGGATCTCGGCCCTGCCCCCCTCCATGCGGGATTTCTCGCGCGGGGTGCTGGCGCGGGGTACCACCGAGGCCGGGAACTTCTACTCGATCCCCTGGTCGGTGCTGGCCCTTCTGGCGGTGATCGTGCTGACCTGGTTCATCCTGCAAAAGACCATGCTGGGCCGGTCGATCTATGCCATTGGCGGCTCGGTCGAGAGCGCGCGGCGGATCGGCATCAACGTGAAATGGACGCAGTTCTTCGTCTATGTCTATGTCGGCGCGCTCGCGGGACTTGCAGGTATCATCCATGGCTCGGTCGGGCGCATGGCGGACCCGTTCTCGCTGGTGGGGCTGGAGCTGTCGGTGATCGCCGCCGTGGTGCTGGGCGGGGCGCGGCTGATCGGGGGCTACGGCACATTGACGGGCACGCTGCTGGGCGTGGCGCTGATCGTGATCGTCCAGAACAGCCTGATCGTCATCGGCATTCCGACCACATGGCAATCGGTCACCATTGGTCTTCTGATCCTCTTGGGCACGGGCGTTCCTGCCTACCGCGCCAAGCGGGCCGCGGCACGGGCGGGGTAAGGATTTCATGAGCAAGCAAGCCTCCACTTCGACCTTCACTGCCGCGCCGGAATTCCGGCTGCTGGTGATCGCCGTCTTCGTCTTCGGGCTAATGGCGGTGCTGTCACCGGACCGGTTCCTGTCGTCGCAGAACCTGACCTCCATGGCATTCCAGTTCCCGGAATTCGCCATCCTCGCATTGGCGATGACGCTGGCGATGATGACCGGCGGGATCGACCTGTCGGTGGTGGGGATCGCGAATCTCTCGGCGGTGATCGCGGCGTTGATCCTCACGCAATTCACCAGCCCCGAGATGGCCGCCGGGCAATCGGCGATCTGGCTGGCCATCGCGATCACGGCGGCGCTCTGTATCGGCGCCATTGCAGGGCTGGCCAATGGCTGCCTTGTGGCGTTTTTCGGCCTGCCCCCGATCCTCGCAACCCTGGGCTCGGGCCTCGTTTTCACGGGCTTTGCCATCGCCATGACCGGCGGCAGCGCTGTGATGGGCTTTCCGGGCACCGTGGCGCTGATCGGCAATGCGCAGGTCATGGGCGTGCCGGTGCCGCTCATCCTCTTCGCGCTGCTCGCGGTGATCCTGCACCTCATTCTGACGCGCACGGCCTTTGGCTTGCGGGTGACCATGTACGGGGCCAACCCGCTGGCGGCGATCTATGCGGCGATCGACATCAACCGGATGCTCCTGAAGGTCTATGTGATCGCGGGGATGTTTGCCTCGATCGCCGGGCTGATCATCATGAGCCGGGCGAACTCGGCCAAGGCGGATTACGGCTCGTCCTACCTGCTGCTGGCGGTGCTGATCGCGGTGCTGGGCGGGGTGAACCCCTATGGCGGCTATGGACGGGTGATCGGCGTGGTGCTCGCGGTGCTGTCGATGCAGTTTCTGTCGAGCGGGCTCAACATGCTGCAGGTCTCGAACTTCGCGCGCGAGCTGATCTGGGGCGCGCTTCTGATCCTCGTGATGGTGATCAACACCAATGCTTTGGCCACCCTGCGCAACAGCTTCGCCAAGGCTCCAAAATAAGCGAGACAGTCTGACCGGGAGGAGGACGACATGAAAAAGCTACTCAACCGACCCGAGGATTACGTGGACGAGATGTTGGCGGGCCTGACCGCTGCGCATCCGGAGTATTACCGGCTCCATGGCGAGAGCGGCAAGGTCGTCGCCCGCGCCACCCCCGGCAAGGCGGGCAAGGTCGGGATCGTGACCGGCGGCGGCTCGGGGCATCTGCCGGTCTTCACGGGCTATGTGGGCACGGGGCTTCTGGATGCCTGCGCGATTGGCGATGTCTTCGCCTCCCCTTCGGCCGAACAGATGGCCGACGCGATCCGCGCCGCCGATACCGGCGCGGGTGTGCTGCGGCTTTATGGGAATTACGGCGGCGACGTGATGAATTTCGACATGGCCGGGGAGCTGGTGGAGTTCGACGATATCGACTGCACGACGGTCCTCTTGGCCGATGACGTGGCCTCTGCCCCGCCCGAAGAGCGCAAGAAACGGCGCGGTGTGGCGGGCATGGTCTATGCATTCAAGATGGCCGGGGCCGCCGCCGAGGCCGGGCAGGATCTGGCCGCGGTGACCGCCGTAGCCCAGAAGGCCGCAGATGCCTGCCGGTCCGTGGGCGCGGCCCTGTCGCCCTGCACGGTGCCGCAAGCGGGCAAGCCCACCTTCGAGATCGCCGAGGACGAGATGGAGATGGGCATGGGCATCCATGGCGAGCCCGGGGTCTGGCGCGGCAAGCTGCGCAGCGCCGACGAGGTCGCCTCCGAGATGATGGACCGCCTGCTGGCGGACATGCCGCTGGCCGAGGGGGACCGGGTCTCGATCATGGTCAACTCGCTCGGCGCGACCCCGCCCGAAGAGCTCTATATCCTCTACCGCATCGTCAAGGCGCGGCTCGACGCGGTGGGGGCCACCGTCGTGATGCCGCTCGTTGGGCGCTATGCCACCTCCATGGAGATGGCCGGGGTGTCCTTTACGCTCTGCAAGCTCGATGACGCGCTCGAGGCCCTGCTCACCGCGCCCTGTGACTGCGCGTTCTGGAGGGTGTGATGGCGATCACCCGCGAGACGCTTCTGGCGGCCATCGACCGGATCACCGCCGCGATGGAGCGGGATTTCGACATGCTCAACAGCGCCGATGGGGCGCTTGGGGATGGCGATCTGGGTGTGACCATGACCCGGGGGATGCGGGCGATCTCTGAGCGCAAGGAGGCGCTGCCCGAGGATCTGGGCATGGCGCTGCTGAGCTGTGCCAAGGCCTTCACGGAATCCTCCGGCTCTTCTTATGGCACGCTGATGGCCACGGGGCTGATGAGTGCGGCCAAGGCCCTGCGCGGCCAGACCGAGATCGCGCCCGAGGCCATGGCCGATCTGATCGCGGGCGCGCGCGACAAGATGCAGGAGCGTGGCAAGGCCGAACTTGGGGGCAAGACCGTGCTCGACAGCCTCGATGCGCTGGCCAAGGCCCTCGCCGAGGCCGCGCCGGGGGCGCGCGCGGCCGCTGCGTCCCGCGCCGTGGATGAGGCCCTCGACGCGTTTCGCGACAAACCCGCCACGGTCGGGCGGGCGCGGATCTTTGGCGAGAAAAGCATCGGGATGGATGATCCGGGCATGCTGGCCATGCACTCGGTGGTCAAGGCGGCCGTCGCCGCCGAATGAGCCCGCCGCCCTCGCCCGTTCAGGTGTCTAAGCATTTGCCATACAACGCAAGATTGTAAAATTATCTAGACAGGAGGAACGCCCAAGACTGTTGACAGATTCACTTACGTAAAGCGATCATGACCCCTCATGGAGCACGACCGACACACAGATCTCGGCGGGCTTTGATGAGACATTGGGAGGAAAATATGACTTACAAATCCTGTATTGCCGGGCTGCTGCTCGGAACCATGCTGACTGGCCCAACCCTGGCCCAGGACAACATGGAAAAACTCAGCAACATGCAGAAGACCGACGCGACCTTCACCTTCATCGATCAGGAAGGAGAACGCGCCACTGCGCTGACCAACATCCTGGAGCATATCAACGTGCCCGACGGGTTCGAGGTGAGCCTCTATGCCGTGGTGCCGGATGCACGTTCCATGGCCATGGCCCCGCAGGGCACGGTGCTTTTTGCCGGAACACGCAAGGACAAGGTCTGGGCGATCGTGGACCGCGACCGGGACCGGGTGGCCGATGAGGTCAAGGACTTCGCCCCCTCGGTGACCTTCGACATCCCGAACGGCCCCTGCTTCTCGCCGGACGGGTTCCTCTATATTGCCGAGCGCAACCGCATCCTCGTCTTCCCGGCGGCGGAGTTCTTCTTTGAGAGCCCGGATATCGCCGTGGGCACGGTCGTCGCTCAGGGCGAGCTGATCCCCGAGGAGGAAGAGAGCTTCAACCACTCGGCGCGGGTCTGCGATATCGGCCCGGATGGCAAGCTCTATGTCTCGCTTGGCCAACCGCATAACGTGCAGCCCGTGGACAAGATCGAGCTCTATGACGAGATCGGCATCGGCGGGATCATCCGCATGAACACCGACGGGTCCGAGCGCGAGGTCTATACCCGCGGCGTGCGCAACTCCGTGGGGCAGGATTTCAACCCGGCCACGGGCGAGCTGTGGTGGACCGACAACCAGGTCGACGGCATGGGCGACGACATCCCGCCGGGCGAGCTGAACCGGCAGACCGAAGCGGGCCAGCATTTCGGCTTCCCCTGGACCAACAGCCGGATCGAGATCATCTCGGAAAGCGATGCGCCCCGTCCCGAGGGCGTGAGCTTTGTCGAGCCGCAGCTTGAACTGACCGCCCATGCGGCGGATCTGGGCATGCGGTTCTACCATGACAGCAGCTATCCCGAGCAGTATCACGGCGGCATCTTTTGGGCCCAGCATGGGTCCTGGAACCGGACCGAGCCCGTGGGCGCCCGGGTGATGTTCACCGCGCTGGATCCGGAAACTGGCGACGCGGTCGGGGCCGAGGTCTTTGCCGATGGCTGGCTCAATGAAGAGACCGGCGAATATCGCGGACGTCCCATGGATATCGAGTTCCTGCCCGATGGCTCCATGCTGATCTCCGACGACTTCGCAGGCGCGATCTGGCGCATCGCCTATGTGGGCATGGCCGCTCAATGAGGCTTGTCGCCATCACTCTTCTCGGCGGGCTGATGCTCGCCGGGGGGACCCCCGTCTTCGCGGGCGACCCCGCCGCGGGCCGCAAGATCGCCAATATGTGCCGAACCTGTCACGGGGTGGACGGCTATGCGGCGATCCCGATCGCCCCCCATATCGGCGGCGAGCCGAAGGAATATCTCGAAGCGCAGCTCATGGCCTTCAAGACCGGGGCGCGTGCCCATGAGATGATGAGCGTGGTGGCCTCCGGGCTTTCGGCGCAGCAGATTTCGGACGTGTCGGCCTGGTATGCGAACCACCGGGTCGTGGCCACCCTGCCCGAGGGGGTGAGCGCCGAACAGGCCCCGGCGGCCTGCGTGTCCTGCCATGGCGCGGACGGGATCTCGGTCCTGCTCGATGCGCCCAATCTGGCCGGCGAGGTGAACATCTATATCGACACGCAGCTCAAGGCCTTTCGCAGCGGCAAACGCCAGCATGAGATCATGACCGAGATTTCGGCGGATCTCAGCAATGAGGAAATCCGGGCCCTGGCGGAGTGGTACGCCAACATCACTTTGGACATCCAGCCCGCCGAATGACCGAAGGGGCCGGCCCTGACCAGGGCCTCCCCCACCGCCTCAGATCAGACCGTCTTCGCCGCCGTAATGGCGGTCCGGGTAATCCGCATGGAGCGCCTGATCCGCCGGGCTGAACCGGGGCCGCGCGAAGTTATGCTGGTGCCAATAAGGATAAAGCAGCGGCAGACGGCTCACATCGTTCAGCCGGGTCAGCTCCTCCTCCGACAGCACCAGATCCACCGCCCGGAAGTTCCGCTCGAACTGGTCCGCCATGCGTCCGCCCACCACGAGCGAGGCCACCGCCGGACGGGTCAGCAACCAGGCAAGTGCGACCTGCGCGGCCTCGACGCCATGGGCCTCGCCGATCTCGGTCAGGGCATCGACAATCGTCCAGAGCCGTTCCATGTCGCGGATCGGCGGCTCGTCCCAGCCCTGAGCCTGCCGCGAGCCTTCGGCGAGCCCCGCGCCGCGCTGGTGCTTGCCCGACAAGAGCCCCGCCGCGAGCGGCGACCAGACCTGCACGCCGAGCCCTTGATCCACCGAGAGCGGTAGAAGCTCGTATTCCGCCTCCCGCGCTTCGAGCGTGTAGTGGATCTGCTGGGCGACAAAGCGACTGGCATGGCTCGGTGCCGCGGCGAGGGATTTCATCACCTGCCAGCCGGAGTAGTTCGAGCACCCGGCATAGCGCACCTTGCCCTGCTGGATGAGCGTGTCGAGGGCGGCAAGTTTCTCCTCGACCGGGGTAAGGCCATCCCATTCATGCATGTAGTAGAGGTCGATATAGTCCCGGCGCAGCCGCTTGAGCGAGCGCTCGCATTCCCGGATCAGGTGCCAGCGCGAGACGCCCTCGTCGTTGGGCCCTGCCCCCATGGGCATCCGCGCCTTGGAGGTGACGAGCACATCGTCATCGCGCCCGTTGAGGATCTCGCCAAGGATCTCTTCTGACAGGCCGGTGGAATACATGTTCGCGGTGTCGAACATGTTCACACCGTGATCGAGGCAGGTGTCGACCAGCTTGCGCGCCTCGGGCACGCCCTGACTGGCGGTGCGCCCGAAGGCCCCCTGCCCGCCGAAGGTGAAGGTTCCCATGGTGATGACCGAGATCTTGAGCCCCGTCCGTCCGAGCATGCGGTATTGCATGGCGCGCCTCCCCTAGCTTGCTGTCTCTGTGTCATTGCGTGGCCCGTAACTCTGAAAGGCCACGAGCACTTCGGCGATCTCAGCCTCGCTCAGAAGCTGGGCCGCGCCGCCGATGCTGCTGAAGAGATAGGTCCGCGCGAGGGTCTCAAGCTCTTCGAGGCGCCAGCGGGCCTTCTCGATGGTCTCGCCCAGCACGGTCGCCCCGTGATTGGCCATGAGGCAGGCATGGCGATCGGCCATGATCTCGGCCATGTTCGCGCAGAGCTCAGGACTGCCGAACAGCGCGTAATCCGCCAGCGGCACGTCATGGCCGCCAAAGGCCGCGATCATGTAGTGGCAGGGCGGGATCGCCCGGCGCTGCACCGCGAGCACGCTGCAATAGGGTGGATGAGCGTGCAGGACCACGGGCATATCCGGACGGGCCTGGTGCATCCCCTGATGAAAGGGCCATTCCGAGGACGGTTTCGGCCCGGAGGCCGGAGGCAGATCCGCCAGCGGGATCGTCACCATCGCCTCCGGCGTCAGCTCTTCATAGGGCACACCCGAGGGGGTGATGAGGATGCCTTCCGCGATGCGGGCCGAGATATTGCCCGAGGTCCCCTGATTGAGGTGGCGCGCATTCATCCACAGGCAGGCATCGATCAGCGCCTGACGGGTCTCGGTCGTATCGGGCAGCGGGGCGGCGGGTGGTGGGGCGGGCGTCGGGCTCATGGGGTTCTCTCCAACAGGTCTTGGGCGATCCGGGTGCTGGTGGCGAGATGGGTGACAAAACCACCGCGCAGGGCGGCGCGGGCCGGTTCTGCCCGGCCTGGGCCAGCCGCCACCAGCAGGGCCATATCCTTGCCGCGCATCTGGTCGAGCGTGACCCCGATCATCCGCTCCTCGACCTCGGTCACCATGGGCGCACCCGCCTGATCGATCAGCCGTCCGCAGATCACGCCCGTGGCCCCCTTGGCGCGGTAGCCTGCAATCGCCTCGGCACTCAGGATCCCGCTGCGCACCACATGGGCATCGCCATCACAGGTCCCGCAGGCCAGCACGGTCTTGTTGCAGCCCGCCAGCGCTTCGAGCTGGGACCGGACCACGGGCTCGTCGCACAGCGCATCGCGCAGGGTCTTGTTCGACAGGATCAGGGGCACATGCAGGTTGATGCACTGCCCCCCCAAACGCTGGGCCAGCATCGCCGTGCAGGTCTCAGCGGCAAAACCAAGCGCGGCCGGGCGCGAGCCCAGAAGCTGGATCACCGTCAGGTCAGGGATCGGATCGGGCGGCACCTTCTGCGCCATCTGATAGACCGTCGCCCCCCAGGAGACGCCCAGCCGGTCGCCGGGCTCCAGCAGGCGCGGCAGCCAGTCGGCGGCAGCCTGGGTGACCCGGGCCGCCCCCTCGGGCTCGGCGGGGTCATCGGGAATGACCAACGCTTCGGCCAGACCGTAGACCGCGCAAAGCTCGGCGGCGAGCCTGTGGCCGCGAAACACATCGCTGTCCAGATGCAGTCGCACCCAACCCCGCGCCCGCGCTTCGTTGAGGTAATTCACGACCGAGGCCCGGCTGATCCGCATCCGCTCGGCGATCTCGGTCTGGTTCAGACCGTCATGGTAATAGAGCCAGGCCGCCTCGATGAAGGGCGCATCGTCCCGCGGCGCGAGCCGGGCGGGATCCGCCGCGCCGCGCGCCTTTGCCGGTGGAAGGACCTGTGCCGGCACGCGTTACTGCGCCGCCTGCGCGAAATCCGGAAACAGCCCGGCCAGCCCGGACGCCGACGCCTCGCAGACCCCGCGCTCGGTGATCAACCCGGTCACCAGCCGGTTCGGCGTCACGTCAAAGGCCGGGTTTCCGCCCGGCGTGCCATCGGGCGTAACCTGCACCGCGCCAATCGCGCCCGCCTCGGTCCGGCCCTGAATATGGGTGATCTCGCGGCTGTCGCGCTCTTCGATGGGGATCTCGGCCACGCCATCGGTGACGGTCCAGTCGATGGTCGGCGATGGCAGCGCCACATAGAAGGGCACGTCATTGTCCCGCGCTGCGAGCGCCTTGAGATAGGTGCCGATCTTGTTGCAGACATCGCCCTGCCGGGTCGTGCGATCCGTGCCGGTGATCACCATGTCCACCATGCCGTGCTGCATCAGATGCCCGCCCGCATTGTCGGTGATATAGGTGTGCGGCACGCCATGCTTGCCCAGCTCCCACGAGGTCAGCGCGCCTTGATTGCGCGGACGGGTTTCGTCCACCCAGACCTGCAGCGCGATCCCCGCATCATGGGCATGATACATCGGGCTCGTGGCCGTGCCCCAATCCACCGTCGCCAACCAACCCGCATTGCAATGGGTCAGCAGGCGCACAGGCTCTCCGGCGGGTTTTTTCGCCGCGATCTCGCGGATCAGGGCGAGACCATGCTCGCCGATCTGGCGGTTGATTTCGACATCCTCATCCGCGATCTCATGGGCCAGCGTGAGCGCCGCCGCCGCCCGGTCGCCCTCGGCCAGAGGCCGCAGGGCCGCCCGGCACCGATCCAGCGCCCAACGCAGGTTGATCGCCGTGGGCCGGGTTTTCTCGAGGAAGGTCCAGGCCGCATCCATATTCCCGTCCGAGGGATCCTCGGCCATGGCCAGCGCCATGCCATAGGCCGCCGTTGCCCCGATCAGCGGCGCGCCCCGCACCCGCATCTGGAAAATCGCATCCGCGTAATCCTGCATGCTGGCCACCGGGACCACGCGGAATTCATGGGGCAGCCAGCGCTGGTCGATGATCTCCAGAACGCCCTTCTCGGCGTTCCACCACAGGGATCGGTAATGCGTGCCGTCGATCTTCATAGAACGTCCTTTCCATTGAATTCCCGCGCCATGGCGCAGACCTCGGCGGCTGTCAGCCCCCCATCGGCAGCGTGGATCAACGCTGCCCCCATCGTCAGGTTGCGCGCCTCCAGAGGGGCGCGGATCGCCGGGTCGGCGATCTCTTCGAAATCGGCGTTATGCGCCAGGGACAGGCAGCGTCGGTGCATCTCGATCCCGCAGACCGCCCATGCGTCGCGCCAGATCCCCGCCAGCACCTCGGCGCAGGCAGGACCACTGTCATGGCCCTGATCCTCGAACAGCGTCCGGGGATAGAGGATCCCCGTGCGCTCGGTCTGCCACAGGTGCCGGAACTCGGTCTCGAAAGTGGCGCAGGTCTCGTCGATCAGGCCGAGGATCCAGGCCTGATATGTCTCAAGCTCAGCGCCGCGATGGGCGGGTTGGCTGAAATAGGCCATCAGGAAATTCGCGCAGAGCATCCCGATGTCAAACCCGAGCGGCCCGTATTGCACAAACTCTGGATCAATCACCCGGCTGTCATCTGCGGTCGACATGATGGAGCCGGAATGCAGATCCCCATGGACCATGGTCTCGGCATTGGAAACGAAGCGCTGCAGCGCGCGCTGCGCCTTGATCTTGAGCGCCACATCCCCGCGCAGCTCGGCCACCACCGGGCCCAGCCCTTCGGTGTGGTTGTTCATCTCCGCCTCGAAATACGGATCGGTGAAGACCAGCGCCTCGGTGATCGCCGGGATCTCGACATTGCCCGCAAAGAGCGCCGCATCCGCCTTCTTGTCGCCGCTGGCCATGGACAGCTCGGAGCCGCGAAAGGCCGTGCGCGCGCAGAACCGGCCGAGAAACCCCGCGAGCCCCGCCACATGCTCGCCCGCGATCAGCTTGCGTCGCAGGATGACATGGGGGGCGAGAAACTCCATCACGATCAGCGCCTGCGCCTCGTCGAAGTGATAGATCTCGGGCACGGATCCGGGGTCGCGCGCAGCCTGACGGGTCAGGGCGTGATGTTCGTAGAAAGCGCGGTAGAGCGGCAGGGGCCAGCTGTCGCCCACAAGACGCACGTAAGGAAGCGCCTGTTTCACAATGGCTTTTCCCGCAGGCCCCGAGACGATGAACACAAGGTTCAGGTTACCGTCGCCCACTTCCTCGACCTGCCACGCGCCGGCCTCTGGCCCAACTTTGGCCGCCAGAACCGCGATCCCTGCAAGGCGGTCCGGCAGTGTTTCCACCGTCAATGCCTCATACGCCGCGCCTGTCGTCATCAGCGCCCTCCCTGTCCGCTCTCATGCCGTCGCTCTTCTGCGTAGCTTTCAATTTATACTTATGTCAATTCGTTTGACAAATGTATTTCTCCGCGCCTACCGTGACCGACACCAAGGGGGAGGAAACGGGTGGCGGTTGACGCGCTCAACGTAATCGGTTTGCAAAAATCGTTCGGCAGGAACCATGTGATCCGGGGGATCGACCTGTCCTTGCGGGCAGGGTCGGTGACCGTGCTCATGGGGGCGAACGGGGCGGGCAAATCGACCCTGGTGAAGATCATCTGCGGCCATCACGCGGCGGATGGCGGGACCATGACGCTGGCGGGCGCAGGGTTCGCGCCCTCGGATGCGGCGGACGCGATCAGCCAGGGCGTCGTGACGGTGCACCAATCCATTGATGACGGAGTGATCCCGGATCTGGACGTGGCCAACAACCTGATGCTCGACCGTCTCGTGGAGCGTGGACACGGGCTCTTTGTGCGTGAAAAACGGCTGCGCGCCGAGGCGGCCAAGGTCGCCGCCGCCATGGGGATCGAGGTCAATCTGAAGGCGCGGGTCTCGGACCTGTCGGTCGCGGATCGCCAGATGATCGCCATCGCCCGCGCCATGGCCCGGGCCCCCAAGGTGCTGATCCTCGACGAGCCGACCTCGTCGCTCTCGGCGACCGAGGCGGACCGGCTCTTTGCACTGATCGACCGACTGCGGGATCAGGGGGTCGCGATCCTCTATATCTCGCACCGGATGTCCGATATCCGCCGCCTCGCGGACCGGATCATCGTCATGCGCGACGGTGCGATCTCTGGCAGTTTCGAAACCGCTCCGCTCGATTACGAAGCCGCCGTGACGGCCATGCTCGGCCACCGGATGACCGAGGTGGATGTGGAGCTCGCCCCCGGCACGAGCCCCATCCTCCGGCTCTCGGATCTGCGGCTCGCGCCGGGCGGGGCCCCCGTCACGCTCGAGGCGCGGGATGGCGAGGTCGTTGCCCTTGTCGGCCTTCTGGGCAGCGGCAAGAGCAGGCTGGCCGAAATCCTGTTCGGCATCTGCCAGCCCCCGGGCGGCGAGATGCAGATCGCCGGTGCGCCCTACCGCCCCGGATCTGTCGAAGACGCGATTGCCCAGGGTGTCTTCATGTCCCCGAAGGATCGCGGCACCAATGCGGTGATCCCGGATTTCGACATTGCCGACAACATGACCCTGCCCTTCTTGCGCAGCCTCAGCGCGGGCGCGTTTCTCAGCGCCGGGCGCCAGCGCGCGCGGGCGCAGGAGATGGTCGAGGAGCTGGGCATCGTCTGCCAATCCGTGCGCGACGGGATCGGCACGCTCTCGGGCGGCAACCAGCAGAAGGTGATGATCGCCCGCTGGCTCTTGCAGCCGGCCCGCGTGCTCTTGCTCGACGAACCGTTCCAAGGCGTCGATATCGGCGCGCGCCGGGATATCGGCCGCCATATCCGCGCCACCGCCAAGGGTCGGGCCACGCTCGTCTTTCTCGCCGAGATCGACGAGGCGCTGGAGATCGCCGACCGGATCGTCGTCCTCCATGAACGCGAGGTGGTCGGCGAACATGTGAACCAGAATATCGACCTCGCGGCGCTCGTCTCGAACATCTCCGGCGCCGCAGTCCCAGCGACAGGCCCCATGTCATGACAGACCGACTTCTCGATTTCGCCATCCGTTACGGCTTTCTCATCCTGCTGGTGGGGCTGATCATCTATTTCAGCGTCGCGGCACCGGGGTTCTTTGGCCCGCTTTCTGCGGCTTTCGTGCTGCAGTCGGTGGCGATCACCGGCATCCTTGCGCTCGGGGTGACCTGCACGTTGGTGGTGGGCGGGTTCGATTTGTCCATCGGGGCGGTGGCGACCTCGGCGCTGATGCTGTCGGCCTATTCCATGGTGATCCTCGAGCATCCGACGATTATCGCCGTGGCGCTCTGCCTCGGGATGGGGGCGCTGGTCGGGTTGATCAACGGGCTGCTGATCGTGAAATTCCGGGTGCCGGACCTGCTGGCGACGCTGGGCATGATGTTCCTGCTGATCGGGCTGCAACGCATCCCGACCCAGGGCAATTCGATTGCCACGGGGATGAGCCTTGGCGATGGCCAATTTGCCGAGGGCACCTTCTCGGCGGCGTTTCTGTGGCTCGGGCGGCATCGGTTCGATCTGTTCATCGAGCGACTGCTGCCCATGCCTGTGGTTGTGTTCCTCGGGATCGCGGTGCTGATCTGGCTGTTCCTCGGCTTCACCCGGCACGGGCGGCTGATGTATGCCATCGGGTCGAACGCGCGGGCCGCCGGGCTCGTGGGCACGCCGGTCAACCGCTACAAGATCGCCGCCTATATGATTTCGGGCGTGACCGCGTCCATCGGCGGGATCCTTCTGGCCGCTCGGCTCGGACGCGGAGACATCGCCAGCGGCAACAACCTGCTGCTCGACAGCGTGGCCGCCGCCCTGATCGGCTTTGCCGTGCTCGGCGCGGCCCGGCCCAATGCATTCGGCACCGCCATCGGAGCGCTCTTCGTGGGGATCCTGCTACAGGGCATGACCATGATGAACGCGCCCTACTACACCCAGGATTTCGTGAAGGGCGCGGTGCTGGTCGCCGCACTTGTCTTCACATTCTACCTGTCCTCGCGCCGCACGGGCGCAGGGCACTGACCATCAGCGATAGGGAGGATATCATCATGCTGAGACGTCACTTCATGGCCCTGACGGGCGCGGCGAGCCTCGCCCTCGGCGCGGGCGCTGCCACGGCGCAAACGGCCCCGGCGCCGCTCGACAATCCCGGGGACGTCACCATCGCGTTGGTGCGCTACCTGTCCACGGGCGACTTCTTTCAGGCCTATCTCTCGGGTGTCGAGAAACAGGCCGCCGCCCTTGGCGTGAACCTGCGCGTGCTCGACAGCCGGCAGGATGCGGCGCTGCAGGCGGATATGGTGGACCAGGCGATTGCCCTTGGCGTGGACGGGATCGTGATCCAGCACGGGCTGACCGAGTCCATGCGCGAGGCCGCCCAGCGGGCCGTGGATGCGGGTATCAAGGTCGTGGCCTTCGATGTGAACGTGGAAAACGAGGCGATCCCGCAGATCGAGCAATCGGATTACCTGCTGGGCAAGCTCGCCCTCGAGCAGGCGATTGCCGATAATGGCGACGCGTTCGACGCTGGCTATGTCTACGTGCCCGGCATCGCCCCGCTCGACCGGCGCCACGTGGCCTGGGAAGAGGTCAAGGCCGCCAATCTCGGCATCTCGGAGGCCGCGCGGATCGGCACGCTCGACAACCCGATTGCCAATTCGAACGCCAATCAGGCCCGCGCGGCCCTGCAGGCCAACCCCAAGATCTCGGTCTTTTTCGCGCCCTATAACGAGTTCGCCAAGGGGGTGAAGATCGCCACGGACGAGCTTGGCCTGAGCGGGGATATGAGCATCTATTCCGCCGATATCTCGACCGCTGACATTGCGCTGATGCGCGAGCCGGGCAGCGCGTGGAAAGCCACCGTCGCCACCAACCCCGCCGTGGTCGGCGAGGTCTCGGTCCGGGCACTGGCACTGATGCTGGCGGGCGAGAACCCGGGGGCCTCGGTGATCGTGCCGCCGACCCTGATCACGCAAACCTTCCTGAACGACGAGAACATCCGCAACATGGAGGATCTCGGCGCGAAGATGCCGCAATTCCAGCATGCCGATGTGGCCATGGCAGACTGGATGCCCCTGCCCGCGCGCTGACCCTCGACCATCCCCCGGGCCCGGATCCGCAACGCGCGGGACCGGGCCCACCCTTTTCCTGACCGGAGCCCGCCATGCTGATCGGAATTGACCCCCGCACCACACCCGAACTGATCTCGACCCTCGCCCGGATGGGCCATGGCGACGAGATCGTCATCGCTGACCGCAATTACCCGGCCACATGGTCGGCGGCGGGCTGCATCGAGCCGGATGTGATCCAGTATCCGGGCCATGACGCGCTGGAGGTTGCAGATCTGATCACGCAGCTCATGCCGCTGGACAATTTCCACAGCCATTCCGCCCTGCGGATGCAGATCGACGATCAGCCCGACACCCTGTCCGAGGCCCATAAGGCGGTCTGGGACCTGCTGCGTCCACGCCTGCCCGAGGGCGGCCTGCTGGAAAGCATCGAGCGACAGGCCTTCTATGACCGCGCCGGGGGCAGTTTCGCCGTGGTGCAATGCAGCGAGGACCGGCCCTTTGGCTGCTTCATCCTGCGCAAGGGCGTGATCTTCTAGACGCTCCGTGCGCAGGCGGGCTCAGCGCGCCATCAGGTACTCGGCCACAGCCTGATAGGCCGGCAGCGATGTGGGGTCGATGAACCCGTTCTGCGCCAGCGGATAGGAGGCGAGCCGCACCAGCACCATTTGCGCTGTCGGATCCACGTAGATCGTCTGGCCATGCACCCCGCGCGCCGCATAAGCACCGTGCGCGTTGTGGAACACCCACCACTGACTGGTGTAGCTGCCGCCCTCAAGCGCCGCGAAACCGCTGAACTTCGCGCGATCCCCCCCGGCGGCGATCCGGTCTACCACCTCGGACGCAAAGAGCTGAGCATCGCCCACCCGCCCCCGGTCGAGCATCAGCTGCCCCAGCCGCCCAAGATCCCGCAGCCCCGCCGAGACCCCGCCCCCGGCAAAGGGCACGCCCAGCCCGTCCACGGTCTGATAAGCGTCCTGCTCGGCTCCCATGGGCCGCCAGAGCCGCGCCGAGGCGAGCTCGGTGACCGATTGCCCGGTCACCCGGCTGATCAGCCAGCCCAGCATGTCCGAATTGATGGTCTTGTAGTGAAACGCCTCGCCATGCCGCCCCTCGGGCGCGACCTGCTGCAGGTACTGCCAATAGCCGTTGGGCCCGGAATACCCCGCCGGTTTCGGCAAGGGGCTGGCCGCCGCCGAATAGCGCCAGATATCCGCCTCCGGGTCCGCGTAATCCTCGGAATAGGCCACGCCGGTGGTCATATCCATCACCTGCCGCACCGTGGCGGAGGCGAAGGCGTTGTCACCGATCTCGGGGATGATGTCGCGCACCAAGGCCGTCTCATCCAGCACGCCCTCGGCCACCAGGATCTGTCCCAGCAGGCCGGTGATCGACTTGGTCATGGACATGATCGCGTGCTTGCCATCCTCGGCCAGACAGCCCGCATAGCGCTCATAGACGATCTCGCCCCGGTGCAGGATCAGCATCCCATCCGTGTAGTTGGCGTGGAATGCCGCCTCCCAGGTCATCGGGTTCCCATCGCCCAGCGGCTGAAACTGCAGCGCGTCGATCTCGGCCCGCAGGCGCGCCAGCCCCTCGGCGGGTGGGCGCGGCAAGGGGCGCGGTGCCCCAAGGCCCCGGCTGATCTCTTCTGTGGGCAGAAACTCCCGCAGGTGACAGACGGACCAGCGCAGGCGCGGAAAACTGAAATACACCGAATCCGGCTGGGTGATCTGCTTGTCCGGCGGCGGGGGAAATCCCTGCATCCAGCCCATCACGCGCGGATCGCTGTCCTGCGCCGAGAGCGTCCCCGCAGGCAACTGCGCCGCGGCGGGTACGGTCAGGAATGACAGGCCAAGGGCGGCCGCCAGAAAGATGCTGCGCATGGGGGCTCCTTTCGATTTGCGTCTGCCGAAGATCTAGGGCGATTGCGCGCGCTGTCGCGCGGCGGGATCGGGTGATCGGCGTCACTATCCGGGCCACGTCAAGGCGGCCCGCCGGAGCGCCGCAGCCGATCCGAAAGCCCCCGAAACCATCGCCCGCCATCGCGGCGCCCCATGGCTCACGGGCGCGCGGCGCGCCCCGCCGACCCGCCAGCCAGACGCCCGAAGATCGCGCCCGAGGTGAGGCCCGACCCTCCGGGATAGCCTTCGTAGAACACCCCGCCCACCATCTCGCCGCAGGCATAGAGCCCGTCGATCTCGCGCCCATCCTCGCGCAGCACCGCGCCCCGGTCCGACACGGCGAGCCCGCCATAGGTAAAGGTGATCCCGCCCGTGACCGGATAGGCCCGGAAGGGCGGCGTATCGAGGACCTGCGCCCAGTTCGATCGGGGCACGGGCAGCCCGGGCGCGGATTTGCCGTCGAGCACCGTGGGGTCGAAGGGTGTCTCGCGATCCACCGCCGCGTTGAAAGCGTTCAACGTGGCCAGCGCGGCCAGTTGGTCCACCCCTTCGAGCTTGGCGCACAGCCCCACAAGGCTATCGGCTTCGACGAAATGCGCCTCCTCGAAATGATACTCGCCATAGAGCAGCGGATCGACCTTGGCATCGAAGATCTGCCAGGCGAAATGCCCCGGCTGGTCGAGCACCGCGCGCCCGAACTGCGCGTAGGTGTAGTTGCGGAACGTCTTGCCCTCATCCACAAACCGCGCCCCGTCCGCGTTGAGCATCACTCCCAGGAAATAGCAGATCTTGCGGAAATTCTTGCGCTCGGACGGGGGCAGATGCAGCCCGCCGAAATCCGCCATATGCAGATCCATGGGCGTGGCGTGGCAGCCCTCATAGAGCCCGTGGCGCGCCGCCCCGATATCGAGCGCCATGCGCAGCCCGTCGCCGGTGTTATGGGGCGTGCCCCGCACCTTGGCGTTGCGCCAGTTGCCGCCCATCCAGCGCGCGCGCAGCTCGGGGTCGGCCTCGAACCCGCCACAGGCGAGAACCACCGCGTCGGCGGTCAGCGTCTCGTCCCCCACGCGCCCCCCTGTGACCCAGTCGCCCTCGGTCACGAGCCCCGTCACCCCCGCCCCGCAGCGCAACCGTCCGCCCAGGCGTTTCACCGTCGCCAGCTCCATCTCGAACAGGCCCACCCCCTCGTTCCGGGCAGCGAGGGCCAGCCCGCCCCAGAACACGATCTCACCATCGCGTTCGAAACTCTGGCGTGACCAGATCGGCTCGAAGGTGACGTCGTGGCGCGCCAGCCAGTGAAGGGTGTCAAGAGAGTGCTCGACCAGTCGGGTCTGTTCGGGCGACAGCGGGCGCCCGTCATTGAACCCCAGCAGATCCTCGGCAAACTGCGCCTTGGGGTAGCTGCCGAACCGCGTGCGCGCCAGTCGCGGATCCGCCCGGTCCCGGATCAGCGGCATCAGATCCGCGGGACCGTCATAGGCAAAGCGCATCGCCCCGGCAGTGTATTTCGTGTTGCCTCCGGCCAGTTCCGCATCCGCCTTTTCGAGGATCAGCACATCGGCCCCCTCCTCCAGTGCTGCGAGGGCTGCACACAGGGCCGCATTTCCCGAGCCGACGACGATCACATGCTTTGACATCTTGTCCTCCATCCGATACAAATATTGTATCCAATCGGATACAATACTGGATGACCAGACCGTGACACGCAAGGACAACCCCGAACTCAACCAGGGCGGCGCGGCCTATGCCGCTCTGCTCAAGGCCATTCGCGCGGGGCATTACGCCCCCGGAGACCGCCTGCGCGAGGTTGATATCGCCGAGCGTCTGTCCCTGTCGCGCACGCCGATCCGCGAGGCGCTGCGCCGGTTGGAGGCCGATGGCATTGTCGAGCACAAGGCCCGGATCGGGGCGGTCATTCGCCAGCTGAGCCATGCCGAGGTGGTCGAGCTTTACGAGATGCGGCTGGTGCTGGAGCGGACCGCCTCGGAGCTTGCGGCGAAACATGCCGTGGGCGCGCAGGTGGATGAGCTGGCCGCGCTGAACGCCCAGATCGCCGCCTGCCAGGGCGACAGTCAGCGGGCCGCCGCGATCAACCAGCAATTCCACGAGGTGCTCTACCGCGCCGGGCGCAACCGCTTCCTGCTGGAGGCGGCGCGGGTGCTGAACAACGCGCTCTTGCTGCTGGGCCCGACGACGCTGGCCGACGAGGCCCGGATCGAGACGGTCTGCCACCAGCATGATGCGATCATCGATGCGATCCGCGCGGGGGATGAAGCCGCAGCGGGTGCGGCGGCCGAGGCCCATCTGGAAACCTCCCTGCGCCACCGTCTCGCTGTGATGCGCGCGCTGTGATCCTGCTGCGGACATATGCGATCGCCTTGCTGGGGGTTGCCGTCTTCACGGCGCTGGACCTGCCCCTGCCCTGGCTGCTCGGGCCGATTGCTGCCTGCCTGATCGCCGGTCTGCTGGGGCTGGATCTGCGCGGGTTGAAGCCGGTGAACGAGGCGATGCGCGCGGTTCTGGGCGTGGCAGTGGGCGCGACGCTGAGCCTGTCGGTGGTGCTCTCGATGGCGGCGATGTGGCCGACGCTGTTGATGATCCCGGTGCTGATCGCACTCTCGGCGGTGATCGGGGTGCCCTATTTCCAGCGCCTCTGGGGCTTCGACTTCGCGACCAGCTATTACTCGGCCATGCCCGGGGGCCTGCAGGACATGCTGGTCTTCGGCGAGGAGGCGGGCGGTGATGTGCGCGCCCTTTCGTTGATCCACGCGACACGGGTCATGGTCATCGTGACGATCCTGCCCTTCGTGCTGGAATGGGGCTGGGAGGTGGATCTGTCCAACCCGCCCGGCGCCCCGGCCGCGAGCATCCCCGCCGCGCAGCTTGCCCTGATGGTCCTTGCCGGACTCGTCGGCTGGCAGGTTGCCCGGCGCGTCGGTCTCTTCGGAGCGTCGATCCTCGGCCCGATGATCGCCGCCGGAATCCTCGCCATGCTGGGCATCCTGCACTACCGTCCGCCCGCGGAAGCGATCTGGGCCGCGCAATTCTTCATCGGGATGACCGTGGGCGCGAAATACGCGGGCGTCACCGGGCCCGAGGTGCGGCGCGACGTGCTCGCGGCGCTGGGGTTCTGCGTGGTGCTTCTGGTTCTGGCGCTGATCTTCACCGAGGCGGTGATCCTGCTCGGGCTCGCCCCGCCGCTCGACGCGCTTCTGGCCTTCGCGCCAGGCGGGCAGGCCGAGATGACCGTGCTGGCGCTCTTGACCGGGGCGGATATGGCCTTTGTCATCGCCCATCACATCCTGCGGATCGTGACCGTGATCGTCGGGGCGCCGGTCGCCGCGCGCTGGCTCAGCCCCAAACCTCCGGGTTGATCATGTGGATCGGCGCGCCCGCCGCAAAGGCCGCCACCTGATCGAAGATATCCGCGAATTGCAGCGCATACTCCTCCTCTGTGACAAAGCCGATATGAGGCGTGGCAATCACGTTGGGATGGGTCAGGAGCGGATGGGACGGGTCGGTCAGCGGCTCGGTGTCGAAGACATCCACTGCGGCCCGGATCCGGCCCCGGGCAATCTCAGCCTCGAGCGCGCCGGGCGCGATCAGCCCGGCGCGGGCGGTGTTCACCAGAAGACTGCCCGGCGCCATGGCCGCCAGATCCGCCGCGCTGACCCCACCCCGGGTCTCGGGCGTGAGCCGCTGATGGAGGCTGACCACATCCGAGCTCGCAAAGAACTCTGCGCGCGAGGACGCGACCTGCGCGCCATCGGCGCGGGCCCGATCCCGACTGCCCTCTGAGGCCCACCACTGTACCGTCATGCCCAGAGCCTCGGCAGAGGCCGCCACCGCGCGGGCGATCCGACCATAGCCCAGAAGCCCCAGCCGGCACCCCCGGAGGGTCCGCCCGACGCCCGCCTGCCATTGCCCTGCGCGCAGCGACGCCACTTGCGCCGGCAGGTCCCGGGCGCTGGCCAGCATCAAGGCCAGCGTCAGCTCGACCGCCGCATAATTCGGCCCGCCCCCGCCCTTCATCTTCGAACAGAGCAGCACCCCATGCGCGGTACAGCCCGGAACGTCGATATGGGGATAGGTGCTGCGCTGGGAAATCAGGCGCAGCTTCGGCATCCGCGCGAGCAGCTCTCGGTCGATCGCGGTGCGTTCGCGAAACAGCACCAGCGCCTCGGCCTCGGCCAGACGCGCGGCCAGCGTGGCGCGGTCGGCCATATGATCGGTCCAGACCGTGACGTCATGCCCGGCCAACCGGTCAAAACAGGGCAGGCCCCGCAGGGTGTCGAACCAATCGTCGAGAATATGAACCTTCACCTGGCCTCCCCCCTTTTCGGCAGCGTCTAGAGATGCCCGGGCCCGAGATCCTCCGGCGGCAGGAGCCGCCCGATGACCGCGATGAGAAAGGCCGTGCTGATGCCGAAGGTCAGCAACCCGGTGATCGCTCCGAAGGTCGCAAAGATCCGCAGCCCCTCGCCCAGCGTGAGATCCCCGTAGCCGAGGGTCGTGTAGGTGACGGTCGCGAAATAGAAACTCGCGGCGATGTCGTCGAAGGCCCCGACGCTCGTAAAGGCAAAGGCCCAGGTCCAGATCTGGATCGTGTGCGCGGCCACGATGATCATCAGCGCCAGCGACAGCAAGAGCGCCGATCGCACCACTTTTCCGTTATGATGGAACCGCTTATGGACAGTTGCCATTGCCGGAATGCTCAAGGCCATGAACCCCACATGGACCAGAGCGCACACTGTCAGAAAGCAGCTTCCCAACAGAACCTGGGCGGTCATCGTCATTGGCGTCCTTTCCAGTTTGACTGGCGTGGTAAACACTGCAAGCGTACTGGAAAGTCTATAACGATGGAGCCCCGGATGATGAACCAGCTAATCGCGCGTGTCTTTGTGACCGCTGCGCTCACCGGTATGCCTCTGGGTCTGGCCGCGCAGGACAGCGCGGCGCAGGACATTCCGCGCCCTGCCAAGGTGGCCGTGGTCGAACAGACCGCAAGCGAGGTGACCCGGACCTATCCGGCCATCGTTCTGCCCTCCGATGAGGTTGAGCTCTCCTTCCGGGTCAGCGGGCCGGTGGTCGATCTGCCGATCCGGGCCGCAACCAGCGTGGTCAAGGGCGATGTGATCGCCCAGATCGACCCGCGCGATTTCGAACGCCGGGTTGCCCAGCTTGAAAGCCAGCGCGACCAGTCCGCAGCTCAGCTCGAGGCGCTGCGCATCGGTGCCCGGGTCGAAGAGGTCGCCGCACTCGAGGCCGCAGTCGCGTCCGCCGAGGCTCAGCTCGAGCAGGCTCAGGAACAGGCAGCCCGAACACGGCAGCTGACCGAACGGGGCGTGGCCTCCACAGCGCAGCTCGAGGGGGATGAGGCGAATTTGCGGGTCGCACAGGCCAATCTGCGCGCCCAGCAGGAACAGCTTGCCATCGGGCAATCCGGCGGACGCCCGGAGGATATCCAGGCCGCAGAGGCCGTGCTGCGCGGGCTTGAGACGGAAATCCAGATCGCCCGCGACCAGTTGGATGATGCCACCCTGCGCGCCCCCTTTGACGGGATCATCGCGCGGCGCGATATCGACAGCTTCACCATCGTGCAGGCGGGACAGAGCGTGGCGCTGCTGCAGAACCTGCAGATTGTGCATCTTCTCTTCGACGTGCCGGGACCGGATGTCACCGCGCTCTCGGCCAATGGTCAGGAGAATATCCGCAACAAGGTGACCTTTGACGCCCTGCCCGGAGACATCTTCGACGGCGAGATCGTGGAATTCTCGGTCCAGGCCGACAGCGCGACCCAGACCTATCGCGGACGCGTGGCGGTGGTCCCGCCGGAGAACGCGGCGATCCTTCCGGGCATGGTGGGGCGTGTCCTCTCTTCGGCGCCGGGCAATGGTCAAAAACTGCTGATCCCGCTCACCGCCCTTGCCGCCGACCCAGGCGGCAGCCCATTTGTCTGGCAGGTGCTGGAGGACAATACCGTGCGCCGCCAGCCCATCACCCTCGGCGAGGCCGAAGGCGACAAGGTCGCGGTGGAGGACGGGCTTGCCGCCGGAGATACGGTTGTGGCCGCCGGAGTGAGCCAGATCATGGAGGGCATGACGATCCGCCCGGTCACGAAGATCGGGGGCTGAGCCAGTGGATCTCGCAGATTTCGCACTGAAAAAGCGGGTCATCTCAGCGGTCTCCACGATCCTGATCCTGATTGCCGGCTATTACGCCTACTCGACGCTGCCACGCTTCGAGGACCCGGAATTCATCATCCGGCAAGCCCAGATCATCACCCCCTATCCCGGGGCGGGCGCCGAGGAGGTGGCCGAAGAGGTCACCGAGGTGATCGAGGATGCGCTGCAGCAATTGCAGGGCGTGCTCGAGGTGCGCTCGGTCTCGTCGCCGGGGCTGAGCAACGTGATGGTGGAATTCAATATCCCCTCCGTGCCTGATTACGACACGCTCTATCAGCGCTTTGCCCAGATGCGGGCCAAGATCGACGATGCGCAACCGAACCTGCCCCCCAACGCCCTGACCAGTCAGGTCTATGACGATTTCGGGGATGTTTTCGCGCTCTATTTCGCGGTGGTGGGCGACGGCTATACGATCACGGATCTTTACAACTACGCCAAGGAGTTACAGCGCCTTCTTGTCACGGTAGATGGCGTCTCGAAGGTGGTTCTGAACGGCGTTCAGGACGAGGTGATCTATGTGGAGTACTCCTCGGCCCGGCTGATCGAGCTGGGGCTTACCTCCGAGCAGGTCTCGCAGATCCTTGAGGGTCAGAACCTCGTGATCCCGGGCGGCTCGATCCAGGCGGGACAGACGCGGCTGGAAATCCGCGTGCCGGACGGGGTCTCGTCAAGCGAGGCCATCGCGAACCTGATTATCACCAATCCCGAGAACGGCGCGCTGTTCCGCCTTGGCGATATCGCCGAGATCAAACGCGGTCTCGTGGACCCGCCCGCCGGGCTGATCTATCGCGACGGTCGGCCCGCCATCGGGATCGGCATCTCGAACACCTTGGGCGGCAATGTCGTGAATATGGGCGTCGCCGTGAAAGAGCGGATGGCCGAGAACATCTCGGAACGACCCATCGGGATCGAAGTTTTGCCGATTTCGGACCAGAGCGACAGCGTGAAGGTCTCGGTCGACGACTTCGTGGGCAACGTGGTGCTGGCCCTTGTGATCGTTGTCGGGACGCTGATGATCTTCATGGGCCTGCGCTCGGGCCTGCTGATGGGGGGGATCCTGCTGATCACCGTGGCAGGGACCCTCTTCGGGATGCTGCTCTACGGGCTGGACATGCAGCGGATCTCGCTCGGGGCGCTGATCATCGCCCTGGGGATGCTGGTGGACAACGCGATCGTCGTGGTCGAGGGCACGCTGGTCCGTGTCCAGAAAGGCGAGAGCACCGCCAAGGCCGCCGTGGCCGTGGTGAATCAAACGAAATGGCCCCTGCTTGGCGGGACCGTGGTGGGCTTTCTCGCCTTCTCGCCCGTGGGATTCTCGCCGGACAATACCGGGGAATACGCAGGCAGCCTGTTCTGGACCATCGCGATCTCGCTGCTGTTCTCCTGGCTGGTGGCGATCTGGTTGACGCCCTATTTCTGTTCGCTCCTGCTCAAGCCGCCCGCGCCGTCCGAGGACGGCAATCTCCCAGCCCCCAAACCCGAGAACCGCGCCCTGCGCGCCTATCGCGGCCTGCTCGCCAAGGCGATCCGCTTCCGCTATGGCACGGTGGTGCTGGTCGTGGCCCTCTTTGCCTCGGCCATCGCGATGTTCAGTCAGGTGCCGCCGGGCTTCTTTCCGACCTCGACGCGGCCGCAATTCGTGGTCGACTACTTCCTGCCCAAGGGCACCGATATCTCGCGCACCCGCGAAGACGTGCTGGAAATCGACGCCCATGCCCGCACTCTGGCCGGTGTGACCGGCACGAACACCGCCGTGGGCAGCGGGCACCAGCGTTTCATGCTGATCTACGAATCCGAGGATCCGGACAGCTCTTATGGACAGGTGCTGGTGGATGTGGAGAGCTTCGACCAGATCTCGGAGCTCGTGGATGAATTGCAGAGCTGGGTCGATGACCGCTTCCCGGAGGCCACGGCCAAGGTCTGGCAATTCACGCTGGGCCCGGGCGGCGGCTCCAAGATCGAGGCGCAGTTCAGCGGCCCCGATGCGGCCACCCTGCGCGCCCTGGCGAACCAGGCCAAGGAGGTGATGGCCGAGTATGGCGCCATCGCGATCAAGGATGACTGGCGCGAGCAGGTCCCGGTGATCGAACCCAGGATCGATACTGACAGCGCGCGGCGACTTGGCCTTTCGCAGGCGGATATCTCGAACGCGCTTTACGGGCATCTAAACGGGATCACCCTGGGGGTGTTCCGCGAGGGCGACGAGTTGCTGGATGTGGTGATGCGGCCGCGAGAATCGGATCGCAACGATGTCAGCGGGCTGCGCAATGTGCAGGTCTTCAGTCAGGTGACCGGCGGCTATATCCCGATTTCGCAGGTCGTGGACCGTTTCGACGTAGTGTTCGAGGCGGGCAACCTGCGCCGGGTTGACCGGCAACTGACCATCACCGCGCAATCGGACAACGCGCCCGGTGTGCTGTCGGGCGATCTCTTCGAGCAGGTCCGCGGCCCCATCGAGGACATCCCCCTGCCCCCGGGCTACACGCTCAGCTGGGAGGGTGAATACGGCAACTCGCAAGAGGCCAATGCCGGTCTCGCCTCGACCATGCCGCTCGGGTTCGGGGCCATGATCCTCGTGGTGATCCTGCTCTTCAACGCTGTGAAACAACCGCTGATCATCTGGCTGACGGTGCCTCTGGCCCTGATCGGGGTGATCTGGGGACTGGCGCTGACCGGAACACCGCTGGAATTCATGGCCATCCTCGGGGTGCTGTCCCTGACCGGGATGCTGATCAAGAATGCCATCGTTCTGATCGACGAGACCGACAGTCAGATTACCGATGGGAAGGCGCGCATGTCCGCGGTGGTGGACGCCGCCGTCAGCCGCGTGCGCCCCGTCGTGCTCGGCGTGCTGACCACGGTGCTCGGGGTGGTGCCCCTGCTTTGGGATCCGTTCTTCCAGTCGCTGGCGGTGGTGATCATCTGCGGGCTGAGCTTTGCCACGGTCCTCACCCTTATCATCGTGCCGACGCTTTACACGATCTTCTTCCGCGTCCGCGCGGAAGAGACCGAAGGCGCGGCAGGCTAGAGGCCGACGAAAACCCGGATCACAAAGGCATTGGCCAGATCCACGAAGAAGGCCGAGACCAGGGGCAGCACGATGAAGGCCAGCGGTGCTGCCCCGTAGCGTTTCGTCACCGAGGACATGTTCGCGATTGCCGTGGGCGTGGCCCCGAGGGCAAATCCCGCAAACCCCGCGCTCAGCACGGCAGCGGTGAAGCTGCGCCCGATGGCCGGAAAGACCACGAGGAAGATGAAGGCCGTGGTCATCGCCACCTGCAGGACCAGCACCCCGAGGATCGGCCCGCCCAGCTCGACCAGTGTCCAGAGCTGCATGCTCATGAGTGACATGGCCAGAAAGACCGAAAGGCTGTAATCCGAGACAACGGCCAGCGCACGGCTCCCCGCTGGCCATGTCAGCCGTGGCAGCAGGTAGGGAATGGTGTTCGACATCACGATCCCCACCAGCAGGCAGGGCACGAAGAGTGGCAGTTGCACCCCCGCCTCGAGGATCGCCACATGGGCGATATAGCCCAGCAGGATCGCCACATGGGCCGCCAGCATGGCGCGCATCAGGCTGATATGGTTGACCACCTCGCTGGGCGCGCCGGGGTCCTCGAATTCGAGCCCGACCACCGGGGCCGCGTCTTCCTCGCCGCGCAACCCGTGGCGGTCGATCAGCCGTTTGGCGATCGGCCCGCCCATGGTCGCGGCCAGCACCAGTCCCAGCGTCGCCGCCGCGATCCCCAGCTCGGAGGCGGCGTCAAAGCCCGTCATCTCTTCGATTTGCGGCCCCCAGGCGATGGCCGTGCCATGCCCGCCGATCAGCGAGGCAGAGCCCAGCAGTACCCCGACCGGTGTCGGCAGATCAAAGAGCAGCGCACCGAGATAGCCGACCGCGTTCTGCAGCAGCATGAAGCCCACCGTCAGCGCCAGCAGCACCCCCAGAAGCCGACCGCCGCGCAGCAGATCCGCAAAGCGCGCGTTCAATCCGATACAGGCGAAGAACAGCACCAGAAGGTAGTCCCGCACCGCCAGATCGAAGACGATCTGCCGCCCGCTCAGCGCGAAGACCGCCCAGGTCACGAGGGCCACCGCCAACCCACCCGAAACCGGTTCGGGGATGTTGTAATCCTTCAAAAGCCGCAGGCTGCGGGTGAGGAACGCGCCCACGAAATAGACCAAAAGGCCAATCGTGACCGAGATAAAGGCGGGGACGAGGATGTCAGGCATGGGGCCCTCCGGGGTGACGCATCGCCCCGGGGTTTCGCCCTGCCGCCCGCTGATTGCAAGGAAATGGTCAGGCCCTGTCGGTCCTGTCGCGGGGTCCCGCCAGATCGTGCAGGATCGGGCAATCGGGACGGTCATCCCCGTGGCAGGCCGAGACGAGCGTCTGTAGCGTCTCTTGCATGGCGCGCAGCTGTGCGATCTTGTCGTCGATCCGGGCCAGATGCTCTTCGGCGACGGCCTTGACCTGCGCGCTGGCGCGGTGGTCGTCCTCGTAGAGCGCGAGCAGGGTCCGGCAATCCTCGATCGAGAACCCAAGGGTGCGCGCCCGGCCCAGAAAGGCCAGCTTGTGCAGGTCGCTGTCGCGAAACACGCGGTAGCCATTGGCACTGCGCACCGGACGGATCAGGCCGATCTCTTCGTAATAGCGGATGGTCTTGGGGGGCAGGCCCGCGCGTTCGGCGACATCTCCGATATTCATCGGCTCACTCCGCAGGCTGCGGCGCAGAGGCCGGGCTGGATGCGTGATCCGCCCCGGCATTGACCGGCGCGAGACGCCGGAGCCGCAGGGCATTGCTCAGCACCGAGACCGAGGACAGCGCCATCGCCCCGGCGGCAAAGATCGGCGAGAGCAGGATCCCGAAGGCCGGATAGAGCACGCCCGCCGCCACGGGGATCAGCGCCGCGTTGTACCCAAAGGCCCAGCCGAGATTCTGGCGAATATTGCGCAGGGTCTGCTGCGAGAGATGCCGGGCATTGACCACGCCGCGCAGATCTCCGGACATCAGCACGACATCCGCGCTCTCAATGGCGATATCGGTGCCGGTGCCGATCGCGATGCCCACATCCGCATGGGCCAGCGCGGGCGCATCGTTGATCCCGTCCCCGACAAAGCCGAGCGTCGCCCCGGGCCGCGCTGCGCGCAGGGCATCGAGCGCGGCGACCTTGCCGTCGGGCCGGACCTCGGCGATGACCTCGTCGATGCCCGTCTCGCGGGCAATGGCCTCGGCGGCGGCGCCGCTGTCACCGGTGATCATCGCCACCTGCAGCCCTTGCGCTTTCAACGCGGCAATCGCGGCGCGGCTGCCGGGCTTGATCGGATCGGCCACGGCCAGCACGGCCACCAGCACGCCATTCCGGGCCACATGAACCACCGTGCGGCCCGCGGCACCGAGCCGGGTCGCCTCAGCCTGCAGGCTCTCGGTGGACAGACCCGCCTCCGCCATCATCCGCGCCGTGCCGATCTGGATCTCGGCCCCCTCCACATGTCCGCGCACGCCCGTGCCCGTGTCGCTTTCGAACCCGGTGACCGGCGCGAGCGCGATGCCCTCGGCCCGGGCCGCGCGCAGGATCGCCTCGGCAATCGGGTGTTCCGAGGCCGCCTCGACACTCGCCACCGCGCGCAAGAGCTCCGCCCGCGCGACGCCCGGCCGGGTCACCACATCCGTCAGCTCGGGCCGCCCGGCGGTGACCGTCCCGGTCTTGTCGAGCGCGATGATCCCCACCTGGCTCAGGCTTTGGAGCGCGTCGCCCTTGCGAAAGAGCACGCCCATCTCGGCCGCCCGTCCGGTCCCGACCATGATCGAGGTCGGCGTGGCGAGCCCCATGGCGCAGGGGCAGGCAATGATCAGCACCGACACCCCAGCCACCAGTGCAAAACCCGGCCCCGGGCCAAAGGTCAGCCAGATCGCCACGGTCACAAGCGCGATGCCCAGCACCGCGGGCACGAACCAGCGCGTGACCAAATCGACGAGCCCCTGGATCGGCAGCTTGGCCCCCTGTGCGTCTTCGACCATGCGAATGATCTGGGCCAGCGTGGTATCCGCCCCGGTCCGGCTGACCGTCACCGAGAGCCCGCCCGCGCCGTTCACCGTACCGCCCGTCACCGGATCGCCAAGCGCCTTGGCCACGGGCAAGGGCTCGCCGGTGATCATGCTCTCATCCACGAAGCCACTGCCCTCGGCAACGGTCCCGTCCACCGGGATCCGCTCGCCCGGGCGAATGCGAACGGTATCGCCCCGCCCCAGCGCCTCGACCGGCACATCCACCGGCACCCCGTCGCGCAAGAGCCGTGCCACTGGCACCTGCAGGCCGAGCAGGCTCTGGATCGCAGCCCCCGTGCGCCCCTTGGCCCGCGCCTCCAGCCAGCGCCCCAGCAGGATCAGCACCACGATCACCGCGGCGGCCTCGAAATAGACCGCGCGGGTGGCCTCGGGCAGCAGCCCGGGCGCGAAGGTTGCAACCATGGAAAAGCTCCAGGCGGCCCCGGTCCCCAAGGCCACGAGGGCATTCATATCCGGCGCGCCATGGCGCAGGGATTGCCAGCCACGCACAAAGAACAGCCGCCCCGGTCCGAGCAGCAAAATCGTGGTGAGCAGCGCCTGCAACAGCCAGGAGGTCTGCATCCCGATGGTCCCGGCAATGAGATGGTGAAAGGCTGGGATCAGATGGCTGCCCATCTCGAGCACGAAGACCGGCAGGGCCAGTGCCGCGGCGAGGGCTGCCCGCCGGGCCATATCCTGCGCCTCCTGTGCCTGACGCTCGGCCCGGGCCGGGGGGCTGGCCCCATCGGCAAGGGTTGCCGGAAAGCCCGCCTCGGACACGGCCGCCATCAGTTGCGCCGGGCTGGTCGCCCCGTCGAGATAGGTGATCGTTGCCGCCTCAGCGGCCAGATTGACCGACGCCGTCTCAACCCCGGGGATCGCCGTCAGCACGCGCTCCACCCGTCCGGAGCAGGACGCGCAGGACATGCTAGAGACCGACAGGGTCGTGCTGGCCATGCGCGGGGCGTAGCCTGCCTCCGCCAATGCCGCGGATACGGCCCCCAAGGACCCCGGATCGCGCAGCGTCACCCGGGCCTCCTCGGTGGCGAGGTTCACCGCGCTGTCGGCCACCGCCGGAAGCGCGGCGAGCACACGCCCCGCCCGCCCGGCGCAGGAGGCGCAGTTCAGCCCCGTCAGGGACAGGGCGTATTGATGAGCATCGGCTTGGGACATGGCAGGACTCGGTCTAGTGTCCTGCCTATTTAAGGCTTCCAGCCACTGGAAGCTCAAGGGGGCGGAGAATTTGCCGCGCCTGCCAGCCGCAGGGCCAGCGCGCTGCGCGGAACCAAACCTACGTCCCCGGGCGCGGGGATCCCCGGCTGGATCCGGGCCAGACGGGCCACGCGCTGCGAGCCCTCACCCGGCTCCGCCTACTGCCCCGGCTGCGGTGTTCCGGGTGTTCGGAAAATGGCCGAGGCCGTCGCCGCGTTCGTCGCCATCAGCGTGTCATAGAGGATCGCCAGCCGCAGCAGGGATTTGACATCCACGTCATGGGGCAGCGCCGAGAGCGGGTCGATGAAGAAGACCAGCGCATCGAGCTTGCCTTCGGCGATCATCGCGCCGATCTGCGCGTCCCCGCCCAACGGCCCGCTCTTGAGCGCGGTGATGTCGAGCCCCGCTTCCTCGCGCAGCCGCCCGCCGGTCGTGCCCGTCGCAAAGAGCGCATGGGGCTCCAGCAGCGCGCGGTGATCCTTGGCCCAGGCCACCATGGCGTCCTTGCGTTGGTCATGGGCGACCAGAGCGATGGAATATGTCATTGGGCTCAGCTCCCCTTTTGCGTCTGACCCTCTCTATAGGCCATGGGGACCGGCCCGTCGCGGAGAATGCGTCGCAGGGACAGCCGCCCCTGCCCGATTGCCCTGTCGCGAGGGCCATGTCAGCCTGAGGGGACGTTCCAAACGCCGGAGAAGCCCATGCCCCCGCTCACCAAAACCGCCGCCCAGATGGTCGCCGACGCCCGCGCCCGGATCGAAGAGATCGGCACCGAAGAACTGATCGCCATAATCGAGGATCCCGAGGTGGTGATCGTCGATATCCGCGACATTCGCGAGCGGCAGCGCGACGGCTACATCCCAGGCAGTGTCCATGCCCCGCGCGGTATGATCGAGTTCTGGGTCGACCCGGACAGCCCCTATCACAAGCCGGTCTTTGCCCAGGACAAACGCTATGTCTTCCACTGCGCATCGGGCTGGCGCTCGGCCCTGACTGCGGCCACCTTGCAGGATATGGGCTTTGCCGCCGCGCATCTGCGGGATGGCTTCAAGGACTGGAAAGCCAAGGACGGCCCGATCGCGCGGGACGACTAGCGGTCAGGTAAAGACCTTCGCCACCACGAGGAGTGCGCCCAGAAACGGGACGGCCCCGGCCAGCACCCAGAGCCCGTCGCGGGTCAGCATGCCCAGCGTGATCAGTGCTATCGCAGCACCAAGCAGCGAGGCGGAGAACGGCACAAGCTCGAAAAACGGGATGAGCGCGGCCAGCGCGATGCAGCTCAGGGGCAAGGCGAACCAGATCGGGCGGCGAAAGAGCAGCCCGATCCGGCGATGGGCATGCCGGTCAAACCAGCGCCCGACTGGCAGGACCCGCTCCAGCCCCGCGCGCAGCCGCTGCCCGGCAATCGCGCGCCGCTTGATCCAGGAGGGCAGCCACAGGCAATGGCGTCCAGCCAGCATTTGCCCGGCGACAAGGATGATGATCAGCGCGTTAAGGCTTGAAAACAGGGGAATTCCACTGAGCGGCGAGACCAGCGTGATCGCCGGCAACAACAGGAGCGGCAGGAAACTCGCCTGCCCGAAGGCCGTGATCAAATCACCGATGGAGACATCGTCCCGCTCGGCCACATCCAGCGCGCAATCGAGGACGCGGGTCATGGACCAATCGTCATCCTCCTCGACGTCCTGTGGCGCCACGCTGGCATCGGTCATTCCGGCTCAAACCCTGTAACACCGCCCCCTGCGGTCCTTTTCAACAGATGGCCCTTCGGCGGGTTTATGCAAGACGCGCGGGGGAAATCCGCTGCAGGCGCGAAGCAGCCAGCCAGCTTGCCCCCGCCATGGCCGCCGCCGTCCCAAGGCAGAGCGGCAAGCTCCCCAGCTGATAGCTGAGCCCCGAGAGCAGCGTGCCCAGCAGCCGCCCCGCCGCGTTGGACATGTAGTAGAAGCCCACATCCATTGTAACCCGCTCGGCCTTGGTGAAGGCCAGGATCAGGTAGGAATGCAGCGCCGAGTTCAGGGCAAAGACCACGCCGAAGAGCATCAGCCCCGCCACCAGCGCGCCGGTGAGCCAGGGAGCAGGTGCGCCGGCCAGCGCCACCAGCAGTGCCAGCATCGCCGGGATCAGCGCCAGCAACCCGACCCAGAGCCGTGCAAGCCCGGTGATCTGGGCATCGGTCTTGTCCCGCGCCCGCAGCAGCGCCGGCGCAAAACCCTGCACCGCCCCATAGCCGATGATCCAGAGCGCCATGAAGGTGCCGATCTGGAAGAACGCCGCGCGGTTGCCCTCGACACTGCCATCAGACAGCACGCTGTAGAAATAGATCGGAATACCGACAACGAACCACACATCCCGCGCGCCAAAGAGGAACAGCCGTGCCGCGCTGAGCCAGTTGACCCGCGGATCCTTGGAGAAGACATCCTTGAACTTCGCGCCCTTCGCCCCCTGCGGCAGGCCGGGCGGCATGAAGATCACCACGGCCGCCAGCACCAGCGTCAGCGCCCCCGCCATGGCCCAGACTGCCGGGACAAACCCGGCGGTCGCCAGAAGTGCAGCCCCCAGCAGAAACCCGAGCCCCTTCACCGCGTTCTTGGACCCGGTGAGCGCCGCGACCCAGCGGAACAGCGCACCCTGCCCCGAGGGGGCCAGCACCTTCACGGCGGATTTCGCGCTCATCTTCGACAGGTCCTTGGCCACGCCGGAGGCCCCCTGCACCGCCATCACGAAGGCCACCGAGGCCGCGACGCTCCAGCCCGGGTCGAGCTGTGCCAGAGCGACCAGCGCCGCGATCTGGATGCCGAGCCCGGCATAAAGCGTCGAAGTCAGGCCGAACCGCGCCGCGATCCAGCCCGCGCTGAGATTGGTGATCACCCCCATGAGCTCGTAGAGCAAGAAGAGATAGGCAAGCTGCAGCGCCGTGAAGCCCAGCGTGTGGAAATGCAGCAGCACCAGCATCCGCAGGGCGCCATCGGTCAGCATGAAGGCCCAATAGGCCGCCGTCACCGCCAGATAGGCCCGCAGACCAGAGGGGGCAGCGGCGCTCATAGGCTGGCCAGCACCATGCGGGTCACATCCGCCAGCCGCCACGCATAGCCCCATTCATTGTCGTACCAGGCATAGACCTTCACCTGCGTCCCGTTGACGACCATGGTGCTCTGTGCATCGATGATGCCCGAGCGCGGGTCATTGGTATAGTCGCAGGACACCAGAGGGCGCGTCTCGTAGCCGAGAATGCCCTTGAGCTCCCCTTCGGCAGCGGTCTGAAAAAGGGTGTTGACCTCCTCAACGCTGGTCTCGCGCTCCACCTCGAAGACGCAATCGGTCAGGGAGGCGTTGAGCAGCGGCACCCGCACCGCATGGCCGTTCAGACGGCCCTTGAGCTCGGGGTAGATCAGGGTGATCGCCGTGGCCGAGCCGGTAGTTGTCGGGATCAGCGAGTTCAGGGCCGAGCGGGCCCGGCGCATGTCCTTGGCGGGCCGGTCCACGATGGTCTGGGTGTTGGTCACGTCGTGGATTGTGGTCATGGAGCCATGCTTGATCCCCAGCCCCTCATGCAGGACCTTGACCACCGGCGCGAGGCAATTGGTGGTGCAGCTGGCCGCCGTGATCAGCCTGTGCTGGTCCGGCTCATAAATCTGTTGGTTGACTCCATAGACGAGGTTCACCGCACCGCCGTCCTTGACCGGGGCCGAGACGACGACCTTGCGGATGCCGGCGTCGAAATAGGGCGAGGTCTTGGCCCCGGTCTTGAAGACCCCGGTGCAATCGACCACGAGGTCGACCCCCAGCGCCGCGAGGGGCAGCTTGTCGAGGTCACTTTCCTGCGTGAAGCGGATCGCCTGCCCGTTGATCGACAGGCTGTCGGGACCATGCGCGATCTCTGCATCCCAGCGCCCATGGACCGTGTCGAATTCCAGAAGCAGCGCATGCTGCTCAGGCGTGCCCACCGGATCGTTCAGCAGAACCAGATCCGCCTCGAGCCCCTCGTCGAAAAAGGCTCGCAGGACCAGTTTTCCAATCCGGCCCAGGCCGTTCAGCGCGATTTTCGGGCGCGTAGATGTCATCTCGTCGTCTTTCCGTAAGGGTGGCAGGGGTCAGGGCGCGGGGCGCCCGATCTCGTCCAGCCGGGCCTGAAGCGCCAGTCTGTCGAGGGATTGAAACGGGAGTGCAACAAAGCGTTCGATGCGGTCGCGCATCTGACGATAGGTCTCGGCAAAGGCGCGGGATGTCTCCGCTTCGTCCCCCTGCACCTGCGCTGGATCCGGCATGCCCCAATGGGCGCTCAGGGGCAGACCGGGCCAGGGCGCGCACTCTTCATTGGCGGCAGCGTCGCAGACCGTGAACACGAAATCCATATCCGCCGCATCCGGCGTCTGGATCGCGGAGACCGGTTTGGATCGCAGCCCTTCGACGCCATGCCCATGCTCCGCCAGCACCTCGAGCGTGTGCGGGTTCACACGACCGGTCGGCATGCGCCCGGCGGACCGCGCGGCAAACCGCCCCTCGCCCAGATCTGTCAGCAACTGCTCGGCAAAGATCGAGCGGGCCGAGTTCCCGGTGCACAGGAACAGCACGTTCCGAACCCGTGGCTCCGCTGCGGGACCCGGATCAGGCAGGCAAAGATCCGGGCGCCCTCGGCAGCAATCAGCGACCAGATAGCTCAGCAGATCTCCCATCCGCCCCATCTCGGCCGCGTAGATCACCGCGCGTCCTTCGCGGCGCGAGTGGACTAGACCGGCCTGCTGCAACGCCGAAAGGTAGACCGACAATGTATTGGGCTTCAGTGAGAGCGCCGCCGCCATTTCGGACGGGCGCACCCCTTCGGGTCCACGCCGCACCAGCAGGCGAAACACCCCCAGACGACCGGGATGGCTGAGCGCGTCGAGCGCATCGGAGGCTTCGATCAATTCCATAATTCATGAATATATGAACTATGGAATTAGACAAGCCCCAATTCCCCGCCAGAGCTGCTTTTTGCAAATCACGCCAAAGTGACATAGACTGGACGGGTCATCTCGCCGCTGGGGGGACGGAGATGCATCGATACAGCCGATTTGCGCTCAGCTACGCACCGGATCCGGAAACGGATCTTGCGGTGTTGGGCAAGCATTGGCTCGGCTGGGATCTTGAGCGGGGTCAGGACGTCCCGCTGTTGAAGATTGATCGCCTCCCCTTGCCCCTGTCGAAGATAGCAGCGCGTCGGCGTCGCTATGGCTGCCAGGCCCTGCTGGTTGCCCCCTTTCGCCTCGCCGCCGGGCATTCGCCCCTCGACCTCCACCACCGCGCACGCGCCATTGCTGAGCATTGTACCGAAGTGACCCTCGCGGGATTGCGGCTCGACCCGCAATCGGGCGCCATCGCCCTGCTGCCCCGGGACGAGAGCCCGGCGCTGGAGCGGTTCTGCACCACGGTCACGCGCAGCTTTCAGGATTTGCAGGTCCCGGCCACAGGCCCCGCCCATGCGGAGGTACCCCGCCAGGACACCCCGCCCCCGTTTCAGTTCCAACTGAGCGATACCCTCCCTCGGGCCGAACTGATCGCCCTGGCGGCTGCCATGCGGCCGATCATCGAGCCCAACCTGCCCCGGCCCTTCCACCTGCGCAGCCTCAGCCTTGTGGGCGAGGACGCCACCGGGTGGTTCCGCCTGATCCAGCGCTACCCGCTGCGCGCGTCGGGCACCGCCCTGATCAGCGATGCTCCGATCCGGGCGGAACGCCCCCGCATGCCCTTGCTCTGGTAAGCAGTCCAGAGGGTCAGATGCGCGGTGTGTTTTTGGGGGCAATCTGCCCCGCTGGAACAATGCCCGTGCCGTCGAGGGGAGGAGGAGGCCGACGGAAACGGGCATTGCCAGACGAGGTCTTTGTGACAGCGACACAACCGATCGTCACTGTAGGTTCACATTACTGCAAGTTCAGGGCCCGTCCACTTTTGCTGAATTTGGCGCGCGCAAAATCAGTGTTTTTGCAACGGCTTTTACAGGCTGCGTTTCGCAGATGCGCCCTTGGGGCCAAATGCCTCTTTTGACGGCATTCTGAGAATGGATCAGCCGTGGGCGTGCCCAAGATGGGCGTAGCCCGACCAGAGAATCGCGCCCCCGACGAGGCAGATTAACAACCCGGACAGGTAGGGCGCGGCGGCGAAAACCGCGTCCAACCGCCCGCTTCGCTGCCGCATGGCCGAAAGACCCATGGCCGCCACAACCCCGACCAGCACCAGCGTCGCCGCAAGCCCCAGCGAGAAGGCCGTCACAAGGGTCACCCCAAGCCCGATCTGTCCCAGATGGAGACAGAGCAAAAAGACCGTGATCGCCGCGGGACAAGGGATGAGGCCCCCGGAGAGCCCAAACAGGATCGTCTGCGCTGTCCCGGTCCGCCCCTGCGCCAGACGTGCCTCGATCTCGCTGGCATGGGCGCGGGTATGGGCGTCCATAGGGTGATGTCCGTGTCCGTGTCCGTGTCCGTGTCCGTGTCCGTGTCCGTGTCCGTGATGCGCGTGCGCCATCGTTTCCGGACCCGCAACAGGCTCAACCGACCTGTTCGTATGCCGCCTTGTGTGCCCCTGTTGCGCCAGCATCCACACACCGATCGCGATCACCATCGCCCCGCTCAGCATCATGAAATAGGGCTCCAACGCCGCGCCGATCAGCGCATCGCCATAGATCAGGGCCAGCGCCGCCAGCACCCAGACGATCAAGGAATGGGACAACGCCGCCGACAGCCCGAGAAGCACCGCCTGCCCCACCGTGCCCTTGGCGGCGATGATATAGGCGGCCATCATGGTCTTGGAATGCCCGGGCTCCAGCCCGTGCAGCGCGCCCAGCGCAAGCGCCAGTGCAAAGAGCACCAAGGGGTTGGCCCCACCTGCCGCAATCATCCCGCTCAGATCCATGCAGCCCTCCCTTTGATCCGCGTGTGACGGGCCGTCTGGTCAGTCATCACAGGTACTTCGTCAACGCGCGCATCTCGTCCAGCGCGGCTTGCAGGGCCTCGGGCTCCGGCGCGGGGGCGCTCAGGCAATGGTCCATGTGATCCTGGATCAGAACGCGTTTCGCCTGCTCGACCGCCTTCTGCACCGCATGGAGCTGCTGGGCAATCTCGGCACAGGGTCGCCCATCTTCCAACATGCCGCCGATAGATCTCAAATGCCCCTCGGCACGTTTGAGGCGCTTGGCGATGGCGGGATGGCTGGCATGTCTGTGCGGCTCGGTCATCGGGGCAGCTTATCCTCCCCCGGGGGATAGGTCCACGTGACGTTTTCCCCGTTGCGGACCACCGCCCCTTCTCCGGCGCGCAGCCAAACGCGCCGCAACTGCGCCCCACTTCCGGCGCGATCCCGGATCAGGATGGAGCAATGCGCGACGGGTGATCGTGTACCATTGGGAGGAAAGGATGGATCTGACAGATCTCGACTGCCAAGGGCAGTTCGGCCCCTTGCAGTTCTGGCTCGGGACCGCCGAAAGCGACGCCTGCCTGAGCCTTGCGGTTACCGCCTTGCAAGGGGCGGTGGTTCTGGCCGCGGCGATCACCGCGCGTCACTGGATCTTGCGCCAGTCCCGCCTCGCGCAACAGCCCTGCCCGGTCACCCGCGGCGGAGACAGGGACGCGGCCTCCGCCCCCGCTGCATGGCCGCCGAGCCACCGGAAACACCCCGGAGCATAGTGAGGTTCCTGTGGCGCCCGGCGCAGTGCGACCCGGCACCGCCGGGGAGGGCTCCGCCGCAGAGCGCCGAGTGGCGCGGCCTGCCGCGTCGCGGAGACGCTCTGCCCCGCGACCAAGTCCAGGGCGACGCCCCGGCCCCCGCCCCTCCTAGCGCAGGCGCTCTTCGGTTTCGGCGTCAAACAGCATGACCCGATCCGGCGACAGGACCAGACCGACCCCACTACCCTCCGGCAGCGGGTCCTCCTCCCCGGCCTCCACGGTCAGCCGCGCCCCATCTGCCGCCTTGAGATACAGGTAGGACACATCCCCGAGCGCCTCGGTCACGTCGACCAGATGAGTGTCCCCCGCCGGATCAAGCTTGAGGTGTTGCGGGCGCACCCCGACAATCACCTTGCCGGACCGCCCCTCGGCCGCTGGCACCGCCAGCGGCGCGACCCCGTCCACATGGACCATGCCGTCCAGGATTTCGCCCTTCAGGAAATTCATTGCGGGCGACCCGATGAACCCGGCGACAAAGACATTGTCCGGGTCGCGATAGAGATGCAGCGGCGCGCCCACCTGTTCGATCTTGCCCGCGCGCAACACCACGATCTTGTCGGCCAGCGTCATCGCCTCGACCTGATCATGGGTCACATAGACCATGGTCGCGCCGATCTCCTTGTGCAGACGGGCGATCTCCACCCGCATCTCGACCCGCAACTCCGCATCGAGGTTCGACAGTGGCTCGTCGAACAGAAACACCTCCGGCCCGCGCACGATGGCCCGTCCAATCGCCACCCGCTGCCGCTGCCCGCCCGAGAGCGCCTTGGGCTTGCGTTTGAGATACTGATCGAGCTTGAGGATCTCGGACGCCCCCGAGACCTTCTGCCTGATCTCGTCCTTGGGCACGCCGTTCATCTTGAGCCCGAAGCCCATGTTTTCCTCAACGGTCATATGCGGATAGAGCGCATAGGTCTGAAACACCATCGCCACGCCCCGCTCGGCAGGGTCCAACCGGGTCACATCCCGGGGCCCGATCGAGATCGTCCCGTCGCTGGTCTCCTCCAGACCCGCGATCATCCGCAACAGCGTGGACTTGCCACAGCCGGACGGGCCGACAAAGACGCAAAACTCGCCATCCTCCACGGTCAGATCCACACCATGGATCACCTGCGTGTCTCCATAGCGCTTGATAGCGTGTTCCAATACGATCCCGGACATGCCCGGCCCCTCCTCCGTTCAGGTTCCTGTATGTGGCAGCGCGTCGGTGGCACCTGGAAAGTGCCAGTCCTGCGCGTCTGCAGCGATGCGCTCCGCCGCGTGGCGAATGAGCGGTGCGTGCGCCTCGAGGGCGGGCAACGCCATGCGGGCGGTGGTGCTCGTGATCGACAACGCGCCCAGCACGCGCCCGCCCCCGGCAAGGATCGGCAGCGCAAGGCAGATGATCCCCGGTTCATGCTCTTCGCGATCAAAGGCGTAGCCCCGGGCGCGGATCTCGGCGAGATCCCGGCGCAGGCTCTCGCCACTGGTATGGGTGTGTTCGGTAAAGCGGTGGAATGACTGCTGCGAGATGATTCGCGCCAGCTCGGCCTCCGGCAGGAAGGCAAGCATCGCCTTGCCCACCCCGGTGCAATAGGCCGGCCCGACCTTGCCCGCCTGCGAGAACATCTCGACAGGCTTCGCGGCGTTGCGCTTGTCCACATAGAGCACCTGAGCATTGTCGAGCTGCGCGAGATGGACCGTCTCGCCCAGCTCGGCGCTCAGGGCATCCACATGGGACCGCGCCAATGGGGCTAGCGAGCTTTGGGTCCAGGCCGCATGGGCCAGACGCACAAGGCGCATGCCCGGCGCATAGGTCTGCCGGTCCGGATCATATTGCAACATGCCCTGATTGGTCAGCGTCTGGACGAAGCGATAGAGCGTCGCCTTGGGGAACGCGCTGTCGGTCAGAAGCTCGCCAAACCGCACCGGGCGGCCATATGCGGCCACTTGGTCCAGAACAGCCAGCGCCTTGCCGACGGTACCATCTCCGGTCATGCGGGTCTCCTCCCTTGGCTCCGCTCTTGGCGGCGGAAACCTGTTGACAGCATAGGCGACGTCAGGTCATCATTTCAATATATAAAACTTGGTTTCAAATATTGAAACTAAAATCCGCATGAGACCATAGGGAGGACATCATGCAATCCACACTGAAAGCGTCCGTTGCGACGCTGGCCTGTGCCGCCGTTCTGGCCGGGCCAGCCCTTGCCGAGGATCTGAGCGGCAAGCTCGTGATCTTCTCGGACATGCACGATCCGGCCCCGCGGGCGACGATGGAAAAGCTTGCCGCCGATTTCGACGCGATGCATCCGGATCTCGAGGTCGATCTGACGATCATCAACCGCGAAGAGTACAAGACGCAGATCCGCAACTTCCTGACCGCGAACCCGCCCGATGTGGCGAACTGGTATGCGGGCAACCGGATGTTGCCTTATGTGAATGCGGGCCTGTTCGAGGACGTTTCGGATGTCTGGGATGCGGAGCTTTCGGCCAATCTGGCCTCGACGAAGCTCGCGATGACCATCGACGACAAGCAGTGGGGCGTGCCCTATACCTACTACCAGTGGGGTGTCTATTACCGCGAGGACATCTTTAACGAGCTCGGCCTGAGCGAGCCCGACACCTGGGAAGAGTTCAAGGCGAACTGCCAGGCCATTCTGGATTCCGGACTGAAGTGCTATTCCATCGGCACCAAGTGGCTGTGGACCGCGGCGGGCTGGTTCGACTACCTGAACCTGCGCCAGAACGGGTACGAGTTCCACATGGCCCTGACCAATGGCGAGATCGAGTGGACCGATGATCGTGTCAAAGACGTTTTCGCGCGCTGGCGCGAGCTGATCGACATGGGCGCGTTCATCGACAACCACACCGCCTATAGCTGGCAGGAATCCGTGCCGTTCTTCACCCAGGGTGATGCGGCAATGATGGTGAAAGGCAACTTCGCCGTCGATCTCTACCGGAAGGGTGGCCTGACCGACGATCAGATCGGCTTCCACCAGTTCCCGGAGATCACACCCGGCATTCCCATGGCCGAAGAAGCCCCCACGGATACGTTCCACATTCCCTCAGCCGCGCAAAACAAGGTCGCCGCGAAGGCGTTCCTGAAGTTTGTCACCGAGGCGGGGCAGCAGACAGAAGCGAACATCACGCTGGGTCAGCTGCCGGTGAACCGGAACTCCTCCGTATCCGATGACGAATTCATCGTCGAAGGGTTCGAGCTACTGAACAACGCCTATGCGCTGGCGCAGTTCTTTGACCGGGACGCCCCGGCCGAGATGGCCAAGGTCGCCATGGAAGGCATGCAGGAATTCATGGTCAAGCCGGACGAGATCGACCGGATCCTGAGCCGGCTCGAGCGCGCGCGCAAGCGGATCTACTAAGCGGATCCCGAGCGCCGTCGGGGAACCCCGACGGCGCGGACGCACCCCGGACCCACGGGGACACTAAGACCGGCGCGGTCGGGATGTGCCGGCCCCGCCTCACCGGCCCGCCCCCGGAACACAGGGCAGTATCAGGGCCGCGACATCGGCCCGTACCGGGCCGACGCCACCGCGCAGAACCGCCATCGCCCCCGGCCCGCGCCGGTCCGTGGTTTCAGGAAAGGAGACCTCAATGCCCGCAGAATTGAGCCGTCTTCGCGGCACGCCGCATCGTTGCGCATGCAGATTTGAACCCCGAATGATGACGGACCGGACCCGGACCGGGTCCGCCCCCCTTGCCCCAGAAACGAGCGTTTAGCCATGTCCGAGACAGCCCTTTCCGATGTTCGTGCCGTCAATGGCGGCGGCTCCTGGTTTCACCGCAACCAGTTCGCGCTGACCCCTTGGCTGTTCCTTGCGCCGGGGATCCTGTTCTTCGCGCTCTATGTGATCTTCCCGATCTTCCAGTCCTTCAATGTCTCACTCTATGAATGGGACGGGCTGGGGCAGCCGGAATATGTCGGGCTGCGCAACTACGAGGATCTCTACTGGGAGTTCGTGGATCGCGACGCGTTCTTCACCTCGCTGAAGAACAATGTGATCTGGTTGGTGCTCTACCTGCTGGCGATCCCCGGCGGGCTGTTCATCGCGCTGTTTCTGAACCAGACGGTCACTGGCATCCGCTTCTACAAATCGATGTTCTTCTTTCCCTTCGTCATCAGCCAGGTGGTCGTCGGCCTTGTCTTCACATGGTTCTACGACCCGACCTTCGGGTTGCTGAACACGTTGCTGGGTTCGGTCGGGATCGCGCCGATCAACGTGCTGGGGGATGAGCGCTACGTGACCTACGGCATCATCGCAGCGGGGCTCTGGCCGCAGACGGCCTATTGCATGATCCTCTACCTGACGGGCCTCAACGCCGTGGACCCCGAGCAGATCGAGGCAGGCCGCCTCGACGGGGCCAAGCGTTGGAAGATGCTGTGGTACATCATCATCCCGCAGCTGCGCCCGGCGACCTTCATCGCCTTCGTGGTGACGATCATCGGCGCCCTGCGGTCCTTCGACATGATCTCGGTGATGACTGCGGGCGGGCCCTTCGGGTCAAGCCGGGTGCTGGCCTATTACATGTTCGAAGTCGCGCTCAGCGAATATGGCTTCCGCATGGGATATGGCGCGGCCATCGCGGTGGTGCTCTTTGCCATCATGCTCTGCTTCATCGCCTATTTCCTCTACTCCATGTACCGCGAAGAGAAGGCACGGTGATGCAGACCACCTCCCTTCTCCGCGACAGCGTGGATACGATCTGCGCGCGTCTGCCCGGGGCCGAGCTGGCCCTGTCCGAGGACGAAATCCCCTCCTGGAAGGTGGGTGGCAAGATGTTCGCCTGCTTTGGCCACAAGTACCCGGGCGTGGCGGTCAAATGCGACGCGGTAGAGACCGCGTCCATGCTGATCGAGGCCGGGGTCGCCGAGCGCGCCCCCTACTTCCACAAAAGCTGGGTACGACTGCCGGAGGATGCCGCCCCGGAGGAGATCATCCACCGCGTCACGACCTCCTATGATCTGATCCGCGCCAAGCTGCCCAAGGCCCTGCGCGACGGCCTGCCCCCCCGGAAAGGAGCCTGAGATGTTTCCAGCCCCCATCGAGACGGCCCCCCGGGGTCAGCAAATCGCCTACAAAACGCTGCTGCCGGTCGCGTTGATCTTCTGGCTTTTGCCGCTGATCGCCGTAGCGGTCTTCTCCATCAAGCCGGCAGGGGATTTCGCCACGGGCAATTACTGGACCTGGCCCTCCTCGATCAGCTTCGTGGAAAACTACAGCCGGGTCTTTCTGGAATCGGACATGCCCCGCTACCTGATCAACTCAGTGTTGATCACGGTGCCCACGGTGATCGGCGCGGTGGCTCTGTCCTGCATGACGGGCTTTGCCCTCGGCATCTACAAGTTCAAGGCAAACCTGTGGATCTTTTTCATGTTCGTGGCGGGCAATTTCGTCCCCTTCCAGATCCTGATGGTGCCTGTGCGCGACCTGACGCTGGATCTGGGGCTCTATAATACCAAGACCGGGCTCGTGCTCTTTCACATCGCGTTCCAGACCGGGTTCTGCACGCTCTTCATGCGCAACTTCATCCGGGCCCTGCCCTTCGAGCTGATCGAGGCTGCGCGGGTCGAGGGGATCGCCGAGTGGCGGATCTTCTGGTTCGTGGTGCTGCCGCTGATGAAGCCCGCGATTGCGGCGCTCTCGGTGCTGATCTTCACCTTCATCTGGAACGACTATTTCTGGGCCGTGGTGCTGACCCAAGGAGTCGATGCACAGCCAGTCACCGCCGGGATCACCTCCTTTAACGGGCAGTACACGGCCGCCTATCATATGATGAGCGCAGGCAGCATCATCGCCGCCCTGCCGCCAGTGGCCATGTTCTTCCTGATGCAGAAACACTTCATCGCTGGTCTCACTCTTGGAGCTGTGAAATGACCAAAATCGCCTTTGTCGGGGCAGGCTCGACAATCTTCATGAAAAACATCCTCGGGGATGCACTGCATTTCGAGGCTTTGCGGGATGGCCATTTCGCGCTGATGGATATCGACGCGACGCGGCTGGCCGAGAGCGAGCTGGTGGCGCGGGCGATGATCCGCACCATGGGCACGGGCGCGACCGTGAGCACCCATACGGATCGCCGTGCCGCATTGGAGGGGGCCGATTTCGTGGTCACCGCTTTTCAGATCGGCGGGTATGAGCCCTGCACCGTGACGGATTTCGAGATCCCCAAAGCCTACGGTCTGCGCCAGACCATCGGCGATACGCTGGGGATCGGCGGGATCATGCGAGGGTTGCGCACGGTGCCCCATCTCTGGGCCGTGGCCGAGGATATGGCGCAGGTCTGCCCGGATGCGGTGATGCTGCAATATGTGAACCCCATGGCGATCAACACCTGGGCCCTGGCGGAACGCTACCCCCACGTGCGGACCGTGGGCTTGTGCCATTCGGTACAGAACACGGTGCAGGAGCTGGCCCATGATCTGGACCTGCCGCAGGACGAGATCCGCTACCGCGTCGCCGGGGTGAACCATGTGGCATTCTTCCTCGAGCTGACCCATCGGGGCCGCGACCTCTATCCTGCGTTGCGGGCGGGGTATGCGGGGGGGGCGCTGCCCAAACCGCCGCTTCTGATGCCGCGCTGCGCGAACAACGTGCGCTATGAGGTGATGGATCATCTGGGCTATTTCTGCACCGAAAGCTCCGAGCATTTTGCCGAATACGTGCCCTGGTTCATCAAGGCGGGGCGCGAGGATCTGATTGCGCAGTTCGCCGTGCCGCTGGATGAGTATCCGACCCGCTGCGTCGAGCAGATCGCAGACTGGCGTGCCCAGGCCGCCGGGCTGACGGGGGCAGCAGCGATCCCGGTGGAGAAAAGCCACGAATTCGCCGCCGAGATCATGAACGCCATGGTCACGGACCAGCCCTACCGGATCTATGGCAACCTGCAGAACACAGGCCAGACCCCGCAACTGCCCCTCGGGGCGGTGGTGGAAACCCCGTGTCTGGTGGACAGCAACGGAGTGCAGCCAAGCACGGTGACGGATATCCCGCCGCAGCTGGTGGCGTTGATGCGGACCCAGATCAATGTGCAGGAACTGGTGGTGCACGCGTTGCTGGATGAGACACCCGAGCATATCTACCATGCCGCGATGATGGATCCGCACACCGCCGCGGAACTGGACTTGCGCCAGATCCGCAACCTTGTCACGGATCTGCTTGCCGCCCATGGCAGCTGGATCCCCGACTGGGCCCGCCCGAAGAAAGCCGCATGATGACCAATCATTTCCTCACGTGGCGCGGTGCACATGTGCACCGCGCAGGACGCTCTGGGTGCCCTTGCGAGACGCTCAGCATCCCGCAGGCAACGCACAGCTGCGCGGGTCCGCGCGGTGCATATATGCACCGCGCACGGGGGTGCCCATGACCACTGATCGCCGCAACCGTGCCTGGTATGGGAAGCTCGACAAGGACGGGTTCATTCACCGCTCCTGGATGAAGAACCAGGGCTTTCCGGACCATGTCTTCGATGGCCGCCCGGTCATCGGGATCTGCAACACATGGTCCGAGCTGACACCGTGCAATCACGGCCTGCGCACCCTCGCCGAAGGCGTCAAGCGCGGCGTGTGGGAAGCGGGCGGCTTCCCGGTCGAGTTCCCGGTGATGTCGCTGGGCGAGACCCAGATGAAGCCCACCGCCATGCTGTTCCGCAACCTGCTGGCCATGGATGTAGAGGAATCCATCCGCGCCTATGGCATGGACGGCGTCGTTCTGCTGGGCGGCTGTGACAAGACCACCCCGGGCCAGCTCATGGGCGCGGCCTCGGTCGACCTGCCCTCCATCGTCGTCTCTGCCGGGCCGATGCTGAACGGCAAGTATCGCGGGCAGGATATCGGATCGGGCACGGATGTCTGGAAGTTCTCCGAGGCTGTGCGCGCGGGCGAGATGACACTGGCCGATTTCATGAATGCCGAAGCCGGCATGTCCCGCTCCGCCGGGGTTTGCATGACCATGGGCACCGCCTCCACCATGGCTTCGCTGGTCGAGGCAATGGGCCTGTCCCTGCCCACCAATGCCGCCCTTCCGGCCGTGGATGCGCGACGCATGGCCCTCGCGCATCTGACCGGCAAACGCATCGTCGAGATGGTCGAGGAAGACCTGCGCCCCAGCGCGATCCTGACCAAGGAGGCCTTCGAAAACGCGATCCTCGCCAATGCCGCCGTGGGTGGCTCGACCAATGCGGTCGTCCACCTTCTGGCGCTGGCGGGCCGCGCCAATGTCGATCTCAGCCTCAAGGATTTCGAGATCGGCGGCGAGATCCCCCTGCTGGTGAACTGCATGCCCTCGGGCCAGTACCTGATGGAGGATTTCGCCTATGCGGGCGGCGTGCCCGTGGTCCTGTCGGAGCTCAAGGACCATCTGCGTCCCGCTACCACCGTGCTGGGCAAGGATATCTCCGCCTATGCGGAGGGAGCAGAGTGTTTCAACAGCGATGTCATCCGGTCGATGGAGGCCCCTGTGAAACCCGCAGCCGGGCTCCGGGTTCTGACCGGATCGCTCGCCCCTGACGGGGCGATCGTGAAACCCTCGGCGGCCACGGATGCCCTACTCGAACATGAGGGGGAGGCCTTCGTGTTTGAGAACATCGAGGACATGAAAGCCAATATCGACCGCGACGACCTGCCGGTGACGTCTGAGACGATCCTTGTGCTCAAGGGCTGCGGCCCCAAGGGCTATCCGGGCATGCCGGAGGTGGGGAATATGCCGATCCCGGCCAAGCTCGTCCGCGAAGGCGTGCGCGACATGATCCGCGTCTCAGACGCGCGCATGTCGGGCACCGCCTATGGTACCGTGATCCTCCATGTGGCGCCCGAGGCGCAGGCGGGTGGACCGCTGGCCCTCGTGAAGACCGGCGACCGGATCCGCATCTCGGCCAAGGACGGGGTGCTTGACCTGCTGGTGGAGGATGCCGAGCTTGCCGCGCGCCGCGCAGCTTGGACCCCCGACCCGCCCCATTACACGCGCGGCTATGCCAAGCTCTATGTGGATCACGTGCTGCAGGCCAATCAGGGCGCGGATCTGGATTTTCTGGTGGGTCAGGACACCCGCCCTGTGACACGAGAAAGCCACTGATGACTGCGAGCTATTCCGACCTCGACGGCGCGTCCGTCTTCATCACCGGCGGCGGCTCCGGCATTGGTGCTGCGCTGACCGATGGGTTCATGGCCCAGGGCGCGCAGGTGGCCTTCATCGGTCGCTCCGATGCCAGCGATTTCGTCGCCGAGATGACCGCGAAACACGGGCGCGCACCGCTCTTCATTCAAGGCGACATCACCGATACGGAAGGCCTGCGCGCCGCCATCTCCCGGTCGGCGGAGGCCCATGGCCCCATCACCGCCCTCGTGAACAACGCCGCCAATGACAAACGCCACAGCACCGCAGAGGTTACGCCCGAGTTCTGGGACTGGATGATGTCGGTGAACCTCAAGGCGTATTTCTTCGCCGCTCAGGCCGTGGCACCGGGCATGGCGGCGGCGGGCGGCGGGGCCATCGTGAATTTCAGCTCGATCAGCTACATGATGGGGAATGCGGGCTACCCGGCCTACACCACAGCCAATGCCGGTATCACCGGCCTCTCGCGCAGCCTTGCGCGCGAGTTCGGGCCGGACAGGATCCGGGTCAACGCCCTCGCCCCGGGCTGGGTCCTGACCCGGAAACAGCTCGACATGTGGGCCACGCCTGAGGATCTGGAGGCGCATCTGTCCCGCGCCTGCCTCAAGGAGCATCTCGCCCCCGAGGATATCGTCGGCGCGACCCTGTTTCTTGCCTCGGCCAGCAGCCGTATGATGACCGGACAATGCATGGTCGTGGATGGTGGCGTGGTGGTGACAGGATGAACGAAACCGGCTGGATCGCAGTAGACTGGGGCACCTCGCATCTGCGGGCCTGGCGCATGGCCGGGGAGACGGTCCGGGCCGAGGCGCATTCGGATGCGGGCATGGGCACGCTGAATCGCGCCGGATTCGAGCCCGCCTTGCTGGCGTTGATTGGCGACTGGCTGGAGGGGCCCACGGATGTGCTGGCCTGTGGCATGGTTGGCTCCCGTCAGGGCTGGGTCGAAGCGCCCTATGCGGCGGTGCCCTGCGCCCCGCTGGGCCCCGCCCCCGTGCGCGCCGCCTGTGCCGACCCGCGGCTGCGGGTCCATGTGATCCCGGGGCTCAAGCAACCCAAGCCTGCGGATGTCATGCGCGGGGAAGAGACCCAGATTGCCGGGTTTCTTGCCCGCAACCCGGGCTGGGACGGGGTGATCTGCCTGCCGGGCACCCATACGAAATGGGCCCATATCAGCGCGGGCGAGGTCGTCAGCTTCCAGACCTTCATGACCGGCGAGCTCTATTTCACCCTCGCACGCCATTCGGTGCTGCGCCATTCGCTCGCGGATGCCGGCTGGGATGCAGAGGCCTTTGCCGAAGGGCTCAGCGATGGCATGGCCCGGCCCGAACGGATCGCGGCGCGGCTCTTTGGCCTGCGCGCCACGGACTTGCTTGAAGGCAGCGCGCCGGATGCGACGCGCGCCCGGCTCTCGGGCCTCCTGATCGGGGCGGAGCTTGTCGCCGCCCGCCCCTATTGGCTGGGCCAGCAGGTGGCGCTGATCGGCGCGCCCAAGGTCACCGCCCCCTACCAGACTGCACTTGACGCGCAGGCCGTGCCCGCCCGGATCGCCGATGGCGCCGAGATGGTGCGCGCCGGGCTCGCCAGCGCCTATGCCAGCTTGAGAGAAACCGCATGAGCAGACCCCTGATCGCCATTTTGCGCGGCGTTACTCCGCCCGAAGCCGTGCCCGTGGCGACGCGTCTCGTCAGCGCCGGGATCGACCGGATCGAAGTGCCGCTGAACTCGCCGGACGCGCTGGACAGCATCGCGGCCATGGTCGAGGCCCTGGGCGACAGCGCGCTGATCGGGGCGGGCACGGTCCTGACCCGGGACGAGGTGCGCGATGTGAAGGCCGCGGGCGGACAGATCATCGTCTCGCCCAACGCCGACACAGACGTCATCCGCGAGACCCGCGCGCAGAATATGCTGAGCTTTCCGGGCGTGTTCAGCCCGACCGAGTGCTTTGCGGCGCTCGGGGCCGGGGCCACGGGGCTGAAGCTCTTCCCGGCCTCGGTGGGTGGGCTTGGGCTTTTGAAGGCGCTGGTGCCCGTTTTGCCGAAGGGCACGGACATCTATGCCGTGGGTGGGATCGACGGGCCGGATTTCGCGGCCTGGCTCGCGGCGGGCGCCAAGGGGTTCGGTCTGGGCAGCTCGCTCTATGCGCCCGGCGACACGGATGAACAGGTCTACCTCAAGGCGCTCAGCATCGTGCGCTATTACGGGGCGGCCATCTCGTGATCGCGGCGCTCTATGATGACCGGCCCTGCGCGCTTGGCGAGGGACCGCTCTGGCACCCCGAACGCCAGCAGCTTTTCTGGTTCGACATCACCGGGCAGCGGATGCTGTCGCGGGATGCCGACGGGCCTTTGGAATGGGCGTTCGACGAGATGGTTTCAGCGGCGGGTTGGGTGGATCGCGATACGTTGCTCATCGCGTCGGAAACCGCGCTGGTGACCTTCGATCTGATCGAGGGCGAGAGCCAGTTCCTCGCCCCGCTGGAGGCGGACAGTCCCGCAACACGGTCCAATGACGGGCGCGCTGACCCCTGGGGCGGGTTCTGGATCGGGACCATGGGCAAGGCGGCAGAGCCCGGTGCCGGAGCAATCTATCGCTTCCACGATGGCGCCTTGCGGCGGGTTGTGCCGGGTATCACGATCTCCAACGCGATCTGTTTCGACCGGGACAGGGCCTGCGCCTATTACACGGACACACCGACACGGCAGGTGATGCGCCTGCCCGTTGATGCAGAGGGCTGGCCCGATGGCCCGGCAGAGGTGGCGGTCGATCTGCGCACCGAAGGGCTGAACCCGGACGGTGCTGTGACCGATAAGGAGGGCAATCTGTGGATTGCCCAATGGGGGGCATCCCGCGTGGCCTGCTACAGCCCCGAGGGCGCGTTTCTTCGGGCCGTGGACTGCGCCGGGCAGCATGCCTCCTGCCCTGCCTTTGGCGGGGCCGGACTGGATCAGCTCTTTATCACCACGGCGCGTGAGGGGCTCAGGGCCGAAGAGATTGCCGAGGCCCCCGAAAACGGCTGCGTCTTCACCGCCCATGGGGTCGCCCAAGGGCGCCCGGAACCACGGGTGATCCTGTGAGCCGCAAGCTGGGGGTGTGCTACTACCCTGAGCACTGGCCCGAGGATCAATGGCCGCGCGATGCAGCGCGGATGAAAGCGGCGGGGCTGACCCTTGTCCGGATTGGCGAGTTCGCCTGGTCCCGGCTGGAGCCCTCCCCCGGGGATCTGCAGTTCGACTGGCTGGACCGCGCGGTTGCGGTGCTGGCCGAGGCCGGGCTCGAGGTGGTGATGGGCACCCCCACGGCCACCCCGCCCCGCTGGATGCTGGACAAGCATCCGGACATGCTGGCCCATGATGCCGAGGGCCGCCCGCGCGGGTTCGGATCGCGGCGGCATTACTGTTTCGCCCATCTCGGCTACCGGGCCGAGGCGGCGCGGATCGCCCGTATCATGGGCGAACGCTATGGCCGCGACCCGCGTGTGGTGGCCTGGCAGATCGACAATGAATACGGCTGTCACGACACCACGCTCAGCTACTCACCCGCCGCGCGGGACGGGTTCCGCGACTGGCTGGCGCAGCGCTATCAATCAACAGAGGCGCTGAACCGGGCCTGGGGCAATGTGTTCTGGTCCATGGACTATGACAGCTTCGACCAAATCGAGTTGCCGAACCTGACCGTGACCGAGCCGAACCCCTCTCACGCCATGGCGTTCCGTCGTTTTGCCTCGGACATGGTCGTGGCCTTCAACCGCGCGCAGGTCGAGGCCCTGCGCACGCTCACGGATGCGCCGCTGATCCACAACTATATGGGCCGGGTCACCGAGTTCGATCACCATGACCTTGGCGCGGATCTGGAGATCGCGAGCTGGGACAGCTATCCGATGGGCTTCCTGATGGACCGCGTTGAAGGCGATGCGGCCCATAAGGCGACCTATCTTCGCCAGGGGGATCCGGATTTTCAGGCCTTCCACCACGACCTCTATCGCGGGGTCGGGCAGGACGGACGCTGGTGGATCATGGAACAACAGCCCGGCCCGGTGAACTGGGCCCCGTGGAACCCCGCTCCTCTGCCCGGGATGGTGCGGCTCTGGTCCCACGAAGCCTTTGCCCATGGGGCCGAGGCCGTGTGCTATTTCCGCTGGCGGCAGGCCCCCTTCGCGCAGGAGCAGATGCATGCGGGCCTTCTGCGCGCCGATGATGCCGAGGCCCTGGGCCTCGTTGAGGCGCGTCAGGTGGCCGAGGAGATCGCCGCCCTGCCCGAGGCGCGGATGTCGCGCGCGCCCGTGGCACTGGTCTTTAACTACCCGTCCCAATGGGCCTGGGAGGTGCAACCCCAGGGCGCAGATTTCGATTATTTCTCGCTGTGTTTCGAGATGTATCGGGGCTTGCGGAAACTGGGCCTGTCCGTGGATATCCTGCCCGCGGATCCGGCGCGCCTGTCGGGCTATGACCTGATCCTCGTCCCGGGCCTGCTCAACCTCAGCGCCGAGATGACGGCCTTTCTCGCCGAGACCCCGGCACAGGTGCTGGTCGGCCCACGCGCAGGCTCCAAAACGCCGGAGCTGACCATGGCGCTGCCGCTCGGCCCCGGCCTGAACGGGCTGGAGGCGACCGTGACCCATGTGGAAAGCCTGCCCCCCGGCGCGGGGCGTGCTCTGACCGGGGGCGGTCAGGCCGAACGCTGGATCGAGGCGATCGAAAGCCCGATCCCGCCCCGGATCACGACCGAGGACGGCGCGCCGGTGCTGCTGAGCGCGGATCGCCAGAGCTATCTGGCCGCCTGGCCGGACCCGGAGGCCCTCTCCCGGATCCTGCGAGATCTTTGTGCACAGGCAGGCATCAATACCACCGAAATGCCCGAAGGCGTGCGACAGCGCGCGATGGGACCCCACCGGCTGGTGGTAAATTATTCCCCCGAAACCCGTATTTTCGAAGACGACCACTTGCCCCCGGCGGGCCTGCTGTGGAAATTGGCCTCATGAACAAAAATGTCGCACCCGAGATTCCCACCCCGCGTTTTGACGAGATGCGGCAAACCACCTGTTACATGTGCGCCTGCCGCTGCGGGATCAACGTGCATCTCAAGGACGGAAAGGTCGCCTATATCGAGGGCAACCGCGCCCATCCGGTGAACAAGGGCGTGCTCTGCGCCAAGGGTTCGGCGGGCATCAAGCAGCACACTGCCCCCTCGCGCCTGCGCGCACCGCTGAAACGCGTCGGCCCGCGCGGCTCGGGCCAGTTCGAGGAAATCTCCTGGGAGGAGGCGCTGCAGACCGCCACGGATTGGCTCACCCCCCTGCGCGAGGAGGCCCCGGAGAAGCTTGCCTTCTTCACCGGGCGCGACCAGTCGCAAAGCTTCACCAGCTTCTTTGCGCAAAACTTCGGCACGCCGAATTACGCGGCCCATGGCGGGTTCTGCTCGGTCAACATGGCTGCGGCGGGGATCTACACCATGGGCGGCGCGTTCTGGGAGTTCGGCTCCCCGGATTGGGAGCATACCAAGATGTTCCTGCTGTTCGGGGTGGCCGAGGACCATGACAGCAACCCGATCAAGATCGGGATCGGCAAGCTGAAGGCGCGCGGCGCCAAGGTGATCGGCATCAACCCGATCCGCACAGGCTATAACGCCGTTGCCGATGACTGGTACGGGATCACGCCCGGCACGGATGGCCTGCTGATCCTGTCGCTGATCCACTGCCTGTTGCGCGCGGGGCGGATCGATCTCGACTATCTCGCCGCCTTCACCAACGCCCCTGTGCTGGTGAACGAAGACCCCGCCAGCCCCGAGCATGGACTGCTGCTGCGGGACGAGGACGGCAAGCTCCTGATTCTGGACCGCGCCACTGGCAAGCCCGTCCCCTTCGACACAAAAGGCGTGCAACCGGACCTCGCTGGCTCGCACCGTCATGCCGGGGTCAGCCACCGCCCGGTGATCCAGCATATCGCCGAGAAATATCTCAGCGAAGACTACGCCCCCGAGGCCGTGGCCGAGCGCTGCGGGATCTCTGCCGACCGGATCCGGGGCCTGGCCGCCGAACTGGCGCGCACCGCCTTTGACGAGGCGTTTGAGCTCGACATCCCCTGGACCGATTTCCGCGGAAACAGACATGCCAAGATGCAAGGCCGCCCGGTGGCCATGCATTCCATGCGCGGCATCTCCGCCCATGGCAACGGCTTCCAGACCGCCCGGGCGCTGCACCTCTTGCAGATCCTGCTCGGCACGGTGGAGGTCCCCGGCGGCTTCCGCTTCAAACCGCCCTACCCCAAACCGCCCGAGGCGCATCCCAAACCCCATTGCAAGGTGACCCCCGGCGCGCCGCTCGATGGTCCGCATCTGGGCTTCGTGCACGGGCCCGACGACCTCTGCCTGAAACCCGATGGCAGCCCGGCACGGATCGACAAAGCGTTCTCCTGGGACAACCCGATGTCGGCGCACGGGCTGATGCATATGGTGATCTCGAACGCCCATGCGGGGGATCCCTACAAGGTCGACACGCTCTTCATGTACATGGCGAACATGGCGTGGAATTCGTCCATGAACACCGCCGAGACCATGGCGATGCTCACCGATACGGATGAGAATGGCGACTACAAGATCCCGCATATCATCTATGCGGACAGCTACGATTCCGAAATGGTCTCCTACGCGGACCTGATCTTCCCGGACACGACCTATCTCGAACGGCATGACTGCATCTCGCTGCTCGACCGCCCGATCTGCGAACCCGACGCGGTGGCCGATGCGATCCGCTGGCCCGTGGTGGAGCCCGACCGCGATGTGCGCGGCTTCCAATCCGTGCTGGTGGAGCTTGGCGCACGGCTCTGCCTGCCTGGCTTCGTCGACGGCGATGGCAAGCAGCTCTATGCGGATTATGCCGATTACATGGTGAACCATGAACGCCGCCCGGGCGTCGGCCCGCTCTCGGGTTTTCGCGGCAATGGCGATGCGGAGGGGCGCGGCGCACCGAACCCCGACCAGCTCCAGCGCTATATCGACAATGGCGGCTTCTGGGAGGCCGAGGTCCCCGAAGAGGCCCGCTATTACAAGCCCTGGAACAGCGCCTATCAGGACTGGGCAGTCGAGATGGCCTTTTACGACAAGCCCCAGCCCTATATCTTCAACCTCTGGTCCGAACCCCTGCGCCGGTTCCAGCTGGCCGCCGAAGGCCATGGGGACCGCCAACCCCCGGACCACCTGCGCGCGCAGATCAAAGAGAAACTCTCCCCCCTGCCCATCTGGTACGAGAGCACCGATGCCCGCACGGACGAGTTCCCCCTCCACGCCCTGACCCAGCGCCCCATGGCCATGTACCACTCCTGGGGCTCGCAGAACGCCTGGCTGCGCCAGATCCATGGGGTCAACCCGCTCTACGTCCCCAGCGCCGTCTGGGAGGAGCACGGCTTTGCCGAAGGCGACTGGGCCACCCTGACCTCGCGACACGGCCAGATCACCATCCCGGTGGCCCTGATGGCCGCGCTGAACCCGAAAACCGTCTGGACCTGGAACGCGATCGGCAAACGCAAGGGCGCCTGGGGCCTCGACAAGGACGCGCCCGAAGCCACCAAGGGCTTCCTGCTCAACCACCTGATCTCGGAACTGCTTCCAGCACGCTCGGACGGGATGCGCTGGTCGAACTCCGACCCGGTCACCGGCCAGGCCGCCTGGTTCGACCTGCGGGTCAACATCGCCAAAACCGGCACCCAGCCCGCAAGCCAGCCCAGCTTCCCGCCGCTCGGAGCCCGCTCATGACCCCCAAGCTTAAGTCCCCAAATATCCCGGGGGGTCTGGGGGGCTGGCCCCCCATATCCTGCCGCCAGCCAAGGAGCGCTCCATGACCGAGCTTCCCGCCAGCACCGAAAAGAAGCTCGGCCTCGTCATTGACCTCGATACCTGCGTGGGCTGCCACGCCTGCGTGGTCGCCTGCAAGGGCTGGAACGATCAGGGCTATGGCGCACCGCTCAGCGATCAGGACCCATACGGCGCCGAGCCCACGGGCACCTTCCTCAACCGCGTCCACAGCTACGAGGTCACGCCCGAGGCAGGCCCGGCCCAGCTGATCCACTTCCCGAAATCCTGCCTGCATTGCGAGGATGCGCCCTGCGTGACCGTCTGCCCGACCGGAGCCAGCTACAAACGCGCTGAGGACGGAATCGTGCTGGTCAATGAGGATGCCTGTATCGGCTGCGGGCTTTGCGCATGGGCCTGCCCGTACGGCGCGCGCGAGATGGATGCGGCCGCGGGTGTGATGAAGAAATGCACCCTCTGCGTTGACCGGATCTATAACGAGGCCCTGCCCGAAGAAGACCGCCAGCCCGCTTGCGTCCGCACCTGCCCGGCCGGTGCGCGTCATTTCGGCGATTTGGGCGATCCGGAGAGCGATGTCAGCCGGCTGGTCGCCGAGCGCGGTGGCATGGACCTGATGCCCGAGCAGGGCACCAAGCCCGTCAACAAGTACCTGCCGCCCCGTCCCAAGGATGATGTGCCGGAATTTGACGTGCTCGCCCCCTATCTCGAACCGGTCGCGACCGAGCCCACGGGCTTTCTGGGCTGGCTCGACCGCACTCTGGATCGGATCTGAGCCATGCATCCCGCAAAATCTGTCATTCTCTTCACCTCTCTGTCTGGCATCGGCTTTGGCCTGCTGATCTGGCTCGGGCTCGGCATTCCCAAGGCGGTGGGCTGGGTCGGGTTCGTCTATTACGCGCTTGCCTTCGCGCTGTCAGTGGGCGGGCTGATTGCCTCGACCTTCCATCTGGGCAACCCGCAACGGGCCTGGCGCGCCTTCACCCAGTGGAAAACAAGCTGGCTCAGCCGCGAGGCCGTGCTGGCCGTGGGCGCGCTGACGATCATGGGGCTCCACGCGGCGGCGGCGGTGTTTCTTGGCTACCAGCCTGCCTTTCTCGGGCTGCTCGGCGCGGCGCTTTGTCTGGCGACAGTGCTCGCCACGGCGATGATCTATACCCAGCTCAAAACCGTGCCGCGCTGGAACCAGCCGGCCACGCCGGTCCTCTTCGGGCTGCTGAGTCTCGGGGGCGGGGCGCTTCTGGCCGGGCATATCACCACGGCGCTCTGGCTGCTGGCCGCCATTGGGGCCGTGCAGGTCTGGGCGTGGCTGCACGGCGACAAGGGCTTCTCCGGCGGCGCCACGACCCTGTCCAGCGCCACGGGCCTCGGCACCCAGGTCCGCGCCTTCGAGCCGCCCCATACGGGCGGCAATTACCTGATGCGCGAGATGGTCTATGAGGTCGGTCGCAAGCATGCTCTGAAGCTGCGCGTGATTGCCCTGGGTCTGATGGCGGTGCTGCCGCTGGTGCTCATCCTGCTGAATGACAAGCATCTGGTGGTCGGGCTCGCCGTGATCTCCCATTTCGCCGGGGTTCTGGTGGCGCGCTGGCTCTTTTTTGCCGAAGCCGAGCATGTGGTCGGGCTCTATTACGGACGGGATCAGAACGCCGCCAGCCCGGCCTGAGCCCCAACGGCGTGGCCCGGTCAGGGCCGCGCGCAGACCTCCTTCAACCCGGTATAGAGCGCCCGGAAGCGGGGCAACCGGTCCGCGTGGCGCAGATCGGCGCGCGGTGTGAAGACCGCACCGATCTTGGGCGGGGTCGCCAGATCCGAGAACGCGGTAGCCCCGATGCCCAGTGCCGCGAGCTTGGCCGCCCCCAGGGCCGGGCCCTGATCGGCCCCGGCTGGTCGCCGCAGGGCCACGCCCAGTACATCGGCCAGAGTCTGCAGCACCAGATCACTGCGCGCCCCGCCACCAATGGCCAGCGGCGCGTCCGCGCTCAGCCCGGCCTCGGTCAGCGCGTCCTGCGCATCGGCAAAGCTATAGGCGATGGCGTCGATCACGGCGCGCATCATTTCCCCCGGCCCGGTCCCGTGGCTGAGCCCCTGGAACCCCGCTCGGGCGCTCGGGTCGCCATGGGGCGTCCGCTCGCCGGTCAGGTAAGGCAGGAAAAGCGGTGTGTGGCGCGGATCCGCGGTCTGAGCGGCCGCAAGCAGGTCTGGCAGCTCGCGCCCCAACGCCCGGGCGAGCCAGGCCATGGGGGCCGCCCCGTTGAGCATGGCCGCCATCTGGATGTATCCGCCCGGCAGGCAATGGGCGAAACTGTGCAGCAGGCGTTCCGGGTTCGGCGCGTGCCGATCACTGGCGAGCAAGTACTGACCGGACGTGCCCAGCGAGATCATCGCGCGGCCCGGCTGCACCACGCCCACCCCCACGGCGCCCGCCATGGCATCGCCACCGCCTCGGATGACCGGCAGGCCCGGGCGGAGACCCAGCGCTCTTGCGGCGTCGCGTGACAGCTCTCCGGCGGGTGCGGTGCCCTCGGCCAACTCAGGGACCTGGGCGCGGGTGAGCCCGCTGAAGGCCAGCGCGGCGTCATCCCAGTCCCGTGCCGCCTGATCGAGCCAGAGCGTGCCTGCGGCCTCGGACATCTCGGAGACGAACCCACCATGGAGCCGGTAGCCCAGCCAGTCCTTGGCCTGCAGCACCATCGCGGTCGCGCGATGGGTCTCGGGCTCGGCCCGTGCCAGCCAGGCGAGCTTGGGGGCGGTAAAGCCCGGCATGGGCGGCACTCCGGCCCGAGCGCCAATCCCCGGCAGGGCCTCGGCCATGGCCGCGCTCTCGGTCTCCGCACGGTTGTCATTCCAGAGCATGGCGGGGCGCAGGACCGCCCCGTCGGCGCCAAGACAAACCGCCCCATGCATCTGGCCCGAAAGGCCGATGGCGCTGATCGCGTCCCAGCCCGATTGCCCTTTGAGATCGGCGCAAGCCTGGCAGACCGCGCGCCACCAATCCTCGGGATCCTGCTCGCTGGCCCCGGGCGTCGGTGTGGCCACCTGCAACGGGGCACTGGCCGTTCCGCAGACAGCCTGCCCGTCCCAAATCAGCGCCTTGACCGCCGATGTGCCAATATCGAGACCGAGATACATGGGCTCCTCCCTTTCCGCCGCCGCCAAGCGCGGTCCACATGTGGACCGCGCCGTCGCGCCCCGCCCGCTGCGGTCTCTCTTGGGTACGGGCGCGTGCCCGTTGCCGCAACGAAAAAGGCCCGCGCAGGGCGGGCCTTTTCCAGATCTGATGTCGGCGTCAATCAGTCGATGAGCGGCAGCAGCTTGTCGAAGCTCGCCTTCGCATCGCCGTAGAACATCCGCGTGTTCTCCTTGTAGAAGAGCGGGTTCTCGATGCCCGAATAACCGGTGCCCTGCCCCCGCTTGGAGACGAAGACCTGCTTTGCCTTCCAGCATTCCAGAACCGGCATCCCGGCAATCGGGGAATTCGGATCCTCTTGTGCGGCAGGGTTCACGATGTCATTCGACCCGATCACGATGGCCACATCCGTCTCCGGGAAGTCATCATTGATCTCGTCCATCTCCATCACGATGTCATAGGGCACCTTCGCCTCGGCCAGCAGCACGTTCATGTGCCCGGGCAGACGGCCCGCCACCGGGTGGATCGCAAAGCGCACATCCTTGCCTTGCCCGCGCAGCTTGCGGGTCAGCTCGGCAACGGTCTGCTGCGCTTGCGCAACGGCCATACCGTAGCCGGGGATGATGATGATGCTGTCGGCTTCGTTCAGTGCCGTCGCCACACCATCGGCATCGATCGCCACCTGCTCGCCCTCGACCTCCATCTGCGGGCCACCGGCACCGCCGAAGCCACCGAGGATCACGCTGACAAAGGCCCGGTTCATGGCCTTGCACATGATGTAGGACAGGATCGCACCGGAGGAGCCCACCAGCGCGCCGACCACGATCAGCAGGTCATTGCCCAGCGAGAAGCCGATCGCCGCAGCCGCCCAGCCGGAGTAGCTGTTGAGCATCGAGACCACCACGGGCATGTCCGCGCCGCCGATCCCCATGATCAGGTGATAGCCGATGAAGAGCGCCAGCAGCGTCAGCAGAACCAGCGTCCAGCTGCCTGCGCCACCCAGATACATCGCCGTCAGCACCAGCGAGCCTGCCGCCGCTGCCGCGTTCAGCATATGCCCACCGGGCAGCTGCTTGGCGGCGGAGTTCACCTTGCCCGCCAGTTTGCCATAGGCAATCACGGAGCCGGTGAAGGTCACGGCGCCGATCCAGATGCCGAGCACCAGCTCGACCCGGAGAATGCCGATCTCGACGCCGGATTTCTTGGCGATGAGCTTGCCGAAAGAGGACAGGCCGTCGGTGATCTCCTTGGGCAGACCGATGGCCGTGTAGCCATCCGCACCCACCGCGCCGAGCACCTGGCCATTGGCCTCGTAGATCGCCGCGATGTCATTGATCATCAGGTCGGCGTTGAAGCCCACAAAGACCGCCGCGAGACCAACGAGCGAGTGCATGATCGCCACAAGCTCGGGCATCTGCGTCATCTGCACCTTGGTGGCGAGCTGATAACCGACAGCCGCGCCGAGCGCGATCAGGATGATCGAGGCCCAGGCCAGCCCCTGACCGGGGCCCGTGATCGTCGCCACAACCGCCAGCGCCATGCCCGCGATGCCATACCATACAGCGCGCTTGGCGCTCTCTTGTCCGCTCAGACCACCCAGAGACAGGATGAAAAGAACTGCTGCAACCGCGTAGGCCGCAATCGTAAATCCGAATTCCATAGTCCGGAGCTCCTTAGGATTTCTGGAACATGGCGAGCATGCGCCGTGTCACGAGGAAGCCGCCGAAGATATTCACCGAGGCCATGAAGATGCCCGCCGCGGCGAGCACGGTGATCAGGAGCGAGCTCGATCCGATCTGGATCAGCGCGCCGAGAATGATGATCGACGAAATTGCGTTGGTCACCGCCATCAGGGGCGTGTGCAGCGAGTGTGCCACGTTCCAGATGACCTGGAAGCCGATGAAGACCGACAGGATGAAGACGATGAAATGCTGCATGAAGCTCGCGGGCGCAATCAGGCCCACCCCCAGCAGCAGCGCCGCGCCAACGGCCAGAAGCGTGACCTGGTTCTTGGTCTGCGCCTTGAAGGCCGCGGCCTCCTCGGCCTTGATCTCCTCGGGGGTCTTCTCCTTGGGCTTTTCCTTGGTCTGCGCCGCGATGGCCGCAATTTTCGGCGGGGGCGGCGGGAAGGTGATTTCGCCCGCATGGGTGATGGTCGCCCCGCGGATCACGTCATCGTCCATGTCGTGATTGGTCTGACCGTCCTTCTCAGGGGTCAGATCGGTCATCAGGTGACGAATGTTGGTCGCATAGAGCGTCGAAGACTGCGCCGCCATCCGGCTCGGGAAGTCCGTATAGCCGATGATGGTCACGCCATTATCGGTGACGATCTTCTCGTCCATGACGGTCAGCTTGCAGTTGCCGCCCTTCTCGGCGGCGAGATCGACGATGACCGAGCCAGGCTTCATGCTCTCGACCATGTCCTTGGTCCAGAGCTCGGGCGCTTCGCGGTTCGGGATCAGCGCGGTGGTGATCACGATGTCCATCTCGGGGGCCAGTTCGCGGAACTTGGCGAGCTGGGCCGCCGCGAATTCGGGGCTGGAGACCGAGGCGTATCCGCCCGTGGCCGCGCCATCCTGCTGCTCTTCCTCGAAATCGAGGAAGACGAACTCGGCGCCCATGGATTCAACCTGCTCGGCCACTTCGGGGCGCACGTCGAACGCATAGGTGATCGCACCCAGCGAGGTCGAGGTCCCGATGGCGGCCAGACCGGCCACACCGGCGCCCACAACCAGCACCTTGGCGGGCGGCACTTTACCAGCCGCCGTGATCTGACCCGTGAAGAAGCGACCGAAATTGTTGCCCGCCTCGATCACCGCGCGGTAGCCCGCGATATTGGCCATCGACGACAGCGCATCCATCTTCTGGGCGCGGCTGATGCGCGGGACCATGTCCATGGCAATGACGCTCGCGCCCTTGTCCTTGGCCAGATCCATCAGCGCCTCGTTGGCAGCCGGATAGAAGAAGCTGATCAAGAGCTGGCCCTTGCGCAGACGCTTGGCCTCGGTCTCGCTGGGGGGGCGCACCTTCGCGACGATGTCCACCGCCTTGAACAGCGCGGCGGCGGTCTTGACGACCTCTACCCCATTGGCCTCGTAAAGTGCGTCCGCAAAGCCAGCCGCGTCGCCCGCGCCGGTTTCGATTGCACATTCATATCCGAGTTTCTGCAACTGAAGTGCAGAGTCTGGCGTCATCGCAACTCGTGCTTCGCCAGGAAAGATTTCCTTCGGTGCCCCGATCTTCACGTGTCTTCCTTTCCCGTTTCCACCCAAGCGGGCTTTTCGTTCAAATGGCCTCTTAACACTCGGATTTGATTTGCCGCAACAGGGTGTTAGCGCCACCAGTTCGAGACGCCCCCATGCAATGGGCGCATAGCTTGCCGTGCGATACAAGCATACCTTCGTATACAATTGCAGCAGGGATCAGAGCCAGCGCCGGGTCTGTGCACAATAGGCATCGAAGCGCGCGCCAAAGGCCGCGCGGGCGCGCTCCTCTTCGGCGCGCACGAAGCGCTGGTCAAGAATATAGACCAAGGCCGCCGCCAGAGGCAGGGAAATCCACGCCTCCCAGCGCAGCATCAGCCCGGTCAGGATCAGGACATCGCCCAGGTAGATCGGGTTGCGCGTACGCCGGAAAATCCCCTCAGTCAGCAGGGTGCCCGGGGTCAAATGCGGGACTATCGTTGTGGAATGCTTACGAAATTCCAGCGCGGCCAGCAGGATGAGCAGGATCCCTCCGCCCACCAGAACGCCCCCCAGCAGGTCGGTCACCGCCCCGCCCGGAGGACCAATGGGCAGGAACTCTGCCTGAGCCCAGCCGAGCAGCGCACAGATCAGCAGCCAGAGCGGCGGAATGTCGAGCATCTGGTCCAGAGTGAGGTCGCGAAACGGGTTGCCCATGGCGGTCTCCAACGCGGCGCGGGCCGCTGTTTCCTGGCGAGTTAGACGCGCCCTGCGACACATCTCAAGCGCGAAATTGATGCAGCCCCGGCACAAAGCCCCGTTCGGGCACTGCGTCAAGATGCGCGGCGGTTTTTTGTGCGATTTGCGCAGAGCTCATGGGCCAGCGGGCCCGGATCGGCGAACGACCCGGGCAACCGGACGGGCGAAAGGGGTCACTCCCACTCCATCTCCTCGTAGACCCGGCCCGCATTCTTGGTCGCGAGCTCCTCATAAGTGTCGAGATGGGCATAGGGGGTCTGGTCCACGTAATAGGCCTCGCTCAGATCGCCGCCCTCATCGATATGGGCGCGGATCTGCCCCCGCAGATAGACGAGGTAATCGCGGGTGTAGCGCCGGACCTGCGCCATGTTGGTCGGGTGGCCATGGCCCGGGATCACATAGGTCGCCCCGAGCGGCTCGAAGGCGGTCTCCCAGGTTTCGACCCATTCCGAGGTCACGGTATCGGCAAAGATCGGCGGCATCCGCTCGTGAAAGGCCATGTCGCCCGCGATCACGATCTCCCAGTCCGGCAGCCAGACCTGGATGTCGCCCGGGCTGTGCGCCGGGCCGAGATGCAGGACCTCGATCCGCACATCGCCGAGCTCAATCACCTCGCGCTCCTCAAAGGTCCGGTCGGGGGCGACCAGCCGCGTGCCCTCGGCCCGGTCGCGGTTGTAGCGCTTCATGCCTTCTAGGATCTGCGCACCGTATTCCTCGAACTCATGGGCCGCATCCGCATGGGCGAGGATCTCCACCCCCTGATCGCGCCAATAGGAGTTGCCGAGCATGGCATGCCCCTGCCCGTTCTCGTTGATCACCAGCACCACGGGCTGGTCGGTGATCGTCCGGATCTCGGCATGGAGCGCTTCGGCCAACTGCGCCGAGGCTCCACCATTGACGACGACCACCCCGGCGCCCGTCAGGATGAAGCTGAGATTGTTGTTATGCCCGGCATTCTCATAGGTCGGCGGCGCGGTCGCCCCGATCGCGGACCAGACATGGGGGATCACCTCCACCGGCTTGGAATAGAGCGGGCTCTGCGGGTACTGGTCGGGAATGTCCTCGCTGGCATGGGCCGCAAGGGGCAAGGCGATCGCCGTACAGGCCAAGAGACTGGGCAATTTGGGCATGGTGTTTCCTCCTGCCCAAAACATTCCATTTTATGAATGTAATGTCCAGTCTGTTGCGAGCCCCACTAAGACCGCCATAGTCCAAAAAATCCAGAGCCACTCTGCCATTGGAGATGCAAGAAATGATCGTCAAACGCAGCCTTCTCAAGCTACGACACAGTATGGCATTTGTCGTTCTAATTATCTTGGCGCCATCCCTGTTCTTCGCCTACGGGGCACTCACCGCTGGTGAAGGCTACCTCCTCACCCTGGATGGCATGCTGAACCTAGCGCTTGGCGGGAGCGGGATCCTCTTGGGGATCGCTTTGATGACGCATTGCATCCGCGGATACTTGGATAAATCACCGCTGGTTTCGACGGACGAGGGCGGCATCCGTTTTGTCAAAAGAACACTCCCTCGCATCAAGGAAGAACGCATCCATGTCCCATGGCGTGACGTTGCGGCGATCAAGTCTTTCGATGATCGCGTTGCAAACAGGAGCTTTCACGAAGCCAAACGCGGCAGGAAGGGGTTCAGCGTCGAAACCACCTCCGGGGACAGCCATTTCTTTGGATCCATCGATTTCGATGAGAAGCTGGAAAACGTGACAGTGCCGCTTGTCGAAGAGTTGGAGCGCGCAGGCTTCTCTATCGAGCATATCCCAAGACAGCGCGGGTACGGCGTGGCGGTCAAAGAGTGGCGTGTCGTGGAGAACTCTGACACCGCCCCATAAGACTTGTGGTTTCAACAACTTGCCAAAGCTTCCTAGAGAGCCCGGAGGTCTTGGACACGTCTTGGGGGCACGGATCCGCTTTTGAGGGGTCCGCTAGGCCGAAATCGCCACGGGCACCGGGCGGCGTCCATCGGCCCAGGCGCGGACCGCATCGCCAAAGGCGGTGAAGAGCGGGCGCGAGACCGGGTCCTGATCGGCGTTCCATTCCGGGTGCCACTGCACCGACAGCGTGAAGCCCGGCGCATCGGCGATATAGATCGCCTCCGGCGTGCCATCGGGCGCGTGCCCGTCGATGATCACGCGCGGTCCCGCCTCCATGATGCCTTGGCCATGCAACGTGTTGGTCCGCACCTCGGCAGATCCAAAGACACGCGCGAAGGGACCGTTGGGCGAGACCGAAACGGTCTGGCGGATCTCGAACTTTTCTTCCAGCGTCCCGTCGGGGGGCATGCGGTGGTTCTCGCGCCCCGGGATCTCGCGGATCTCCGGGTGGAGGGTTCCGCCCATGGCGACATTGACCTCCTGAAACCCGCGACAGATGCCGAGGAACGGCTGCCCCCGTTCCACACAGGCCCGCACGAGCGGCAAGGTGATCCGGTCCCGAGCGCGGTCGAAATCGCCGTGTTTTTCCGTGGGGATATGTCCGTACTCTTCGGGATGCACATTGGCGCGGGCCCCGGTCAGGACGAAGCCGTCACACACTTCCAGCAACTCTTCGACCTGGACGAGTTCGGGGTCGGAGGGGACGATGAAGGGGATCGCGCCCGCCACATGGCTAATGGCGCAAGAGTTCATCGATCCGCCGGCATGGACCGGGTATTGATCGTTGATCAGGTATGAATTGCCGATAATCCCTACGACCGGGCGCGCCATGATACATCCTGTGAAACTGTGGTACAGCGCTGGATATATGGCATTTCCCGGATCGGGTCGAGAGACAGGGGCGCACAGGGCCGCACAGCCCATGTGCGTCTCTGTGCGCCCTGCTCAAGTCGCTGCGCGTCGTGGCACCGCTCAGGCGTCGGCAAAGAACCCGGCGGCCTCGATGGCGGCGGTGGCCGCGGCGGCATCGTTCTCCGAGGTATCGCCTGTCACGCCTACGGCCCCGATCACGGCGCCCTTGCGGTCGCGCACCAGAACGCCGCCGGGCACCGGCACGACCTTGCCTTCGAAGGCACCGTTCATCGCGGCCATGAAATAGGCCTGGCTCTCGGCGCGGGCCATCTGTGCCGAGCCGGGCAGACCCAGCATCACCGCGCCATAGGCCTTGCCCCGCGCGATCTCGAACCGGCCCGGGCTGGCCCCATCCTCGCGCTCGAAGGCAATCGGATGGCCGCCTGCGTCCAGTACGATGACTGTGAGGGGCTTGAGCTCCATCTCCTTACCCTTGGCGAGGGTGGCCTTGATGATGGAGCGGGCTTTGCGAATGGAAATCATGATACGTCCTGATGGTAAGGCGGGCGCGACGCGCATCGCCGGAGACTGGGAAAAAGGGAGGCGTCCGCGCCGTCAGGGCCCGAACGCTGTGCGGGGCGGGTCCGCGGCGGGCGCATGGGCTCGCCGCCCCCGATCCTACGCGCTGAGGCTGGCGGGCTGGGCGGTCTGCGCCTTGAGCTCGAGCCGCCGGGCATGGAGCACCGGCTCGGTATAGCCCGAGGGCTGCACCCGGCCCTCGAAGACCAGATCGCAGGCCGCCGCAAAGGCCACCCCGTCAAAGCCGGGCGCCATGGGCTGATAGCTGGGATCCGATGCGTTCTGCGCATCCACCACGGCGGCCATCTTGCGCATGCCCTCCATGACCTGATCCCGCGACACCACCCCGTGATGCAGCCAGTTGGCCAGCGCCTGAGAGCTGATCCGGCAGGTCGCGCGGTCCTCCATCAGGCCGACGTCATGGATGTCCGGCACCTTGGAACATCCGACCCCCTGATCAACCCAGCGCACCACATAGCCGAGAATGCCCTGGGCATTGTTCTCGATCTCGGCGGTGATTTCCTCGGCGCTGAGATTGCGCCCATCGAGCAGCGGAATGGTCAGCAGGTCAGACAAGCGCCCCCGGGCACCGCCTGCGGCAATCTCGTCCTGCCGGGCGAAAACATCGACCTTGTGGTAATGGGTGGCATGCAGCGTCGCCGCCGTGGGTGACGGCACCCAGGCACAATTGGCCCCAGCCTGCGGATGGCCGATCTTGGCCTCCAGCATGCCCGCCATCAGGTCTGGCATGGCCCACATGCCCTTGCCGATCTGCGCCTTGCCCTGCAAACCGCAGGCCAGCCCGATATCCACATTGCGATCCTCATAGGACGCGATCCAGGCCGTGCCCTTCATATCGCCCTTGGGCAGGAAGGGCCCCGCCTCCATGGAGGTGTGGATCTCGTCGCCCGTCCGGTCGAGAAAGCCGGTATTGATGAAGGCGACCCGGGCCTTGGCCGCATGGATGCAGGCCTTGAGATTGGCCGAGGTCCGACGCTCTTCATCCATGATGCCGATTTTGACCGTGTTGCGCGGCAGGCCCAGCGCGGTCTCCACCCGGGTGAAAATCGTGTCGGTGAAGGCGACCTCTTCGGGGCCATGCATCTTGGGCTTGACCACATAGACCGAGCCATGGACCGAGTTGCCCCCGTCCCGCGCCAGATCATGTATGGCGATAAGCGTCGTGACCATGGCATCCATCAGGCCTTCGCCCACCTCGGCGCCGTCGCGATCAAGGATCGCGGGGTTGGTCATCAAATGCCCGACATTGCGGATCAGCATGAGCGCGCGCCCCTTGAGCACCAGAGGATCGCCATTCGGCGCGCTCGCCGTGACGTCCTCGGCCAGGGCACGGGTGAAGGTCTTGCCTCCCTTGGACACCTCCTCGGCCAGATCGCCCTTCATCAGGCCCAGCCAATTGCCATAGGCCTGCACCTTGTCGGCGCTGTCCACCGCTGCCACGCTGTCCTCGCAATCCATGATCGCCGAGACCGCCGCCTCGAGCAGCACATCCGAAATCCCTGCCGGGTCCGCAGCGCCGATCGGGCTGGTGGGGTCGATCATCACCCGCAGATGCAGCCCGTTCTTGCGCAGCAGCACCGAGGTCACATCCCCTGCCGGGCCGGTGGTATAGCCCACGAACTGGTCCGGATCGACGAGCGGGCGCAGATCGCCGGCGACAAGCTCCAGCGCGCCATCGGCCACATCCACGCGGGTCACATCCGCCCAGGACACGCCCGCGAGCGGGGCGGCCGCGTCCAGATGCTGGCGCGCCCAGGCCATCACACGGGCGCCGCGCTCGGGGTCATAGCCCTTGCCGCTCGGGCCGTCGCCCATGGCGTCGGTGCCGTAAAGCGCATCATAGAGCGACCCCCAACGGGCATTGGCCGCATTCAGGGCGTAGCGTGCATTGGTGATCGGCACCACGAGCTGCGGGCCGGGGATGGTCGCGATCTCGGGATCGACATTGGCGGTCTCGACAGAGAAATCCGCAGGCTCGGGGACAAGGTAGCCGATCTCCTGCAGGAAGGCCGTGTAGGCCTCCGCATCATGGGGCGCGCCGCGATGGGCCACATGCCAGGCATCGATCTGGGCCTGCAGCTCCGCCCGCTTGGCCAGAAGCGCGCGATTGGTCGGCCCTTCGTCATGGACCAGCGACGAGAACCCTGTCCAGAAGGCCTCTGCCGCGACACCGGTCCCCGGGAGCGCTTGCGTCTCGATAAACTGCGCCAGATCGGCGGCCACCCGGAGCCCTTGGCGATCAACCCGTTCCATGTCCTACGTCCTCCTTTGGCCCGCCAGTCCCCAAGACCCGGGCCCTGTGCCCCATTGTATGCGTTCGTACACGAACTAGGGAAGAAGTTTCCGATAGGCAACAAGACTTCGTAAAATCGGTTCGAAAAAACGACCAAAGCGGGCCATTTCTTGCGGTTGCGCAATTTTATGACGTTCGGGCTTCGTCTTTGTCGGAAGTTAGGGCGCGCGGGCTCCGGCGACAGCGGTCCGAGCAGTATTTCACCGCCTCCCAATCCCGCGCCCATTTCTTGCGCCAGTTGAATGGCAGACCGCAGGCCGCACAGGTCTTGCTGGGCAGGTCGGTTTTCTTGCGCATCCGCCCCATCAGAGATCGAAACTCAACTGATCCGGGGCGGGTTTTGCGCCGCGTGTCCGCGTCGCCGTGGCGCGCCTCGCCTTGCGAGGCGCGCGGTCGTCCACAAACCGCCCCTGGGGATCCTTGCGGCTGGCGTGTTTCTCGACCACATGCGCGGCCTCGGCGCGGAATTCCGCGCCTGTGCGGATCGCCCAGACCTTCTGGCGTGCCTCGGCGGCGGCCGCCTTGGGATCGACGATGGGCGCGGGGTAGTGACGGTCGAGGATCTGCCCGGCCCCGTCCCAGCGCCAGGGCTCCTGCAGGTAGCGATCCGGCACGCGCGCCAGCTCCGGCAGCCAGCGTCGGGTGAATACCCCCGCCGGGTCGTTGTCATGACCTTGCTTGACGGGATTGTAGATCCGCACCGTATTCATCCCCGTCGTGCCCGATTGCATCTGCACCTGCGGCCAGTGGATCCCCGGCTCGAAATCCGTGAAGTACCGCCCGAGGATCACCCCAGACGCTCGCCAGTCGAGCCAGAGGTGATAGGAGGCCACCGCCACCAGCATCGCCCGCGCCCGGAAGTTCAGCCAGCCCGTGGCGATCAACGACCGCATGCAGGCATCCACAAAGGGCAGCCCGGTCTCCCCCCGCGCCCAGGCCCCGAGCCGCGTTGCGTCGGGCTGGGCCGGACGGAGCCCTTCATATGCGCTGTGCAGGCAGCGATGCTCGAGGCTGGGCTGATCCTCCAGCTTCTGCATGAAGTGATCGCGCCAGGCGAGACGGGCCTCGAAGCTCTTCATGGCACCGATCCAACCGTCCCGGGTGCCCTTGGCTTCGACCTTGCGGGCCTTGGCGGCCTGGGTCGCCTCGCGGCCCGACAGGGTGCCCAGCGCCAGATGGGGGCTGAGACGCGAGCAGGCCGAGGCCCCGTCCAGTGGGTTGGCCATGGCCGCGCGATAAGTCTGGCCCCGCTCGGTCAGAAACCCGCCGAGCAGCGACAGCGCCGCGTCCCGTCCGCCCAGCTGCCGCCCGGGGCATGGATCCGCCGCCAGACCGAGATCCGCGGCCTCTGGCAGCCCGCTGCCCATGGCCCCGTCCTCTGCCACCCCGCGCAGCGCGGGCACGGGCTGTTGCGGCGTGGCCATGCGTTGATCGCGCTGGCGCGCCCAGCCATCGCGCCCGGCCAGGCGGCGGACCACGCCCGATTGCGGCAGCTCGTCCCACCGCACCCCTTGCGCCCGGGCCCATGCGGCAACGGCCCGATCCCGGGCAAAGGTCCAGCTGTTCCCGGTCTCCTCATGGCTGATCATCCGGGTGATGCCATGGGTGACGCGCAAGGTCTCGAAAACGGCGACCGCCTGCCCGGTCTCGATGCGCAGGGGTGCGCCCAGCCGGGCAAGGGCGACCGCCAGGCTCGCCACGCTCTCGCGCGTGAAGGCCCATTGCCGGGCGGATGTATCGGGCTCGGCCCAGTACTCCGGCTCGACCACATAGACGGGCAGGACCGGACGAAGGGCGGCCGCCGCGCAGAGGGCCGGATGATCCTCGACGCGCAGGTCACGCTTGAACCAGACAAGAACAGGAGAAAGAGCGGTCATGCCTGTCGAACTAGCGTGCGCGCCCGTCGGTCAAGACAGCCTGCGGGCGCGATGTCCCGACCAAAGTCCAGAGTGCGTAACGAGCAGCCCGTTTCCCTATCCGCGAGCGCAGCCGATCTGTCGCCATTTGATGCAGCGATCCTCCCACCGTGCAGATCGAACGGAGCATGATCGACCGCAATCCGTTCTTGCCCTCAACCGCAGGTGACCCGACAACGGGCCTGACCGCCACGGGAACGGCCCCCCGGAACGACAGCTTTAATGCCGCCGCTACAGCGATCCCCCTGCCCGCCACACTCCCTCGGCGTTCGGCGACTTGGCGGCCTTGCGGGACGGTGGCGCCGAGACGGATGGCACGGGGCGCGCGCACGAGCGTTCAGGGCCACTGGCCATTCCCGAAAAACTGTCGCAAATTGCAAAGACGCCCATCAGCAGGAGCCCGCAATGCGCGACGCCGCCCCCCAGACAATCCGTCTTGCCGACTACACCCCCTATCCGTTTCGCATCGACCATGTGGCGCTGGAATTCCGCCTCGCCCCGGTGGCGACGCGGGTCATCGCAACGCTCAAGATCACGCCACTCTCCTCCGGGGCGGATATGCGGCTCGATGGGGAAGACCTACGCCTGATCCGGGCGACCGTGGATGGCCGCTGGCTCGACCTGACGCCGGATGCGACCGGGCTGACGGTTCCGGCCGCCGAGCTGCCGGACGGCCCGTTCACATGGGAATGCGAGGTGCAGATCACACCGGCGGAAAACACCGCGCTCGAGGGGCTCTACATGTCGAAAGGCATGTATTGCACTCAGTGTGAGGCCGAAGGCTTCCGCAAGATCACCTTCTATCCGGACCGCCCGGATGTGATGGCCCCGTTCGATGTCCGCATTCTGGGCAACGAGGATGGCAGCACGCCGGTGCTCCTGTCCAATGGCAACCCGGATGGCCATGGCCGCTGGACCGATCCCTGGCCCAAGCCCGCCTATCTCTTTGCGCTGGTGGCGGGCCAGCTCGTCGCCGTGGAGGACAGCTTCACCACGGCCTCGGGCCGCGAGGTCGCGCTGAAAATCTGGGTCCGTCCGGGGGATGAGGGTAAATGCGCCTATGCCATGGATGCGCTGAAACGCTCCATGCGCTGGGACGAGACGGAATATGGCCGCGAATACGATCTCGACATCTTTCAGATCGTCGCCGTGGACGATTTCAACATGGGCGCGATGGAGAACAAGGGCCTCAATATCTTCAACTCGAAATACGTGCTCGCCTCGCCCGAAACGGCGACCGATCGCGACTACGAGCTGATCGAGGGGATCATTGCCCATGAGTATTTCCACAACTGGACCGGCAACCGCATCACCTGCCGCGACTGGTTCCAGCTCTGCCTCAAGGAGGGGCTGACCGTCTTCCGCGACCAGCAATTCTCGGGCGACATGCGTTCCCACGCGGTCAAGCGGATCGACGATGTGCTGATGCTGCGCGCGCGCCAGTTCCGCGAGGATGCGGGACCGCTTGCGCACCCGGTGCGGCCCGAGGAATACATCGAGATCAACAACTTCTACACCGCAACGGTCTACGAAAAGGGCGCTGAGGTGATCGGAATGCTGCGCACCCTGATCGGGCCCGAGGCTTATCGGAAGGGCTGTGACCTCTATTTCGAGCGGCACGATGGCGAGGCCTGCACGATCGAGGACTGGATCGCCGTCTTCGAAGAGGCCACGGGCGAGGATCTCGCACAGTTCCGGCTCTGGTATGCGCAGGCCGGCACACCGACGCTCGACGTGGCAGAGGCCTGGTCGGACGGGACCTACACGCTCACCCTGCGCCAGGACCTGCCCGAGACACCGGGCCAGAGCGACAAGTCCCCCCAGGTGATCCCTGTGACCACCGGGCTTCTGGGCCGCGACGGGGCAGAGCTTGTGCCCTCCCAAACGCTGGTGCTGCGCGAACAGACACAATCCTTCCGGTTCGAGGGCCTGCCCGAACGCCCGGTGCCCTCGCTGCTGCGCGGGTTCTCGGCTCCGGTGCGGCTGCGTCACGGGATCAGCCGCGCGGATCGGCTGCTGCTGCTGGCGCACGACACAGACCCCTTCAACCGGTGGGAGGCCGGGCGCAGTCTGGCCAAGGACACGCTGATCACCATGATCACCGAAACCACCGCCCCGGCGGAGGCGTTTCTCGACGCGGTCATGACCGTGGCGCAGGATCCGAGCCTCGATCCGGCCTTCCGGGCCTTGGCGCTCGCGCTCCCCTCGGAGGATGATCTGGCCCAGACCCTCCATTCGGGCGGGGTGACGCCGGATCCCGATGCGATCTATGCGGCGCGCAAGTCCCTGACCCGGGCCATCGCGACCCATGGCGCCGAGGCCTTTGGCCAGCTCTATGACGCCATGGCCGTTCCGGGCCCCTACACCCCCGATGCCAAGGCTGCGGGCCAGCGTGCCCTGCGCGGCACAGCGCTGCGTCTGCTGTCCGAGATCGATGAGGGTGCGCGGGCCAAGGCGCAGTTCCTCGGGGCCGACAACATGACCGAACAGCTTTCGGCCTTCTCTGCACTGCTGAGCATCGGCAAGGGCACCAACGCGGTCAGCACCTTCTATGAACAATGGTCCGGCGACCGTCTGGTCATGGATAAATGGTTCGCGCTGCAAATCTCGCTCGCGGCGCCTGACAAGGCCGTGCGCGCCTGCAAGGCCCTGACCGCGCACCCGGATTTCGACTGGAAGAACCCCAACCGCTTCCGCAGCACACTCGGGGCGCTGGCCATGAACACCGCAGGCTTTCACACGGCGTCGGGCGAGGGCTACGAGCTTCTGGCCGACTGGCTGATCCGGCTCGACCCGCTCAACCCCCAAACCGCCGCGCGGATGTCGAGTGCCTTTGACAGCTGGACCCGCTATGACGAGAAGCGCCAGCGCCTGATCAAGATCGAGCTGGAACGGATCGCTGCAACCCCGGGCCTGTCACGGGATGTCACCGAAATGGTCGGGCGCATCCTCGCCGCCTGACCTCGCATAACCCAACGGAGCCCTCCCTTGCCTCATCTCCTCATCACCGGCGCCAGCGCGGGCATCGGCGCCGCCTGCGCCCGGCTGTCCGCGCGCCCGGGCCTGCACCTGTCGCTGCACTACCGCTCCGATGCCGATGGCGCGGCCGCCGTCGCGGCCGATTGCGCGGCGTCCGGGGCCACCAGCTCGCTCCATGCCGCGGATCTGGGCGATTCCGACCAGATCCCGGGGCTCTTTGCCGAGATCGACGCGGTGGGCGCGCCGCTCACCGGCCTGATCAACAATGCCGGGATCGTGGATGTGCCTGCCCGGGTCGACGAGATGAGCGCAGATCGCGTGACCCGCATGTTCGCCGTCAACACCGTGGGCGCGATCCTCGTGGCCGGGCAGGCCGTGCGCCGCATGTCCACCCGCCATGGCGGGTCGGGCGGTGCCATCGTCAACGTCTCTTCCGCTGCGGCCCGTCTGGGGTCACCGAACCAATATGCCGATTACGCCGCATCCAAAGGCGCCATCGACACCTTCACCAAGGGCCTCGCGCTCGAGGTCGCGGGCGAGGGCATCCGCGTCAATGCCGTGCGACCGGGCATCATCACCACCGAGATCCACGCCAAGGGCGGTCTGCCCGACCGCGCCGCCGATCTGGCCCATACCGTGCCCCTTGCACGCCCCGGCAGCGCCGAAGAAGTGGCCCGCGCCATCCTGCACCTGCTCTCGGATGAGGCCAGCTACACGACCGGCGCCCTGCTCGATGTCGCAGGCGGGCGCTGATCTGACTTAAGTCTGGAAATATCCCGGGGAGAGCGCGAGAGGGGCTGGCCCCTCTCGCCCCGGGCGACGCGCGCAGCGCGGCGCAAAACCTCCCGAGCCAAGCCCACGCCCCCCCACAGATCGATCAGCTCTCGTAGCGGGTGTTGCCACGCCGGTTGGTGTCCAGCGGCAGATCCATATGCAGCGGCTGATGCGCCCGCTGCGAGCAGCTCTGGCGCGGGCACATCTGACAATTGATCCCGATCTTGCCGAAAAGCTTGGTGTCGCTCAGCCGATAGGGCGCGGCATAGCCGATCCGCTCCGCATGGCTCAGCTCGCATCCCAGCGCCACCGCCAGTCGGCGCTCCTGGGTGTCGCGGCTGAACACCGGGCGATCCGTGGTCCGGCTGATGGTGAAGAACTGCTCCCCATCGGGCAGTTCCACGAATTGCGGCAGGATCACACCGGGCGAGGTGAAGGTGTTGTGGATGTTCCACACCGGACAGGCCCCGCCATACTCCGCCAAGTGAAACGACGTGGAGTTGAATCGCTTCGTAACATTTCCCGCCTTGTCGATCCGCATGAAGAAAAACGGCACCCCTTTGGCCCCGTCCCGCTGCAAGGTGGTGAGCCGGTGACAGACCTGCTCGAAGGCCACGGAAAACGCCGCCGCGATCCGGTCCACATCATACCGCGTGCGCTCCGCCAGCTCGAGGATCGGCTCATAGGGCATCAGCAGAGCGGCCGCGAAATAGTTTGCCAACTCCACCCGACAGCGCGCCAGACCAGACTTCTCCGAGAGCCCCGCCCCCGCCGTCAGGCTGTCGAAAATCTCGGGGAATTCCACGAGACCCAGCACATGGGCGAGCTGGAAAATCCGGTTGGGATGATCGAGCGCCTCTGACAGGCGCAGGCGCCTGGCCGCCTCGTCATAGACCCGCAGGCTGTCGGGCATGTCGTGGATCCGCTCCAGCGTGACGGTGATCCCATGCTGGCGGCTGAGCCGGTCCTTGAGGTCGGAATAGATGTCATCCGGCCCGCCGGGCATAGCTGCACGCACGGCCTCGGCGGCGCATTCGAGCTCGTCGAAGTGATTGCGATGATTGCGAAAAAAGTCGTGGATGATGGTCTCGGGCGAGGTCGCCACCAGATCGGGCAGCCCCCCGTCAGAGCCAATGCGCATCACCTTCTCCAGCGTCGCGCGATGGGACTGGTGAAGCTGCAGGAACCGCGCCACCAGCTTGGGCGCATGATCCAGCGCCGCGCGCAGTTCCGTCAGGTCCGGAGCCGCATCGTCAAACACCGGGTCCTGCATGGCATGGCGCAGATCCGTCAGCTGGGTGGCCGCGTCATCCTTGACCAGATCGCGCCAATCCACGTTGTAGGTCTCGGTCAGCGCCATGAGCATCTGTACCGAGAGCGAGCGCTGGTTGTTCTCCAGAAGGTTGACATAGGCCGCGGAGACACCGAGGGCCTGGGCCATCTCTGCCTGCGTCTGCTTGCGCTCGCGCCGCAGCGCCCGCAGCCGGGGGCCCACAAGGGTCTTGCGCATGCCAAACCTTACAACATTACAAGTTTCGTCTCTGTTGCTCAGACATATAACACGCCAACCCGAAATCCAGTGAAATCTGCGGAACGCCGCTCCATGTTGCACCTCACGCCCAGCACGGGGCGCGGCCCGAAAGGGTCGCTCAAAGGTCATCAGGGAGGACACCATATGACACTCAACTTTACCCGCCGCGCCGCAATGGCCGTCGCCGCCGCCGCCGCGACATCCCTCGCCGCCCCCGCCATGGCCGACGACGACTGGAAGCCCAACAAGCCGATCGAGATGGTGATCATGGCCGGTCAGGGCGGCGGTGCGGACCGTCTCGCGCGTCTGTTCCAGTCGATCATCCAGAAAGAAAACCTGGCCTCCATGCCCGTGCTGCCCGTGAACAAAGGCGGCGGTTCCGGCGCTGAGGCGCTGCGCTACCTGAAGGACAAGCCGGGCGACGCCCATGTCATCATGGCCACCCTGAACAGCTACTATACCACCCCGATCCGCACGGATATCGGCGTGGATATCGCCGAGTACACCCCGCTGGCGCGCATGGCGCTCGACACCTTCGTGCTCTGGGTCAATGCCGATAGCGACATCCAGACGCTCGACGATTATGTGGCCGCGGTGAAGGACGCTGGCGGCACCTGGAAGATGGGCGGCACCGGCACCGGGCAGGAAGACAGCCTCGTGACCGCGATGCTCGAGAAAGAGTTCGGCATCAAGCACACCTATGTGCCCTTCAAAGGGGGCGGCACCGTGGCCAAGAACCTGGTCGGTGGCCATATCGATGCGACCGTGAACAACCCGTCCGAGCAGATGGGTTTCTGGAAAGCAGGCAAGGTCCGCCCGATCGCCGCCTTCACGCCCGAGCGTCTGGCTGTCTTCCCCGACGTGCCCACCGCGACCGAGCTTGGCCATGACATCGTCTACTGGATGCAGCGCTCCTTCGTCGGTCCCAAGGACATGCCCGCCGAGGCCGTGGCCTATTACACCGCCATGTTCGAGGGCCTTGCCCAGACCGAGGAATGGCAGACCTACACCGAGGAGAAGGCTCTGATGTCGGACTTCCTCACCGGGGATGAATTGCAGGCCTATTTCCTCGAGGAGCGCGAGAAGCACGCCGCGATCCTGAAGGAAATGGCAGGTGAAACCGGCTCGTAAGATCCCCTACGCCGGACAGAGCGCGGGCGGCCCCGGAAGGCGGCCCGCGCTTGCATATAAGAACAAGCATTCACAAGGGGTTGGGGCATGCTGAAAGCCGAAAGCCTGATCGCGATGGCCCTGATGGGTCTGTCGGGATATTTCATGATCCACGCATTGGTGCTGCCCATTGGCTGGGTCGAGTATGAAGGCCCGGGAGGCGGCGCATTTCCGTTCTGGCTCTCCGGTATCATGCTGCTGACATCGGCCGCGATCCTGTTGCGATCCTTGCGCAGCGAGGCGCCCGAAGAGCCCTTTTTCGACCCCGAAACGCGCCGGGCGGTTCTGGCCGTGTCGATCTCCCTTGTGGTGACGATCGCGCTCTTGCCGGTCGTCGGCGCCTATGTGGCGATCCCGCTCTTCATGATCTGGTATCTGCGGATCTATGGCGGCCATGGCTGGAAGCTCACGGCGATCCTGACTCTCTCCGTGCCCGTGTTTCTCTTCTTCTTTTTCGAAGTGACCCTGAAAATCCTGCTGCCCAAGGGCGTGACAGAACCGTTGTTCCTGCCGCTCTACGCCGCGTTTTTCTAAAGGACCCCGGACATGGATATCTTTGCTCTGCTGGCCGAAGGGTTCGCAACATCCCTGAGCCCGCTCAACCTGTTCATCGTCATCATCGGCGTGACCGTGGGCCTGTTCATTGGCGCAATGCCCGGATTGGGATCGGTCAACGGGGTGGCAATCGTGCTGCCCCTGACCTTTGTCGTGCCCCCCGCCTCGGCGATCATTCTGCTCTGCGCCATCTACTACGGCGCGATGTATGGCGGCGCGGTCAGCTCGATCCTGCTGGGCATTCCCGGCGCCTCGACCGCGGTCGCGACCACCTTTGATGGCCGACCCATGGCGCAAAAGGGCGAGGCTGGCCTCGCGCTCATCGCGGCGGCTGTCGCGTCTTTTGTGGGCGGGACGATCTCGGTCATCCTCTTCACCGCTTTCGCGATCCCGCTTGCGGATCTCGCCCTCGCCTTCGGACCAGCTGAGGAATTCGCGCTTGTCCTTCTGGCCTTCACGACCTTTGTGGGTCTGGGCGGCGACGATGCACTCAAGACCATCGTGATGATCTGTCTCGGCCTCGTGCTGAGCACGGTTGGTCTGGACCTGATCTCAGGGCAACCGCGGCTGATTTTCGGGGATATGCCGGGCTTCTATTCCGGGATCTCCTTCCTGGTGCTGGCCATCGGGGTCTACGGGATCGGCGAGATCCTCTACACGATCGAGACATCGAAATCCTCGCCTACGGTCACCGCAGCCAAGATCACCTTTTCCGAACTGCGCGCCGGGATGCGCCGGATGAACCAGCTGTGGAAAACCATGTCCATGGGCTCGTTCCTCGGCTTCTTCGTCGGGATGCTGCCAGCCGCAGGGGCCACACCGGCCGCGTTGATGGCGTATGGCATCGCGCGCACGACCTCCAAGAAATCCGAGAATTTCGGCAAGGGCGAGATTGAGGGCGTCGCCGCCCCGGAAACCGCCAATAACGCCGCCTCGACCGGATCCCTCTTGCCGATGCTGACCCTGGGCATCCCGGGCTCGCCGACCACGGCCCTCTTGCTGGGCGGCATGGTGATGTGGGGCCTGGTGCCCGGCCCGATGCTGTTCATCGAGCAGCCGGACTTCGTCTGGGGCATGATCAGCTCGCTTTACACGGCCAATGTGGCGGCGGTGCTGATCAACCTCGCGCTGATCCCGCTCTTTGTCTGGGCGCTGCGGATGCCCTTCACCGTGCTCTGCTCGGTGGTCATCGTGCTGTGCATCGTGGGCGGTTTCGCCCCGAGCCAGAAGATCCACGATGTCTGGCTGATCGCGGCCTTCGGCATTGCGGGCTATGTCCTGCGCAAGGCGGATTACCCGCTCGCGCCGCTGGTGCTGGCCCTCGTGCTCGGCCCGCTGATGGAGAAAAGCTTCCGTCAGACGCTGGTGATGGAGCAAGGCAATGTGTTTGCATTTGTCGAGCGCCCGCTGTCGGCTACATTCATGGTTCTGGCGCTGGTTTTCTTCCTGCTTCCCCTGCTGAAGTATGTGAAAAAGCCCGGCAAGAAGCAGGTCCCGGCGGAGTAACGCCGGGGCGGACCCTGGGGCCCACGGGAGCGGGCCCCGCAGACCCGTCGCGCGTATGAGGACCGGAGCAACCGCCGGCACGCGCGACCGAGACGAAGAAGAAAGACGAGGGGACTTTTCATGGCACAGACGGTTTCTGAGCTGATCGCAACCCATGCGGAGGATGCGCCCGCCATTGGCGCACCCGAGCGGGACTGGCTGAGCTATGGCGGGCTGCGCGCCCAGAGCGCCGCGACGCGCGATGCGCTGCATGCGGCGGGCGTGGGACGGGGCGACCGGGTGGCCATCGTGCTGCCCAACGGGCCCGAGATGGCCTCGGCCTTTGTCACCATCGCGCAGACCGCGACCACGGCCCCGCTGAACCCGGGCTACCGGCAGGAAGAATACGAGTTCTACCTGAGCGATCTGAGCGCCAAGGCGATTGTTCTGGCCGAGGGCTATGACGGCCCCGCCCTGGCTGCCGCGCGGAGCTCGAACCTGACGGTGATCCGTCTGGCCTTTGACGCGGCTGAGCCCGCGGGCACCTTCACGCTGACCCCCGAGGGCAGCGCCGGAACCGCCGAGACCGCTGCGCCGACCCCGGATGATGTGGCCCTGATCCTGCACACCTCGGGCACGACCTCGCGCCCCAAGATCGTGCCGCTCCTGCAGTCGAACGTGGCGGCGTCGGCGGCCAATATCCGAACCTCGCTGGAGCTGACCCCGGCGGATCGCTGCATGAATGTCATGCCGCTCTTCCATATCCACGGGCTGATCGCGGCCGTGTCGGCCTCGCTCGAGGCCGGGGCGTCGATCTGGTGCACGCCGGGCTTCAACGCGCTCGCCTTTTTCGGTCAGCTCGAGACCTGCAAACCCAGCTGGTACACCGCCGTGCCAACCATGCATCAGGCGATCCTGAGCCGCGCGGGCCGCAATGCCGAGATCATCGCCGGGGCCAATCTGCGCTTCCTGCGCTCGTCCTCGGCCTCCCTGCCGCCGCCCGTGATGGCCGAGCTGCAAAAGACATTCGGCGCGCCGGTGATTGAGGGCTACGGCATGACCGAGGCCACGCACCAGATGTGTTCCAACCCGCTGGGCTTTGACACGCAGAAGGCCGGCTCGGTCGGCGTGCCCGCCGGGCCGCTCGTGCGCATCGCCCACGAGAGCGACGATGTGCTGATCGACAATGGTACGATTGGCGAGGTCGTGATTTCGGGGCCCAATGTGACCCCGGGCTACGAGGGCAACCCGGACGCCAATGCCAAGAGCTTTTTCGAGGCCGAGGGCGCGCGCTGGTTCCGGACCGGCGATCAGGGCGCGTTTGACGCCGAGGGCTATCTGTCCCTGACCGGGCGCCTGAAAGAGATCATCAACCGCGGCGGCGAGAAGGTCTCTCCGTTGGAGGTGGACGCGATCCTGCTGGATCATGCAGAGATCGCGCAGGTCGTCACCTTCGCCCTGCCCCATCCCAAGCTCGGCGAAGAGGTTGCCGCCGCCGTGGTGCTGACCGACGGGTCCGAGATGACCGAGCGCGATATTCGCGACTTTGCCGCCTCGCGTCTTGCGGATTTCAAGGTGCCGCGCAAGGTCGTGCTGCTCGAGGAACTGCCCAAGGGCGCCACGGGCAAAATCCAGCGGATCGGCATGGCGGAGAAGCTCGGCCTCGTGGAGCAGGCCGCCTGACCCGCGCCTGATCCGACCCTGTTGCCGGTGGCCGCTGCGGGACGCCTCCGGCGGGAGTATTTTGGGAACAATGAAGAAGAGCGCGCGCGACCGGGCGGGCGTGGGAGACTTCCATGAAAATCTGTGTGTTCGGCGCCGGGGCCATCGGCGGCTATATGGGCGTGAAACTGGCACAAGCGGGCGCGGATGTGAGCCTCGTGGCGCGCGGGCCCCATCTGGCGGCGATGCAGGCGAACGGGCTGACCCTGATCGAAGAGGGCGACCAGCGCAGCACGGTGTCGGTCACCGCCTCGGACAATCCCGAGGATCTGGGCCCGCAGGACTATGTGATCGTCACGCTGAAGGCGCATTCGGTGCCGCCGGTCGTGCCGAAGATGCAGCCCCTGATCGGGCCCGAGACCACGATCGTGTCCGGCGTGAACGGCGTGCCCTGGTGGTATTTCCACAAGATCGGCACGGATCTGGAGGGGACGCGGCTGGCCTCGGTAGATCCGGGGAACGCACAATGGGACGGGTTCGGCCCGGACCGGGTGCTGGGCTGCGTGGTCTACCCGGCGGCCGAGGTGATCGAGCCCGGTGTGATCAACCATATCGAGGGCAACCGCTTCTCGCTGGGGGAGCCATCGGGCGAACGCTCGGATCGGGCGATGGCGCTGTCCAAGGCGCTGTCCTCGGCTGGGTTGAAGGCGCCCGTGCGCCCGCGGATCCGCGACGAGATCTGGGTGAAGCTCTGGGGGAACCTGTCGTTCAACCCGATCTCGGCCCTGACCCATGCGACGCTGGATGTGCTCTGCACCGATCCGGGCACGCGGGCCGTGGCCAAGGGCATGATGCTCGAGGCGCAGGAGATCGCCGAAAAGCTGGGCGTGAAATTCCCGATCGATGTGGAAAAGCGTATCGATGGCGGGGCCGCCGTGGGCGCGCACCGGACCTCCATGTGGCAGGATCTCGATCAGGGCCGTCCGATGGAGATCGACGCGCTGGTGAGCTCGGTGCAAGAGCTCGGCCGTCTGACGGAAACGCCGACGCCCACCATCGACACGGTGCTGGCCCTTGTTGCCCTGCGCGGCAAGACCGCCGGGCTCTACTAGGCACGAAAAAGGGCGCGCTGACCGCGCGCCCTCAGGGGCCTGCATTCCGTGAGTGGGCTCAGGCGTCGGCCGTCTCGGCGACCTTGTCCTTGAAGCTGGCAAAGAATTTCGCCGAAAGCTTTTTCGCGGTTGCCGCCACGAGCCGGGAGCCGAGCTGCGCAAGCTTGCCGCCGATCTCGGCCTTGGCTGTATAGCTCAAGAGCGTTGCCGCGCCGCGATCCTCCAGCACCACATCCGCGCCGCCCTTGGCAAAGCCCGCCGCCCCGCCGGAGCCCTCGCCCACCAGCGAGAACCGCTCCGGCGCACCGCTTGGATCGAGGGTGACATGGCCGGTGAAGCGCGCCTTGACCGGCCCGATCTTGAGCACGACCTTCGCCTCGAGCTCGGTCTCGGAATGCTGGATCAGCTCTTCGCAGCCGGGAATGCAGTCGCGGAGGATCTCCGGGTCGTTCAGGGCGGCGTAGACCGCCGCGCGCGGTGCGGGGATCTCGATCTCATCGGTCAGGTTCAGGGACATGGCGTCCTCCTCTCAGCAACAGGGAAACTTGATGCGGCTCAGGACATCGGCCTGGGCCTTGGTGGGCTTGAGCCGGGCGACCAGCCGCAGGAACAGGGCCCTCATGCGCCCGCCTCCCGCTGGGGGCTGCGGCGGGCGGCGACGATCTCGGCGAGGATCGACAGGGCGATCTCCTCGGGGGTGATCGCCTTGATGTCGAGCCCGGCGGGTGCCTTGACCTGATCGAGCAGCGCGGGGGCGAGACCGTCAGCCTCGAGCCGGGCGCGCAGGGTCGCGAATTTCCGGCGGCTGCCGACAAAGGCGATATAGCTGCCCCCGGCGGCCAGGGCCGCACGCAGGGCCGCTTCATCGCCCTTGCCTTGCGTGGCAATCACGAGAAAGCGGGCCGCATCCGCGCCCGTATCAAAGGCATAGCTGTCAGCGAGGCGCACGCCCTCGGGCGCCTCCTCGGCCGACAGGCCCGGCGCGGCAAGCGCCAGATCGAAATCGAACCCGGCCCCAAGCCGGGCCAGCGCACGCGCCACGGGACCCGCCCCGCAGATCTGCAGGACCGGGCGCGGCAGGACCGGCTCGACGAACACATCCATCGAGCCCTTGGAAGGGCAGCCATTGCGGGCAAACCGGACGCCCGCGCGCTCTTCGCCGGGGGCGACGCCCTCAGCCTCGAGGATCTCTTCGGGGCGCAGTGACAGAAACCGCGTCTCACCATCAGCCACGGCCTCGCGCGCAGCGCGCCCGATGGCCCCGCGGATGCAGCCGCCGCCGACCCAACCCGCCAGTATCTCGCCCTCGGCCGAGACCAGCGCCTTGGCCCCGGGCTTGGCGGAGGTCGCCTCGAGCGTGCGGACCACCGTGGCCACCGCAAAGGCGCGGCCCTCGGCCCGCAGACCGGCCATTTCGCGTTCCAGAGCGTCCATCACAGCCCTCCCAGTTCTGTTTCAAGCGCGGCCAGATCCGCAAGGGTCGCCGCCGGGGCAAAGAGATCGAGATGCGGCAGGGCCGCCGCCATCGCCCCCGAGACCGGCGCGTAATCCCGCCATGATTTCAGGGGGTTCAGCCAGACGATCTTGCAGCCCCGGCGTTTCAGACGCGCCAGCGCCGCGCCGGTCTGGCCGGTTTCGCCCGTGTCGTAGCCATCGGACAGGATCAGCACGACCGTCCGGTTATCCACGAAACGGCGCGCATAGGTGCTGGCATAGGTGTCGAGCGCCGCGCCGATCCGCGAGCCACCCCCGAACCCGTCGGCCAGCAGGCTGAGCCGGTTCAGGGCGCGGATCGGATCCTCGTCGCGCAGCGCGCCGGTGATCCGCACCAGACGGGTGTGAAAGAGATAGGCATCCGAGGCGGGATCGGCCCGCATCAGCCCCGCGAGAAAGGCCAGAAAGACCCGGGCATAGACCGTCATCGAGCCCGACACGTCGCAGAGTGCTGCGATCTTTACCGGGCGCTCCGGGCGGCGGCGGCGCGCAAGGCGCAGGGGCTCGCCGCCCGTGGCCAGGGACCGCCGGATCGTGCGGCGAAAGTCGATGCCGGGGCCGCGCGTGGCGGCCTTGCGACGCCGCGACCGGCGATCACGCAGCGCCTTGCCCAAACGTTCGGCCACGCGCTCAGCCGCGCGGATATCCGCAGCCGACACCACGTCGCGCAGATCCTTTTTCATCAGGTTCTGGACCTGCGAGGCGATGAGCTTGCCTGCGCCGTCCGTCTCTGCGTCGCCTGCGCCGTCCTCAGGGCTCTCGGCCCGTCCGCGTCCGCCCTGCGGGCCATCCGCGATCTCGGAAGAGCTGTTTTGCGGCGTGGGCGCCTTGGGGCTCGGCACGGATTTTTCCCGAACGCGCCCGCCATTGAGCCAATAGGCATCAAAAAGCCCGTCAAACTGCGCCACCTCGGCCTGCGACCCGGCACAGACCGCGCGCAGGGCGGCCCGGGCCGTGGCCGGGCGCGTGGCATCCACGCAGGCCAGCGCCTCGAGCCCCAGCTCGGTCGCGCCGACGCCCAGCGTCATGCCGTGGCTGCGCAGATGGGCCATGAACCCGGCCATGCGCGCCGCCGGGCCGGCATCGCGGGCGGCAAAGCGGGTGACGCGGCTCATGCCGCCTTGCCCGCCAACCGCTGGGCGACCTCGAGAGGCAGTGCATCCCGGTCGGTCCGGGTCTTGAGCAGGGTCGCCAGCGTCGCGCCCAGCACCTGCGGATCATCGTTCAGATCCGCGATCCCGAGCCCCGACAGCGCCGCGGCGAAGTCGAGCATCTCGGCGATGCCCGGCTTCTTTTCCAGATCCTCGCGCCGCACCGATTGCACGAAGCCGACGATCTGCGCCGCCAGATGATCGGCGATCTCGGGACAGCGCGCGACCAGGATCGCAAGCTCCGTCTCGCGGCTGGGATAGTTCACATAGGCGTAGACGCAGCGCCGCCGAAGCGCATCACTCAGATCCCGCGTGCCGTTGGCGGTCAGGACAACCGTGGGTCGCGTGACGGCCTTCAGGGTGCCAAGCTCGGGGACGGTGATCTGGTATTCCGACAGGATCTCCAGCAGGTAGGCCTCGAACTCCTCATCCGCCCGGTCGATCTCGTCGATCAGCAGGACCGGCGCCTTATCCTGCCGGATCGCGGCCAGAAGCGGACGTTCGAGCAGGAACTCCTCGGAGAACACGCGCGCCTCGGCGGCGCGGGCCCCCTCCCCGTCCTCGGCGGCCGCCCGGATCGCCAGCAACTGGCGCTGGTAGTTCCACTCATAGATCGCGTGGGCCGCATCCAGCCCCTCGTAGCATTGCAGGCGGATCAGGCGCGTGTCCTGCACCGCGGCCAGCACGCGCGCGACCTCGGTCTTGCCGACACCCGCCGCCCCCTCCAGCAGGAGGGGCCGCCCGAGACGCCCGGCGATATGCAGGGCCATGGCGAGATCGTCCGAGGCCACATAGCCCGTCTCCCCCATGGCCCTTTGCAAGTCGGTCCAATGTGTCATGTCATATCCGAAGGTCCGCGAGGGTCCGGCGCCTTGCACACCGTCCCCCGCGTCCCCTCGCTCCTCAGCCGTGGAGGCCGAGATCGTTGGCGGTCTTCCAGATCCGCCAATGGTCATGGGGCATGTGGCTCTGCCGGAGCCCAAAGGCCCGGAAGGCATCATGCACCGCGTTCGAGAAGGCCGGCACACCCCCGACATTCGGGCTCTCGCCCACGCCCTTGGCCCCGATCGGGTGATGCGGGCTGGGGGTTTCGGTGAAGTCGGTGGTGTAGTTCGGCGTCTCCCACGCGGTCGGGATGAAGAAGTCCATCAGCGTCCCGGTCTTGCAGTTGCCGATATCGTCATAGGCAATCTCTTGGCCCATGGCGATGGCGAGCGCCTCGGTCAGGCCGCCGTGGACCTGCCCCTCGATGACCATCGGGTTGATCCGGGTGCCGCAATCATCCAGCGCATAGAACTGCCGGATCTCATGCTCGCCGGTGTCCACGTCGATCTCCATGACGCAGATATAGGCCCCGAACGGATAGGTCATGTTGGGCGGGTCATAGTAGCTAACCGCTTCCAGCCCCGGCTCCACGCCCGGGATGGGCTGATTATAGGCGGCATAAGCGATCTCCTGGATCGTCTTGAACCGCTCCGGCGCGCCTTTGACCACAAAGCGGTCCACGTCCCATTCCACGTCGTTGTCGTGGACCTCCAACAGGTAGGCCGCGATCATCTGCGCCTTGGCGCGGATCTTGCGCCCGGCCAGCGCCGTGGCCGCCCCGGCGACCGGGGTCGAGCGCGAGCCATAGGTGCCCAGCCCGTAGGGGGCGGTATCGGTGTCGCCCTCTTCGATGGTGATGCTGTCTGCGGGCAAACCGGTCTCGGTGGCGAGGATCTGCGCAAAGGTCGTCGCATGCCCCTGCCCTTGGCTGATCGTGCCCAGCCGTGCGACCGCGGACCCCGTGGGGTGAATGCGGATCTCGCAACTGTCGAACATCCCCATCCCGAGGATGTCGCAGTTCTTCACCGGCCCCGCCCCGACGATCTCGGTGAAATGGGTCAGGCCAATGCCCAAGAGCTTGCGGGTCTCGCCGCGCTTGAACGCCTCGACCCGCTCGGCCTGTTCCTTGCGCAGGCCGTCGTAATCGACCGCTGCAAGCGCCTTGTCCCAAGCGGTATGGTAGTCGCCACTGTCGAACTCCCAGCCGAGCGCCGATTGATAGGGGAACTGATCGGCCTTGATGAAGTTGATCCGGCGCAACTCTGCCGCATCCATACCCAGCTCCATCGCCAGCACTTCGATCATCCGCTCGATGAAGTACGCGGCCTCCGTCACCCGGAAGGAGCAGCGATAGGCGACCCCCCCCGGGGCCTTGTTTGTATAGACCCCGTCCACACCCACATAGGCGACCGGAATGTCATAGGACCCGGTGCAAATATGGAAGAACCCGGCGGGGAACTTGGTGGGGTCGGCGCAGGCATCGAACGCACCATGGTCGGCGGTCACATGGCAATGGAGCCCGGTGATCTTGCCCTCTTTCGTGGCGGAGATCTTGCCCTTCATCCAGTAGTCCCGGGCGAAGGCCGTGGCCATCAGGTTGTCCATCCGGTCCTCGATGAACTTCACCGGCTTGCCGGTCACGATAGAGGCCACGATGGAGCAGACATAGCCCGGATAGACCCCCACCTTGTTGCCGAAGCCGCCACCGATATCCGGCGAGATGACGCGGATATTGTGCTCTTCGATCCCGGACAGCAGGCTGGCGACCGTGCGGACCACATGGGGCGCCTGGAACGTGCCCCAGAGGGTCAGCTTGCCATTGACCTTGTCCATGCTGGCCACGGACCCGCAGGTTTCCAGCGGGCATGGATGCGTGCGGTGGTAATAGACCATCTCCTCGACCGCGACCTCGGCACTGTCGATCACCTGCTCGGTGGCGGTCTTGTCGCCCTCTTCCCAGAGGAAGATATGGTTGTGGTGACGACGGGGCCCATGGGCGCCATCGGCCCCCGGCTCCAGATCCTCGCGCAGGACCACATCCGATTGCAGCGCCTCGAACGGGTCCACGAGGACCGGCAGTTCCTCATACTCGACCTCAACCAGTTCCACCGCATCGGCGGCGATATAGCGGTCCTCGGCGACGACAAAGGCGACCTCTTGGCCCTGGAACAGGACCTTGCCATCGGCCAGCACCATCTGCTTGTCACCCGCCAGCGTCGGCATCCAGTGCAGGGACAGCGGCTCCAGATCCTTGGCGGTCAGCACAGCGACCACGCCGGGCAGCGCCATGGCCGCGTCGGTATTGATCGAGACCACCCGCGCATGGGCATAAGGCGAGCGCACGAAGTCGCCATGCAACATGCCGGGCAGTTTCACGTCATCGACATAGTTGCCCTTGCCCTGGGTGAACCGCGCATCCTCGACCCGCTTGCGTGAGGACCCGAGCCCCTTGAGCTTCTCGACCCGCTCCTCGCGGGTGGGAGGTGTCATGTCATTCATTCTGCGGCCTCCTTCGCGGCGTTCATCTCGGACGCGGCGGCCAGGATGGATTTGACGATGTTCTGATACCCGGTGCAGCGGCACAGGTTCCCGGCCATGCCGAAACGGACCTCCGCCTCGGTGGGGTTCGGGTTCTCCTGCAGCAGGCGGTGCGCGCGGGTGATCATGCCCGGCGTGCAGTAACCGCATTGCAGCCCGTGATGCTCCTTGAACATCCGCTGCAACACGTGGAGGTCATCTGGATCGCCCAGCCCCTCCACCGTGGTGATGTCGGCCCCGTTGGCCTGGGCCGCGAACACGGTGCAGGCCTTGACGGACTTGCCGTCCATCTCGACCGTGCAGGCCCCGCAATGGGAGGTCTCGCAGCCCACATGGGGGCCGGTGATGTTGAGCCGCTCGCGCAGCACGTAGATCAGCAACTCGCGCGGCTCGGCCAGCATTTCCTCGGCTTTGCCGTTCACGGTCATCTTGATGTGCATCTTGTCAGACATGTCTGTCCCCCTCAGGCCCGCGACCACGCCCGGGCAACTGCCCGACCGAGGATCACGCCTGCTACGTGGCGTTTGAATTCGATCGGCCCGCGATTGTCGGGCATCGGATCAATATCGGTGAGCATCGCCGCGACGGCGGCCTTCACGGCCTCTGCATCGCAGGACGTGCCGCTGAGCGCCGCCCCGGCGGCCTCGGAATAGACCGGTGTGTCGCTGAGATTGGTCATGGCGATGTCCACCTTGCCCGCGACCATGCCATCCTTCTCGATCAGAACGGCCGCCGCGGCGGTGGCGTAATCGCCGATCTTCCGCTTCTGCTTTTCATAGGCATAGCCCTTGGCATGGGCGTCAAAGGCGATCTTGGTCAGGATTTCCTCGTCCTCGCGCAAGGTCGTATAGGCGCCTTCGAAGAACTCCCGCGCCGCAACCTCGCGGGACCCGTCAGGACCCAACAGGGTGAAAGTGGCATCCAGCGCCTGCATCAGCCCCGGCATGTCATTTCCCGGATCACCATTGGCGACGTTCCCGCCCACGGTCCCCATATAGCGCACCTGCGGATCGGCGATCTGCTCGGCGGCCTCCCGCAGGAGCGGTGCCGCAGCGTTGAGCGCGTCCGAGGTGATCAGCGCATGCTGGGTGACCATCGCGCCAATGGTGATCCGGCCGGCCTCGACGGAAATCTCGCGCAGCTCGGCGATGTCCTGCAGATCCACCAGATGCTCCACCGCGGCCATGCGCAGTTTCATCATCGGGATCAGGCTGTGCCCTCCGGCGAGGCAGCGCGCCTCGTCTCCATGGGTTTGCAGCACCTGCAGCGCGGATTCGAGGTCCGCAGGGCGGTGATATTCAAAGCCCGCTGGTATCATGTTCGGGTCCTCCTCTGGGTCGGGGGCGTCTCATGCGCCCATCTGCCTTGGCCTGCGACGCTAGTGCGACCGCCTGCCGCAGACCCACCGCCGACACATGGATCGAGAGGCGGATTTCACGAATTGCGCATATGACGCACGAGTTGCGAACCCGTTCGCGCATGGGGCGAGAGCCCCCGTGCGGGGCGCGCGAATTCGGTCATTTGGTGACAGGCCGGGGCGCGGTTCGGCTCAGACGAGGCCCAGGGCGAGGCGCACATCCTGCAGACGCGAGCGGCTGACAGGCACCTTTTCAAGGGCCCCGGCCGCGTCGAAGAAGACCACGCCATTGTCTTTCTTGCGCTCGAAGCCGGTGACATGCGCCGGGTTCACCAGATAGCTGCGATGGGCGCGCACGAAATGCCCCCGGGGCAGGCGTGCCTCCGCATCCGAGATCGACCAGGGGCAGAAGAGCTTCTGCGTCCCGCGATAGAGGATCGTGTAATGCCCTTCGGCACGGATCGCCGTGACATCCCGGCTGTCGATGAAAAACGTTTTTCCATCAAGCTCATAGGGCACGGACTTGATCTGCGGTGTGAGCTCGGGATCCGGCAGGGTGTCGGGCTCCGGCGCGGGTTCCGGGTCGCCGGCCTGCGCCTCGGCCGCGCGTTGCTGCGCCTCCACCGCCGGGAGGAGCGTCACACTGGACAGCAGGAACGCGCCGCATATCACGAAGGCGATCACTGCCACGATCAGGGCGAGCGTCGCGTTGCTGATCAGGGGGCCCGCCGCATCGGCCCCTTCGATGGCCGTGAAGGACGTGCCGTACATGGCCACGAAATGCACCGCGAAGACCGCGAGCCCGAAGAACAGCGTGCCCAGCAGGATGTTGCGATAGGTCCGCTCGCCATAGGCAATCCAGATCGCCGCGACCCCCAGCAGGATCGAGGCGGCCCCGGCCTCCAACAGCCCGAGCAGGGTATAATCCGGCTGGCACAGGCGCATCCCGGACATGCCGATATAGTGCATCACCGGAATGCCCAGCCCGACGCAGACCCCTGCCAGGGTGATCGTCTGGCGCGAGCGCGGCAGGAAATGCAGGATCAACAGAGCGACCCCCACGATCAGGATCGCCACCAGTGCCGAGATCAGGGTGATGAGAGGGTCGTAATAGAACAGGATCGGCAGTTGCAGTCCCAGCATGGCCACGAAATGCATCGCCCAGATGCCCCCGCCCAAGGCGACGGCAGCCATGGCCACCCGGGTCTTGCGCGGCCCCGCAGGCAGCGCCGAGGCCCCCTTGGTCAGCGACAGGCCCGTGAACCCGGCCATGAGCGCCACCGCAAGGGATGCGACCACGAGCCATTCGTTATGGGACACTTCCAGCACGCGGCTCCCCTCCCCAGTTGCTCCGTGCAGGGGATAAAATAGGCCCAAGGCCCCGCGTCGTCCATCACATTAGGGTGTCACGCCGTCTGGACAGTTACCGGCAATAGGGTTGCGCGGCGGTCCAGGCCTGCATGGATTGGCGTTTGGACGTGCTCAAAAGGGGCGCCCAATCGGCGGCGACGCCCCCGCGCCCGGCGGCGATCACCCCGTCCCGTGGCACGGTTACTGCCATGATGCGGATCGCGCAGGACAGGTTCGCCGGACCATCGAGCAGAGCATTGCCGGTTGTTGCCCGGCAGCCATAGCCCCGCGCCGTGGCGGGCGAGATTTGCGTGAGCCCGAACCACTGCCCGCCCCCGCCAACGGCCTGCGGGTTCCACGTGCTCTCGTATTTCGCGAGTGCTGAGAGAAACCCCGTCCAGAATGCTGCCCGATCCTCGGGTCCCGCGCGCAGATAGGCCGGACACCAGTCGCGCACATCCGCCGGCGTCCCCGCGGGCAGCGCCGCGCCATGGGTGGCCAGCGCCGCAAGGGCAGCCCCGGTCAGCGCCTCTGCATCGGGGCGGAAATCCCATTGGGTGACCGGCAGGTCCGGCGCCCCGCGCTCGGCCCGCCCGCCGCAGGCCGCGACCAGACAGACGGCGATCAGGCCCAGAAGGCGCGTGAAACGAGGCATGGTCCGGTCCTTTGCAAAGATCGCGCCAGCCTCGCCCATCGCCGCAGCCAAGACCAGAGGCAAGCGCCCGTTTGGCAAAGATCGGCCTGCGCGGTCAGGGATTGATGGTGCAGGACCCTGTGCCGCTGGCCTGCACGCAGCCTCCGGTGCAATTCGCCTCCACCAGGATCTCGGTGCCATCGGTGCAGGTCACCACCACGACCCCGGCCTCATTGGTATAGGCCCCGCAACTGCCCGTGTCGTTGCCCGTATCCAGCCGGTAGGTCTTGTTCCCGCAATCAAGATCCATGACGGCCCGCTGCCGCCTCTCTTGTGTGCCGAAGGATTGCGGCCCGGGGCGTGTCGAGGCCTCCGGGCGGGCCTGCATCTGCAACTGGGTCTGGGCCATTGCCAGCTGCGGCGGGAGCATGCCGAGGAGGAGAAGGGTAAGAACGGCCCCGGTCCGTGCGGGAAACATCTGGGGAAATCGCATTGCTAAACTCCTTTTGCTGAAACCATGTCCGGAAGGCTGAGCAAGAGGGCGTTAGAAGAGTGTTAGATTAGAAGAGTGTTTGACGGGGCGCCTCCCTCGACCCGCGATTTCGCGCGGAGGTTTGGCTGAGCTGTGTTAGGGTTACTGAACTGTTTCCTTAGCGAGAGCTTTCCTTATGAAATTCCTATCCCTGATCTCTTGTCTTTTTTGCGTCGCAATGGCGGGCGCTGCCCATGCCACGCCGATCACCCTGACCGGCCTAGCGATCGGGGATCCGAACCCTCCGCTGTCGACAGCCGATGAGTTCCAAAACGGGGATTTCACAATCCGTCAGATTGGTGGCTTGTCGAGCGCAAGCCTGATCAATGATGCGACCGAAGAGACAACGGGCTGGTCCTACGACCTTACTGCTCAGTTGGCTGATCGAATGGTAGTTGAGGTGACCTCCGCAAAACTGACCCTCGACGTGCGGACCGGGGGTGACACGCCCGCAAATGACCCTTTTCGGCTAGACGGCTTTGAGATTGCAAACCCGTTCAACGGACCGGCGAATTTTGACAGCTTCACCACGACTTTGGACTTGCTAGATTTGTTTGGAGAAGATCGGCTCTTGCGTTCCATAAACAATGATGGCCTGCTCAAATTCGGTCTTGGAAATGACAGCACGGTCAGCCGAGGCGCGCTCAGCATCTCGGTAGTTGTGCCGCCGATCCCACTCCCGGCGAGTGCGGGGCTGTTGCTCGGCGCACTGGCGCTGATCGGCGGAGCGCGGATCGCTCGGCGCAAGGCCAGCGCAATGCGCCTTGCCCCGACCTCGCGCCTCCCCTAAAACCGCTGCGTTCACTGGCGGAGACAGACCATGCTCGACCTCACATATGACACCCCGAAACCCAAGGTCATCGCGGGCGCGCGGGAGGATTGGGAACTGGTGATCGGGCTCGAAGTCCACGCCCAGGTCGCAACCAATGCCAAGCTGTTCTCCGGCGCCTCGACGCTCTTCGGGGCCGAGCCGAATTCGAACGTGGCCTTCGTGGATGCGGGCATGCCGGGGATGCTGCCGGTGATCAACGAGGAATGCGTGGCGCAGGCCGTGCGCACGGGCCTGGGCCTCAAGGCCGAGATCAACCTGCGCTCGGCCTTTGACCGCAAGAACTATTTCTACCCGGACCTGCCCCAGGGCTACCAGATCAGCCAGCTCTATCACCCGATCGTGGGCGAAGGCGAAGTGCTGGTCGAGCTGGGCGATGGCACGGCCCGCGTGGTGCGGATCGAACGCATTCACCTGGAGCAGGATGCGGGCAAGTCGATCCACGACATGGACCCGCATATGTCCTTCGTGGACCTGAACCGCACGGGCGTCGCCCTGATGGAGATCGTCTCGCGCCCGGACATTCGTGGCCCCGAAGAGGCCGCTGCCTATGTCTCGAAACTGCGCCAGATCATGCGCTATCTCGGCACCTGCGACGGCAACATGCAAAACGGCAACCTGCGCGCGGATGTGAATGTCTCGGTCTGCCGTCCCGGCGATTACGAGAAGTATCAGGCGACGCAGGATTTCGGCCATCTCGGCACACGCTGCGAGATCAAGAACATGAACTCCCTGCGCTTCATCCAGCAGGCGATTGACCACGAGGCCCGCCGCCAGATTGCGATCATCGAGGATGGCGGCAGCGTCGACCAGGAGACCCGGCTCTATGATCCGGACAAGGGCGAGACGCGCTCCATGCGCTCCAAGGAAGAGGCGCATGACTATCGCTACTTCCCCGACCCCGACCTGCTGCCGCTGGAGATCGAACAGGGCTGGGTCGATGACATCGCCTCCGGCCTGCCCGAGCTGCCCGACGCCAAGAAGGCCCGCTTCATGGGCGATTTCGGCCTGTCGGATTACGATGCGAGCGTGCTGACCGCCGACACCACCAATGCCGCCTATTTCGAGGCCGTGGCCGGTGAGGCGGGCGATGGCAAGCTGGCGGCCAACTGGGTCATCAACGAGCTCTTTGGCCGGTTGAAGAAAGAAGACCACGACATCGCCGACAGCCCGGTTTCGCCGGAGCAACTCGCCGGGATCATCAAGCTGATCAAGGCGGATGCAATTTCGGGCAAGATCGCCAAGGACCTGTTCGAGATCGTCTATACCGAAGGCGGAGACCCGGCTGAGATCGTCGAGGCGCGCGGCATGAAGCAGGTCACCGATACCGGCGCCATCGAGGCCGCCGTGGACGAGATCATCGCCGCCAACCCGGCCCAAGTCGCCAAGGCCAAGGAGAACCCCAAGCTCGCGGGCTGGTTCGTGGGTCAGGTCATGAAGGCCACCGGCGGCAAGGCAAACCCGAAGGCGGTGAACCAGCTCGTCTCGGCCAAGCTGAGCCAGCAGTAGCCCGCCCATGGGCCTGCGCCGCCCCCGCCCGGACCGCGATGCGGTGCTGGTCTATAACGAGCGTGTGAAGCTCTTTGCGACCTTCATGAACGCGCTGGCGCTGGGGCTGATCGGCTTTGCCATCCTGCGCCCGCTGACCGGCGCGGCGGCGGGCATGACGGCCTCCAGCCTGTGGTGGGGGCTCGCCGGACTGGTATTGCACGGGGTTTCGCACTATATACTAGGGTATCTGAAGAAGGAGACGCGCGATCCATGACGCTCTTTGAATTCATCATACCCGTTCTCGCCCTGGCACTCGCCGCCGGAGGCGTACTTGTCCTGCGCCACGAACGGCGCAAACTCGACACTCAACTCGCCCGCCAACACGCCGCCGAGTAACCCAAGACGCCCCTTGTTGTCTGGTCAGTGCCCCCTCTGCGACGCAAGCGCAACATAGAGGCCGGTGACCACCTGCGATACCGCCTCCTTGTCCAACAACCCGGCACATCCGGCACCATAGGCCAGCGCCAATCCCACATACCCGGCCCGGTGACACCACAAGGCACCGCCAACTTTCCGCACCTGATCTTCGAACCACTCTTTCATTGCCGTTCTCCACGGTTAAGCTGAGCGGGATCCCACCGGAGGGCTACTCCGGCATCGCGATGGGATCAGAGTGACAGGTTTTGCCTTTTCCACGTGAGGCGGCCTCCGGCGGAACAACAGGCGGAAACAGGCGGAATTGGTATCTTCATTCGGAAAACGCCTCGGTGCCCTGATCAAGGAGCGCAGAGAGGCGGGCGGCTTCACGCAAAGGGAGCTGGCGGAACAATCCTTTCCCGATCTCGACGATCACGAGGGGAAAGAAAGACGTATCCGGGAGCTTGAATCCGGGACCGTAGATCGCCCTCAACCGCGCAACTACACGCCTATCTGTGAAACCCTCTCGATCAGCCGGGATCAAGTACGTCAGTTAAAAACCGCCATCGACGAGCAGGTCGAGAGCAATGCAGAGCACCTCTTGCGGGAAAACGCGGCGCTGGCGGAGCAACTCAAGCTCTCCGAAGCCCTCGTTATTGCCCTCGCCTATGAATACGCCGAAGGCACACCGACGGAGTTCGATGCGGCCATGGCGGGTCTGCGCAACGCATTGCAAGTCGCCGCGGACGCGCGCGCCAAAGGACGGCTGCCAAGCAATGTGGACGACGCGCTGAGCGAAATCATCGCCCGCGTGGATGCCCTCAATGACGCTGGGGAGGTCGAGGCAGCCACTGCCGCCCTGCAAGACGAAGAAATGCGCGCGTCCGCCGGGCTCGCCCGGCTCTTTGACAAAGGTCTCGCACAAGCGGTTCTGACCCGCGATGTAGATCTTGCGGTCTCCTATGAGATCAAGCGTGTCTCGCTCGAGACACCGGACCCGGCTGCCTTGTACGACGCTCTAACCAATACGCTTGAACAACGGTTTGTCACGGGCCGCGACAAGGGCCTCGCCTTCGATCTGGAGGTCGCCATCGCCTTGGCAGACACCCTCTACAATTGGGCGACCACGGACGAAGAACGGGGCATGGCTTTAGGCAACAAAGCTGTTGCGCTGCGAATTCTCGGAGAGCGCCTGCAATCCCCTGGCCCTTTGGCTGCGGCAGTCGAGACCTTTGAAAAGCTCCTCACAGTTTTTACACGTGATACGGATCCGGGACGCTGGGCGATCACCCAGAGCAATCTCGGCAATACCTTGGGAACCCTTGGGGCGCGGCAGGACGACCTTGACACCCTCACCCGCGCCATTACCGCCTATGAGTCTGCGCTTGAGGTCCGCACCCGCGACGCCCTCCCCCTCGACTGGGCCAGGACGCAGAACAATCTCGGAAATGCGCTGCATACCCTCGGGGCACGGCAGGACGACCCGGATGCCCTCACCCGCGCCATTACCGCCTATGAGGCCGCGTTGGAGGTCCGCACCCGCGACGCCCTCCCCCTCGACTGGGCCAGGACGACAGTGAATGTGGCAAATGCTGAACGGTCTCGAGCCCGTCTGCTTTCGGGGGATGCCGCGCGGCGCGCCTTGGGCGCAGCACTCTCCCATATAGAGGATGCGCTTACCGTCTTTTCCCCGGAGAACACGCCCTATAATCATGGCAATGCGACCCGGCTGCGCGACGGTATTCTCGCGGATCTGGACGCCCTCCCCTGAACCGCCGACGCGTCCATGAAAAAAGGCGGCACCCGTTTGGGCCCGCCTCTTTCCGTTGTCATGTATATGCTTCGCAGTCTGCGCTTAGGCAGCCTTGCGACGGCTCCGCAGAGCACCGGCACCGAGCAGCGCACCGCCCAGCAGCAGACCACCAGCCGGCAGCGGGATCGGAACGATCTCGGCCAGGATCAGGAAGTCGATTTCCGGTGCGATACCGCTACCAACGATTTCCGGATCGCCATAGGCATAGGTCAGCGTGATGCTTTCGCCTGCGCCAACAACGGCCGTGAAGTCGATGTCGTCAGACTTTGCTTCCGGCGTCATTGCAACGTCGGAGCCGAACGTCGTGGTGACGCCGCCCATGAACATTGCCGAGTTGGAGCCCAGCGTGATCTGGTTGATCGTCGTGGACTTCAGCGCGAATGCCGCATTCGACATGGAGGTGTTCTCGAACGTAAATGTCAGAGTTCCGCCCAGGTCAGCATCCGTGAAGACAGCGTTGTAGGAATAGCCCGACGCGAGGAGATCCACGGTATCGCCGGAATTGATGTTACCACTTTCAGTCAGAGCGCTTGCCGCACCAGGCAAGGCCAGACCTAAAGCAGCAATTGCTAAAGGTTTTAAGTTCATCGGTTACCCTCTTAGTTACTCACAAGTGACACACCTGCTAGAGCTACTTTAGGTTAACGCGCGGTTTCGAACAAGTTTGCTAACGTTGTGTAAACCTGAATCAGGGCAATTTTTCGACAAATGCGTAGTTTTTGAGACGCCAGCCTCCCAGCTCACGAACAATGCCGTTGCCGCTCCCGCATTGTTTTGCGCTGATGCACGACTAGGATCGGAGGCTCGGCGGGATCTGCCGTGCATCTGCGGAAAACCGCCCCAATGATTCGGCGGTGCAGCGTGCGCGGACACCGCCCCTTGCGCTCGGAAACGGGCCTGATACCGTGCCGCCGCGGCGCAGAAAAGGAACAGCGGAGATGTATGAATACAAGGCCATTCCGGCTCCGACACGACCCCTCAAACGCAAGGGTCTGAAGACGGTCGAGGACCGATTTGCCGCCACCATTTCCGAGGTGATGAACCAGACCGCCACCGAGGGGTGGGAGTATGTGCGGGCCGACACCCTGCCCTGTGAAGAGCGCAGCGGACTGACTTCGCGCACCACTCGGTTCCAGACGCTTCTGGTGTTCCGCCGCCCGTTGCACCCGTTTGCCGCGCAACCCGAGACCGGGGGCGTTGAGCCGCCGCTGCAGCTGTTGCCCGCGCCGGGTGAGACCCCTCCGGTCGCTCCGATCGCCCCAACAACCCCGCCAGCACCGTCCCCCGCGCCAGAGCCCCCTGCACAGGTGGCCCCGGCGCCCGAGCCCCCCACACCACCCGCAGCGGCCCCGGCCGCCCCCAAAGTGGCCGCGCCAGAGCCTCCGGCACCGCAGCCCCGGACCGAGGCCCCCGCCGAGACGCCGCCGGGCCCCAAGCGCGTGCCCACCTTCGCCGATGCCCGGATCGAACCGCGACGCGTGGACCGCATCGCGCCCGAGACACTGACCGTGCTCAACTCCATGAAAGGCACCCGCCCGGGGGATGACGACGACACGCCGCCCTCCTCCGAACGCTAGGGCGCGTCAGACCTCGATCTTCAGGGCGAGCGCGTGAATGCGCCCGACCAGATCCGCCCCGAGCGCCTCATGGACCGCCCGGTGCCGTGCGATGCGGCTCATCCCTTCGAACCGCCCGGAGGCGATATGCACATTCCAATGGCTCTCGCCCCCCTCCTGATAGCCCGCATGACCGCGATGGGACTCGCTGTCATCGACCACCTCCAGGATGCGGGGGGCAAACGCTGCCTCAAGCTTGCCTTCGATCTCGGTTTTCACACCCATTTTGTCGCAATCCTCTTTGCTTGCTCGGACAAAGCATTAAACTCTCACCTCCGAGTCGAAAAGTGAGGTGCCATGTCCAAGAGTGATCCCTTCGGGTTCGATATGTCCGTATCGTCCTCCAAGAAGAAGAATCCCCGCGGTCGCCGCGGCATGTCCGGCGCTTCCGAGACCTCCACGCGGCAATGCGAGCATGAGGGCTGCACCGAAGCGGGCAAGTATCGCGCGCCAAAATCCCCCGACAGCCTCGATGAATATCTGTGGTTCTGTCAGAAGCATGCGCGCGAGTACAATCTGAAATGGAATTTCTTCAACGGCCAGTCCGAGGAAGAGATGGCCCGGCGCATGGACAAGGACCGGGTCTGGGACCGAGAGACCAAGCCCTTCAAAAAGTCCACGGAAGAGCGCGCCTGGGCGCGGCTCGGCGTGGATGATCCCCATCAGGTGCTCGGCGAGAACGCGACCCGGAACCCTGGAAAATCCATCACCGGCACCCGGCGCCTGCCGCCGACCGAACGGCGCGCCATCGAGATTCTCGAGGCGAAAGACCACTGGACCAAGCCGGAAATTCGCAAGTCTTACAAAGCCCTGATCAAGGTTCTTCATCCTGACATGAACGGGGGCGACCGCAGTGATGAAGAGAAGCTGCAAGAGGTCGTCTGGGCCTGGGACCAGATCAAGGACAGCCGCAACTTCAAGGGCTGAGAGGCCCTGCCCATGCGGGGCAATCCCCGCGCCCCAACGGGCGCGGCGGCGGCGGTCCGGCATTGAACAGGGCGCGCCCTGAGGCGCACGACGCACGCTCACGTGCAGCGTGAGCCGCGACATCGCAACCATCTGTCTGGAAAGGGGCCTGCCGGGCAAGGTCTGGTACGGGCGGTGGGACTCGAACCCACACGGCACAAAGGCCTTCGGATTTTAAGTCCGATATGTCTACCATTCCATCACGCCCGCGGCTGTCTCTTGGCTAGGACGCGCACGGACATGGTGCAACCGGAAAAATCGCCGCTAGAGCTCCTGGCCTTCGGGCGCCTCCGTGGGGGCGGCGAGATAGACCCGTTCGGGCAGCCACGGGTTCAGCGCCACCGCCTCGCGCAGCACCGCCTGGGCCTGCAAGGCGCGGCCCATCCGGATCAGCGTGAGCGCCTTGCCCGACATGGCCGCCGTATGGGTCGGGCTGCGCGCCAGGGCCTCGTCCAGATCCGCCAGGGCGGGCTCGTAATCCTCCTGCAGGAACCGGGCGAAGGCGCGCTGGTTCCAGCCCTCGGCATAGTCCGGGCACAGCGCGATGAGCGCCGTGAAGGTCTCGACCGCGCCAGCGAAATCATAGCTTTGGCGTTGCGCCATGCCCCGGTCCAGAAGCTCCTGCGCGGCGGCGTCCGGGGCCTCGGTCCAGACCTGCCAGAGGGCGATCGTCAGCGGGCGCGCAGCGGCCTCGGAAGGGGCCGATTGCAACCGGTCATGGATCTGGGCGATCTCGACACTGCGATCGCGCACGGGCGCGCAGCTTTCGGCCAGAGCCGGGGTCGCGAGGGCAAGACAGAGAAGCGGGGCGCAGAGATACGCAGGACGAATATGGGCCATGGCGCGAGATTTGGCGCAAATCCGGGCCGGGTCAAATCCCGTTCCCGCGAGCGCGCCCCCTTGACCTGAGCCGCGTGGAGGCGCACCTCCTGCCCCATGTTTCCCATCCGCGACCACAATCCGTCCGAACGCACACCTTATGTCACCCTCGCGCTGATCGCGATCAATGTGGTGATCTTCCTGTCCTATTTCCCGATCCTCGGGGATGCGCGGGCCTCGACCCAGGTCTTTCTGACCTGGGGTCTTGTGCCCGCCGAGCTCTCGTCGGGGGGCGGGGTTGCGAACATCTTCACCTCCATGTTTCTCCATGGCGGGATCATGCATCTGCTGGGCAATATGCTGTTTCTGTGGGTGTTCGGCGACAATCTCGAAGATGAGCTGGGCCATGGGACCTTTCTGGGGTTCTACCTGCTGAGCGGCATGGGGGCCGGGCTGGCGCAGGTGATCTCGGCCCCGAACAGTCCGATCCCCATGGTCGGGGCCTCGGGCGCGATTGCCGGCGTGCTGGGCGGGTATCTGTTGCTCTATCCCAAGGCACGGGTGGATGTTTTGTTCATCATCGTGATCATCTTCAAGATCATCCCGATCCCGGCGGGCATTGTCCTGACGGTGTGGTTCGCGATGCAGGTGTTTTCCGGGGCCGCCACCCCCGCGGGCAGCGGCGGCGTGGCCTATTGGGCCCATGCGGGCGGGTTCCTGGCCGGGCTGGTGATGATCCTGCCGCTCTGGCTGAAACTGGGCGGTCCGGGGTTCTGGCGTCGGACCCATGGTCATCCGGATCATCCTGAGGCACGCTACCGCCGTGTTTCGACCCGCATTCCCAAGGTAAGACGCCGCCGATGACCCGACCCGAGCCCCCGACCCGCCTGTCCTGCCACTGCGGCGCCGTTGTTCTGGAGCTGTGGCTCGCGGATGGGTTCCGCACGGCGCGGCGCTGCGACTGCTCTTTCTGTCGCAGGCGCGGGGCCATCGCGGTCTCGGTCAAGCTGCCGGATCTGCGGGTGGTGCAGGGCGCAGAGGCGCTGCGGCTTTACACTTGGGGCACGGGCACCGCGAAGCATTACTTTTGCGGAACCTGCGGGATCTACACCCACCATCAACGGCGCTCGGATCCCACGGAATACGGGGTGAATGCCGCAGCCCTCGACGGCGTGAACCCGCGCGATCTGGGCGAGGTGCCCTGGGCAGACGGCGTGAACCACGTGTCGGATTCCGCCCCCCGCTAGACCCCGCGTTCGGCGGGCCTGCGGTCCGTCCGGGCTCAGCGCGCGCGGATGGTCTGGGAAAACTTGCCGAAGATCGGCTCGTTGGCCGCCAGGATATGTCCGTCCTCGAGCATGGATTGCCCCTCGCGGATCGGCTCCACCAGCCCGCCCGCCTCGCGCACCAGCACGATGCCCGCCGCGATATCCCAAGGTTTCAACCCACGCTCCCAGAAGCCCTCGTAGCGGCCCGCCGCCACATAGGCGAGGTCGAGCGCCGCCGCCCCCCAGCGCCGCACGCCCGCGCATTGCGGCAGGATCTGCCCCAGATCGCTCAGCGTTGCCGGCAGGTACTTGTTGTTCGCAAAAGGCAGCCCCGTGGCAAAGACCGACTCGATCATCACCCGGCGCGACGAGACCCGCATCCGCGTCTGGTTCATCCAGGCGCCCTGCCCCTTCTCTGCGAAAAACATCTCGTCCTTGGCCGCATCGAACACGACCCCGGCGACCACCTCGCCCTTATGCTCCAGCGCGATCGACACCGCCCAATGGGGCATTCCGTGCAAGAAGTTCGTCGTCCCGTCCAGCGGGTCCACGATCCAGCGTCGGGTCGGGTCCGCGCCCATCACCTCGGCCTTGCTCTCCTCGGCCAGCCAGCCGTAAGTCGGCCGCGCCTCGCGCAGCTCGGTCTCGAGGATCTCCTGGGCGCGCAGATCCGCGCGGCTCACGAAATCGCCCGCCCCCTTCATCGAGGCCTGGAGGTTCTCAACCTCGCGAAAATCCTTCACGAGGCTGCGCCCCGCGGCCCGCGCGGCCTTGATCATCACGTTGAGATTTGCACTTCCAATCGCCATTCCCGGCCTCCTGAATTCCAGCGCATGGCTATAGACCCGGGGCTGCGCGCTGCCAACCCCCAAACACCGCCGCCGATGGCTGGTTTTGCCCCAAGCCACACCCATATGAAGGGGATGTTGACCCGTCGCGCCGCCCTCGCCCTGACCTCCGCCGCCCTGATCGCGCCCCCGGCCCGCGCCAATGCGTCCTGGGACGGCGTGGCCGAGGCCGCGCGCCGGCTCGATCAGCTCCACAGCCTCACCATTGCCCACCGGGGCGAGACCGTGCTGGCCGAGGCGTTTCGCGGCCCGGCCCTGAGCCGCCCCGCGCCGATCAAATCCGTGTCGAAATCCCTCGTCGCCCTCCTGCTCGGCGCGGCCATCGACCGGGGCGAGATCCCGGGCCCCGCCACCCGCCTCGCCGAAATCGCCCCCGGGCTGATCCCGCAAGGGGCGACGCCCATCGTGCCGAATCTGACCATGGCGGACCTGGTGACCATGCAAACCGGGCTGGAGCGCACCTCGGGTGCCAATTATGGCGGCTGGGTCGCAAGCCCGAACTGGGTCGCCGATGCCCTGTCGCGCCCGCAAGTGGGCCAGCCCGGACGGGGCATGCTCTATTCCACCGGCAGCTTCCACGTGCTGGGTGCTGCGCTGGCAGAGGCCACGGGGCTGAGCCTGCTGGCCCAGATGCGCGACCGGATCGGCAGCCCGCTCGGGATCGAGATCCCGGCCTGGACCCGCGATCCACAGGGCTACTATCTGGGCGGCAACGAAATGGCCCTGCGCCCGGCGGATCTGCTGCGCATCGGCGAAATGGTCCGCCAGGGCGGCACCGGGAACGGGCCCCCGGTGATCAGCGCCGACTGGATCACCGCCTCGGCCCAGCCGCGCACACGCTCGCGCTTTTCCGGTCTGGCCTATGGCTATGGCTGGTTTCTGGGGCGCGCCGATGGCGCCGGCTTCCTGCTCGCCCGCGGCTATGGCGGCCAGATCCTCTGCATCCTGCCCGAGCGCGCGCTCACCATCGCGATCACCTCCGACCCCACGCGGCCCGCCCGCTCCGGCGGCTATTTCGGCGCGCTGATGACGCTGATCGATGGCACCATCCTGCCCGCAGCCCGCAGCGCCTGAGATCTTAAGTCTCTAAATATCCCCGCCGGAGGCTCCCGCCCCCGCCAACTGCCCGGCCCGTTGCAGTTTCAGCGGCTCGGTCCGGGCCAGCCGGATCACATGGGACATGAAGGGCAAGGTGGTCTCGTCCCGCCGGGTCGCCGCATAGAGCCGCTTGGTCACCCCACCCTCGGTCAGGGGCCGGGTCACATAGTCGGAATTGTAGCGCACCTCGCGCACCACCCAATCCGGCAGTACCGCAACACCCCGGTTCGACGCCACCAGCAGCAGGATCACCGCCGTCAGCTCCACCTGCCGAAGCGCCCGAGGCTCGATCCGCGCCGGGATCAGCAGCTCCGAAAACACATCCAGCCGCGCCCGTTCCACCGGATAGGTGATCAGCAGCTCATCGCGAAAATCCTCGGCCTCCACATAGGGCTTCTGCGCCAGCGGATGGGTGGCGGAGGCCACGAAAACTGGCTCGTAATCAAAAAGCGGCGTGAAATCGATCCCGGGCAGATCCTCCGGGTCCGAGGAAATCACCAGATCCACCTCCTCGCGCTGCAGGGCGGGCAAGGCCTGAAACTGCAGGCCCGGACGGATATCCACATCCACATCGGGCCAGGCCTTGCGGAACTGCTCCAGCACGGGAAAGAGCCACTCGAAACAGGCATGGCACTCGATCGCGATATGCAGCCGCCCGGTCTTGCCCGCCTTGATCCCGCGGAACTCCTCCTCCAGCGCTGCGACCTGGGGCAGCACCTGCTCGGCCAGCCGCAAGAGCCGCATCCCCGCCGCCGAAAGCTTCAGCGGTTTGGACCGGCGCACGAAGAGCTCTAGCCCCGCCTGATCCTCCAACCCCTTGATCTGGTGAGACAAAGCCGATTGCGTGATGTTCAGGATATCGGCGGCCTTGGCCAACCCGCCCGCCTCGTGGATCGCCTTGACCGTGCGCAGATGTCGAAATTCCAGATGCATGACCTGAGCCGCCTTCATGTTTATCTTGAAGATTATGAAATTGTCTCAGATTGGCAAGTGTGCGAACTAGCCTGCAACCCAAGATCAGGAATATCTCATGTCCGCGCCGCGCGTTTCGTTCGAATTCTTTCCGCCGCAATCCATCGCCGCATCTTTCCGCCTCTGGGATACGGTCCAAACCCTCGCGCCCCTCGACCCGAGCTTCGTCTCGGTGACCTATGGCGCGGGCGGCACGACGCGCAAGCTGACCCATGACGCGGTGGCCACCATCGGCAAGAATTACGGGCTGAACGTGGCCGCCCACCTGACCTGCGTCGAGGCGACCCGCGCCGAAACCCTCGAGATCGCCGAGGGCTACTCGGCAGCGGGCGTCACCGAGATCGTCGCCTTGCGCGGCGACCCGCCCAAGGGCGCAGACGGGTTCACCCCGGCCCGGGATGGCTTTGCCAGCTCCGTCGAGCTGATCGAGGCGCTGGCGGCCACGGGCAAGTTCAACATCCGTGTCGGCGCCTATCCGGACCAGCACCCGGAGGCCGCGACGGCCCAGGCGGATGTGGATTACCTCAAGCGCAAGATCGACGCCGGGGCCGCCGCCGCGATCACCCAGTTCTTCTTCGAGGCCGAGACATTCTTCCGCTTCCGCGACCGCTGCGTGGCCGCCGGGATCAACGCGCCGATCATTCCGGGCATCTTCCCGATCGAGAACTGGACCAAGGCCCGCAATTTCGCCCTGCGCTGCGGCACCAAGGTCCCTGCCTGGCTCGACGAGGCCTTTGCCGCCGCCACACGCGATGGCCGCGAGGAGCTGCTCTCCATCGCGCTGGCCACAGAGATGTGCACCGAGCTGCGCGAGGGCGGGGTCGAGGATCTGCATTTCTACACCCTGAACAAGCCCGAGCTGACCCGCGAGGTCTGCGCCGCCCTGGGCGTCAGCCCCAAGGCTGCGCTCTCCGAGGTGGCCTGACGTAACGTCACGGCTGCCCCGCCCCGCCGCACTGCCTAGCATTTGCGGGCAGGCAAAACCGGGGGGATCATGACCGACAACTTCGCCGTGGTGGATCGCGAGACGCTGCTCTCGCTCTCGGGACTCGAATTCATGCAGGGCATGCTGCGCGGGGACCTCCCCCGCCCGCCGATCTCGGTCGGGCTGGGATACCGGCTGACCTCTGTCGAGACGGGCCGCGTGGTCTTCACCGGCGCGCCCTCCGAGGCCCATTGCAACCCGATGGGCGGGGTGCATGGCGGCTGGTATGGCACGCTGCTGGACAGTTGCATGGCCTGCGCGGTGATGACCCTCGTGCCCAAGGGGCGGTTCTACACAACGCTGGAATACAAGATCAACATCACCCGCGCCCTCCGCCCGGGGGTCGAGATCACCGCCGAGGGGCTGATCGATCATGGCGGGCGCACAACCGCCACGGCCCATGGCGAAATCCGCGGGGTCGCAGATGGCAAGCTCTATGCCACCGGCACCACCACCTGCCTGATCATGGATGGCTGACCCTGGGGTCTAGGGCCCAAAGCGCCGCGCACCCAGTGCCGCCAGCGCCCCGTCGCGCGCCGGATCCGTCAGCCAGGCTGCCAGCCCCTGTGCCGCCTCTGACGCCTCGTGGCTGAGGCAGAGGGACAGGTCCACATGAACCTCCAGCGCTTCGGGACAGATCGCAACCGCATGGACACCCGGCACCGGGGCGATATTGGTCAGCGGCAGCACCGCGAGGTCCACCTCCCCCGCCTTGAGCGCGCGCATGGGCCCGCCCCCTTCGAGCCCGCAGAGCCGGTCGGCCACCTGCTCCGTCACCCCGAGGGACCGGGCCAGGGCGTGAAACTGCGCGCCGCTCGTGCCTTGATCGGTCAGCCCGATGCGCCCGGCCCCAAGGATCACCGCTGCGATCCGGGCCGGGTCGGTCACCGCCGGTGCGCTGGCCGGTCCCCGCGCAGCGAAGCTCAGTGGGGCGCGGCCAAACGGGCGATGGCGGCCTGCGGGGCTGTGCCCCGCCGCGATGATCTGCGCCACATAGACCGGGTTTGTGATCGCGATATCCCAGGCCGCGCCCGTCGCCACGTGCCCCGGCACCTCGGGGTTGAGCATATGGGTGATCCGCAGGCGGTGACCGGTCTCGGCTTCGAAGACCGGACCGAGCACATCCATGACCTCGCGCAGGGCCACGGGTACGATGAATTCAATCTCCGGCTGGGGCATTCCGCTGTCCTTTTGCGTTGCGCGCAGCCTACAGGCTGCGCGCCCGGGCCGCGATTTGAAATCGCGGCCCCCTCACCCCAACCGGCGGCGCAGGAGCCAGATGAAGAAGCTGCCCCCGATCAGGCCGGTAACAACCCCGATGGGCATCTCGTCCGGGGCCATGACCAGCCGCGCACAGATATCCGCCCAGAGCAGGAACACAGCCCCCAGAAGCGCCGAAATCGGCAGGACCCGCGCGTAATCGCCCCCCACCACCAGCCGCACGATATGGGGCACCATCAGCCCGACAAAGCCGATGATCCCGGAAAACGCCACCATCGCCCCGGTGACCAGCGCGCCCATCACGAAGACCGACAGCCGAAACCGCGCCACCGGGATCCCGAGGGTCGAGGCCGTCTCGTCGCCGATGGTCATCGCGTTGAGATTGCGCGCGTTCAGCCACAGATAGGCCCCCCCGACCACCAGGATCGCGAAGGGAAAGATCAGCTGATCCCATTGCGCCAGCCCAAGCCCGCCCAGCATCCAGAAGACCACCGTATGGCTCGCCCGGGGATCTCCGAGGAAAATCAGCATATTGGCCAGGGACATCACGATGAAGGACACCGCAACCCCGGCCAGGATCAGCCGGTCTGCACTGGTGGCGGAGGCGAATTGCGACACCGCCAGCACCAACAGCGTCGCCCCCAGCGCGCCCAGAAAGGCTAGCAGCGGCACGGTCAGCAGCCCGAGAAACAGCCCCGTATGAAGCAGCGCGAGGATCGCCCCAAAAGCCGCCCCCGCCGAAATGCCCAGCAGATGCGGATCGGCCAGCGGGTTGCGGGTGACCGCCTGCAGGCTCGCGCCCACCATGGCCAGACCCGCACCCACGCAGCAGGCCAGCAGCGCCCGGGGAAAGCGGATGTCCCAGACGATCGCCTCGCGCCCCGCCGACCAGTCCACCGGCACCGCACCCGGCACGATCTGGTTGGCCAGCACCCCCCAGACCACCGGCGCCGAGATCGAGATCGCCCCGAGGCTCACGGCAGCATAGACCGACAGGATCAGCGCTACGCCCCCCGCCACCATGGCCAGCGGGAACAGCGCCGCCCGCGCGCGCCGGACCGGGGCGGATCGCGCCATGTCGCTCACTCGGCGCGGAAGGCGGCGGCGAGGGTCTTGACCGCCGCGATATTGCGCGGCCCCGGCGTGGCCTCGACATATTCGAGCGTCACGAAGCGGTCATTCTTCACCGCGTCGATCTCGGCGAAGGCCGGGTTGGACCGCAGGAAGGCGCGCTTCTCCTCGGCGGTGACCGAGCCGTAATTGACGATCACGATGACCTCCGGATTGCGCTCTACCACGGCCTCCCAGCCGACGGTGGCCCAGCTTTTCTCGAAATCGTTCATGATGTTGGTGCCGCCAGCCGCCTCGATCAGGGCGTTCGGCATGGCATAGCGCCCGGCGGTAAACGGCACATCCTCGCCGCTGTCATAGACAAAGACCCGGGGCGCCTCGGCCAACGCGGGCAGATTGGCGGTGAAATCTGCGAGATCCGCCTCATAGCCCGCGATCAGCGCCTCGGCCCGCTCCGGCACCCCGAAGATCGCGCCCAGATTGCGCAGGTCAGCATACATGTCCTCCATGCTCGCCGGACCTTTTTCAGAGATATGGATGCAGCTCTCGGTCAGTTCATAGACCGGGATGCCGAAGGGCGCGAGGGTCTCTGGCGTGACGTCACCGCCAACCCGCATGCCGTAATTCCACCCGGCAAAGAAGAAATCCGCATCGGCCCCGATCAGCACTTCCTTGGTCGGGTATTTCTCGGCCAGTTCGGGCAAGGCCTCGACGCCCGTGCGCATGGTCTCATCCAGAGTTTTCCAGCCCGAAATGCCCGTATAGCCGACCATCCGATCCGCCAGCCCGAGGACCAGCATCATCTCGGTCAGGTTCACATCATGGGAAACGGCCGCCTTGGGCGGGGCGTCAAAGGTGACCTCGCGGTCGCAGCTTTGCACGGTGGTCTCGGCCAGCGCGGCAGTGGTCAGCAGGGTCGTGGCGAGGAGCGTCAATGTCAGTTTCATGGGGTCTTCAGTCAGGAAGGAAGGTGAAAGGAAAGATGTTGGCTGTTGCTCGGGTCGAGCCGTTCGCGCCGGGCCTCGACCCGGAACGCGTGGGACACGGCCGTCTCGGTCAGCACTTGATCGGGGGTGCCGAAACCGCGGGTCCAGCCCGCCTCCAGCAGCAGGATCTGGTCGCAGATCTCGGCGGCCATGTTCAGGTCGTGGAGCGAAACGATGATCGTCAGGTCGAGATTGCGGATCAGGGCCAGCACCTCGAGCTGGTGGCGGATATCCAGATGATTGGTCGGCTCGTCGAGGACCAGCACCTGCGGCTCCTGCGCGAGGGCGCGCGCCACCATCACGCGCTGCCGCTCGCCGCCCGAGAGCGTGGCGAGATCGCGCTCGGCCAGCCCAGTCAGGTGCAGCTGCGCCAGCGCCGCCTCGACCTTTTCCGCATCCTGCGCCCCGGTTCTGGCCAGTCCCGAACGAAAGGGCGTGCGGCCCAGCGCCACCACTTCGCGCACGGTCAGCCCGAAGGACGACGCATGCTCCTGCAGGACCGCCGCGACCTTGCGCGCGGCCTCGCGTGGCGAGATCTCCCAGAGATCCGCGCCCCCCACCCGGATCCGTCCGGTGGCGGGCCGCTGGAAGCGGTAGATCATCCGCAAAAGCGTCGACTTGCCCGCCCCGTTCGGCCCGACCACGCCCAGCACATCGCCCGCAGGCACATGAAAGCTTGTGGGATGCACCAGCAGCGGGTCCGCCCGGCGCGGGGCCCAGCTGATCCCGTCGGCGCTCAGATCTGCAGCGCTCATGACGCGCGCTGCCCGGGGGCCGCCTCTTTCAGCGCGATGATCGCCGCCGGCACCCGTGCCAGCGTGGTGCGCCGCAGCTTGCCCGGCCGATCCACCGAGGAACACCAGCCATTGCCGAGCACCGCGTATTGCCGGGCAAAGGCCACCAGATCGTCGATATCCACGTCTGGTTCGATGTCGCCAAACAGATAGGTCGCCTTGCGCGTGCCGTGATAGGCCACGGTGCAGGGCCGCTCGCAGCCCGCCATGCAGGCCACGCCGGAAATCTCGAAACTCTCGGGCACGCTGTCGCCCGCCGCCGCGATGGCCGCGCGCAGCCGGGCGATCAGTTCATAGCCCGGGCGGCAGTCACTGCCCTTGTGCCGACACGACGTGCAGACCGTGATTCTGTGGGTTGGGGTTGCCATATCGCCCTCCGCGATCGCCCAGGGGCGTGCGTGGGACCGGGATATCGAAACGGAGCGACCCGTCTCACCATCATAGCCTCCTGTCCGGACACCCCGCCCGGGTTGAAGTTACGTCACCGATGGCAGGTCTCCTGACTCGCGGGTCCGGGCTCGCCCGATCCTTCCCGAGCGCGGTCGCTCAGTGGTGATCATCGGGGTCGCTCGCCGCTCACAGTTGCGGGGGCAGTTACGGATTTGGCGCCGCTTGGCTCCTCCTCACCGTATTCCCTTTTCATCCCGGCCTGGCCTTTGGCCTCCGGGAACCATCGGGGCGACTGTCGGGAAGTTTGCCCAGCCCGTCAAGCCATCCTGACAGATCGGGTAAAACCGCCGCAGGGCCCGGCTCAGCGGTGGGAGATCCGCTCAGGCGCGGGACGGGCGGCGCGCCCGCGCGGCAGGATGGCGGCAAGGCTCTGGCCCGCCGCGGTGGCCAGCGCGCCCAGGGGCGGGATCCGGCGGCGGCGCGGCACGCTCTCATGCAGGCTCTCGGAGCGGTCCACCCCCACCCGGCGCGCCCGGCGCCGCACGAACAGCTTTCCCCAGCTGCGCCAGGACCCCATCGAGGGCGCATTGGCATCGCGCGGGAAGCGGTCCTGCCAGCCATCGGGCAGGCGCAGCCCGCAGGCCTCGGCCTGCTCCAGCATCCAGACGAAGGGGATATTGGCGAGGGGCCGCGCGGCAGAGAACCCGGCCAGCTGCCCGCCGATATCCCCATGGGTGCCACGGAACCAGACCTGCTCCACATGGCCGTTCCAGCCCGGCGGGCAATGCCACAGGACCGGGGCAAAGGCCCGGCGCCGCTCGTTCAGGGCCAGCGCGTGGAAGCCGTGCTTGACCGCGCCGCTGAGCTGATCCGAGTGAAACGCGCTGGCCATGGGCGCGAGCCGCCGCAGACCCGGCATCTGGATGCCCAGCGCCTTGACCGTGTCCCAGACCCCGACCATCTCGATCTCCACCTGCCGGTGGCAATAGCGGTCGGCAAACCGCTCGGCAAAGCGGCTGTCCCGGCGTTCCTGGTAATAGGCATAGAGCTGGCGCACCCGCTGCGCGGTCGCGGCCTCGGGCCGGATCAGGCCAAAGCGGTCGATCAGCCCCGCCAGCGAGCGCACGGCATAGGCGCCGCGCGAATAGCCCATGAGAAAGATCCGGTCCCCCGGGCGATAGCGATGGGCAAGAAACCGGTAAGCGCGGCGGATCTGCCGGTTGATGCCGATCCCGGCGATCACCTCGATGGACCGGCGCCAGCCCTGCCACTGGATCCCCGGCTCGTAGAACAGGGTGACATGGGGGTCGCGGCGGTCACGGATCAGCTTGTAGGCCAGCCCGGCATTGGTCTCGCGTCCGGGCATGAACGAGGACATCGTCCCGTCGAGAATGACGATATGGTCCGTGGGGACATGGGCGGGGCGCGCCGCCGGGTTCGGGGCAGGTGTCCTCATACCCCCAAGATTGTAGTCCCGAAAGGTTAAGTAAAGAACAGACCGAGCACAGGGCCGTGTGCGGCCCGTGAGCACACGGATTTGCGAACAATCGGCGCGCGCAGGAAAGACTTATGCGTGAACGACTTGCGCGTTAATCTTAATGCAAAACCTGCAGAATCCGCGCGGGTCGGCCCCGCCAACGGCGGGGCCACCGATCCATCTATTCGGCGGCGTGGGGGGTTTGGGCCAGCATTTCCCACATGCGCGCGGGGGTGAAGGGCATGTCTACCTTGCGCAGGCCCAGATCCCAGACCGCGTCCTGCACCGCATTGGCCACGGCAGCGAGCGCGCCGACGGTTCCGGCCTCGCCGCAGCCTTTCATGCCCAGCACGTTGTTCTTGGACGGCACCGGCTCGGTATAGAAGGCGATCATCGGCACGTCATCGGCGCGCGGCATGCCGTAATCCATGAAACTCGCCGTCAGAAGCTGCCCCTCCGGGTCATAGACCACATGCTCGGTGATCGCCTGCCCGATGCCCTGGGCCACGCCGCCATGGACCTGCCCCTCGGCCAGAAGCGGATTGATCAGCACGCCGAAATCATCGACCACCGTATAGCGGTCCACGGCCACCACGCCGGTCTCGGGATCGATCTCGACCTCGCAGACATGGGCCCCGTTGGGAAAGGACCGCCCCGGCAGGGTCGTCTCGGCCTCATGGGTCAGCAGCGCGGTCTCCCCGGCGGCGCGGGCCGCCTCGGCGGCCTCGATCATGGTCATCACCACGTTGGAGCCCTCGGCCCGGAAGCTGCCCTCGTCAAAGGTGATCTCCGCCGCCTCCACGCCCATGCGATCCGCGAGGAAGGGGGCAAAGGCCGCGATGGCCACATCGACCATGGCCCGGGTCGCCTGGCTCTGGACCGTGACCGAGCGCGAACCGCCCGTGCCCCCGCCCTTGGCGATCAGGTCGCTGTCGCCCTGGACGATACGGATCCGCTCTGCGGGGATGCCTGTCATCTCGTGCAGGACCTGCACGAAGACCGTCTCATGGCCCTGCCCGTTCGATTGCGTGCCCACATAGAGCGTGACGCTGCCATCCTCCTCGAAGACCATCTTGGCCCCTTCGCTCGGATCGCCGAGGATCGCCTCGATATAGTAGCACAGGCCCTGCCCGCGCAGCTTGCCCGCCGCCTCACTCGCGGCCTTGCGCGCCGCAAAGCCGGCGCGATCCGCCTCTTCGCCCGCACGGTCGAGCACCCGGGCGAAAGCGCCCACGTCATAGGTCTCCCCCGAGGGGGCGGCATAGGGCATCTGCTCGGGCGTGATGAACGAGCGCTTGCGCAGCTCCCACGGATCCACGCCCAGGCTGCGCGCCGCGTGATCCATGGCCCGCTCCAGCGTGTAGATCGCCTCGGGCCGTCCGGCCCCGCGATAGGCATCCACCTGGGTGGTGTTGGTATAAATCCCGCGCACCCGCATATAGGCGGCCTGCACGTCATAGACGCCGGTCATCACCTTCATGGCGAGGCTGGTCTGAATGGCCTGCGCGAATTGCGAGTTATAGGCCCCGAGATTGCTCAGCACGTCCGCCTTGAACCCGATCAGCTTGAGATCCGCGTCAAAGGCCAGCTCCACATCCGAGACCAGATCCCGGCCCGCATTGTCGCTCAGCATCGCCTCGGTGCGCTCGGACATCCAGCGGCAGGGTCGGCCCAGCACCCGCGCCGCATGGGCGACCACGAAGTATTCGGGATAGGCCATGCCTTTCATTCCGAAACCGCCGCCCACATCCGGGTTGGTGACCCGCACCTCCTCGGCGCTCAGGCCCAGATTGCGGCAGAGCTGCGCCTTCATGGTCCAGACCCCCTGCCCGTTATGGGACAGATGCAGGCGCCCCTCCTCGAGCGCGGCAAAACAGCCCCGCGGCTCCATGGAGTTCACGATGATCCGGTTGTCCTCAACCACCAGCCCGACCCGATGCGCCGCGCGGGCAAAGGCCGCCTCGGTCGCCGCCTCTTCGCCGCAGGCCCAGTCGAAAGCCACATTATCCCCGGCCTCCGCATGGAGCGCGGCACCCCCCGGTGCCGTGTCCAGCTTGGCGGGCTTCTCGTCGATCTCCAGCGCGATCGCCTCCACCGCGTCCCGCGCCTGATCCAGCGTCTCGGCAAAGACCATGGCGATGGGCTCGCCCACGAACCGCACCGTCCCCTGCGCCAGCAGCGGCCGCACCGGCCCCGCCCCGCGCGTCCCGTCCCGGTTCGGCATCACCGTCGCCTGCATATCCATGCGCAGCCCGGCCGCGGCCAGATCATCCCCCGTCAGCACCAGCGCAACCCCCGGCATCGCCGCCGCCTCGGCCACATCCAACGCCGTGATCGCCCCATGGGCCACCATCGAGCGCAGCACCACCCCATGCAGCGCCCCCTCGGGCGCGATGTCATCCACATAGCGCCCCGCGCCGGTCAGAAACCGGACATCCTCCACCCGCGCCGCAGGCTGGCTGATCCCGAATGTGTCGCGCTGTTTGGTCATGAGAATTCCTTCGCTCGTCCGGCCTGAACCTTAGCCCCATCCCGCCCACTGTCCAGACCGCCCCTTTCCCTTCCCACGGGGTTTCGTTATCTCCACGCCCAAGTGCAAAGGATGACCGCCATGCCCATGGAAAAGACCTTCAACGCCGCCGAGGCCGAACCCCGTCTCTATGCCCGCTGGGAAGCCGAGGGCTGCTTTGCCGCCGGCGCGAATGCCAGCCGGGACGAGACCTATTGCATCATGATCCCGCCGCCCAACGTGACGGGCTCGCTCCATATGGGCCACGCGTTCAACAACACCCTGCAGGACATCCTGATCCGCTGGAAACGGATGCAGGGCTACGACACGCTCTGGCAGCCGGGCACGGACCATGCGGGCATCGCGACCCAGATGGTGACCGAACGCGAGATGGCCGCAAATGGCGAGCCGACCCGCGCCGAAATGGGCCGCGCCAAGTTCCTCGCCCGCGTCTGGGAGCAGAAGGTCAAATCCCGCGGCACCATCATCGGACAGCTCAAGCGTCTGGGCGCGTCCTGCGACTGGTCGCGCGAGGCCTTCACCATGGGCGGGGCCGAGGGCGATCCGGACAAGGGCAAGGGCCCGAACTTCCACGACGCGGTCATCAAGGTCTTCGTCGATATGTACGACAAGGGCCTGATCTATCGCGGCAAGCGGCTGGTGAACTGGGATCCGAAATTCGAGACCGCGATCTCGGACCTCGAGGTCGAGAATATCGAGACCCCCGGCCATATGTGGCACTTCAAATACCCGCTCGCGGGCGGCCAGACCTACGAATACGTGGAAAAGGACGAGGACGGCACCGTCACCCTGCGCGAGACCCGCGATTACATCTCGATTGCCACCACCCGGCCCGAGACCATGCTCGGCGACGGCGCGGTCGCGGTGCACCCCGATGACACGCGTTATGCGCCCATCGTCGGCAAGCTCTGCGAGATCCCCGTGGGCCCCAAAGAGCACCGCCGCCTGATCCCGATCATCACCGATGAATACCCGGACCCCGACTTTGGCTCCGGCGCGGTGAAGATCACCGGCGCCCATGACTTCAACGACTATCAGGTCGCCAAGCGCGGTGGCATCCCCATGTACCGCTTGATGAATACTCGCGCCCAGATGCGCGATGACGGCGTGCCCTATGCCGAGGCCGCAACCATCGCCATGGAAGTGGCCGAGGGCAAGCGCACGCTGGGCGAAGCCGAATGCGACGCGATCAACCTCGTCCCGGACGAGCTACGTGGGCTTGACCGTTTCGAGGCCCGCAAGGCGGTTGTGGAGCAGATCACGTCCGAAGGCCTCGCGGTCATGATCCCCAACCCCAAGGTCGCCGAGGACAACGCCCCCGAGGACACCCCGGCCACAATCCCGCTGGTGGAAAACAAACCGATCATGCAGCCCTTCGGCGACCGCTCGAAGGTCGTGATCGAGCCCATGCTCACCGACCAGTGGTTCGTGGACGCCGAAAAGATCGTCGGCCCCGCGCTCGACAAAGTGCGCGACGGCACGGTCAAGATCATGCCCGAGAGCGGCGAGAAGACCTATTACCACTGGCTCGACAATATCGAGCCCTGGTGCATCTCCCGCCAACTCTGGTGGGGCCACCAGATCCCGGTGTGGTATGGGCCGGGCAAGGTGGATAACACTTACAGCTATGCTCCCTCAGATCTCAAAACCTTCTGTGGCTCGACTTTTGATGAAGTCCGTCGAGAAGCCAAAAGCTACTATGCTGGGGAACGCGTAGACGAATGCGACTCTCAATTGGAGTCGCAAGCACGAGACGATGACCTGATCTTGCTTTGGCGTGATCCCGACGTGCTCGACACCTGGTTCTCCTCCGGCCTCTGGCCAATCGGCACCTTGGGCTGGCCCGAGGATACGGACGAGCTCAAGAAATACTTCCCGACCTCCACCCTCGTGACCGGTCAGGACATCCTCTTCTTCTGGGTCGCCCGGATGATGATGATGCAGCTGGCCGTCACCGGCGAGGTGCCCTTTGACGAAGTCTACCTCCACGGGCTCGTGCGCGACGCCAAGGGCAAGAAGATGTCCAAGTCCGTGGGCAACGTGATCGACCCGCTGGAGATCATCGACGAATACGGCGCAGACGCCTTGCGCTTTTCCTCCGCCGCCATGGCCAGCCTGGGCGGGGTGCTCAAGCTCGACATGCAGCGCGTGCAGGGTTACCGCAATTTCACGACCAAGCTCTGGAACGCCACGCGCTATGCAGAGATGAACGAAGTCTTTACGGCCCGCGCGGACGTGCCCGACACTTGCCCGACAGATGTCCGACAGCTGCCCGACGCTACGCAGACCCTCAACCGATGGATTATCGGCGAGACCGCGAAGGTCCGCGAAGAGGTCGATGCTGCACTGGCCGAGTACAAGTTCAACGACGCGGCAACCGCGCTCTATGCCTTTGTCTGGGGCAAGGTCTGCGACTGGTATGTGGAGTTCTCCAAGCCGCTTCTGCTCGACGGGGACGACGCCTCCAAGGCCGAGACGCGCGAGACGATGGCATGGGTTCTGGAGCAGTGTTTCATCCTGCTCCACCCGATCATGCCCTTCATCACCGAAGAGCTTTGGGACACCACCGGCACCCGCGCCAAGATGCTGGTCCATGCGGATTGGCCAACCTACACGGCTGCCGATCTGGTAGATCCGGAGGCGGATCGCGAGATGAACTGGACCATTTCGCTGATCGAAAACGTCCGGTCCGTGCGCGCACAAATGCGTGTCCCTGCAGGGCTTTACGTGCCGGTGGTGCAGGTCGCGCTCGATGAGGCCGGGCGCAAGGCCTATGCCAATAACGAGACGCTGATCAAACGTCTCGCGCGCATCGGCGAGGTGACCGAAGCCGACGAGCCCCCCAAGGGCGCGCTCACCATCGCGGTCGATGGCGGGACCTTCGCCCTGCCGCTCGCGGACATCATCGATGTGGGCGCTGAGAAAGAGCGTCTGGGCAAAACCCTCGCCAAGCTGCAGAAAGAGCTGGGCGGTCTGAAGGGACGGCTGAACAACGCGAAATTCGTGGCCTCCGCCCCACCCGAAGTGGTCGAGGAAAGCCGCGAACGTCTGGCCACCGGCGAGGCCGAACTCGCCACCCTGAGCGCAGCCCTGGACCGCCTCGCAGAAGCCAGCTGACCCAAAAACGCAGCGCCCCACCCCACCCGAGGCGCTGCTCATCCCACAGGAGCCTCCGGCGGGGATATTTGGAGACTTAAGGTTTTGACGCGCGCTCAGGGGCCAGCCGTGCGCCGGTGGATCCGTCGGGCAAGCCCCTTGCCCTTCATTGTTCCACAAATACTCAATACCCCCTCACCTTCTGCGCAACGTTGCAGCGCGGCCCTCGCCGCGCTAGGCCATGGGGATGACAGACAGACCCGGCCCCCGTTACACACCCCTCGTCGACAGCCTGCCCGCGACCGTGCCCTTTGTCGGTCCGGAAACCCAGGAGCGCGCCCGAGGGAGGCCTTTCGCGGCACGGCTTGGAGCGAATGAGAGTGTCTTCGGACCCTCCCCCAAGGCGCTCGAGGCGATGGCCGCCGCCGCCCATGGGGCGTGGATGTATGGCGATCCGGAAAGCCACGACCTGCGCGCCGCACTTGCGGCCCATCACGGGATCGCGCCGGGCAATATCGTTGTCGGCGAAGGGATCGACGGGCTTCTAGGTTATCTCGTGCGGCTGATGGTCGGGCCGGGCGACGCGGTGGTCACATCCGCCGGGGCCTATCCGACTTTCAACTACCATGTGGCGGGGTTTGGCGGCGCGCTCCACACGGTGCCTTACCGTGACGACCATGAGGATCCCGATGCCCTGCTGGAGATGGCGCGGCGTGTGGACGCCAGGCTGGTCTATCTCGCCAATCCGGACAACCCCATGGGCACCTGGCACACGGCCGCGGTGATCGAGGCCATGGTGGCCGCCATGCCGTCGGGATGCGTTCTGGTGCTGGACGAGGCCTATATCGAGTTCGCGCCCGATGGCACCACCCCGGATATCGCGATAGATGACCCGCGGGTCATCCGGATGCGCACCTTCTCCAAGGCCCATGGGATGGCCGGGGCGCGGGTGGGCTATGCGCTCGGGGCCGAGGATCTGATCACCGCCTTCAACAAGGTGCGCAACCATTTCGGGATGAGCCGGATTGGCCAGGCCGGGGCGCTCGCCGCCCTGAACGACCCCGCCCATCTGGCCCATGTGGTCCGCGCGACCGCCTCCGCCCGGGCGCGCATTGCCGAGATCGGCGCGGAAAGCGGGCTGCGGGCCCTGCCCTCGGCCACGAACTTCGTCACGCTGGATTGCGGTGCAGACGGGGCGCGGGCCAAGGCGATCCTGCAAGGCCTCATCGCGCGGGATCTGTTCGTGCGCATGCCCTTTGTCAGCCCCCAGGACCGCTGCATCCGGATCTCTGCGGGCACGCAGGAAATGCTCGATTTGCTGGCAGAGCGCCTGCCGGATGCCGTTGCCGAGGTCAATCACCGCTGAGCAACGCCCCGCGCGCCGCCCCACGAAATCGCGACTTTGCCAATGGCGCGTTTGCGCTAATATTCTGGGCAAGACGCGAATGGAGGCCCCATGCACGGACAGACCCAGGAAAAGCGCCCGCCCGGACGGGTCGAGGATTTCACCCTCCCCTTTCTCGTGGCCTTCGGGGTCGTTCTGTTCTGTGTCCTGGGATTTGTCTGGGCGCTCTACGGGTTTCTGCCCGCCATGGCCGCGGCCTATCTGCTGGATCAGTGGATCAAGCTGAAGCCGCTCCACCGCAACGGGATCAAGCCGCGCGACGAGGCCTGAGCCCCGCCCAGGATCCAAGCTCCGCAGACGGCCAATGCCAGATCAGGCGCGGGCCGCCACGGCCGTCGCGGCTTCGAGCGCACCGTCGCCATGGGGGATCTGCAGGGCCTTGAGCCCGGCATCGATCGTTCCGAGCACGCCCAGCACCATATGGGCATTCACATGGCCCATATGGCCGATCCGGAAGAACCCGTGCCATGCGGGATCCCCGGGCGCGGCCATGCCCAGCCCAATGCCCAATGTCACGCCCGCCTTGTCCGTCACCCAGTCGCGCAGGGCGGTCGCATTGGGCGCCTGCATCCGCACGCTGGTCACCGCATGGCTGCGCAGCGCCGGATCCGTCACGTTGAGCGCGATGTGACCGCGCCCCTTGCCCTTGCCCCAGGCCTCCATCGCGGCCCAGACGGTCTGGGCCAGCTTCTCGTGGCGCGCCAGGACCGCCTCCAGCCCCTCCTCGTGGAGGATCATGGTCAGCGCCTCGCGCAGCCCATAGAGGTGATGGGTCGGTGCCGTGCCAAAGAAGAACTGATAGAACATCTCCGGGTTGGAGCGCACGGCCCAGTCCCAATAAGGGCTGACAATGTCGAGCCGGTCATGGGCCTCGTTCGCCTTCTCGTTGAAGAAGACAAAGCCAAGGCCCGGCGGGGTCATCAGACCCTTCTGGCAGCCGGTGACCATGACATCGACGCCCCAGGCATCCATGTGGAAATCGTCACAGGCCAGACAGGCGATGCAATCCACCATCAAAAGCGCGGGATGCCCCGATGCGTCCATCACCTTGCGCAGGGCCGGGATGTCGCTGCGCACGGAGGTTGCGGTATCGACCTGCACCGCAAGGACCGCGCGGATCGCACCGGTCGTGTCGGCCCGCAGCGCCTCTTCGATCACGGCCGGGTCAAAGGTGGACCGATCCCCGAAATCGAGCACTTCGGCGTCGATCCCGAGCCCGCGGGCCATTTCGGCCCAGCCCTTGGCGAACATCCCCGTTGCGATCACGAGCACCTTCTGGCCCGGGGCCACGGTATTGGCGAGTGCGGCTTCCCAGACCCCGTGGCCATTGGCGATATACATGGCCACCCGGGCCTCGGTCCGGGCCACGGCCAGCAGGTCAGGCACCATGCCCTCGACCATCTCGACCAGCGCGCCGGTATAGATATTCGGCGCCGCGCGATGCATCGCCTGCAGCACCCGGTCGGGCATGACGGACGGGCCGGGAATGGCGAGGTAAGTGCGGCCGTTGGCGAGGGTCATGGGAGCTCCTGAACTCAAACGCCTCAAGTCCTAGGACGCGCGCCGAGCAGGGTCAATCCTGTCCCTGGGGCGCGCGGTAGGCATCGGCCAGACGGGCCGGATCCGCGCCACCGAGATAGCGCAGCAGAAGCGCCAGATTGCGCGCCCCGCGCCGCAGCCAGCCCTCGCGCTCATAGCGCGCGGCACTGGTCCGCGCGACCGCGCCGAGCGGGCGCAACCGCCCGCGCAGGGCGCGGGCCAGAGCCACGTCCTCCATCAGGGGGAGGTCGGGAATACCGCCCACCTCCTCCAGCAGGGACTGGTGGATCAGAAGGCCCTGATCGCCATAGGGCAGCCCCAGCCAGCGCGCACGCCAATTGGCCCAGCCCGCCACGAACCCGGCCGCCGGTCCCAGCGCGTCGAATTGCAGGCGGCCATAATGGGCAACCTCGCGATCCTGCAGCGCCGCGCCCACCGCCTCGGCCCAGCCGGGCTGCAACGCGGTATCCGCATGCAGGATCAGGATCCAGGGCGCCCGCGCCTTGGCCACCCCGCGGGCGATCTGCGCCCCGCGCCCGTGCGCACCGGTCACCCAGACCGCACCCGCCGCATCCGCCACAGCCTCGGTATAGTCGGTCGAGCCCCCGTCGGTCATGATCAGCTCGGCGATCAGCCCCGTCTCGAGCCCTTCCGACAGGGCCGGGATCGAGTGGCGCAACGCCTCCTGTGCATTCAGAACCGGCATGACAATGGAGATCGGTGCGCGCATGTACCCTCAAAAACAACCGTGGTCCGTCCGCCGTCCCTTGTGGCTCGGCGGCAAACCTATATGTGAGAAATCACAAAGATGGGAGAGCGAAATGCCCCAAGACAGCACAGCCGTGATCGAAGCCGTCCCCGCCCGCCGGGTGATCCGCGTCTCGGGATCCGATGCGCGCAGCTTCCTGCAGGGGATGGTGACCAATGATCTGGCACGGCTCGCCGAGGGCGCGGTCTACACCGCCTTCCTGAGCCCGCAGGGCAAGTTTCTCGCCGATTTCTTCGTGATCCCGGAGGGCGACGCGCTTTTGCTTGACGTGGCCGAGGGGATTGCCCCGGGCCTTCTGAAGCGGCTGACCATGTTCAAGCTGCGCGCGGATGTGACCCTCGAGATGACCGAGATGCCCGTGGCGCGCGGATTGGGCACGCCGCCCGAAGGGGCCTTGGCGGACCCGCGCCACCCGGATCTGGGCTGGCGGCTCTATGGCACCGAGGGCGGGCCGGAGGTCACGGATTGGGACGCCCTGCGCGTGGCACTGATGGTCCCCGAGACCGGGCCCGAACTGCAGCCCGATGACAGCTACATTCTCGAAATGGGGTTCGAGCGTCTCAACGGCGTCGATTTCAAGAAAGGCTGCTATGTGGGCCAGGAGGTCACGGCCCGGATGAAGCACAAGACCGAGCTGCGCAAGGGGCTCGCCCGGGTGCAGATCGAGGGCGAAGCCGCCCCCGGCACCGAGATCACCGCCAATGGCAAGCCTGCCGGGGTGCTGGGCACCCAGAGCGGGGATCAGGCCCTCGCCTATCTGCGCTTTGACCGCGCAAAGGGCGAGATGACGGCGGGCTCTGCACGGGTCACCTGGACCCCCTAGGCACCGCCGTCCGTATCGCGCTCGGGCTTACTCGACCGTGACGCTGATCACCTCGGTCATGATCGGGGGATCATGGGGCACGTGGTTCAGATCACCCAGCACCAGCTGCATCGTGTGGGTGCCCGCGGGCAGATCGATCGTCACCTGGGTCTGACCACCGCCGAAATGGATATGGTTGTCATCCGCCGGGATGCCATAGAGCAGCTCATCCGCGCCATCGGGCCCCTCGCCCAGCTTGGCCCGGTTCAGCAGCAGGTGGTGATGCCCGGTCTTGTCCTTCTCGGTCCCCGCCGGGGCGACGCCCATACCTTCGAGGCCGAAGACGATCGTCACCGGGCTGGACACTGTGGCCCCATCCTCGAGATTCACGAAATAGACGGCGGCACCTTCGGGCGCGGGCGTATCCCCGGCGACAGCGGCCAGCGTCATCGCGCCTGCCATGCCGAAAGCGGCCAATGTGGTTTTGAAAATCATGCGAAAGCTCCCTGTAGTCTCGGCGCGGATGTTCCGCGCTCTGGCCCTAGAATTAGGCCAAACGGCAGCGAATCCACGTAAAGATTTCGGGAGGGGCGAATCTCGGGAGGATCACCTCTAGCAGAATTCTCCGCCAGCGACTTGATCTCGATCAAAGAACAAACCTGTCGGCTCTGATCCGCCCAACACCCTCTGCCCCTCAGGGTGACGCCCGGTTTATGCCGCACGGCGGCGCTGAAAACGCAAAAGGCGCACGAAACGCGCGCCTTCTGACCGGAGTTTTCGAGGCGGCTCAGGCGCGCTCGGAGTATTCCATGGTCTCGGTATTCACGACGATCGCCTCGTCCTGACCCACGAAGGGCGGGACCATGACCTTGATGCCATTGTCGAGCACTGCCGGCTTGAAAGAGTTCGCAGCCGTCTGGCCTTTGACCACCGGCTCGGTCTCGACCACGGTGCAGGTCACCTTCTGGGGCAGCGATGCGCTCAGCGCCTCGGCCTCGTAATACTCGATCTGGATCGTCATGCCGTCCTGCAGGAACGGACGGCGGTCGCCAAGAATTTCCGCAGGCAATTCAATCTGTTCGAAGGTCTCGTTGTCCATGAAGACCAGCATCCCGTCGCTCTCGTAGAGAAACTGCTGGTCCTTCTGCTCCAGTCGCACGCGCTCCACCTTGTCGGCGCTGCGGAAGCGTTCGTTGAGCTTGGAGCCGTTGCGCAGGTTGCGCAGCTCGACCTGGGCAAAGGCCCCGCCCTTGCCGGGTTTCACGTGGTCGACTTTGACTGCCGCCCACAAACCGTCGTTGTGTTCCAGCACGTTGCCGGGGCGGATTTCGTTTCCATTGATCTTGGGCATGAGCAGAAACCTGAAGAAAGGTTGAATGGGAAGTCGCCGATCCTATATCTGGGGACGGGCTACCTGGCAAGCCGCTGCAGGTTGCGGTTAACCACTCAAAGCTATGCATATGCCGCATATGTGGTATACCGAGATCGCAGACCAGAATCAGCGCAAAACCGTCATATTCGGCGGCACGCCAAAAAGACAAGAGCAATAATCAAGGAACACTCATGGCCGACTTCGTCGATTCATCCGCATTCAATTACGAGCAGGGCCAACGCGCGCGCAAACTCTTCGCGGCCGTTGTTCTGGCTGCGCTCGATGATGCGATCGCGGATGACAAGAAATACGGGAATGGTCCAGAGCAGATCGCCCGCTGGGCGCGCTCGCGCGACGGGCGCGAAGTGCTGTCCTGTGCCGGCATTGACCCGAACGAGCGCGTGGTCTCTGGCCTGATGGAATTCGTGGGCCAGGGGGTGCGGACCTCCGTGGCTCTCTCCCGCGAGGAGAGCGAGCGTCGCAACGCCGCTCAGCAGCAGGCCGAAGCCGCCTGATCTTCCCGCAAAACGCGGACAATTTGCGCGCGCCCGACCCGGCGCGCGTTTTTTGTTGCGCGCATCCATGGCGGTCGAGGCTCAGAAAAAGACCAGCCATTGCCGGATCACCCAGAGCTCGGCGAGCAGCAGCACGGCAAAGAGCCCTCGCAAAGGCCAGCTGTCGAAGCGTCGCCAGAGCAGCACGACCAAGGCGAGGCAGGCCGCCCCTTCCAGCGGCGCGACGATCCAGGCGAATTGCGCGCTGTCCCAATAGCTGATCGGGCTCTCGAAGACCCAATCGGACAGGGGCCAGAAATGCGGGCGGCCATCGTCATGATGCAGGGGCAGATCGAGCAGCACATGCAACAGCGCCGCCCCGCCAAGCGCCGTTACCGCCGGTCGGCGCAAAACCAGCCCCAGAACACAGATCGCCCCCCAGAGCGGGATCGAATTGTCGATGGCAAAGATCCGTTGCCAGCTCGGCGAGAAATAGAGCTCGTTAAAGACGGTCTGGGGCGGGATCTGCTGCACATAGAGCGCCCAGCTGCCCAGTATGTAGAGCGAGAGATCGGGCAAGAGCGCGCCCAGAAGCGCCGCGGCGGTCACCCGGCGCGCGCCCGGGCGGGCAAAGGCGCCAGCACCGAAGATGAGATGGGCCGGTGTGTTCATCCGGGCTTGTCCTTGGGTCGGAACGGGGGCTAGGTCTGCGATGCTAACCGGTGGAGGGCTCATGGCAAACGCGATTATGGTTCAGGGCGCTGGCTCGAATGTCGGCAAGTCCATGATCGTGGCCGGTTTGGCCCGGGCGTTTGTCAAACGCGGGCTGCGGGTGCGGCCGTTCAAGCCGCAGAACATGTCGAACAATGCCGCCGTGACGGCCGATGGCGGCGAGATCGGCCGCGCACAGGCCCTGCAGGCCCGCGCCGCTGGGGTGCCGCCCAGCACCGACATGAACCCCGTGCTGCTCAAGCCCGAGACCGATACGGGCGCGCAGGTCATCGTGCAGGGTCAGCGTTTCGCGACCCTGCGGGCGCGGGATTATGCCAAGGCCAAGCCGCAGCTGCTGGCCCCGGCGGTCCAGAGCTATCACCGCCTCGCCGCGGAGGCTGATCTGGTGCTGATCGAGGGCGCGGGCAGCCCGGCCGAGATCAACCTGCGGGCCGGAGACATCGCCAATATGGGTTTTGCCGAGGCGGTCTCGACACCGGTGGTGCTGGTCGGGGATATCGACCGGGGTGGTGTCATCGCGCAGCTCGTCGGCACCCATGGCATCCTCCCCCCCTCGGACCGCGACCGGATCACCGGCTTTGCGGTCAACAAGTTCCGGGGCGATGTGCGGCTCTTTGATGGCGGCGTGACCGAGATCGTCGACCGCACCGGCTGGGCCCCGCTGGGCGTCATCCCCTGGTTCGCCGATGCCTGGCGGCTGCCGGCGGAGGATGTGATGGATGTCGCCTCGCGCAAGGGCGGCGCGTGCCGCATCGTGGTGCCGCGCCTGTCGCGGATCGCGAATTTCGACGATCTTGACCCGCTGGCCACCGAGCCCGGCGTGAGCGTCGAGATCATCGAGGCGGGCCGCCCCCTGCCCCTCGACGCCGATCTGATCCTGATCCCCGGCAGCAAATCGACCATCGGTGATCTCGCCCATCTGCGCGCCCAGGGCTGGGATATCGACATCCATGCCCATGTGCGGCGCGGCGGGCATGTGATCGGGATCTGCGGTGGCTATCAGATGCTGGGTCAGAGCATCGCCGACCCGCTGGGCCTCGAAGGGGCGGCGACCACCGTGCCCGGGCTCGGCTTGCTCGACATCACGACCAGCATGCAGCCGGAAAAGCGCCTCGCCCTCACCACGGCGGAGGATATCGAGACCGGGACGACGGTGACCGGCTACGAGATCCATCTGGGTGTGACCGAGGGGCCGGATTGCGCCCGGCCCTGGCTGCGCGTCGATGGCCGGGCCGAAGGCGCGATCAGCGCCTCGGGGCGCGTCCGGGGCTGCTACCTCCATGGGCTGTTTGCCGAGGATGGGTTCCGGGCCGAGACGCTGCGGCGTCTCGGGGCTGCGATCTCGGATCGCAGCTACGAGGCGGAGGTCGAAGAGACGCTCGACGCCCTCGCCGCGCATCTGGAAACCCATATGGATCTGGACGCGCTCTTGCGGCTCGCGCAGCCGGTGCCTGCACCCTAGTCCAGCGCGTCGGTCTGCAGGATCCGGTGGACCTCGGAACGCACGAGCTTGCGCACGCGGCGGGTGATTTCATCACCCAGCGCCCCGCTCAGCTCTTCATGCAGGATCCCCGAGACCAGCCGACGCACCGCATCCGCGGTGATATAGCCATCCGCATCCACGACGGGCGCTTCCGGTGGTGCCGCCCGAGGTGTAAGTGGCCCTTCGGCCCGCAACGCCTCACGCACGGACTCTCGCACCGTCTCGCTCACGGCTTCGCGCAACACCGACGTCAGATCCGGGATCATCGCGCTTTGCACCGCGCCACCCAGATGGTCAGAATCCTCGAGATAGGCTTCCGGCGCAGGGGTCTTCGGGGCCGTGCGGGGTGGCAGACCAGGCGCTGTCGCGGGCCGCACACGGAACTCCTGCGTCAGGAGCAGCGTGCAGGGACGCGGCTCTGCCACGGGGGACGGCTGCTCCGGGGCCGCCATGGGCGCCTCCACGGGCGCAGGCTCTGTGACAGGCGCGGGCTCAGGCGCCTGCGTTGGCGCGAGGCGGTCCGTCAGGCTGGTCATCCGGTCCGCGAAATTGCCATTGGCGAAATCCGGGTCAGGCAAGGGCGGCGCGGATACGGGCTGTGGCGGACGCACGGCATCCGCCGCCCCGAGCCAGAGCACATCCGGGCCGATCGCTTTGGCCTCGGCCAGTTCGGCGGCCAGCGCCCGGATATCGGTCCGCCCGCGCGGCGCAGGCCCGTCAAGATCCGGCACGGCGGCAGTCGCCAGAGCCCCCTTATCGGCGCGCTCGGTCACGATCCGCCGAATGGAATTCAAGACGTCCTGCGATGCGTCGCTCGAAGACGGATTGGCCATGGCACCCTCTGCTCGTTATACCAGATAGTGTATGTAGAGCGCCCCGTTCACACAATAGAAATGTCTTGCCGAAAGGTCGGAAAGAAAAAGGCGGGCCAAAACCCGCCTGATCTTCTGAGTTCTTTCAGGACTGTTGCCCGGGCCGAAACGACCCCGCGCTCAGTCGCGCACGATGCTTTGCAGCACACGGTCCAGTGCGGCGCCCCGCGTGCTGGTGGCCGGCGCGTTGGAGACCGCGTTGTAATAGACCTCCGGGTCATAGGTCGGCACCGGCAGGCCGAGATACTCGACCGTCATCAGGCCCATGGATTGCAGCAGGTCATAGACCGCCTGAACCGCGGAAATCTCGGCCGAAAGCAGCGAGGTCCGCGCATCGAGCACGTCCTGTTCCGCGTCCAGCACATCCAGCGTGGTCCGCGCGCCCAGACGGGCCTCTTCGGTCACGCCCTCAAAGGCCACCTCGGCCGCCTCGACCTGCCGCCGCGTGGCGTCGATGGTCGCGCGTGTCACAAGGATATCGGCCCAGGCAATCCCGACGCTCTGACGGATGACAAGGACGGATTGGTTCAGGCCAGCCCGCGCATTGTCGACCGAGGCCAGCGCCTGGCGAAAGGTCGCGCTGATGCTGCCGCCCTGGTAGATCGGTCCGGTCACCGTGACGCCAATCGAGGAATCGGTGCTGTCATCCAGCGTATCGCGGATGTTGCGGGTGACGCTGGCGGACGCGCTGGCCGATGGCAGGATCGCCCGTTCGGCCACTTCCGCCGCAATCTCGGAGGCCCGCACATTATGCCGGGCCTGCAGGATCTCGGGATGGGTACGCTCGGCGATCGAAACCGCCTCCTCGACGCTGCCGGGGATGGTCGGCGACGGGGGCGGCGGCGCGAGCGAATTGGGGAAACTGCCAACCACGGCGCGATAGACTTCGCGCGCCGCTGCCTGCTGCCCCAGGGCGCTGGTCAGGTTCGCGTTGGCCTCGGCCAGCCGGGCCTCGGCCTGGGCCACATCGGTCCGCGTGACCTCGCCCACTTCGAACCGGTCCTGCGCGGCACGCAGCTGTTCACTGATAACCCGGACGTTGTTGCGGCGCAGCTCCACATTGTCATTGGCCAGCCGCACATTGAGAAACGCGCTCACCCCGTTCAGCAGCACATCCTGCTCGGTGTCGCGCAAGGCTTCCCGGGTGGCGAGCACCAGTTCCTTGTTGGCCTCGATCCGCAGGCGCGAGCGCCCGAAATCGTAGAGCAGCAGCGACGCTGTCACCCCAACCGCGGCACTGTCACTTTCCGAGTTCAACGAGTCCGAATAGCCATAGCTCGCAGAGTAATCGAGGATCGGGCGCAGCCGGGACGTCGCGATCGCCACGTCTTCGTCCGCGGACCGCAAGAGCGCGCGGCTCTGCTCGATCAGTTCGCTGTTCTTATACGCATCGACCAGCGCATCGGTCAGAGACTGTGCGGACGCGCCAAGCGCCGTGGAACATGCCAGCACGGCCCCAAGCGCCATGTGTCGGATAGATCTGGTGAACACTGCCTGCACCTCTCCTGTGATCGAATCACTTTTTAGGTGACTATGCAGTCAGCAGTTTAGCGTTTAAAGCACAAATGCAGTCGCGCGCTCAAACCCATTGAGAACTGGTGCAGATGCGTTGAACTCAAACCGCCAACTCACGTCGCCATCGATTTTGTAGCCCAGACGGCAGACGCCGAGCCCGCCCTCCATGAACACCGCCGCGATGCGCCCGCCTTCCTTGAGCTGCGCAAGGATCGCCTCGGGCACCTCCTCGACAGCGCCCTGAAGCGTGATCACGTCATAGGGCCCGTGCTTCGGCGCGCCCTCCGCCAGCGGCGCGGTGATCAGCGCGGCATTGTCGACATTCTCGGATGACAGCAGGGCCTCGGCATCGCGCGCCAGATCGGCGTCTTCCTCGACGGCCACGACAGCCTCGGCCAGCTTCGCGATCAGCGCGGTGGAGTAGCCAAGCCCGCAGCCGATATCGAGCACCATCTCCTCGGGCTGGATATCCAGCGCATCGAGGATCTTGGCCAGCGTCCGTGGCTCGAGCATCACGCGCTCCCCGCCGAGCGGAACATTCTCGCTGACATAGGCGATCTCGCGCTTGTCGTCAGGCGTGAACACCTCGCGGCGCACGGTGAGCATCGCGTCGATGATATTGAATTTCGTGACATCAGAGGGGCGGACCTGCGTGTCCACCATCATCGTGCGTCGGGCTGCATAGTCGGTCATAGGTCGGACTTTCCAAATGCGGTTATCTGGGTGTGCCATATTGCAAGGCGCTCGGCAACGCAGCCCCCCTGCGACACGGACGCCCGCCCGCCCCGTCAAGGGCGAAGCAGAGACCAAGAGATTTCCCCCCGACCCGCTTGCGCGCCAGATACGCCAATGCTAAGCCCTCGCGCACACCATGGCGCGGCGAGTTGGCGGAGTGGTGACGCAGCGGATTGCAAATCCGGCGCGGAGCATTGTTTTCAAACAACAAAATGTAGGGCAGCGTCCGAAAACATGGGTGAACAACCCGTGAATGTATGGCGTGCCTTGCATGTCTCGGGGCGCTCTGGCGCAGGGGATTTTGAATCCCGCAACTATCCAGCCCAACCAATAGCTTACGCGAAATCGAACCCACGGCCATATCGTGAACAGGCGGTGAAAGTGGGTATGGGCGAATTGCATCGTTTCAATGAAAGGAAAGTACCATGAATCTTTTTCTGATGACCCTCGGGGTTGCCTTGATGGGTTTCGCCCAATTCCCGCCTTGGGAACTACCCAACTGGCAAGCGGTTTTTGGGCTTGGGGCTGGCACGTTCTTCTCTGCCTACATGATTGCGCTGTGGCGCTGCCTGCTGCAGAGGTTTGGGAAATGACACCGGCGTTAACCCCTGCCTTCGGAGGGCAGCGCTAGACGGTTTGTTCACCGTCAGTTCGCGCTATTTCCCGCGTTTCGTTCACGTTCAGACACAGCCAAAAGCGCCGAACTTGTGGCGCGCTACAGATTGAGAGGAGAGCGATGATGGACTGGGCTATTATCGGTGCTACGCTTCTGTGCGTCGTCGGGCTCGCCTCTGCTTACGCTGGCGCGGCCATGAAGCGGGCGCAACGCCCTCCACGCCCATGCTTCGAAAAGATCAAGCAGGCGCAGGCGCGTCAGGCCACAAAGCAGCGAAGCCACTTCGACGGAATAAGCCCGCCCCGCGATGATACACCCGAACAGCGCTGGATACGTGAGGCGGTTCGTCGCCTGCTTGAGCTTTGGCCCGGGATGGGTCGCGAGCGCGCACGCCGTGAGATCGTAGGATACATGGAGTGCTTTCCTATGAGCTACGGGGACCCCGGCTTTGACTGGTCCATGAGCGCCGCTCGCGAGCTTGCAGAAGCCTATGTAGAAGACTTTGGCGAAGATTACGGCTCCAACGCCTAACCCCACCGCGCGCGATGCGCAGAACAGGAGAGAGATGATGAATGATGACAACGAATGCCCAGATTGCGGCAGCACCTCTGCCGTCAGCAAGGCCATTGCATGGGACGCAGCCCTCGCAATCCCGGCAAAAACCGCCTCTGAACTGGAAAGGCTTTACGAAGTTCGAGAGGCTGCGCGGCACCTCGTGGCTATCGACGAGGATGATCCTGATGACTCTGTCACCGTGTCGCGCCGTGTATTTGATGACATACGAGACGCCGTTGGCCGTTCATAGAAGGACCGCAGAGACATGCATATCAGCGAATTGATCGAACAACTTGCCGCCCTTGAGGGCGCCCACGGCGACCTGCTGGTGCAGACTGACAGTGGGGAAGTGATCGAAGAAGTTGACGTCTGGTATGAGGACAGCAAGCCCGCCACCAACCCCACCTGCGTCGTAATCAAATAAGGACCCCAGAGACATGCCGCGCAATATCAGCTTTGCCATGACCACTGAGCAAGTCCGCAACCGCACAAAGGACGTTACGCGCCGCTTCGGGTGGTGGTTCCTGAAGCCCGGTGACAGGCTGTGCGGCGTCAAAAAAAGCATGGGACTGCGAAAAGGCGAGACTATCGAGCGCCTTTGTATGATCGAAGTTATCAGCACCAGAGCCGAGCCGCTAAATCAGATCACTCAAGACGATGTGGTCCGAGAAGGATTCCCGGACTGGAAGCCCGCCGACTTCGTGCGAATGCTTGTCGATCACTACCGGATCGACCCGAGCAAAGAGTGCAACCGGATCGAATTTAAGTACATCGAAGATTTGACAGAATAGGACCCATCAATTAATCCGCCATCCGATTGCCAGCCTCGACCAGCCCGTCCCGCACTCCAAGAATGCGAATGATCGGCTGCGAGTTTTCATCGCCCTTCGGATACCGGATGAACGCTTCCCGATCCCATTGCAGCGTATTCCCGATGATCCGCGACCGAATGGCATTCGCCACATGCACACCATGCACATGCCCGTTGCGGATGTTGTTGCCCTCGATCCGCAGATCCTCGAAGGGCACCCCGGTAGCCCCGAACCGCTCATTAAGGATGAAAATGCTCTGCGTGGCGCGCCCGCCTCGGCAGTCCAGCGTGTTGCCGATGATGCTCACCCGCTTGGTGTCCAGATCCAAGAAAGGCGCGGTGAAAATCTGCACCATGTCGGTGTGATTGCGGTCCTGCGCTGAGCCATAGAAGGCCCGGAAGGTGTTGCCATCTGCGCGCATGTCCTGCACCCCGGCCATGCGCAGGCCGTCTCCCGCCATATTCCACACCCGGTTCAGCATGAAGGAACAGCCGGTGCAATCAAGGAATGATGCGGCGTGCCAGTATTTGAAAATGTCACAACCGAGGATGTGACAGTTATTCGAGCTTCGAACCATCACAAAGCTGCCGGGCACTGGATCGCCTCGCCCGACATAACCGATCGCTCCGCCTTTGCAGTTGCAGTCCAGCAAGGTGACGTTATCGCAGCGCAATAGGCTCGCACCGCCTTTGCCGTCCTCCCCATTGCGAAAACGGATGCCCTCAAAGAGCATGTTTCGGCACTTGTTGAGATCAAGCGACTGGAGAACGGGCCGCGCGCCGGGAGCTGGCTTGATCGTCAGATGCCCGCTTTCCGGTCCTGCCGAAAACCTCTTGAGCCGGTAGTAGCCGTCCTCCAGAAGGATCTCGCCGCCGCCGGGCAGCTTGGAGACCGCCCGGCTCAGCTCAAGAGAGTTGCCGACAATCACAACTGCAGCGCGCCCGACACGCCGCCGGAGCTGATCGCAGCGCCCGACAGGTCGAAGGGATACGCGGCAAGATCGCTCGGGATCGTGGCAAGGTCCGTGCCCGAGGTGGGCGTGTAGTCCCCGCCGCCTGTCCCTCCGCTGCCGCTCTGGTCGTCTGTGAAGCTGACGGAGAGGGGCCCAAGCGCTGAATCGGCAACCCCGCCCGAAATGGACCCCGCAGGCGCGACGTCACCCAACCACGAGAGCGGGTAAAAGCCGTTCGGTGCGGCGTCTTGGCTTTGGCCCTGCAAAAGTGTGTCTGCAAGGTGCCCAACACCGTACCGGATATTCCAGTTGCCAACCCGTGCCGCGTTCGTGCCGCCGCCCTGATAGCCGAAGAAGTCGCCCGCCTTGGTGTTGCGCTCGTAGTAGATGTTGAAGCGCGAGACCATCAGATGGTCGTAGCGCGTAGCTCCGCCCGCATCCGTATAGCTGGTGTTCATCCGGCCGCCGACCCATGTGGAGCCGATCAGGTTGATATTCTCACTTTCTTGCGTGGTGCCGTCGCCGTTGATCAGGAAGGCCGAACCGGCACCGCCCGAGCCGTAGCTTTCCATCACGCTCCCAACCACGGCAAAGCCGAGCGCGGTGGTTGTGTAGTTGATAAACAGCACCTGCGAGAAGTCCGCCCGCGCCGCCGTGATGTGCGACCATCCCACAAAAAGCCCGTCCGCGCGCGAAGCGTTGTTCGGCGCGATCTGACCATTCGGGACCCGGCTGGCCACGCAGGCCACGGTGGACGGGCCGGTGAAGCTGCCGTTGCAGCCGACAAGCTTTTGAGCGGCCACCTGCGCGCTGTCCTGCGTGCATTCCTCGAAATAGCTCGCATCATAGCGCCAGAAGAAATTGGACGTAGGCGAGAAGCCGCCGTCATCAATGGCCACGTTTTGCATCGCGAGGTAGGTGTCGCGGGTGGACGTCCCAGCGTCGATCATCCGAATAGCCGAGGCGGTGGTGCGTGTTATCGTGAGGTTCCGCACAAGGGCCTTCTCGGGGAAGCTCGCGTCCGTGCTTGACCCCGCGTCCTGATAGATCACATTGGCTGGGGTGCTTCCGGGCACGCCTTCGATGGTCATGCAGTAGTTATCGCAGACGCGATTGGGCATCACCGAGTGGGTATGCGTGGCCTCAACAAGCCGCATGACAGAGCCATCAATCGCACCGCGCCCGGTGTTCGCATCATGCCAGTTGCGCAAGGCCGCAGAGGCGAGCGCTGTCGTCGCAAATGGGGTGGTGGCCGCTACAGCCGGGTCCGTCGAGACCGCTGCGCCGCCGCCTGCTGCCGGATCCACATAGGCGTAGAGCGTCTGCCGCCAGTTGTTGCGGTTGTTTCCGTATTTCAGGACAGTATTTTCGGCAAAGGACTTGCCCGCCGTGAACACGCTCGCGCGGTGCTCTGTCCCTACCCATGGCAGGAAGCCGGGATCCAGGGTAATCAGCCGGTCCTGAGCGCCGTCCGATGAGAGGCCCGTGATATCGACGGAGCCTTCATAGATCGATCCGGTGAAGCCGCTGGTGGCGTATGTCTCTCCGGTACAGTTTAGCTCCAGAGTAGACACCTCATTGCCAAGGTGATCCATGGCGTACATTCGGATGCCAGCGACAGGCTTGCCGTCTCGTGCGTGCCGATGCGCCACCGCGATCTTGTACGGAATGCTATTCTGACCGGGCCCGACCTCTTGGAAGTCCGGCACCAGCCACGCGAACTGCGCATACGGGTAAGCGCGCGTCGAACTGTTGGTGACGCCGGTGATCGTCTCGCCGGAATACACGTAGTCGCTCAGGGCCACGGTTTCTGGCGTCGGGGTCGCAACCCCGGGCTCCCGCACGCGGGCCGTGATGTTGAGTGTTTCGTCGAAGGTCGTGGCTACCCCCGAGGCATTGTAGCCGGAGCGGGTCACGGTGGCCGTGCTCGACGTCACATCCGCAGGGGGCGAAGGCCATGTTGCTTGCCAGCCGTCCGCGAACACTGCCGTGATGTCGGGATCGTCGCCGGGCGTCGGGGGAGGTGTCGGCACCAGATCGCGGACGTCGATCCCGGCAACCGCACCAGCGCCGGTGACAGTCCACACGTCATCAAGCTTGCCCCTGCCATAGACGGCCTGCGAGCCGCCAGTGACACGGAAAAGAGCCCCCGGAAACAGCCGTTCGCCGTAATTGCGGGCCAAGGTTGCAGCGCTCGCGCCATCGTCTTGCACCTGCACAAAGCCGCCATACGAACCCGCAGACAGCTCGATGTCACCATCAGCGATTTTTTCCCAACCGCCGGTCATCTGGAGAGATTGCGTTGTCATATCATGCACTCACATCAATGCCGGTCGCGGCGTTGGGGCCTGTCACGGTCCAGATTTCGCCCGTGCGACCCTTGACCCAAACGGCCAGCGAGCCGGCTTCGATCACCGTCCGCGCGCCGGGAATAAGGGAGTGCCCGTAGTTGCGGGCCAGTGTGTCGGCGGTCGCGTCGGTTGCCTGTTGCTGCGCGAAGCCGCCGTCACCTTGCGGCGTGATGGTCAGCGTGCCGGTCCCGACATTTTGCCAAGAGCCTGTCATTTGATGGGATTGCGTCGTCATGAAGGGGTCTCCTGTGCGCATGTAAAAAGGCCCCGCCCCCGCTAGGGGACAGGGCAACCGGCAACCCGGCTGGGGGAAAGGGAGGGTGGACGCCGGTTATTCGGACACGGCAAAAGCCCCGCAAAATGCGAGGCTTAGGTTAGTGAGTTGAGGTCATAGGTTAGGCCAGTTCGCGCGCCAGAGTGGCCCGCGCTTCTTCCACCAGCGCTTTGCTGCGGTCGTTGCCGTCTTGGATCAGGTCTTCCCCGTTTTCGGTGAAGGCCATCAGCTTGGCGAGCATATCAGTCGCGCTTTCTGATCGAGTGTCGATCAAGGCCTTTGCCCTGTCAGAGCTGTCTTGGCACATCTGATCAAACGGATCGTTGGGCAGGCACAGGGCCTCCGGGCTGGACAAGTGATCGTAGTGCGCCAGCCAAACGCGATATCGGCGCATGACAGGGGTTCCAGGTGCCGCCGAGGCCGGAACGGCAGCGACGGCAGGCAAAGAAGCCAAGAGCGAGCGGCGGGTGATGTGATGTCCCATTATGCAAGCTCCGCCGCAGATGGAACGACTTTTGCGAGCTTGCTCAAGCCCTTAGCGGTCACTCGAACTTGCTCGGTGATCCTTTCCGTCCCGTCTGCCCGCAGAACCGTGGTGCTCTTGTGCTCAAGGTCCCCAGAAACACAGCGCACCTGATAACCCAGCCATGCCGCGCCGCCCGGGCGCTTATAGGTCCAGCCATTCGCACTGAGCCACTGGAAAAGCTGTTTCGGGCGGATGCCGAGGTTCTTTGCTGCCTCGGTGATGGTGATCGATCCTTCTGCCTTCACAAGGCGTTCATGGGCCTCAACATCTTCGCGCATGTCCTCGATCTGCACCGCTTGCGCCTCAAGCATCGAATTGGCTTCGATCAGGGCGGCGGCGACAAGCTGCGGGCCGGTGAGCGTTGCAGGTTGGGTGACTTGGGCTTCAAGCTCTTGCCAGCGGTCCACCAGCCGAGCCGTGAACTCAGGAGAGAGCTGGGCCACGACCACATAGGTGTCGCGCTTTTCAAGATGGTAGACAGATGTTGTGCGCGAACGGCCCATCGCATCACGTTCTTGTTCGTCCCCCATTGGGGGTTGGACGATCACGCCCTTTTCAGCAAGCCGCTCAATGGACTGCTTGACCTTGTCGTGACGCTTCTCCAGTAGCTCCGCGATCTCGCGCGAAGACATGGTCAGGGGGTAGTGTCTCAGTTTGAAATTGGAGGACTCTTGTGATGTCTTCACGCTTCCCTAAGGCTCTTTCGATATTATCGCGCGGCTGTGACGCGGCCTTGCGCATGTCTAGGTCTGTGTACACATATGTGGATAACGTGCTACATAGTTATACACGCAGCGACAGTCTGCGACACGAGGAGAGGAACGATGCCCAAGGGACCGCAAGGCCAGAAGCGCCCGGCGGACGTGATCGGCAACGCTGTTCACATTGCCAGGATCGCGACCGGGGAAGAACAGGAAACCACATTGAAGCAACCAGCCAAGCGCAAGAGCGGCTTGGCGGGCGCGAAGGCGCGCGTGGACGCGACTACAGCAGAGGAACGGCAGGAGACCGCGCGGAAGGCCGCTGCGGCGAGGTGGGGCTGATGCCCTACAAGCCGACTTGGGTCGCAAATTCATTTTTGAACTCCGCCCGTGAAGAAGGCGTGGGCGACATAGACCAGCTTAAGATCCAGAAATTGGTATATTGTCTGCATGGCTGGAACTTAGCCACGCAAGGCGAGGCTGTTGTCGGTGAATTGTATGAGGCGTGGCCCTATGGCCCTGTTTTGTCATCTTTGTATCATGAGTTTAAACACGCGGGGAAGTCGCCTATTTCGCGTTATGCGGATGATATCGACCCCAAAACCGGTGATAAGAAAGCCCTCATGGTCGCGAAAACCGACAAAAGGTTTTACGAAGTATTCCAACGTGTTTGGGATAGGTACAAGGGCTACTCTGGGATACAGCTTTCAATGCTAACGCACGCTGCGGGCACACCTTGGTCGAACGCACGCGAGCGTGGGGACGATTATATCTCGGATGAAGAAATTAGGGAGCATTTCTTAGCCCTTGCCCGGGGGAAATCAGAGTGAGCGAGGACGAAAAAGAAAAAGCCTCTTTGGATTCTATACAGACTACGCCCGTAAACTTCCCTAAGGAAAATGGCTCTAGAGCCACTTCTGAGTTGACTCAACTTACGCACGAGCAGGAAACCTTTAAGAATGAGCTGGGCTGGCTCGGCAAGCCATTTGGGGGACGGAAAGAGAAGCCGGGCAACATATCTGGCTTGGTAATTGTTGCGTGTTTTTTGCTCCTGCTTGTTGCTTATCTCAAGCCGCCAAGTGAAGGGCTGGGGATGACTTTTGAGCAAATGTTTCTTGGCCTCATAAGCGTGGTGACCCTCATACTGGGGTATCTTTTTGGCTCAAATGACAGGTCATAGTGAACATATTGCTTGATAGTTGAATTTAGCGTAACTACATCAAGGGTATGAACAAGCTGTCCACACACAAACGCGTAATGATCCTGAACATGCTGGTCGAAGGCATGTCCATGCGCTCGATCTCCCGCACGGTTGGGGTGTCTATCAATACGGTTTCTAAGTTGCTGGTAGAGGCTGGCGAGGCTTGCGCTGAATACCACGACCAAGCCGTGCGTGACGTGAAAACGACCCGTGTGCAGTGCGATGAAATCTGGTCATTCGTCTATGCCAAGGAGAAGAACGTGCAGGGCGCAACTGCTGCGCCCGAGGGCGCGGGTGACGTATGGACGTGGACGGCTCTGGATCAAGACAGCAAGATGATCCTGTCCTACGAGGTGGGCGACCGATCCGGTGCAACCGCCTATGAGTTCATGGTGGATCTGGCGTCACGCCTCCGCAATCGCGTGCACCTGACAACAGACGGGCACAAGGCGTATCTCGACGCCGTGGAAGGCGCATTCGGTGGCGACATTGACTATGCTATGCTGGTCAAGCTGTATGGCGACCCGACAGGGCACAAAGGCCATGAGCGCAAGTATAGCCCCGCAGAGTGCACGGGCGCTCGCAAGCAGCCTGTCTTTGGTGAACCCGTCAAAGAGTGGGTCAGCACGTCCCATGTAGAGCGTCAGAACCTTTCCATGCGAATGGGCATGCGCCGCTTCACTCGTCTGACCAATGCGTTCAGCAAGAAGCTGGAAAACCATATCCACATGCTGAGCCTGTATTTCGTGCACTACAACTTTGTGCGCATTCACAAGACGCTCAAGTGCACCCCCGCAATGGCTGCTGGCGTGTCTGACACCCTGCACGATATGGAATGGATTGTGGGTCTGATCGACGCTCGCGCACCGGCCCCGAAAAAACGCGGCCCTTACAAGCCCCGCAAAAAAGTAAATTCAAACTGAGACACTACCGGTCAGGGGCTGGTCCTTGAAATCAGGGGTAAGAGTTGGTAGGTTCATTAAGAACACCTTTCATTGGGGTTGTTTTTTGAAAGGCCGCTGATCCGCCAAGATTGCAGCGGCCTTTCGCTTTTCATGTCGCCGCTTTTCCTGCGGCATCTTCGCTCCGATACGTCTTCATTCCCTCCGCAATGAGCGTGCGGATAACCTCGCTGCGGCTGGGAAATCGGTGCATGAAGCGAATATCGTCAATATCCCGAACCTCTTGCTCGGTCATGGTGACGGCTACGGGTTTTGATCTCAGTGCTGTCATGGGCTTCACTATACCCCATCCTCGCGTCTATTCAACACCTAATATCCTATTAGGTTATTATGTTTATCGTTATTGCGATGCATAACAAGGCGTGCCAAGTATCCAAACATGGCAGAGAAGAAAGATAAGATCGTCACCATTTTGCTCGCCCAGTCGGAGCTGGATGCGATTGACGGCTGGCGTTACGAAAACAGGATCCCCTCACGGGGCGAAGCCCTGCGCCAGTTGATCCGCTTGGGCTTCACTGCTCACCAGCTACAGCAGAAAAAGACCGAGGCTAAGGGGTAGCCTGCGCCAAACCGCCGGTTGCCCCCTGCCCGCGCAAATGCAAGGGTTTCCCAAATCTCAGGAGGTTTCTCACATGCGCATTGTAGCTCTCGCCGCCCTCGGCCTTTCTCTTGCGGGTTGTGCAATTCCTCAGGACCAGCGCGGACAGGTCTATGAGTTCACGGGCGAAACCGTGACCATTCGCGGTGCGTTCGTCTCCACCTCCAAACAAAGGTTTGCTGCACCAACCGAGGCTATGGTCGCGCAGGCAAAAGAGGTGTGCCCTAACGCCACCTACCTTGGCGCGAACCCAAGCCCAACCGACGGCTATACTTCCCTGTTTTTGTTCCGCTGCTAAGGCAGCTCAAACCCCGGACAGATCGCCTCGAAGGCCGCGTAAAGCTCGCCGATTTCTTTCTGGGTTTGGTTCGTGTCCGAGCGCGAGCGGGTCGGCAGCTTCACCGATAGCTCACGGCACACAGCTTGCGCCTCCCGGCTAGTCGCGCCATCCGGCGTCGTCATTACGCACTCCCCGAGCGTCATCAGCCCGGCGACGTACAGCATCAGCAGCGGCTTGGTCAGCATCGCGGGCTTCCTCCTGCGCTTTGTGTTTTCCGATGGATCGCTGAGACAGGCCGAACGCGGCTAGTACAGCGGCGAAGGCTGCGGCAATGAAAGCCCAGACGCGGGTCACTTGCGCTTCTCTGGGGCCGTTACAGAGGCCCAGAAGCCCCACACCGCCATCCCAACGCCCACGATGATCTGCCAATAGGCGTCGGTCGTGACGCCATATACAGCAAGCAGCGGGCCAAGGCTGGTCAGCAGGTGGCGGGCTGCGCCCATAAGTTTAGGATCACGCCAGTTCATGACTTTCTCCAGTTCTGGAAGGCCTCAAGGATCGCCGCGATGAAGGCTGCGAACTTGCCCTGCGGCTGCACCACTTTGGGCGCTGCCGCCTCAAGCCACGGCCCCACCTGAAACCCCGGGCAGCCCTTGTTCGCGAATTCGTTGTGACCCTTGACCAGTGCGCCGGGGAACCTCGCTTGCAGGCTCGCCAATTCGGCACGCAACGTGCGCTCTTGGTCGGCAGTGAAGTGATCGGAGAAGCTGTCCATGGCGCTCGCACCTCGCGCACCAACAAGAACAATCCCGATGCTGTTGGCGTTGTGGCCTTTGATGTGCGCGCCTGCCTCTGCGAAATCCCGGCCCGGCGCGGTTGTGCCGTCCCGGTCAATCAGGAGGTGATAGCCGAAGCCGCGCCAACCGCGCGCCTTGTGCCACCGATCGATTTCCATGACCTTGGACTTGGCCGTCTGGCCCTGCATCCAATCGGGATCGGTGGCCGTGCAGTGAATGGCGATCAGGTTTATCTGTCTCATTCCACCCCCTCCGGGTCGATAACTCTGAAAGATAGCCAGGGCGAAATGGCAGGAGGTGCGCCACCCACAGCGTCCGGGTACGTGACGACCACGCGGAAGCGAGCATGGCCGGGCCGCACCTCGGGGTTGATCTGAAAGAGGTAGCCGAGTTCATGCGCTCCCACCGAAAGCGGGATGCCCGAGATAGACAGCGGAGCGTCGTGGAAGTACCCGCCGCCATTTGTCAGCACGCCGCTTACCACCGGCACGCCGCAATTCGCGCGAAGCCGCACCACATCACGCCACACAACCTCGCCCCAGCCGCCCGGAAGCCCGCCAGTGATGCGGTGCCCGTTCGCGGGGATATGCGCGCACGGCCCGCCGCCACGCTCCTCAATCGCCAGCGCAATCAGGCTGTCGAGCCCTTGCAGGATCTTACCGCCTGCAACACCCCAAGCGGCACCGCAAACCACGCCCACGACAATAAGGGTTTCCCCCCAGTGCTTTAGTCTTTCCCGCATGTGGGGCCTTCCATTTCTTCAAACATTCGCTTGCAATGCTCCGGCGCGAACCAATACGCCCGCGCGCAGATCGGCGCGGTTACTCCGTCACGCCAAATCAGGCTGTGCAGGAGGGTTGAGACGGGCATGTCATGAGGTGCGAATGCGGTTCTGGTCGATGATCGTTCCCGTCCCGGCGTCCGTGATCCCGGCGCCTGTGATCCCCGCAGAAATCAGGATGCACTCCCTGATAAGCGAGCCGGTCGCGCCTGCCTCAACGGTAATCAAGTTTTCCCCGCCGGTCGGGTCATCAATGGTCAGGGCACGCACGGTCGCGTCCTGTGCGCTGGCCGTGATCTCCAGAACTTCATCAAAGCTTGCCGCAGCGTTCATGATGATGTGCCCGCCCTCAAGCAAGAAGCCCCTGCCGCGCAGCGAAACGCCGTCACCGCCATAAATACCAGTTCCAGTGATCCGCCCGACACGCCCCCCGACACCGCTCTGCAGAAGAACCGTGCTGACGTCTTGTGCGATGACCTCGCCCACGACCGAGCGCGGGTCTGACGTCTCAAAGGAACAAGCGACAGTTGTGCCCCCCCCGAGCCCTGGGCCTGTAACCGCAACAGTTTGAACAGAACCGAAGCCCGCCCGTCCGTTCCCGTCCGCACGGTACCGCATACCCAAGGCCGCGCCCGACATTTCCACTGTCAAGAGCCGCCCATAGACAGGGCCGCGCGCGTCAAGCGCCGCGTCATCTGCATCGTCAAGGGCGTGGTTGAGAACGCGAATATGGTCAAAGACGAATATACCGTTGTCGTTATCACGGTCTTTGATATCAATCGCGTCCTTGCCGGTCGTGTCGATCTCAAGATATCCGATCTCAACGCGCTGCGTTGTGCCGTTTTGAATGCCCAGGCCGTAGCTTTGACAGTTCTGGATGCGGACCTGATCCAGCCGCACCAGATTGCAGCCCGCAGACCGCAGGCCATGCCCCGCCGCGCGCGTGCCTCGGTTCCCGTCAAGGCAAACGCCGTACAGGTCAAAGACCGCCGTGCTGTCAGTCGCGGTGTTCAAAACATGGCCATCCGGCCCGGGCTTGAGCTTCAAGACGGGACGGTTATTCGGATCGCCTGTCAGGAACAGCGTTTCCGAGCCCTCAAGCCGCAGCGGATCGATCAGGTACGTGCCGCCAGACCCGAAATCGACCTTCTCGCCGCTGGCTGTGCAGAAAGCCTTGATCGCCTCCATGACAGCGGTGTTGTCGGTCACGCCATCCCCGACGCCGCCAAAATGCGAGATGTGCGGGGTGCTCTTGGGCGCAGCGGGCACGAACCCCGGCTGGTTCGGGAGCGTGGTCGTGTCCGACGATTGACGCTCAAAAACCAGATCGCCAACCTGAGCACGGTCCCCGTCCGCGAGCGTTGCAGCGGCCATGGCAGCGGTGTCCGCATAGATGGGATAGTTGGAGCCCTTAAGCGTCTCTGTGTCATCAAACGCGGTGTTCAGTTTCGCGCGGATTGACGCAAGGCTTTCGCCCTCTGCGATAGTCGGCATAGGCACGCTCCTAGACCCCGCTGGCGGGGCTCATCTTCGAAAAGTGGGGGTGGTTAGGCGGTCGCGAATTCCGCGAAGAATGCGTCTAGTTCAGTGTCAGAGACGCCCTCAGCCGCAGCGAGGGCTTGCACAAGGTCGCTGGTGCGCTCGGCTTTGCTCATGCGCAGAAGCCGCATACGGGCCGCGTATTGCGCATCAGCAGGCAGTGTGGCTACTACGGCCAATGCCGAGGCGGGCAGGGCTGTAGCAGCCGCCCAGGCATCGCCCTCGGCCTCGGTGATCCAGCCCCGATCTTTAAGGCCGATAAGCAGTTGCGGCATGGTGAGGGTCATGGACGCCCGGTCGGGCTCGGGCTTTGCGGGCTTGCCCACGCTGATTTTCCCCGCCAGCGCCTTCCGAAGCAGTTCCCCTTGGTTCACAACCGAGCGGCCATCTTCTTCATAGACAACCGCCGTGCGGGTGTCGTCAGTCCAGCGCAAGTTCAGCACCGTTAGGTCTCATCAATGGGGGTGTATTCTTTGAGATAGTCATCGCCGGACTGGCTGAAGGCGCTGACGCTTGATACAACACCAACGCCCCCGGATACCTTGTGCTCCCAAGTGATCACGTCCCCGACCGCTACGGGTACGTCGATTGATACAGATTGGGACAGGTTGTTGCCGATGTCCCAAGTCTGGAGCTGTGTCGTGGTGCCGCCGCTTGTTTTGGTGATACGAAGATCGACTTCGGTGCTCGCATTCGTTTTGTGGGTCGCTTTGAAGCGAATGCTGCCGGTGAAAGACACCACCGTGATTTCCCGAGCCATGACATAGCTCCCCGAGCTTGTCGATGAGGCCCCCAGAACAAGCGATAGGCCCCGGGAAATGGCAAAGTCATCGCTAGCGGCAACGGCAATCAGAAAGGCGTCGTCTGTGGCCATAGCCTTGCCTTTGATCTTCGGCGCGCCGGTCACGCCGTCCGCGAAGTCGCTAAACGCCGCCTCAAGGGCGTTCCAGCGCTCGACGGTCACGGCATCGCCAACCTGTGCGGCGGGGAAGGTAAAGAAACTCATTGCAGTCTTGGTGCCTCCGAACCATCGGGCAGAAGCCCTTTGCTATCGCCTATGAAAAAGCCATCCGGATCATCCGACCCGTCCCCAACGTAAGCCGGGGTGTCAGCGGCTTGGAAATATCCCACCCGACCAAGCGGGGAGACGTCCCACGCCTCGCAATCGATCAGACCGCCCGGTGAGGGCTGGTGCGCTTTCGTGATGAACCAAGCCTTGGTGATCGGATCACCGCCGCCAGTAACAACGGTGTCGTCAGCCTTCCGCACGATATCCCCGCGCTTCACCGATGAGCGGGACGGATGCAGTTGAAACGAGCACTTGATGGGTGTGATCTCACACAGAGTATGGAGCCGTGAACACGTCGAGAAGGCAAGAATGTCGCTCGTCAGCCAAGGCGAGTAGAGCTTGCGACTGATGTCCACCCCATCCCGGTTGTCATCGCCGCCGCGCCCGTTCACCTCGACCACCGTGCGGTAGCTCAGTTCCTCGTCCGGATCGGCAACCGGCGACACCAGATTGTAGTGCAGGATCGCGCGGGAAATGCGCTGCAGCGGCATGTCGGACACTTTGAACGAACCCGCCACAATGTCCTTGTCGTCGTCCAAAACGAGCGAATTGCTGTCGTATCCCCGAACCGGCAAAAGCTTGGTCTTGCCGGTGAGTTCGTCATAGTCGATGTGCGTCAGCGTGTGGCGCACCAGTTGACCCAGAAGCTCACGGGCGGGCGTTGGCTCACTCACGACGCGAGACAGTGCACCGGTCCATGGACGCCGCCAGGTCCCCGCCACGCTGGCCGCTTGGGTCGCATCATAAACCGCGTCGGGAAAGTCCGTCTCTGCCAAGATGTCGCCAAAGGCTTCATCAACAGAGCGGTTTTCCAGAACGAAGCAAATTTGCACCTCGGTGTCGTTGGAGTGGTCGTCTTGCTCGGTGTCTCGGTGCCCCCGCTCGGTCGCCCGAATGCGGATGCCGTAGCTTTCCTCATGGACGCTTTCATACGAAATCAGCTCGTCGCCAATTCGAACCATACCCGGCGCGGGGTAGTCCTCGACCCCTGCCCCGATGATCGGCAGGTCAAGCTGTTCGTCTGTGATGTCCTGATAGAGGATGCCGGTCGATTTCGCGGGCACGTCCGAGCTTTTGAAGTCCAGAAACGTGAACGGGTCCTTGGCCGTAAGTGTTGCGCCCTGCCGTGTGACGGTGAGGTCCGTGGCGTAGTAGGTCGTTGCCCGCATGTCGGCCAGAGCGTCGTCTTTGTAGCCCTCGTATCGTGTGACCTTGGCCTTGGTCAGGTAAACATTCCGGGCTTTGAACTTGCGCCAGAAGGTGCTCTTGGTGCGCGGGTCTACGGTCCGATCATCCCGGTAGGGGTCCATCAGTTGGTCCGAGTGCGGGCCGTCCTTGAACTGCACCGTGAGCGTGCTGACATACCCCAGCCCAATTTCGGTATCCTTGGAGCCCGCGAAGTTGATCGTGCCGCCCGTGCTGCTGACCGAAGCTACAAAGGGCAGGATGTAGCTCGGCGCGTCCGTGATTGTGCTGTCCGCGAGGTTGCCCCGCGAGAACCAGACGTCAAAGGTCCCCTTGTCGAAATTCTCCTGGTCGTTACAGCTTGAGAACGTGTTGTAGCACTTCGCGTCCCCGGTCTCAGTGGCCGTGCAAGGGGCCGAGCCATGCGTGCGTGTGCAGCGCGGCAGCTCTATCTTGATCAGGCAAACAGGCTCACTCATAGGCTTCCGCCGTGTAGTTGATCGAGCTTTCCAGATAGTCGAGAACGCCCATCGTCGTCACCTTAGGTGTCTCGGTCGCCACCCCGTAGATCACATCGTCGTAGAGGCCGGTTGTCTTGCTGCTGTCCGGCCTCCAAGCAAGGAAGAAAGGACCCTTCTCAAGGGCCAGCATGGCTTCATGCCAATCGCTATCGAGCCAAGCGGGCGTCATATGCTTGATCGGGATTGTGCCCGATAGGTTCGAGCGCTCCACATGCCGCCCGAGCAGCTTGCCAGTCTGCGAATAAACCGGATCGTGGGAGGTTGTCCGCGCGTAGCGGGACGGCGTTACCCCGGCGAAGATTGGTTGCTCAAACTGCGTTACGGCCCCGAAGCGGATAACCCCAATTGTGGGGCGGGAAGTGCCGGACGTGATGTGAACCCGAATGCCTGTCACAATGAGCGGATCGAAAAACCACATGATGGGGCTGTCATCGCTGACCGTTTGGCTTGCCTGCGAGATTGTCCAATCGGGTTCGGCAACCGTGGTGATGTCAATACGGATCTGTGAGCCTGTCGTGCCCAGGTCATGACCCGCAATCCCAACGCAATTGATCAACACCGTGAAGGGCCATTCCCTGCCCCAAAACCCAGTGTCTGTTGCAGGCTGGAAGGCTTCGAAGGTGTCGCCGTTGTTGGGGCCATCCTCAAAATACCCATCGGCAACACCCGAGCGGTGCAGTGTTCCATCTGCCCTGAGGTTGTCCTCGTGGAGCATGCGCGGATGCGTGGCAGGCTCCCAAAGTCCCGGCGTCCAGTTCGTGTAAATCACGGTCATGCGAGGCCGCTCCGAATGTTCACGTTCGCAATCCCGCCATCCGCTGCATATGCGTCAGCATCCGCAAAGATTGCCCGCATGAGATTGCTGGAAAGTCCGTCGCGGGCGTAAATGTTGATGTCGCCCCTCAGGACGGACGCTGGCTCGGATGCTGCGGACGCTGTAGTTCCGCCTGCGGTTGCCGCGCTGCTACTGCCACCCCCGCCACCGGCAGTGACGCCTTTGATTGCGCTGACAGCGCCTAGGCCAGTGGCGAGGACTTGAGCGGCGGCAGCCGTTCGCATCCACCATGGCAGCATAGGGTCTGCGAGGACTTCGTTGTGGGCTTCCCAAGCATTTACAAGAGCCTGCGCGGACCCGAAGGCTTTCGCGGCATTGAGAAGCCTTTCATTTGAAGATCCCGAAGCGCGAATGAGATGATCGAAATAGTTTCCCCAAGCGCCCAACTGATCGCTAAGACCTCCCTCGGTCAGGTCGGTGAGGCGCTGCATGTGCTCGGAAATGGCTTCTTGCTGCCGTGTCAGCTCCTCTTTGAGCGTCTGCGTGCGGGACTTCTGGCCACCCTCGCCACCACCTAGCAAGTCCTCTGGTGTAACCAGCGTGCCGTCGAGAGCCGCGGACGCCTCATCGGCTGCGATCTCGACAAGTTTCAGCTCCGCTTCTAGCTTCTTGATCTGCGTCGAACGTGAACGCATCGCTTCGAGCGCGCCGCTATCCACAGAAGACAGAATATCCGCCGCACTCGGCCCACCACCGGCATAGCCTGCGGCGTCATCTGCGCGCGTTCCGGTGGCACCCGGCCCCACGTTCCGCAGGTTTTCGAGCATGTTCTCGCGCGCGATAGACTGCTGATCTCTGAGGTTGCGCAGAGCTTGCTGCTGGTCCTGACTGCGCAGCTTGAGCAAGGTCAACTCGACTTCGACCAGCTCACGCCGGGCGTCATATTCCTTCTGGCTGTTTGCAATTACCGCGCTGGCACCCGCAAAGGACGCGCCAGCCTGTGCCCGGTGCAAATCGTTTAGGGTCTCTTGAAGCTGAGACAGACCAGAGATTTGGCCCCGCATAGAACCCAACGCGCCAGATAGCCCGTCGAGCTTCTCAGCGGCCTCGTCAGCGTTGTCCCCGGTGTCGAGAAGCGATTGCGCCAGCGGCCCCACAATAGCCACCGCAGCGCCTGCCACGGCCCCAAAGACGCCGAAACCGCCAAGCAACTGGGGGAGCTGCTGCGACATCGCCCGTACAGCAGAGGTCCCGCCGCCAACCTGCACTGCAAAATCGCCGACCTGAAACGCCGCGTTCTGCACGCCCAGAGCAAAATTGCGCGAAGACTTGTTCGCCTGAGTGATCTCTGTCGAATACCCGCGCGAGGCCCTGCGGGCCGTTTCCGAAAACCCCCGAACGGCTTGCGCGCCCTTGGCCATCTCGTTTCGGAGCGGGCGGATGTCGGCCCCCACCTCAACGGCAAGGCTCGCAATTCTGCTCATGTTCGCTTTGCCTCGTGGAGTTTGCGGGCGATGGACATTGCCTCGGCGCGCTCCTTCTTGGTCGGAGCGCCGCCTGCCATGGCCTTTTCTTCGGCCTCGGCCTTGGCGTTTTGGAACTCGTATTCCCACCACCATGCGGCGATAGGCATCTGATCAAACTCGGAAGGTTGCACGCCCCAGGAACGCGCCAACTGATAGGCTGTCTTTACGACTTCGGCCCAGACTGGGGTTTCGCCTTTTTTTCCGGATCGCCCTCCTCGGGCTCCTCGGTTTTTGGCCCGGCCACCAAGCCGGTAATGACCGAAATCGCGTCGTAAATCACACCGCCTGCGCCTTCGGCAATAACTCGCTCGCCGATTTCATCGTCGGAAACTTCGTGACCCGCATGGCGCAGGGATACCCCAAGAATGCGCACCGCCATTGCTTCATTCATGCGAAACGCGCCGTTGTAGATCAGGCCATTCTTCGCAAGCTGATCCTGCATGACGAAGGCCGATGAAATGTCGCTAGGGCTGGCCACCTTGTCGTTGATGGCCATGGACAGGCCCCAAGTCAGCGGGATGTCCCGCCCCATGATCTCAATTTGACGCATCAGGAGCTTGCCGCGTAAGTGACAGCGCCGGAAGACATCAGGGTCGCGCTGAACTCAAGCGCCCCGTCATGCTCGCCGGTATGCTCAAGCGTGGACACGAACCAGTTGCTGGTGAGCGTGCCCGAGCCGGTCGCGAGGTTCACAACACCGCTCTTGAGCGTAAAGCTCCCGGCCCCAGTCATCACCTCGGCCATCAACACCTCGTCTTCGGTCACGCCGGAAACGGTCACCTCAACGGTGCGCTTGCCCGGTTCGGCCAGAAGCTTCTGCCACCCGTCATCATCATCCGATGTGACATCCACGGGGCTGTTATTGATCGAAACCCCCTTGTTGCGGACCCCAACAAGCGTCGTGCTGTTGAAGTCAACGGTCATATCCCGCCCGATATAGGCCATGTCTAGGCTCCTTCGTCCCAGGTTTCGTTATCGTCCCAAACGTCCACATCGGACCACAGCCCGAGCCGGGACCCGAAGCTGTCCCACCACACCATGACGCGGTAGGTCTGCACCCCGTGACGGGTCTCACCGTCCGGGTCTGTGTCCACGCTTTCCGCCTCCAAATGGGGAGAAAGCAGCTTGTATTTGGCGTGTGTCGGATCTTCGCGGTGCAGCGCTCGGTAGGCTTCGGACATGTGCCCGCGGGCCTCTTTCATCCCCGCCGCGCGCGACCAGAAATGCAGGGTCATCGTGACCTCGGCCCCCAGTCGGCTATCAGTGTCCATATATGCCGCAGTGCTTTCACCGATTACGCAAAGCGGGAAGTCTTCCTCAGGATCGAGCCCATCGCCCTGCCCCGGCCCGTCCTCCACAGGACAAGACACAAACGGCGTCAACGCCGTGTAGAATGCCTGCTGCACGGCAGTTCCGTAATCGATCATCGGCTTACCCGAGCGAGCCTTGCGGCCAGTTTCAGCCCGAATTGCTTTCGGTACAGCATGGGCAGTCTTGGCCGGGTCTTTTCAACAAGGGGGCGCACAAACGGGCGCGCGCGCATCTTGACCGTGCCGTTTTCGATAAACGTCCAGTAAGGAGCTGTTTTCTTGCCGCCACGCTTCGTCTCGATCCGCACCGAGCTTTTCGCGTAGTACCTGCTGCCGCGCTCGCGCTTAGCCTTGGTGGAGCGCACGATGTCCCCACGGGTCGTGTAAGGGTTGTCCGGGGCGACCGCCTTAATCCCGTCTCGCACATCCCCCGCAATGCCGTGCACGGTCGTGCGGTTGAGGTTTGAGGCCTCCCGAGGCGCTACAGTGAGCAGCACCGCCATGACGTCTCTGTCATTCTTGATGCGGATGCTCACGCCACGCCCCGTTCAGCCACGATCCGCAAGTAATGCGCTCGCCCACCTTCCCGGTGGATTTCGCGGATATTGTAGATCCCGCTATCCCAAAGAATGCGCATACCTTCGTCCAGATCCGAGCGGTTGCGGATGACGAACAGCGTTCCGCGCACGCCAACGCTGCGACCCGCCTGCTCTTGCTCCTTGGCGGTCTCGACTTTGACACCGGCCCAAACGGTCGGGGTCGTGGATATGTTCGCCCAAGCCTCGGTAAAGCCGCCCATGCCGTCAGCCGTGCGCGTTTTCTGCTGAAACGCGATGCGCTGATCCATCTTGCCGGGGTTCATAGCCGCAACCACCGATAGGCCGAAATCAGGCTATGAAATGCCATGGGCACCTCGCGGTAAGGCGTCTCAGCCGCAGAAGTCCGAACCTCGTACCAGTGCCCCACAAGAACCCGCACGGCGTGCAGCAGTGGCCCAGGCACCGCCGAAGCACCCCCAAAGCCAAAGACGACATCCACCGTGACCGGGTAGTCCTCGTCGGCATCAAATGTCAGCGCGTCGCCAGCATAGACCAGCACAGCGCCAGAAGCCTCCTCGCGCACCGACAAGTCCGAAACCGCCTGCGTGTCGCCCGCCGCGTCCAGATATGTGCCCGTCACGCTCTGTGCATCAGGCATCCCCAGCGGCACCAAGGCAGGCAAAGATGCCAGCTTGTAACGCCATGTCTGAGTGACCATGCAGCGCCCCAGAATGCCCGCACGCCCGTCAAGATAGGCTTCCGCAGCAGCGATCAGAGACGTGATGTAGGCGTCCTCGTCCGAGCTGTCTACACGCAGGTGAAGCTTGGCATCAGCAAGCGTCAGAACGCTTTCTGCCGGGTCTGCGATGCGCGTTGGGCGCAATTACTTGCCCCCACCATACGGGAACGGGTCAAGGCCCATCTCCACGGCTTTTTCGGGGGTGATGCCCACTTGCTCGGTGGCCTTCGGCTCCGGCTTGGGCTTCTTCGTCGTTTTCTTGGTGGTCATGTCAAACCCCTTTCGAGTGCCCCGGCCACTACAGCCGGGGCGTTTTCTTAGGCCATCTGGAGGATGTTGAGGCCCTGCGGATCCACGACCGCACCGCCGACGCGCTTGGTGGTGTAGAACAGCACTTTGGGCTTCGCGGTGAACGGGTCGCGCAGCACGCGCACGCCGGTGCGATCCACGATCAGATACGCGCGGGCGAAGTTGCCGAAAGCAATGGGCGTGGTGCCCGTTGCCATGTCCGGCATGTCGGGCAGTTCCGTGACCGGGTACGCCAGGAGCGTGGAGGGCTGCCCCTCAGCGGTAGACGGCTGCCAGAGCTGACGACCGTCACCGTCGCGGAGCTTGCGGATCTTACCCATGGTCGTGCGGTTCATCACGAACCGCGCGCCGTTGGTATAGCTCGACGGCACCCCATAGATCAGGTTCAGCAACTCGTCTTCCGTGACTGCGGTTGCCGAGACAGCCGGCTCCACGGAAATGGAGCCCAGCGGGTTGGCCGATGCATTCGCAGCACCGGTGGCGTAGGTCAGGAAGCCGTTGGGCTTGTCCGTGCCGTTGCCGGAGATGAAGGCCAGGCCTTCCTCTTTCGCAAACTCGGTCTGCACCTCACCAGCAATCCAAGCTTCAAGATCCACCGCAGCGTCATCAAGCATGCCCTGCGTTGCGCCCGGGTTTGCGTAGATTTCGCCGGGCGTGATGGTCATCGAACCGAAGGTCGGGGTGGAGGTTTCGGGGCGCGATGCATCCTCCGCAACCCAGCCGGAGCCGGTGCCACGCAGGTTGAACAGCTTCGTGAAACCCGCCGTCGAGATAACTTGCGTCGAAGCGATCTGCCGCATGGGGCTGACCTCGACCAGTGTATCTGTGATGGTGCGATCCCACTCAACCGGCGCAACAAAACCGCCTTCGCTGTCAGCGCCCTTGTTCAGGCTCGCATTGACAACGCCCTTCTTGAAGTGCGCCTTGAACGCTTCGGTGTATTCCGCGTCCTTGAGGGGCTTCGTGCCGCCCGCCATCTCAGCCGCAGCGGCGCGCGCGTTGGCTTGGTCGATTGCCGCCTGCATTTCGCCCACCGCCTCGTTCAGCTTGTCGAACTTCTCGGTGGTGACGACATCATCGAACTTCGCTGCGACTTCCTTCACCTTGTCGTCCTGAGTGGACTTGAACTCGGCGAAGGTGCTTTGCATCTCTGCGAGCAGCTTGTTGACGTCCGGCGATGCGTCAGCGCGCACAGCCAGAATGCCCCGCGCTTTCGCGGGGGCTTTGAAATGAGTACCCATTGGGGCCTCCTTACGTTTTCAGAGTATCCATGAGGCCTTGCAGCCCCGCCGCGAGTGCGCCAGCGTCTTGCATGGCGTCCGGGGCAGCGTCTTGCGTGCCCTTCAATTCCCCGATGAGGCTACGGCGCTCACTGCGGGGCATCTTTGCGCGGATAAAGGCGTTTTCTGCCTTCATCTCCGCGCGCATTTGTTTCGGCCCATCTCTTGTCGTGGCGGCATCGCCGGGCAGGAAGGCATCGGCCAGGCCTACCTCAACAGCTTGCTCGCCGTTGAACCATGTTTCGGCGTCCATCCACTGTTCGGCCTTGGGGCGTTCGACATCGGCGCGCTCGGCATACAACGTGGCCATGGCGGTGTCGAAAGGCTCCATTTCCTTGGAAGCCGCCGCAAGATCGTGACGGTTGCCGATTGCCACAACCCAGGCGTTGTGGACCATCATGAAACCCGCCTTGCCGATCTGGACTTCATCGCCAGCCATGGCGATCACCGAGGCCGCAGAGGCCGCAAGCCCTAGAACCTTGACCGTGACCTTCGCCGGATGCTGCCGCAACATGTTGTAAATCGCCACGCCCTCGAAAAAGTCGCCGCCGGGGGAGTTGATGTTCACCACCACGTCTTGTTCGCCAATCGACCGCAAGGCTGCCGCGATCCGCTTGGAGGTCACGCCCTCGCCGGAAAGGAAGTCTTGCCCGATGACGTCAAGAATAGAGATGCTGTTGTCGGTCGCAGCCTTCGGCGCAAGCGCCTCGTAGCGGTCGATGGCACCATCATCCAAATGGAACGCACAGACATCCGGCAAGCGGCTGGCGGAGATTTCAGGAAGTGGGCGCAGGCTCATTTCGGCCTCCCATTGGTTGGGGCAGATCATCCCGCATGGGAAGATCCATCCATTCGCGGGGCTCGTCAGGGTGCAGAAACGGCGTGTGACCGCCTGCCCCGAGGCCCTTGGCAAAGAATTCTGCTTGATCCTTCATGCTGCCGCGCAGGAGCGCCCCAGCGTTGAATTTCGGCTCATAGACTTCAGCGTCTGCATCCGACAGAAGGTCGCGCTCAACAGCTTGCTCCCAAGCGGTGAACCACGGGATGAGGCCGTAGCGCACAAACATCTGGCCCAGAACGTCGATCCCCGACCCCCAAGAGGTGTCATCCACCCCGAGCAGCGGGCGCGGCACGCCAAACGGACGCGCGATTTCCTCAATCTGATGCTGCCGGTTCTCTATGCTCTGGCTGTCTCGGCCTGTCTGCGCAGGAACGGAAAGCGTCATGCCCTCCTCAAGGATGGCGGTCTTGCCTGCGTTCTCCGAACCCTCTTTTTCAGCCATGCTGGCCTTGAGACGGTCAAAGGCTTCTGCGGATAGCTTTTCCGGGTGTTGCAGTACCGCGCCGACCATCATGCCGTTTCTGAATAGACGCTGGGACGCCTTCTGCGCTTCCACGGCAAGGGAGATAGCGTCCGCCGCCTGCCTTACTGTCGAAAGCCCGGAAATCCCGTCTGTGGTCAGCCCATTGCGGACGTGGAACATATCCTGCTGTTGCAACACCAGCGTTCGCCCGTTGGAGAGCGTGGCGTGATACTCCAGCGCCCAGTCATCCCGCTGCTTGACCTGCACCCGCCCAATTCCGAACGGCACCAGAGCAATGATGCGGTTGCCGCTTCGGACAATCCGCGCGAATGCATCCCCATCTTGCAAAACACACTGCTGCATCTGCGAGCGAAATTCAAAAGCGGTCTGCCAAGGGTTCGGCTTCCGGTGAAGGATCCGAAACAATGGGTGATCCCGCGCCATGCTTTTGTCGTCTTTGCGCTGCAAGTGCAGAGGCAGGTAGCCGACCGCAAAAGACAAGAGCGACACGCACCGCAGGACGGTTGTGTTCTTCATGGCCTCGGAGACGGGGATAGCCCCGCCAGAACCGCCGCCTCGGATAAACTCCAAAAAGCGCGGGTCATCCATGCCGTTGAAATACGCCGTGTCGCCAACAGACGCCGAAACCTTGGGAGACATCTCAGCTCCCCGAGACGCCCTGAAAAAGTCTAAGATCCCCATGTTAGACGACCAGGAGGCCGCGTTCCTCGTAGACGGACGGGCCGCTTTCATCCGCCTCCGCCATCACAGAGACGGCCATCGCCAGTGCAACCATGCCGTCAATCCTTCTCTTCTCGCCGAGCTTGATCAACTTGCGGTTCCCCGCCGGATCAGACTTGGTGACGCTGTTTTGCGCGCACATGGTTAGAACCGGGTGCATCCCGTGCCGGGCGCGTCCGTTGAGCAGAAGCTCATCCAAATCCCGCAGAGCGGGCGACATGCTTTGAAAGCCTTGCCCGAACGGGACAAACAGCTCCTCGATCTCGTCTTCGGTGAAGCCAGCCCTCAAAAGCCAGGGCTTGAAGTTCCGCAGGTTCCAGCGATCAAAGGCGATCTTGCGAATGTCGTACTCTTGGCAAACGCGCCAAAGGAACGTCGCCACGAATTCATAGTCCACCGTGTTGCCCGGCGTGGTCTCCAGCAGGCCCTCTTTCGCCCACTGATCGTAGGGCACCCGGTCCTGCCGCGCCTTGGCCTCCAGCCCCTCCCGAGGGAGCCAGAAGGTCGGCTTGATGCTTGTCGCCTCGCCGGTCTGCCCCGCCATGACAAACGCCGTTAGGTCAGAGGTGGCCGAAAGGTCCAGCCCCGCGTAAACCGGCCCGTCCAGATCCAGTGCAGGCCCGCCGTTCTTCTCCCAAATCGACCGCGACACGTAGGGCGAATGCACCTCGACCCGCTGATTTAGGATCAGGTTGCGAAACTCCGCCTCCCGCGACGGCATTTCGCGTGCATCGTTCGCTTGGCCCATGACTTCCGTCGCATTTTGGAAGTCCCCGAATGCCGGGTTGGCCTGACGTATCGTTTCCTCTGCAAAAGGATCAGCCTTAGTGTCGGCTTCGTACAGGAATAGCTTCGTTCTCCCGTCCGTGTTTGTCTTTGCGTTGTCGATCAGAACGGACAGCAGGTCATCGGCATTCGGAGCCTGCGTCGAAATCACAATCGTGATGGGGTCCGTCTGCGCCGCGCTGGCGGTTTCAATCGCCTCGTAAAGCTCTGACCGAGGCCCCCGCACCTGCCCCAGCTCATCGTGAACCGAAAACACCGGCGAAAGCCCATAAGCCGTCTTTGCCTCAGCAGACAGAGCTTTGTACTTGGCCCCGATCTCGGCGCAGAGAAGTTCTTTCGCACTTTCCCGAACAAGAACGTATTCCGAAAGCACCTCGCTCATACGAACCATCTTGGCTGCGAGGTTAAACAGGATTGCCGCCTGATCACGAGACTGCGCCGCGCTGTAGAGCTGCGAGTTTGGCCGCGCTTCCGGCCCGCAGAGGTGCAACAGGTTGAGCATAGCGCTCAGAGCGGTTTTTGCGTTCTTCCGCCCAAAGCTGATCACCGCCCGGCGCGTCTTTCCGTCATAGATCCCGCGCAGAATGTTCCGCTGCCACTCGCGCAGAACAACCGGCTTGCCAACGTCACGCCCCTCAGGGATCAGGCAGTATTCCTCGATCCACGCAATGTTCCGTTCCGACCTTTCGGACGGCGGGTATGTGGGGATCACTTAGCCCACGGCCTCGCGGTTTTCTTGCCTTCCTTCCGGCGCTCCGGGTCGTAACTCGCTTGTTGTGTGATCCGCATCCGGGTTGCCAAGGAAGACAGCGCCCGACCCTCACGCTCCTGCATTTTCAAGAGCTGGTCGTATTCGCCAATGTCCAGCTCTTCGCTTGCCGTCGCCTGGGCAATCAACTGGGCCACGCGTCGGGCGGAAACCACGTGGCGGCAATACTGCGCGAGCAACCCGTGCGTTTCGCGAGGGAACCAATCCGCAGGCATCCGATCAACGACAGCCCACCATTCTTGGCTTTCCTCGTCCGTCAAATCATACGGGGCATCCGGGCGCGCCTCACGCTCTACACGCGCTGGCGCAAGTGCCTTGGCCTCAATTTCTGCACCTGACTTTCTTGGCATTGTCAAACCTTTTCTGTCGGGGCGTAGCAAAAGAAGGCTCCCGCAACGGTCCCTGTGATATAGGCCACAGAGATTTACCTACCCCCCTGCCCGCGGGCGGCACGCTATCACCTCAATCTTGAGCAGAACTGCGTCATCCAGGTTCGCCTCAACGGTCAGCCGCCTAACCAATGGCAGCGGCGCGCCTGATGGCAGCAGCACGAGCGGCACGCCATCCTCGTCAACGCCTAGGGACAGGCCCTCTGCGTCTACAGTATCGGCCATCCATCTTCCCCCACTGGTATCAGCGTCTTGGTGTTCTCTGCTCTGGTCTTGGCCTTATGACAGTCCCGGCATAGGCACTGGAGGTTATCCAGATCGTCTGTGCCGCCCTGCGCTTTAGGCGTGATGTGGTCCACGTCCTGCATAAGGCGGGTGATGCCGCGCTTGGCGCAGGCCACGCATAGGCCGTTGTCCCTGCGCTTGGCTGCTTCCCTTACCTTGACCCATTGGCTACCGTAGCCGCGTTCATGCCGAGAGGAATAACCCATGCGAACGATTGCCCTGCTTGCCCTGCTTGCGCTGCCCGCCTGCCAGATGGCTGAGACGTCTACTGCCGCCCATCTAGAGACCGTGCGGGCGGGTCAGGAGCTTGAGGCCCGGTGCCAAGAGACCGGCGACATTGATGACTGTGCTGCGTTCCAAGCGTTCAAGGCTGACTTCGAGCGCAATGGCGTGGCGTGGGAGCGGGCTTGGAAGGGGTGATCCCCAATGCCAAAGACCGCCCTGAGGCGGCTGTGCTGTTGGATGTGTGATTGGTGGGATTATCCCACTATTGCCCCAGGCTGAGGTTTCAACAGATGACCTCTAACTGTTGCGGGCCTAGCCTCGCAAAGTTGCGATACGGTGATCGCGGGCATGAACCCCGCCTCTGCGACGGGCTGTTTGGCGCGGTGTACCGGCCAAGTGGATGTGTGATTGGCGAAGGTGGGAGGATTCGAACCCCCGCTGACGCGGTTTTGGAGACCGCCGCTCTACCCCTGAGCTACACCGACATGAAAACCCGCCCAGAGGCGCATCTTTGAGAGGCGGGGCGGGTTGTGCCAGCGCTGATATACCGGCCAAGTGGATGAAAACTGACCCTTACACTTTCGCGCAGAGGGGCCAGCCAGGCCAGCGCTGAGTTTGCTCCGGAGCGTCCAGCGTTGGCGAATGATTGGTGGGATTTTCCCACTATTGCCTGTATCGACTGGTGGGGCCTGCCTTGAACCCCACAATGCGCTCCGGGTCTCCCCGTGCTACGGTCGGCAGAATATCACCGTGTCACAGTCGATTGCTTGAACGCGGGCCGGGCGCTTATCTCCGGCTCCAATTGTCCACCCACATCAAGGTGACAGGTATTCTCTCCAATTGGCCCATACCATCAAAGGCTGACCCTCCGGTGTCGCGTGTCTGCTTTTCCACGCCGCCGCGTTCATGAGGTGTCCTGCCGTTAACGTCGCCGCCGGGTTATTCCCAGAAGCACAGAACACCACAAAAACGCGGAAAATCTTATGGCCATCCACAATATCGCGCAGTCTGGCCTTGCCAGTATACTAGCCGTGCGGTCAGCGTAGGTCAACGACAACCTGCAGCGCCCGCATGGCCTCAACAAATCGCCTGCCCTGCCCCGTCACCACGGCAACGATCTTTTCCTTCTTGGCGTCGAAGTCGGACCCCATCACCTGCACCTGATCCGTCCGAGTTTGATAGATCGAAAGCCGGTGAGAGGCCGGCAGACATCCCAAATGGCCCTGCCAGCGCATCCAAGCGTTCACGGTGTCCCGGTCGCGCTCATCCTCGCTGCGCAGATCCGGCTGATCGTCAGGGCGAGACTCGACCACATCGGGCATCATCTCAAGCTTGGCGGTCTTGGGGTGCAGCCCCTTGCCGAGAATGCGGCGATGGTATTTGTCCTGGGCCGCTGTAAGCGCCTTGTACGTGCCCCAAAGGGTTTCCGCCTCGTCTGCCCCGCAGATAGCCATTAGGGCCTGCCCTGCGGGCTCTCCGTAGGCCGGGTGGCGCATTGCGTCCTTGTCCTTGTTGCCTGAGTGCCGCTTGCGGGCTTCAATCGCGGTCTTCTGGGGGTCGCGCTCTGCCACATAATCCGTGTCCCGGCGCAGCCGCCCGTTGGGCTGTTTGCGCTCGACCGGGGCAAGCCCCGGCATATCGGAGCGGCTTGCTTTGCGCGCCCTACGCTTCGCACCCTTGGTGTATGCTTTGGTCATTGCTCTGCGCCCTTCTTCTTGCCCATGTCAGTCTCCGGTGTTCGCTTTCGCTATGGCGTTGACCGCCGCCTGCGTTTCCTCGGCTGTAAAGCCTTCGCGCAGCATGTATCGAAGGATGGCCGCCACGCTTTGCCCGTCTGACCTGATTGCGTTGAGCAGGAGGCGGATGGCTTCGTGCTCTCTGGCTTCGTTTGGCTTGCTGCCCTTGCCCATGTGGTTAGCCTCGTTTGTTGGTGGTTATGTCAGCACTAGGAAGGCGAACACGCCGATAACCAGCAGGGTCCCTAAGCCGACCCAGAACAGAATGCCCATGCCTAGTTCCGTGGCCCATTCGGCATTGGCCAAGTGCCCGTAGATGAGCAGCAGGGTGGCGACGATCAAAATCTCCATGCGCTCATCCCCTCCCTGTGATCGCGAAGGGCCTGCCGCCCGGTGTCGGTGATGCGGAAATGAAACCCATTGTCCGTCTTGATCGAGCCGACGAGTTTATACCCGGCAAGAGCGACCATCGCGCCCTCGACAACCAGCTTATGGAAATCATCGCCACCGGCATCGCGCAACGTGACCCAGGTGCTGTCCCCATGCTCCGCCAGATACGCGAGGCAGAAGGCTTGCGCGTCGGTCAGCTTCATCCCTCGCCCTCCCGCTGCTGTGCAGTGCTGGCAAGATCGAAAGCCATTGTCGCGGGGACAGGCCGCCAGCCTTTCTGCGCCCAACGCGATATGACTGCCGTTTTCTCGCCATTGTCCTGAATGCTGCGATAGGCAAATTGGCAGTGCTTCGCCCATGCCTCGAACATGGTCTTGCCGAAGGTGCCGTATTCGAGCCCGGTTTGGCCGTTGGGGCCAATGATGACGAAGCCGTCAATCTTCATGCACCTTCCTCCCGCTGCTGCAGCTCTGCGCGGCCTGCGGGATCGCCAGTTTTCTCGACGAAGCCAAATTCCCGGAGTTGCCGCAGTCGCGGGGCAGCCCATTCAGGCCATAGCCGCGTCTTGTTGATCTGGGCGTCCCGTGCCCGCTTGGAGATATCATACGGGGTAAGGCGCTCGTTGTGCGCGAGCCGGTACAGGCAGAACAGCTCTGCGTCTGTCAGTGTGGTCATGACGTGGCCACCTTGATCGTTTCGACAATGATGGTTGCGACAAAGATCCCCGCATAGACCCCAGTGACCGTGCCGAGGGTTCTCACAATGCTGCGCCCGGTCATCTCGTGAAAGATGATGACGACGAACGCCAATATGGCATGCTCGATCATGACCGCCCCTCCCTGACCAGCCAAAACACCGCGTTAGCGAACCAAGCGACCGCGGTGGCGAGCCAAGTCCACGAGTCTGTCAGTTCGGCGAGGATCAGGCACAAGTGCATGATGACGAGGCTCGGCCAGTACCCGCTCATACCCGCCCCCAATGCCCACCGGCGCTATCATCGGCCATCAGCTTCGAGTTCAAGCTGGCCGCGTGCCTGCGGAAGTCCGCATCGTCGTCAATCAGCTTGAGCGCAGTGGTCACGCCGTGCTGCACGGTCGAGTGATCCCGCCCGCCGAACGCGCGAGCGATCACCGGGAAACTCGGGGGCTTGCCCGATGGCGTCTTGACGTGCATCCGCGCCATGAGCTGCGCCAGTTGCCGGGCTCGCACCACGGGCTTAGATCGCATGGGACCGGTAAGCTCCTGCACCGGAATGCCGGTATGGGCGGAGGTGGCTTTGAGGACTTCGGCTATGGTCATCCACGAGCCTCCAAGGCAAAGGGAATTTCTGAGGACAGGTCATCGCTGGGCCTGCCCCCTGCCCCGTAGCCGCTGGGCTCTTGGCTGTAGCCGCCATCGCTCTGCTGCTTGCCGTCCAGCATGGTAAGCTCGGACTTGTACGGGCGCAGAACGACCTCGGTGGAGTACCGGTCGTTTCCGTTCTGGTCTTGCCATTTTCTCGTTTCGAGCTGGCCTTCAATGTAGACCTTGGACCCCTTGCGGAGATACTGCTCAGCCACCCGGATCAGTGGGTCGTTCATGATCGCCACGGAATGCCACTCGGTCCGCTCCTTGCGCTCTCCGGTATTGCGGTCCTTCCAGTTTTCGGAGGTGGCGATGCGTAGGTTGCAGACCTTGCCGCCGTTCTGGAATGTGCGGACCTCGGGGTCACGCCCCAAAGAGCCAATCAGGATCACCTTGTTTACGCTTCTGCTCATGCTGTTTCCTTCGCTACGCTGGTGTTGAGGGGAGGGATTGCCGCCGTGCATACCGCTGGGTAATCGGGTCAAAATCGACGCTCACGGTGGACTTGGAAAACCCGTACAGGAGGGTTTCGCGGACCTTCCAGACGACCAGCTTCACATAGCTGTCGCCGTCCTGATCCTGTGCTTGGTGGACAGTCACCCCGAGGGCGGGCTTGTTGTAGAAAGCCGCGCTATCGGCCACGTCATAGCCGGTCGGGGCGCGAGGAATGCCGTTGTCGCTGTTGATCTTCTTGGGGTGCGCGACCAGCGCGATATGCACGTCAAGCTTCCGCGCCCACTGCCGAATGGTCTTGGTCGCGAAGTTAATGTAACTGGTCATGTTCTCGCCCGGCTCGGGCAGGTGTTCCAACTCGTTCCAAGGGTCAACGATGATCAGCTTGCACCGCTCGCGAACCGCCAGCGTGTGAACCATGGACTTGAGCCAGCCGATGTGATGCTGCGTCTCATCAAAAGTTTGGTGAACGATGCGGAAGCGCCGGTCGAGTGTCTCAAGCAGTCGGCCCTTCTGGTCCTCGCTCAGATCGCGGAAGCTCTGCCCGGTGCGAATGCGGGAAAGCTGGTCCCGCGTCGTATGAGGGTGAGTTTCAAACGCCATCAAACCAACGCGGATATTCTCCTCTTGGCTGACCCGTTCTGCCGCCCATGTCAGGAACGTCGATTTCCCCGAACCCGGAACGCCCGTCCAAACCGACATTGCTCCGCACTCAAGCGCTACCACCCGGTCAAAGGGGCTGAGACCAGTCCGCAGGACGCGCCTTTCAGGGAGGGGTGGAAGGTCGGAAAGCGCCGTGATGAACCCGCCCGGCGGATCGATCCGCTTGGCCGCGTTGAGACATGCCGCAAGCTCGCCTTCGCCAAACCTGACCAGTACGTCATTCGGGTCCTTGCATCCCTCCGGCCACTCGCAATACCGGACGTCACTCCCGTCTAAGATGTTCGCCACGCTGCTGGGCAAGCTCGCCCCGGCCTCGTCATTGTCACCAGCCACGATCACAAACGGCGCAGCCTCTAGGGCCTCCTGAGCCTCTAGAAGGGCCTCGGCCTTGGTGCCCTCCGGCGTCCAGCCATCCGGCAGGGAAACCGCCCTCAGGAAGCCCGCCTGCATGACCGAAAGACAATCAATCTCGCCCTCCGTGATAACCACCGGCTGGTCTTGGTACTCGGTCAGTGCGTCCGCGTTGTAGAGGCCCCTCGAAACGCCTTCTGACGAACGAAACGCCTTTGCCTCCGTCCGAAACTTTGCGGCGTAGGGCTTGCCGTTCCGGTCATACGGAAATGCAACGGCGCGCCCCAGGCTTGGGTGATCGACCGCCTTGACGCCCATGTGATCCAAAAGCGCGGCGTCCAGATTGCGGGCTTCCCTGAGCCACTGCATCACGTCCCGGGTCATACCAATCCCCCCCGCTCCACGAGCAATGCCAACAGTGCCAAACAACCCCATCCGGCTTGAACGTGACGGCTAGGCATGGGTCGGCTTTCTTGCGCCTGCCGCTGCTGCACTCGGGGCAAGTCGTGCGCTGCGTTCCCGTCTGCGCTCTGGTCGTGATGCCGTGTTGCCTCAGAATATCCGATGCGGATTGCCTCATGCCGTGAGACCCCTTGTGCCTTGGCGGCAAGCGTCTCGGCCTCGAAACGAGACAGCCCGCCGCTGAATTCCATGATCGCCGCCCGTTCCTCGAATTGGTCCACGTCGAAGCTCATGCGTGAACCTCCATCCAGCCATCCACCGGGCCGTGGTACTCCTCAGTGACACCACTGCGACCGATCCGAGTTTCGCCAACGGTTGGCCTGCCGCCTTGGATTGCCCGCAACTCGGACTTGAGATCATCCTCCCAACGGGAGTTGTTCAGAAACGTGGATGCGTGGATTGGATTTGCGCCCGGCTTGGCCGCTCGCCAGCGGTCAAACCAGCCGCCTCGGACAGCATCCATTGCCGCCTGTTGACGATCCTCCGAAAGCTTGGACCATGCCTTGGAAGCCGCCTGTTTGCCCTGCTTGTCTGGCCAAAAATCCCAGAACTCAGCAAACGGCAAAGAGGCTCTTTTCTTTTTTCCCCTTATTTCATCCTTTTTCTTATTTGTATCGGTCCTGTATCGGTCCTGTATCGCTGCTGTATCGGTTTCTTTAGTGTTGGGCTGAAATTTGTCGTAATTACAGACAGTTACGACGGTCACGCCTGTATCGGTTTTCGAACCGATCATTTTCAGTTTTTGGAGCCTTTTGAGGAACCTTTGCACCCGCGCGGGGCTCCAATCCCAAGCCTGAGCCATGTACCGGACTGACGCTGCGAACTGTCCGCGCTTGGTCTCCACGACTGCGTCACCGGCCCTCACGGTGCGGTCCTTCCATGAGGCTTCCATGATCATCCAGATCCACGCCTCGCGCTCTGAAAGAGGCTCCGAACGGAATGCGGCGCTGGTGAAAAGGGCACGGGATATGGCCACGGTTCCGGTCATTCATGCCCCCGGCTTCCGGCACTCATGCTCGATCAGCATGGCGTGATAGGTCTCTGCGACCTCGCTATTGCGCGCAGCAATGGCGGCATCCACCTTGGATTTCAGCACATCCGAGACATGCCGCCAGTGTTCGCAATTGTTCCGCTTGATTTCGGGGGGTGAGTCCCCATAATAGCTATCAACAGCCATTGTCCGTCCCTCCTGTTTAGGGTCGCTATGGTTAGAGCCGGATCGACGCGCCAACGTCTTTTCGGCTCGCTTCATTTTAGGGGAAATCGCCTTGTTTTCCAAGGGCTTTTCACTCATTTCGACACCCCTTTTACCCACACCTCGAACGTTACCAGCCCGTGCTTAACCACCTCGCCGAACGCGAATTCCGGGTCGAAATGGTAGTCATCTCGCTGGAGGGCCTGGGCCATTCCATCGACGTGAGATTTGATCAGAGAGGGCATGTTGAACTTGTCCCGCTTCCGGTTATCTGGCGGGTAAAACGTAACCTTAACGCGATACCCGTCGCGCCGCTTCACGCCCTCATCATCAGTGCCGAGGGCATCACAAGCGGCAAAGTAAGCCTCGATCTTGGCTGCTTTCTTCGCTGGCTGAGCCTTGCGAAAGCTGCCTCGGGCGTTGCTTGACAGCGCCTTGTCCGGCCACCCGCAGGAGAAGGTCAGGTCGGGCGCGGTCATTTGCGCCACCACTTCGCAAGCGTGCCCTTGGCGCGCAGATCGGCCACATGGGCGCGGACGGCGCGCGCTGGCGTGTCCAACCACAAGGAGATGTCCTCGACCCCGTAGCCGTCCAAGAGCTGCCCATTCACCAAATCGCGCCATTCCTGCGACCCGATGGGAAGGTTCTCGGCTTTTGTGTAGAGCGCGCCCCTCACTTCCCCACCTCCGCCCGCAGGGCCTCTGTGGTGGCCTGACGCAGCCGCAGATCGGCCCGGCGCTGGCGTTGGGTGTCTCTGGCCTTCACCGCCTTGCGTGCGGCTTGCAGGGCCAATGATCGGCGCATTTGTGCAATGCGTTGTTCGGTATCGGTCATGCTTGCTCCAGTCTCGCTATGAGGCGTCTCTGAATGGCTGCGCGGGTGCTGTCCCCGGCCTGCTCGTATTTGGCGAGGGCGCGGCGATAGATCGGCAGGAGGTCTGCGGGTGTCGGTTTCATACTGCCCTCAAAAGCCCCCGGCGCGAGACTGACCCAGCGCCGGGGGAGTTGGCCGCGAGGCAGGGAGGAGGAAGCCTCCTGCGGGATCAGTTGCCCCCCGCGCCGTTGCGCGAGGGGATGCACCGGAGGCCCGTGGGGCGGTTCCTGCGGTGTATTGGCCCGCACGAGAGGACTCGAACCCCCAGCCGTGGGGATAGAAGCCCCCTGCTCTATCCAGTTGAGCTACGTGCGGTGGGGTCCGGGGGTTGCGGGCACCCTCAGCCGCTGCAACGGCTCCCCCGGTCGAGGTTACACCGGCTTTCAGCGGTACTGAGGCGGTAGAAAGGATAACACCCGCCCTTTCCGCGCCGATAGCCGTCGCCCTACCCGCCGTAGCGGGGTTCTTGTGAGTGGTGGTCATTGGTTCAGCCTCATCGCGTCGAACACATCAATGGTGTCGGAGCCATAGTTTCCGTTGGAAACGCTTCCCCCTTTGCGACCAGCGGCTTGAGACCCTTCGCTCTCCAAACGCGAACGCATTTTTTTAGTCCATCCGCGCCGCCGCAGCGTTCTGCCTACAGTGCCCTCAGAGATCTGTAGCTCGCGGGCTAACTCTTTCGCCGTACAGTCCCAGCCAAGGCTGTCTGCCAGCCGCCAAATAAGGAAGTCTCGGGCCTCAATGGTAACACGTTCACCCACGACGCCACCGCAGCGCAGCCAGCGCCCCCAGCAGCAAGGCAAAGGTAGCCGGGAGGGATACGACCGCAGCCTCGCTCGAACCGCCGAAGTCGATCGCCAGGACAAGCGGCACGGCAAACAGCAGGACCGCCGGGTCGAACATGGCCGCTGGGGCAATGACGTCCGAGACGAACTTGCCGCCGAGGTAGACGTCAGGGGCTACAGCGAGGAACGTGCCGAGGGGGTCCATGGCGATGGTGGTCATGCCGAAGCCCCCTCTTGGCGATCAAACCACCGGAGGCGATAGCCCACGCCGTAAACCGTCTCGATCTTCAGGGGGCAGCCTGCGCCCTTAAGGGCCTTGCGGATGCGGCAGATGTGTACGGAGCATGTCTTGCGCTTGCCCTGACTGCCGATGCGCTTAAGGATCTCATCCGCGCCGATTGTGCGGCTCCGGTTCACAACCAAGATGGCGAGGACCATCGCTTCGTGGCGGGTAAGCTGCAGATCACTGAAATCCAGCATCACTGCACCTCGCTTGCTGCGAACTCAGGGCGGGGCTTGTAGACCGACACGGTTGCGCTGGTGTCCGCACCCTCAGAGCAATGAAGCGATGCCCAATGGATCAGCGGCGCGCGCATGAAGCACTTGGTGCCGCCGCGCCAAATCTCGACATCTGCGAAGGGCTTGCACAGACGCTCATCGATCAGCTTGCGGCAAAGGGGGCCTATGGGGCTAGCCATGCCGCGCCCCTTGACGGTCACGCCGAGGCAGGACGCCACGTTGAGGCCGGAAAGCTCGATGCGGGTGGGAGGGGTCGCGGTCATTTCAAGACCCCCCGGCGCTTAATTCTGTTGGCCAAAAACTTTTGCAGGACGGTCAGGCGAGCGGCGCACCACTCAAGCCCGACGCTCGACCCGATCAGCGCTACGATGAGCGCTGATACGACTGCTTTAGCCCCCCGGTAGATGCAGGTCATTCTGCGGCCACCATGTGCTTGAAGAACCCTTCGGGATTGCGCGTGCTTTCCAGCGCCACGATGTCACCGGACGGGCGGTTTACTTCGTCCATCCAGTTGACAGCGGTCTGATAGCGGACGTCGAAAGCGACCGCGACACGCTCTGCGCTGCCATAGTTTTCGTGGAGGTATGCGGCCCAGCGGGCCTTGAACATGGCTTTGAAGCCGCGCGGAGTATCAGCGGTGATGGCGCTGGAAGTCTCTAGAACTCTTGACAATGACATTTGCGGTACGACGCTCCTACTGTTGACCTGTGCAAAAGGTTCACCAGTTGAAGCAGTACGAGGAGCACAGGAGGGCGCGGGCATCAGCTCGCGTCCTTTTGGCTTGGGGGTGTCGCGGCCATGTAGTCGCGAACCCGCTTCATAGTCGTCAGGGAAGTGTCACCGCCGCCCTTGAGGCGTTCGATCAACTGCGACTGGCTAACCGCCCTCTGCGTCACGGTGGACGGCTTGAGGTTTACGAGCGCGCTGTAGCTCTCAACCTCGCCAATGAATGTATCGTATGGGGTGCTCATGGCCCCAAGGTAGTAAAACTTTAGACCATGCGCAATGTAAAACTTGATACTTGCCCATTCGCGGCGCAAAGCCAAAATGCGCGCATGTTGGACCAGACGACCATTTTTTTAACCGGACTGCGGCGCTATATCGACTCCCGCCCAGAGCTTACGATTGCAGGCGTGGCGTCCGACGCGAACATCTCAAAATCCACGCTTCACAAGCTTTTTCAAGGCGCTGGACATTCCCCGAAGATATCGACACTTGAGGCCCTGGCCGAGGCTGTGGGCCTTTCGTATGACGCCGTTATCGCCCTAGGAAGGTCCGACAGGCACGAGGATATACTCGCGGTTGTCGCTATCTTTGAGAAGCTTTCTCCGAGTGAGAAAGCAGCGGCGCAGGACTATCTTGAGTTTCTTCGAGCAAAATCCACGAACGAGTAACAAATTGCCGCACTGCTGCGTCAAGCTTCGTCGTGTCCTGTTGCTCCAAGCTACACATAAGCAACAATAAATCGCTTCTTGTCGTATTGGCCACCTGCGCCTCCGCTAAAGCTGTCCCCACGGTTTCGTCTCAAAGTTGTCGAATTTATCGCGGCTGAGGCTGAGGTCAACAGCGGCGGGGCCTCGCCTATGCGGTATAATATTTTACTACTTCGTTGTTGACTAGTGTAATCTTTTACACCATACTCACCTCAAGCAACAGAGGTGAACACGATGAACCAGCGCCACATGACAGACCTCCGCCACGGTGAGCCGGTGACGGTCAAGATCGCCCCCAGCGAAGGCGGCGCGGTGATCGTGTACCCCTACGGCAGATCGCGCGGTTTCGACTATTGCAGCGATTGGTCGGACGCTTGGGCCGAGGTGATGGACCCGGAAAACGAGTGGGGCGAAGAATGCTTCGCCTGCTTTGACCGCGCCCCTGACTGCGAGATTGATCTGATCGGCTGCTTGGTCGGTGGCGTGTTCTACGACAACGCGAACCTGAGCGAGCTTGGTCTCAACGTGGCCCGCCTCACCGACATTACGCGCAACGAATACCACGCATCCGCCGTGGCTGCTGAATAGGAGAGAACGATGAAAGAAACAGAACGCCACCCCCTGACCCTTCTCCCCCGCGCGCTAATCGAAGCGGGCTATGAAGGCATCTCTTACCGCCGCCTTTACAACGCCGCGTTGAACGCCCGCATTCCGGTTGAGCGCAACGCCGTTGGCCGCTGGACCTTCGACCCTGCCGACCTTCCCCAGATCGCGGAAGCGATGGGCTTGCAGCTCACCTAACCACCCCCCGGGCGCGCGCATCCTCCCCAGCCCCAACACCCCCGCTCTAGGCGCGCAGAGCGGGAGCCGGAGACACAGACATGAACGCACAGAGCAAAGAGCTCGCCCCGGCAACTGAGCCGATGGTGCCCGCCGACCCGATGTTTGCGATGATCCATCAAGTGGCGGTGGATGGGACCGCGAGCATTGAGAAGCTGCAGCAATTGCTGGACCTCAAGGCTACGCACGACGCACAAGAGGCCAAAAAGCAGTTTGACCGCGCCTTCTCGCAAGCGTCGGCTGACTTCCCGAATGTTCCGCAGTCGGGCCGCAACACGCACAATAACACCACCTACTCGACACTCAAGGACATCACCTCCTCGGTGCGCCCCGTCCTGACCCGCCACGGTCTGGCCCTGTCGTTCTCGACCGAGACCGGCCCAGAGGCCGTGACAGTGACCGCTGAGCTTTCTCACGAAGGCGGGCACGTCCGGCGCAACAGCATTACCCTACCTCTCGACACCGGCGCAGGGCGCAACCGGGTGCAGTCTGTGGGATCGTCCCAGACCTACGGTCAGCGCTACGCCGCGCAAGCTATCTTGGGCCTGTCTCTTGGCGAGGACACCGAGGACGATGGCCGCAGCACCGGACAGATCGAAGAACACAAGCGCCAGAAGTCTCTGAATTGGGAACAGACAATTGTGTCCGAGCTTCCCGATGAAGCCACACCGCGCGAGAAGGCCAAGGCCATCGCGGACGCAATCGTCGCCCAATGGGGCCGGATGAAAGGTGTGCGGCAGATCCACAACGAATGGGATCGCCGGGAGCACCTGATTTCCAAGTTGGAGGAAACGCAACAAGACCTGTGGCAGGCCGTCATGGACGCCTACGAGCGTCGGTGCGGGGAGCTGGGCGAATGACCGCAACCAGCTTTGCCCTTTCCCCTCAAACGCGCCTGCTGGCCATGCGGGCGGTAGAGCATTCTCCCGAGGGTTATTTGTTCGACCTTCGCCCGCCAGAGAAGGACAGAACAGCCCGCCAGAACCGCACCATTCACAAGTGGTTTTCTCAGATCGCGGTGCAAAGCCCGGGGCTTACCGAGCCTGAGGTGAAAGCGCAATGCAACCTCACCTACGGCCTGCCGATCATGATGCGCGACGATCCCGATTGGGGGAAGGCGTTTGGCTACATCTTCGCGGATCTCAGCTACCCGGCCAAGCTCAAGGCAATCCGGGTCCTCGACATACCGTTCACCCGCCGAATGAAGGTCGGGCAGCTCAGCGAATACATGGAGGCGATGCAGCGCGACTATCGCGAGGCAGGGTTTAGCCTGATCGACCCCGAGGCCCGCAAGTATGAGGGCGCGGCATGAACCGCCCTCTGCGCCCCGTGCCCAAGCCCATCAAGCGGAAGAAGAAGCCACGCCGGGAGCGTCAGGGGCTTGTTGATAAGCCCCACGTGGCCCGCGTGCGCCGCCTGCCCTGCTGGGCTTGCTACGAATACGGCATGACACAGACCACACCAACCGAGGCCCATCACCCGATCATAGGTCGGCTGTCTCAGGACAGAGCCCCGGACGTCAAAGCCCTGCCTTTGTGCACCCATCACCACAGAGGCGGAGACCCGAACAAGATCGCCATTCACATCGACCCCAAGGGGTTCGTTGCAGCCTACGGCACCGAAGCAGACGGCACCGCATGGGCACACCGCATGATTGAGACAGGACAGTTCACATGACCACGCTTGAAGTTCTGAGAGCCGCCCGCGCGCACCTGTCCGATCCGGCGAGGTGGTACAGGGGCGATTTCTGTGAGTCCGATTGGGACGGGCCGAAAGGTCAAGCGCCCTGCTGCGCGCTCGGGGCTGTTGGTTTGTTCGCCTGCGGCAAAGGTTCGGCATATGAGGCGCTTCAGGCCGTGCTTCCTGAACCTAGGGGCAGCGTCACGTTCTACAACGACGCCCCCTCCACCACTCACGCCGACATTCTCGCCCTCTATGACCGGGCCATAGCCGCTGAGGAGGCCCGCCAATGAGCATGGACACCTACAGTTCGAACGACAAAACGGCCCGGTGTGCCAAGTGCGCAAGGTTCATGCCTTGGTCGCGCAGTCGCCTCATTCAAAAGAGCGATGGCATGCCGTCGCCCTCTCCGATCCTTATCGAGAGGGGCATTTGTGCAAATTGTGAAAGCGGCCTGATCCCTGAGGCCCGCCTATGACCACCACAACAGACAAGACCATGGACGCCGAGGCGCTGGCGGCGCTCAAGAAGTTGCAGGCCGCTGTCGTAGAGGACTCTGACCGGTGGTCCGGCCACGATGTTTTCGTAGGGTTTGGCCAGCACAAGCAGCGCGACTTTCTAAAGGCCAAGGGGGGCTCCCTCGACGCGGCCAAGGCGCTGCATGACGCGGTGCTGCCGGGGTGGGGTTGGCGCTTTCATGAACGATACGGCGACGGGGTGACTAAGGAGTCTGAGGCTAAAAGAGCTTGGGTTTCGCGTCCGCATAGCTGGCGTGTTGGACATACTGCAGACGTGGTTGACGACAACGCAGCACGTGCGTGGTTGACCGCGATCATCAAGGCCCTGATCTGGGAGGCCGAGCAATGACCTGCAATCAGGACCTAAAAACCATGCTGGCGAGAGCAAAGCGGGATGCGGCACGCCCGCAGCGGCAGTCTTTGACCATGCTCGTGCAGGCCCGAGACGCCGAGGAAACCGCAGAAGGCTATGACGCCTATGAACGGGCAATAGACGCTTTGCTGAGGCACCCAAAGCTGCAGCGCTGGCGCGAGGAAGCGCTCAACGATTTGGCGGACATGGGTCAAGAGGCAGAGCAATGAAAAGCGTCTGGACCCCCTACAACGCCGAGCGCATCCGCCGGGAGCGGTGGGAGGCTTTCTTCGGCTGGCTGCGGCTCTGGTGCGTGCCTCTCGCTATCGGGTTTCTGTTCGCAGCCGTCGCGACCTACGCCCTGCCAAAGGCAGCAACCGAAGCCAACGCAATCAGAGTTGAGGTGAGCGAATGATCGTTTACGTGCTGGTAATCCACATGATGGTTCCAACCGGGCAGATCGCCCAGTCGCTCTTTCCGTTCGCCACTTTGCTCGAATGCGAGGCGGCTGGCAAAGCGCTCGGCGCGGCATCCTTCCCCATGCAGTTCCAATGCATCGCGGCAGGCAGTGAGGTGGCGTCGTGAGTGACTGGCAACCGATAGAGACCGCCCCGGTCAATGTGTCCGTTCAGATCTGGGTGCCCGGCCTTGAGGACAATGGCAACGCTGCGCTGCGCGCGATCCTCGTGGATCTGGGCACGGGTCGGCGCTGGCATACCACGGCCTACGCCTGCGGGCGGGATCTGCCCCCGGATCTGCAGCCAACCCACTGGATGTCCCCCGAGCCCCCGGAGACCACACCAGAGCAACTAAAGGCCTGTATCGCGGAGCTGGAGGCGAAGAATAGACGGCTGCGAGCTGACTGCGCCAAATGGGAGAAAATGGCGCGAGCCGCGATGAACGTGGCTGTCGATGCTTATGACGTGCCGAACCCCGCGGAGCTGGAGGCGGAGAATGCGAAGCTATCGGCACTGGTAGCCGCATCCGAGCTCTTGAAAACCGACATGCTGGAGCGCGCCCGCATGCGGGTGGATGTAATTTCTGGTGATGAGTATCGCGTCGTCAATGCAGGCAACAGCGCCTGGATAGGCTTCTGTAAGGCCCTCGATGCCGCGCAACAGGAGAAAGGATAGAGGCGATGAAATGCAGGTTCTGCGACGACCCGACGGATTACATGGGGCCGTGCCGACATTGCGGCGGCTCATACAACGGGCCAAGCGAAGACACCCCCGAGGGCGAGGCAATAGACTATTGGTTCAAAGAGACCATGCGCTTGCGGCACGTCATTAGGGCGATCAAGGGGCCATGGGCGTCTTAACCCCACACACGGAAGGAATGAGGCGATGAAGCTGCGAAAGTGGAAAATAGAGGTCATACCGCACGACTGCGATCCGTTCACGGTCCATTGCTTCGACTATGTGATTGAAGAGCGCGTCCTCAGTGTTCTGATTGAGGCAACGCCTTGTAAGCGCAAGCATTTCCCTTTGGCAAATATCTACGAGATCACCGCAACCGAGGCCGAAATCTAATCATGCCCGTCCGCCCCGCACCCTACAACCCCGCCCGCCGTTGCGTGCCATGGTGGTGGCACTGGTCCGGCCTGTGGGTCGGAAAGACCCGCTATGGCTTGTGGCCTCAGGCCAAAGAATACCGCCAGCGTGCGAAGCGCAAGAAAGGATAGACCGTGCCCGCGACACCCAAAGCGTCCGACATTGAAAGGCTGATCGCGCCCGCCGTGAAGGCAGGGAAGCTGCGCGCCTACGTGGTGTTGCCGGATGGTACGGTGCGCGTAGAGTGGGGAGAGCCTGAGGAAAAGACCATCAACCCCGCTGACCTGATAGACCCATGAGGGGCAAGGACCTCCCTCGCTACGTCACGCGGCACAAGCGGGACGGTATGCTCTATTTCCAGAAACGGAATTGGGGGCAGCGGAAGCTGGAAACGCAATTCTCCGAAGGCGCGCCGGTGCCGATTGAGTTGCATCTGGAGATTGCCCGCATTCTCGACGCCCCGCGCCAAGTTCGGCCCGGCAAGGATCTGGCGGCGGTTGTCGATCACTACCGCCGGACCCGCCTCCCGGACTTGGGGAAGCGCACACAAGCCGACTATGAGAAACACCTGCCCTACATCGAAACAAAGCTCGGGCATCTAGCGCCTGCCTCAGTGCAGAAACACCACGTCATCGCATGGCACGGGGCATGGGCAAAGAAGGGCACGCCCCACGCGGCGAACTATCGCCTGCGGGTGCTGTCGATCATCATGGAGCACGCCCGGGATATGGGGCTGCTCAGAACCGAACAGCTCAACCCCTGCGCCAAGGTCAAGCAGCACAAGTACGATAAGCAGGAGCGCGAGCCGTGGCCGCTCGAATTGATCGCCAAGATGCGGGAGGCATACAGCCTTGAGACACGTGAGCGGCTGATCTTCGAGCTACTGCTAGGCACCGGCCAGCGTATCGGTGACGTGCTTAAAATGCAGTGGGGGGATCTGGACAATGGCGGCATCAACGTCCGCCAGAACAAGACAGGCAAGCGCCTGTGGGTGCCCCTGACCCGCCACGCCCAAGCGGCGTTAGACGCCGCCGAGAAGCGTCACACGGTCATAGTTTGTTACGAGCGAGGACCGCTGTCATATCGACAAGCCTCGTTCTGTCTACACAATGCCCGCAAGGCCATTGGATCGCTCGACTACGACCTGCACAGCCTGCGCTATTCAGCAGCGGCAGAGCTTGTTTTGGCGGGGTGCTCTGACGAGCTGGTCGCCAGCGTGACAGGGCAATCTGCCGAGATGGTGCGGCACTATACGAAAAGCGTTCGCCAGAAGGTGCGGGCGCTGGATGCACAGAACAGGAGAGAATGATGCCAACTTTCGGAGTTACACTTCCAGTCGCGGGCCACGCTTGGCTGGAAGTGCAGGCGGAAGATGAAGATTCCGCAATTGAAACCGCCATGGAAGTTGTGACTTCTGAAGACTTTGTGGAGTGGGAACCGTTGCGCCATATTACACAAGGCAACGTTTGCTATGCGCCTACTTGGGACGCGGAGGCGGTGCTTGTGCCAGACATAAAGAACAGAACATAACCGGAATGTATGGCAAGATGTATGGCAACTCCCCTTGCGCCCCTCTGGCGAACCCGTTAGAGCCCTGCAAACAACCACTATCGGCGAGTTGGCGGAGTGGTGACGCAGCGGATTGCAAATCCGTGTACACCGGTTCGATTCCGGTACTCGCCTCCACTGCACTTAACGACATTCTGTTTTGTCCAAGCTCAAGCGACCGCGTCGGTTGTTGGGTTGAGGCGGTACAACAGCGGACTGCGCGAGCCTTCTTAATCCGACTTACTTTTGAGCCAGGTCAACACGGTATCAATGGCCGGGTTTGGCCCGGACCTGCGCTGGGTCAGGACGTAGAAGTCATGGCCTTCCACGGGCGGGAGGGGGCCAAGCTCTGCCAGTTTGCCCGCCGCGATCTCCCGACTTGCGAGGAAGCGGTTGACCAGCGCGATGCCCTGCCCCGAGATCGCGGCGTCTACGGCCAAGGCGGTCTGGCTCAGGCGCAGCTTTCTCGTACTGAGATCCTCGACGTCGAGCGCGCCGAGGATGCGGGGCCAGAGGTCATGGGTATCGTGGATCTTCGGCAGGCGCGCCAGCTGATCGGCCATTGCCAGACCTTTCACCTGACCCAGGAGGGACGGCGCAACAACCGCAATCACATCCTGCCTGAACAGACGGCTTGCCTTCAGGGCGGCTCCGAACGGCGGCGCGCCCTGGCGGATCGCAAGGTCGATACCATCGCTGTGAAAGCTGGACAGCTTCTCGGTCGCGAGGATGCGCAGATCAATCTCTGGATGTCGCTCGGCAAATTCCGGCAGGTTGGGGATCAGCCATTTCGAGGCAAAGGTCGGGGTCACGCTGATCAGCACTTTGCCGGGCTCGGGCTTGATCTGGTCGGTCGCCGCGCGCAACTCCTGAAAGGCGCTCGAGACCCGGCTGTGATAACTGCGCCCGACCGATGTCAGCGCCAACCCCTTGGGCAGCCGGTCAAACAACATCAGTCCCAGATAGGCCTCCAGTTGCCGGACATGCTGCGCAACCGCGCCCTGGGTCACGCCAAGCTCATCCGCAGCCGCGCGAAAACTCAGACGGCGCCCCGAGACTTCGAAGGCACGGAGCCCATTCAGGGGAGGTAGATCAGCCATATCTCAATAGTATTTCTATTGCCATGAAACATCAATTCTCAATCGAACCTCCTATGATGCTGAATTATATCTACCCCCAACAGTGATGGAGGCATCAATGACAGTAGAAAAAGTGGCACTCGTAACGGCAGGTGGCAGTGGCATGGGCGCGGACGCGGCCCGGCGGCTCGCTGCGGATGGGTTCAAGCTCGGCATCCTGTCCTCCTCCGGCAAGGGCGAGGCATTGGGGGCAGAGCTCGGCGGGTTCGGCGTGACCGGCTCAAACCTCGACCCCGAGGCCCTCGCGGCGCTTGTCACGGGCGCACAAGCACGCTGGGGCCGGGTCGATGTGCTGGTCAACTCGGCCGGGCATGGCCCCAAGGGCCCGGTGCTCGAGATCGGTGACGACGACTGGCATCAGGGCATGGAGGTCTACCTGATGAACGTGATCCGCCCCAACCGGCTGGTCACACCCCTGATGCAGGCCCAGGGGGGCGGCGCGATCATCAACATCTCGACCTTCGCGGCCTTTGAACCCGACCCGCTCTTTCCGACCTCCGGAGTGTTCCGCGCCGGGCTGGCGGCATTCACCAAGCTCTATTCCGACAAATACGCAGCCGACAACATCCGGATGAACAATGTCCTGCCGGGCTTCATCGACAGCCTGCCCGAGACCGAGGACCGCAAGGCGCGCATCCCTCTGGGGCGCTATGGGCGCGTCGATGAGGTGTCGTCGCTGATCGCCTATCTCGCCTCGGCCGAGGGCGGATACATGACAGGCCAGAACCTGCGCATGGACGGAGGGCTGACCCGTGCTGTCTGACGCCCTGCCCCGCCCGCTCTCGCGGGAGCGGATCATCTTTGCGGTCAAATGGGCCGCGTCCCTTGTCCAGATCCTCGGCTATACGGCCACGGGGTTCGGCTGGACACCACTGAACCTCTACCTGTTTCTACTTGGGGTCTTCGGATGGTTTGCCGTCGGCGCCCTGTGGAACGACAAGGCGTTGATGCTGGTCCATCTCGTGGCCCTGGGCGCCATGATCGCGGGCATGGTCAGCGGCTAGCCTCTGCCTCTGCGCTGTCCTCTTCCGGGCGCTCCTATGGGGGGCGCTCGGCCAGATACTCATGAAAGGAGACCCGCACTCCCGGATCCCCATCCAGGCAGTGCGCATTGATCGGAAAGGTCTCGTCCCGCGAGAGCGGCTCGCCCAGCGCCGTTCCGCAGCACCGGCAAAAGGACCGCCGATAGGTGTAGGGAGCTCGCGGCTCGAGGGTCGCGAGCTCCTCTGCACCCCGGGTCAGACGGAACTGCGCCCGTGAGACGAAGATCATGGTGGAACTGCCCAGTTTTCGGCAGCGCGAACAATGGCATTGGCCCATCCCGCCCGGCGAACCGGTGATGACAAACGCGACAGCGCCGCACAGGCAGCTTCCCTTGAGTTCCATGCTCTTCCCTCTGGTTTTGATGGACGATACCGTCCTCTATCACCCCCCTACTGACACCTTTTTGTCAGCATGACCGCCGCCCCCTAGGCCACGCCCAAGGGGAGAGGTTATTGCGACGCGCCGACCGATTGTTTGAACTGATCGAGATCCTGAGACGGGCGCGCGGGCCGATCTCGGCGGAGACGATCGGCGCGGAACTCGCGGTGACCAAGCGGACCGTCTATCGCGACATGGCCGCGCTCATGGCGGAGGGCGTACCGATCCAGGGGGAGGCCGGCGTCGGCTACGTGCTCGAGGCCGGGTTCCACATGCCGCCTCTCATGCTCACCACCGAAGAGATCGAGGCGGCCATTCTCGGCGCGCAAAGGGTGCAGACCCGGGGCGATCCGGCATTGGCCCTGGCGGCGGCCAGGCTCATCGCCAAGATCGAGACCATCGCGCCCGAGGGTCAGAGCGCTGCGTTTCTCGACCCTTTAGTCAGCGTCGCCCCCGTTACCCCGCGCGCCGAGATCTTCGACGCCGGTGCAATCCGTCAGGCCATCCGAGACCGCCGCAAGATCTGGCTGCGCTATCTGGACGGGTGCGACCGCGAAAGCGAGCGCGTGATCTGGCCGCTGCTTCTGGGCTATCGCGAGGAAGGTCGGATCCTCGCGGCCTGGTGCGAGTTGCGGGAGGGGTTTCGTTACTTCCGGACGGAACGGATCACCGCGGCCGAGATCCTGCCCGAGAGGATCCCCTGGCGTATGGACCTGCTCCGCGCGGACTGGCGCGAGGCCATGGCGACGGAGCGCGCGTGCTTCGCCGCGCCCGCGTCGGATCACGCGCAAGAGCCCCCTGGCCTTTCGTTGCTGTGCAGGGCCCGGCAGGCGGTCAGTCCTGCCCCGCGCTGATTTCGGGCAGAAACGGCACGTCAGAGGACTGCACACCGCAACGCCAGTCGAGCGGTGGCTGCGCGCCCCCTCAGGCCAGAGGCTCGGGCACCCCGGACAACAGGCGTTGAAGGAGCCCAGCAAACCGGTCGAGCTCCGCCGGGCTCCAGCGGTCCTGAAACAGGTAGCCCGCCCGCTTGGCAAAGGTCGTCTGCGCCTCGGCCAGCCGCGCTTGGCCGGTCTCGGTCAGCACGACAAAGACCAGCCTTGCGTCACGCTCATCCGCGTCGCGCCCGAGCAGCCCGATCTTTTCCAGCGGCGCAACCATGCGGGTGATGGTCGAGGCACTCACATGCATGCGCTTGGCAAGCTCCACCCGGGGCAACCGATGTCGGGCGGCCCGCTCCAGATGCAGCAGCATGAAGAATTCATTTACGGATAAGCCATGCACGGCGGAGAACTCTCCGGCGAGCCCGGCCCGCACCGCGTCCGCCGCTTGCAACAGGCGCAGGGCGTTGATGGTTGGGATCTCAGTCATGGGCCGTCACCTATTGCGATTCGCTTGCGCATGCAAGCTTCTTGCAATCTATACGCAACAAGAATAATCGCTTATTCCGCGGTTTGCATCCCAAGCCGCCGCAGTACCCGACGCTCGACCATCACCACCGCCTGATAGAGCAGGACCGAGACCAGCACCGAAACACAGGCCACGGTCCAGATCATGCCGAAATCGAGCTGCCCCCGCGACTGGTTGAGCAGATTGCCGAGCCCCCGCCCCGTAGCGAGCCATTCGGCGATCATCACCCCCAGCAAGGCGCGCGGCACGGTCAGCCGCGTGGCGGCAAAGAGATAGGGCAAGGCCGCCGGGATCGTGACCATGCGCAGTTCCTGCCAGACCGAGGCGCCATAGGCGCGCGGCACATCCCGGGCCGATTGCGGCACCAACGCCAGCCCTTGGGCCAGGGTCACGAACGCCGGAAAGAAGGTCACCGAGATCGTCACCCACAGGGTCAGGCTCGTCCCCCGCCCGAAGATCAGCACCAAAAGCGGGGTGAGCGCCACCAGCGGCATGGATTGCGACACCAGCGCCACGGGCATGAAGGCCCGGATCGCATTCGGAAAGAGGCGCCCGCAAATGGCCAGCAGGAAGGCAAACCCGATCCCCGCTGCCATCCCGACAAAGGTGATGGGCAGCGTTTCGGCCAATGCGGCGCGCAGCTTGGCTTGGGCGACCGGGGCCTTCTCGGCCAGAAACAGATACTCGACCACCCCCAGCGGGGTTTTCGAGATCATCGCGGGCACCCCGCTCAGCAGAATGAACGCCCACCACAAGAGCAGCGGCATCGCGATCATCCCGCACAGCATCAGCGCCCTGTGCAGCCCCGCGCGCGGCGGGCTGGCCAGATCCGGCGTGGCCGCATTCAGCGTCACCGCTTGGGTCGCGCCCAGCAGCCGCCCGGCGATCAGCCCGAAGACCAGATACCCCAGCCCCGCAATCGCCGTTGCCACCAGCCCGATCCCCCAGAGCCGATCCGGCTCGCCCCGTCCCAGCGAGCCCAGCAAGTAGGTCCCCAGCCCCCAGCGTCCACCGCCGCCGAACTCCGCAAGGATCGCGCCGAGCACCGCATTGGGCGCGGCGATCTGGAACCCGGTCAGGATCGTCGGCAGCGCCCCGCGCAGCTGCACCAGACGCAGCACGGCCCATTTGCCGCCACCATAGGCGCGCACAACGTCGCTGGCCCGGCTGTCCGATTGGGTCAGGCCGATCACCGTGGCGGTCATGGTGACGAAGTAAACCGAGAGCGCCGCGAGCACGACCCGCGGCGCCATCCCGGACAGGGTCAGGACAAGGATCGGCGCAATCGCGATTGGCGGCAGCGCGAAGAGCGCGATATTCACCCCGCGAAACAGCCGCAGCAATGTCGGCGACAGGGCAAAGGCGATCCCCGCCAACAGGGCCACGCCATTGCCGATCAGGAAACCGAGCGTCGAGGCCCAGAGGGTTGCGCCCACATGCCGGGGGTAATCGGCCCGATCCTGCCACAGCCGGATGAGGATCTCGGTGATCCCGGGCAAGGCCCCGCCCGCCACCAGATCGAGCCGCCCGACGACCTCCCAGAGCAGGAGGAGCAGCGCGACATTGCGCAGGCCCGCATGGCGGCCGCCCGCCCCCTCAGCCATGGAGCACCGCAGCCACCCGGTCCGTCAGCGCATGAAAGGCCGGATCCGAAAAGAGATCCGGGTGGCGCGGGCGCGCGAAGGGCACGTCGATGATATCGGCGATCCGGCCCGGGGCAGCATGCATCACAACAATCCGGTCGGCGAGAAACACCGACTCATCAATGCCATGGGTCACCAGCAATGCGGTGGCGCCGGTCTCTTGCCAGACCCGTTGCAGCTCTACGTTCATCTGGCGGCGCAGGATCTGGTCGAGCGCGCCAAAGGGCTCGTCCATGAAAAGCACGCGGGGTTCGGTGACCAGCGCCCGGGCAATCGCCACCCGCTGACGCATGCCGCCCGAGAGCTCACCGGGCAGGGAATTCTCATAGCCGCTGAGCCCCACCAGATCGATCATCGCCTGCACCTGCGCGGCATGAGCCTTGCGGCTGAGGCCAATCACCTCCAGCGGCATCTCGACATTCCGGCGCACCGATCGCCACGGCAGCAGGGCCGCGTCCTGGAACGCGACCCCGGTCTTGCCCGCCCTCGCCGCCTCCAGCGGCGTGTCGCCATGGATCCGGATCTCGCCCGTATCGGGCGTCTCGAGCCCCAGCGCGACGCGCAGCGCCGTGGATTTTCCGCAGCCCGAGGGCCCGATCAGCGCGGTGAAGGACCCGGCCGGACAGTTCAGCGTCACATCCCTGAGCGCCTGCACCGTCTTGCCGCGCCCCTCGAAGGTCTTGCTGACCCCGCTGAGAGAGATCCCGGCCGGGGCCGTCATCAGATCTCGTCGAGAAGCGTGGTGTCGAACATCTCGCGCGTGCCTTCGATCCCGACCTCGCGCAGGGCCTTGAGGTTGGCCTCGATCCCCTCTTCGGTCATGGCGAAGATGCCGTCGGGATGCTCCATCAGCGGTTTCTGAGCCTCGTTGAAGAACTCTTCATTGGCGATGGTGCGACCCGTTCCGGCGAAATGCGTATCCGCCCATTTCGCGGGCCAAAGCGTTGTATCCATGTTGTTTTCCACCCAACCCTTGCGGCTCGCCCGAAGCCAGGCGACCAGCTCGTCGCGCTTGTCGGCGAGGGTCTGCTCGGTCACCACGACAGTGTCGTTATAGATGGTATAGCCAAAATCATAGAGCAGGAAGGACGCCGCCTCGCCGCCCAGCTGCGCAATCGTGTAGGGCACGTTGGTGGTGAAATCGAGGCTCGCATCGATCTCCTTCTGGATCAGCGGCGTCGGATCATAGGCATAGGGCACGATGTTCACATCCGCCGGATCGATCCCGTTGATCTTGAGCATCGCCTCCACCGAGATCACGTTGACCGGCGGCACGGCGAGGGTCTTACCCACCAGATCCGCAGGCGAGGTGATGCCGCTTTCGACCAGCGAGACGATCCCGATCGGATTCTTCTGGTACTGCGCGCCGATGATCTTGAACGGTGCGCCCTGCTCGGCAATGGCCTTGATCGTGGTATCCGGCGTGGTCAGTGCGAGATCCGCGCGCCCCGCAATGATGGTGCTCTCGGGAATGACATCGGGCCCGCCGGACAGATAGGTCAGATCCAGCCCCTCCTCCGTGTAATATCCCTGATCCATAGCGAGGAAATAGCCGGCGAACTCGGCGTCATTGATCCAGGCCGCCTGCATCGTGAAGGGCGTGGCTGCGGAGGCTCGTAGCGGGACCGAGGACGCGGCAGCGGCGGCAGCGGCACTGCCCATGAAATGGCGACGGGACAGACGAAGGGTCATGAATTCTCTCCTTGTTGGGCAGGTTCAGGCGAGGCCCTGAATGCGTTGAAGCTCTTGCAGCGGCGGGGTCTCGGCCAGTTGCTTGGGCTCAAGCAGGGGCCATTTGACCCCCGAGGGCCGCTTGGCGCGCCGCTCGACCGTGAACAGGGTCGAGGGGGTGGCGATCTGATCCACGAGGATATCGGTTTCCGAGGGCTGCAATTCCTCGTCCACCAGTTGCACGTCATGGACCACAGCGATCACCGGCGTGGTTTCATCCACGAGGCCGAGATCGGTGAACATCCCCCATTCCAGATCGAAAAACCCGTGCCCCTTGCCGAACCGCACCCCGTTTTTCGACACGGCCGAGGCGCCCGTCACCATCAGATCGAACCGCCCGCGCCGGGCGATCCCCTCAAGGCTGATCGGTTCGCCGAAATGTTCCATCCCGTCGAGCCAGGAGGCATAGAGCGCGGCCCCTTCGGGGATCTTTGCCGGGTCGATGAACAGAAAACCGCGATAGATGCCATAGGTCGACATCACGAAGGGTTTGCCATCTTCGATCATCCGGCGGCGCAGATCCGCAAGGCAGTTGTCGGGCGTGATGAAGGCAAAGCTTGAGGCGTCATAGGCGGCCTGCGAGACCACCCGATCCGTGGCCAGGTCCGAACCCTCGAAATCGGGAATGACCTCGGCAAAGTTCATGTGAAACCGCGTGTCCGGTCGGGCCACATCCTGCAGCTTGGTCCAGATCCGCTCCCGCACCACCTTTGAACTCGACATTGCGATTCCCCGTCAGTTTCACTGTTTCACATTACTGAAACATCCGTTTCAAAGGTCAAGTTGAATTTTGGATCGGCACGCGATAGGGGTGGAAAATGGCTTCGAGATTGATCCTTCGCATTCAGGAAAAGCAGGCCCGGTTGACGGGCAGCGAGAAGAAGATTGCCGAAGTTCTGGTGAACAATCAGGGCCTTATCGAAACGCACACCGCGACGGAGCTGGCCAAGCTGGCCGGGGTCTCCAAGGCAACGACTGCCCGTTTTTTCCGCAGTCTGGGATATGTGGATTTCGAAGAGGTCCGCCTGCAGGCCCGGGAAGAGCGGGACCGCACCCAGCCTTACACCCAGAAACCCGCCGCCACCGCGCCCGTCATTCTGGGCCGGTCCATGGGCGATCATCTGGAACTGGAGCTGCGCAACCTGACCCGCACCTTCGAAGAGCTGCGCTCGGACAAGCTGCCCGAGATCGCCGATATCCTCTCTTCGGCGCCGCGGGTCTGGTTCATCGGGTTCGGGGCCGATGACGGGGCGGCGCGCATAGGCAAGACCCTCTTCTCGCGACTGCGCCACAACGTGCATTACCTCGACGGCGCGGCGCAGGATTGGGCGAGCCAGCTGGCGATGATGGGTCCCCGCGACGCGCTTGTCCTCGTCACGCTGGAGGATCGGCCCAAGCTGCTCCGCTCGTTGCTGACCTATGCGCGGACCTCGCGGCTGCGGATCATCACCATCACCGATCACCTGTTTCAGGCCCAGGCCGAGCGGTTCTCTGAGACCGTGCTGCCCTGCCATGTGGCCAGCTACGGGATGCTGACCACCCATGCGACCGTGGTGTCGATGCTCCGTCTGCTGGCGATTGCCTATGCGGGCAAGAACCAGGATGCCGTCAAGCAGCGCGCCGAAACGCTGGAGGCGATCACCGAAGAGCTGGACCTCTTCGAGTAGCCCGCCACGCCCGGGACCGCGCGTCTCTGAACACCGGTCCCGCAAAGGCGTTTGCACGTCGCCAGCGCCGCCGTCGGAACAGGGTCGCACTGCCCGCGCCAGACCGCCGCCCGGCGCATCCGCCCTGCCCCCCGTGTGCAACCGCATGTCACCCCGGGGCTATACGACCGAGGCCCCTCGGCGCAGAGTGGGGCATCTGACATCGAGAAAGCGCCCACGCCATGGACACTGCCCTGTCACACGCCGCCCTTGTGGCGATGATCGACGCATCGCGCGACGGGATCGCCCTCTTCGACAGGGATCACCGCCTGATCCGCAGCAACCCGGTGTTTCAGGCGCGGGTCCCGCGCCCAGACCCCGGTCAACCCTTCGACCAGATCGGCGCTGGGATCGAGGATACAGGCCTGCGCGATGGGCTAGCGCAGCTGCAGACCGCCTTTGCCACAGCGGGGCACGCTCCGGTCGCACGGCAGGTGACCTATGCGGTTACGGGCGCCTTGTCCCTGACATTGCAGCCGCTCGATGACCTGGGCTTCCTTCTGCGCATCGCGGACACGGAGCATGCGCCGACGGCTGCGGATGACGCGCAAGACGTCGCGCCCCACCTCGGTGCCCTGATCAACGCCGCGCCTATCAACCTGGTGATCTATGACCTCGGGCGCGAACGCTTCGTCTGTTGGACCCGGGCATGGGCGGATCTCTACGGTGCGCCGCAGGACATTCAGCAGATCTGGGTCGACCCAACGGACCGGGACGCCTATGTCAGCGCGCTGCGTGAAAACCGGCGACTGGACAATTTCAAGGCTCGGTTTCGCGGGCGTGCAGGGCGGATCTTTGACGGGCGGGTCTCGGCGCGGCTGGTGGCCCATGGCGGCACGATCCTGAGCTTGGCGGCGACCACTGACATGACCGAGCACCACGCCGAGGGCGAGCGATTGGCAGAAGCGCTAGGGCAGTTGAGCGACCCGCTGTCCGAGATCACGGCGCAGCTGCTTTTGCTGGAAAAGGACATCACGCATCCCGGCGCCCGAGGCCGAACCGACGAGATCCGCAGGCTGATCGACCGCTGCGCGGAGATCGTCACGCGGTCGCGCGCGTGACCCGGCAGAACCGCTCATAGGCCGCAAGCCCCCGGAGCCCCGCGCGGGGGCACCAACACTTCTCGCCCGGGCCGGCCGCCGCCGTCAGGGATCGACTGAGGCAGTCGGGCCCCGCTCCATCAGCCGGACCCGCGCGCACGCGACTATTCGCGCCGTGCCAGCAGGCTCCCCTGATCGCCTGCGGCCACAAACCCGCCGCCGGGTGCCGTGCTGACGGCACGCAGGCCAAGCGGCGTGCCCGACGCCTCGGGCGCCCAGCGCTGGCCATCATGGCGATAGACGGTTCCGGCTGCGCCCACGGCCACGACCTGATCCGCATCCCCGGTCACCGCCAGAAGATCGGCGCGCGCCCGTGCCGGGGTGATCGTCCAGCGCTGGCCATCGAAATGACCGATCGTGCCCGACAGGCCGACAACGAAAATGTCGTCTAGCCCGCGCCCCCAGACGTCGAAGAGGAAGTACTCCGTGCCCGCGTTGAACGCGTCCCAGAGCGTCCCGTTCCAGCGCTGCACGAGGCCGAAATCCCCGACCGCCAGCAGATGCCGGTCATCGGGCCCCCAGAGCCCGTAAAGCGCGCTCTTGGTGCCGCTCGCCATGCGGACCCAGTCCGGGGCATCCGGGGTTTTCTGGAGCACGAGCCCCTCATCCCCGGCGGCGATCAGCGTGGCTCCATCGGACCAGAGCGACAGGATCGTCACGTCCATATGCAGGTCAAACGCCTTGCGCCAGCGCGCGCCGTCAAAGGCGTGGATCTCGCCCATCTGACCGGCGGCCAGCAGCGTGCCATCGGGCGCGCGGTTGAGCGCATGGATGCCCAGATTGCCGACGGGGGGCAAAGCCGCCCACTGCCCGCGATCCTGGATCAGAACCGTGCCCTCTTCGCCGCAAGCATAGAGCGCACCGCCGTCCCGGTCATGCCATAGCCCCCAGAGCTGTCGATCCGTGCCGCTCTCCGCCGCCTCCCAGCGTGGGGTCTCGGCCTCGGCGGCGACATAGGGGGTGAAATGCTCCAACGCGCCGGCCTCCCCGGCCAGCACGGTGCCGAAATCGCCCATGGCCAGGGCCTCGCCCGAGGGCAGCGTGACGATCCCGAGGATGTCATGGGCAATGCCGCTATCGACCCGGGTGATGCGCCCGTCGCGGATCACATGGATCTGCCCGGCATCGCCCACGGCGACGACACCGCGATTGCAGGCCGCAAGCGCCCGGAAGCGGGAGAACGCCGCCCCCTCGAAAAGCTTGGTCACCCCGTCCGCCGTCCACAGGGCCAGATCCCCGCGGAACCCGCCCGCATCGACGAAATACCGCCCGCCCGCCAACAGGACCGAACCATCAGGCAGGGTCAGCGCCGCGGTGAAGTTCGAATGCAGCGCACAGGGTTGCACCGCCCAGCCCGCATCCGCATCGCGGATCAGGACCGTGCCATCGCCGCCCGCCGCGAGCAGGCGACCATCTGGCAGCGCCGTGATCGCGCGCAGATGGGCGCGGGTGCCCGAGACCTCGGGCTGCCATGTGGCTCCGTCATAATGCAGGATCGTGCCCCGATCCCCCACGGCCCAGGCGCGGCCATCCTCGCCACCCGTGATCGCAAAGAGCGGTGTGTTGGCCGGGCTGCTGGCGTATTTGCCCGCGCCATCCACCTCGCAGCCCTGCATATGCCGCCAGTTCTGCCCATCATGGTGGAGGATCTGCCCCATCCAGCCCACCGCCCAGAGATCATCGCGCGACCGGCCCCAAAGCGCGTGGATCGGCACCGGCGCAGGGGCCGCCTGCCGGGTCCAATCCGCGCCGTCATAGTGAAAGATGACCCCGTCATCGCCCACCACGAAGACGCCGGCCTCATCGGCCCAGCCGTCCCAGAACACATCGCCCGATCCGGCCGCGAGGCTGGTGACCATATGCCAGCCCGTGGCGGTTTTCTCGGATGCGCGGAACGCGCCGCGAAAAAGCGCGCGGCGTCCGGGATCCTCCATCGCGCCATCCATCATGGCCGGGACCCCTCGTCGCTGGCCGCGCGGAGCCGTCCGGCCTCCTGCCCCAGCAAGGCGGCGATCTCATCGCCGAGCTCTGCGCCATCGGGCAGCTCCGCAAGGGCCGCGTTCAGATCGCGATCCGACAGGTTGTCCTGGAACACATCGCCCAGGGTTGCCGCCACTGCCTTGGAAAACTCTACGCGCCCAAGGGCCGCCACCGCCGCGATCAGCGGCGCGAAGGCCGTCGCCGCGACGCTTTCGGGATGAGCGCAGACCACCGGCGCGCCGGTATCCGAGCCCATGGCGATCTCGGGTGCAAGCGGCACCGCCGCGACGCGCTCGATCTCGAGCGCAGCCAGCGCCGCGTCGAGCCCGGCCTCGGGGAACAGATGAAACTCCTCGCTGCAATGGGGGCAGACCACGCCCGCCATGTTCTCGACCGCGCCGATCACCGGCAGGCCCCGCTCCTTGCAGAACCGTCCGGCCTTGAGACTGTCCATCTGCGCCACCGCCTGCGGGGTGGAGACCAGAACGGCCGAGACATTCGACCCTTCGAGCATATCGCAGAGCGTGATCAGCTCGTTGCCCGTGCCGGGCGGCATGTCCACGATCAGATAGTCGAGCGAGCCCCAGTCGAAGCTGCCGATCAGGTGGTGGATGAAGTCATGCTTGTAGGCATCGCGCCAGACGATCGGGGTGGTGTCGTCCTCAAGCATGAAGGCCAGGGAGCCGACCTTCACGGGATGCGCGATGCCATCCGTTTGAAACCCGTGGGTTTTCAGACCGTTATAAGTGGTGCGGGTCTTGGCCCCGGCAAAGCCGAAGAACCGGCTCTGGTTGGGGCCATGGATATCCGCATCGGCCACACCGACCCGGAACCCGTCCTGCGCGAGCCCGGCGGCAAGGTTGGCCGAGACCGTGCTCTTGCCAACGCCGCCCTTGTTGGCGAGCACCACGATGATCTGGTCGATCTCTTGCAGCCGCGCCTCGATCAGGCGGGCATTGTGATGCGGCTTGTCCAGCGCACAGGTGTCTTCCTGCGGGCAGAACTGGCAGGCATGGCCGAGGGTGCAATCGAGCTTGGCGAGCTTTTCTCCGAGGTCCATGTCTCAGCTCTCCTCCAGACTTACGAGGATCCAGCCATCCGAGACGCTTTTCAGCCCGTCCCGCTGTCCGTCCGAACCCTGCCAGATTGCGAAGGCCATGGGCACCTCGCCGCGCCGGAACGAGACCTCATAGTCCCCCGTGGTCGGGATCGGGCGCGACATCACCACGGACCATTCATTGGCCGCCGCGCTGCCCTTGTCGACGAACTCGGCCGCGCCGCTCACGGGCTGGTTGTCGAGCATGGTCGTGCTGCCGGGTCCGCCCGCCGCGAGGTTCTGCACCTCGCCACGATCCGAGCGCCAGTACCAGATGTTGACCGGCGCATCGGGCCCGTCCCCCATCAGATACGAAGTGGCATCGTCGCCCAGCGAAAACTGCACCGCCGCCGCATCCCGGAACCGGTTGGAACTGGTCACCAGATCGGGCTGCGCATCGCGCCAGCGCATCCGCACGTAGAACCGCTCGGAGGTGCGGGCCATGGTAAGATACACGTCCTGCCCCGCGTCATCGTAATCGATGCGCAAATCCACGGATTCGTGCACCGAAGGCGCCGGGGCCACATGGACCCGGTACTCGGGCAGACGTTCCCAGATGATGTCATTGGGGTCGTTGACCCGGCGCAGATAGATGCCATCGGGGATCCTCGAAGCGGCGACCGTATCCCCGGCCTCAAGCAGTTTGACATTCGCCTCGATGATCGAGCTGCCCTCGGCGAAGACCGGCGCGGCAAGGGCCAGAAGGGCGGTGGTGGCGAGGGTTTGGGACAGATGTCTCATCATGTCGATCTCCTTATCCCCAGAGGTTCTGTGTGGCGGGCGCGGCCTGCGCGGCCGCGGCGAGCGCGGGTTTGGGCGCGTCCGGGTCCCGGAACGGGCCGACCCGGGCTTCGAGCTCGGCAATCTGGCTTTCGGCCCAGGCCGCCATGTCCTGCACCAGCTGCATCACGGTTGGATCGAGATCCGCAACCGGATCGCGCCGCAGGAGCCCGGCAATCGCCGCGAGGGAGGGCTGCAGGTAGCGGCACAGGAAGTCCCGTTGCGCCCGGCGGGTCGGGTCCGGATCACGCCCTTGGGTCAGGGCCCGCGCCTCGAGATAGCAGAGCACGGCCATGAACTCGGTCATGCTGGCCAGATGGTCCGGCTCGTCCTGCCGCCCCTCATCCGCGGTCGCGGCGCGCAGGCCGAAATGCTTGTAGAAACTGGTGAGGTTCAGCATGAAGACCGGCCGGGTCAGCCCGGCGAGGATCGCGTCGTGATCCCCGGCGAGCAGGGGCGCGACCGGCTTGCCCTTGCGCCCATGGAGGAAGGCGGTGATGAAACCGGCCTCATAGGCGGCGAAATCCTCGCAAGGCGCAACCTGCGGCCAGCCGCGCCCGGTGACTTGCCTCCAGGCGGTCTCAAAGGCCGCGTGGAAGTCTCCCGAGGCGATGGCCGCGTGAAACTCCGGCGCGGGATGGGACAGGGTCAGCGCCGTGAGCCGCCAGAGCGTCTCTTTCGCGGCGGCGCGCGCGGGCGCGTTTCCCATGGGCGGGCGGTCGGGGGCTTGCATGGACATCCCCCTCAGCTCAGCTTGAACATATCGGCATGGCGGTAGCCGATCAGCGTGTCCATGAGCGCGCTCTCGCCGCCCTCCTGCTTCTTGCGCCGCTCGGCGCTCAGGGTCTCGAGCGCGGCCCGCACCCCGTCGCCAAACAGGCTCTCGAGATAGTCGATCGGCACCCGTGCCTCGTCGGTGGCACCGCCATTCTCGTCGATCTTGGGCGGGGACATGGGCGGGACGTAGAAGACATTCGGCTTCGTGCCCATCTCGGGATAGAGCGGCAGGGCCACCTTGTATTTCTCGACCAGCTGGTGGATCGGACCGGCCTTGTCATCGCGGTAGCCGATCCAGCGGATCCGCCCGACACATTGCTTGGCGCAGGCCGTGGGCAGGCCCTTCTCGATCCGGGGATAGCAGAAGATGCATTTCTCGGATTTCGAGATTTCCTCGTTGAAATAGACCTTCTTGTAGGGACAGGCGCTGACGCAGTAGCGGTAGCCGCGGCAGCGCTCCTGATCGATCAGGACGATGCCGTCCTCCTGCCTCTTGTAGATCGCGTTGCGCGAACAGGCCGCGAGACAGGCCGGGTTCTCGCAATGGTTACACAGGCGTGGCAAGTAGAAGTAATAGGAGTTCGGATACTCCCCCTCGCCCTCATCCTCGTCCCAATTGGCGCCCCAAGTTGGTTTGACATTCGGGCGCAGCCACGGGTCGGTGCCCGTCATCAATGCCTCTTCGTAATTATACTCCCACGGCACCCCGTAGTCCTCGGGCGCGGGCTCCTGCCCCATGCGCAGGGCGCCATCCTCGTCGAACCCGCCGCCCATATCGGCGTAGTTCTTGGGATAGCCCGTGCCGGGCATGGTTTCGACATTGTTCCAGTACATGTATTCCCGCCCGTTGCGGTTGGTCCACTGGAGCTTGCAGGCGGATGTGCAGGTGTGGCACCCGATGCATTTGTTCAGGTCCAGAACCATGCTGAGCTGACGTTTCACGGCCATGTCTTAATCCTCCCTCGCGGCGCGGCTCACGCCGGCTCCACGTCGACGCTGCTCTCATGCGCCAGCTGGTTTGCGTTCCACTTGAAGAGCTTGAAGCCCAGATGCCCCCAGCCCCCCGCCAGCTCGAGCGGCTGGATCAGGGTGGCCATGGTGTTGTTCATGGGTTTCATCTGCTCGTATTGGTGCGGCTCCCAGCCATGCTCCATCATGATCGAGCCCTCGGGCATCGACGGATAGAACTTGGCCTGAGCAAAGAACTCGCCCGCGCTGTTGAAGATCCGCACCCGGGAGCCGTCGGTGATGCCCTTCTGAGCAGCCAGGATCGGGCTGATATAGATGTTCGGCTCGCCGCGCTGGAGCCGCAGCATGAACTTGTTGGACCGCCAGTTCGAATGGATCCCCCAGCGGGTATGGGGCGAGTAGAAGGACAGCGGATAGTTCGAGGCCGCGCTTCCCGCATGGTGCCGCGCCGTGGGCACGACCGCGCCCATCCTCTCAAAGGTCGGGTGATCGCAATAGAAGGTCACGCGCCCGGTCAGGGTCTCGTAGGGTTTCTTGTCCCGGGTCTGGGCGACGAAGGGGTTGTAGGGCTCGTCCGGCGGAATGGGCTGGTTGTTGCCCCCTTCGGCATTCATCACGATGAAGCCCTTCTCGGCGGCCTCCTCCAGGGTCACGTCGCCCATCTCGGGGCTGTTCTCCACCAGCCAGTTGGTGGCGTCGTAATCGGTCATGATCGTGCCGTTCATGGTGAAGTCATCGAAGATCGTGTGCAGATCCCGGCTGACATCGCCGTCCTGATAGCCGCTGACCCCGCGCGCGAGGGCGCGTTCCTGGATCTTCTGGGTCAGCAGAACCATGATGTCCCAGTCGGGCTTGGCTTCACCTATTGGGTCAACCGGGCGTGAAAACACGTTGATAAACCTGTGAAATCCGACCGAGCGCAGATCCCAGGCCTCGTAGTGGCTGGCCGCGGGCAGCAGGTAGTCGGCCCATTGGGCGGTGCTGTCCATGCGGACATTGATATCGACGAAAAGCTCCTCGACCTCCTCGAGGATCCGCTCGCGGTAGCGGTCGGCGAACTTGTTGCGGCGGAACTTGTTGTCGGCGATCGAGATCAGCCCCTTCATGTCGCCGTGATAGGGCATCCAGCCTTCGCCGATGCTCTCGTTGATCATCTCCTCCATCTCATCGACATTGAACCCGACCCGCTCCTTGAGCTTGTCGGCGTCGAAATACTCGCGCGCGTGCTCGATCATGTGACCGCGCTGGAACTCGCCCAGACCGCCCGGCTCGAGCCGTGGGAACTTCTCGAACCCAAAGAGCGCGAGTTGCAGCCAGGGGATGTGTTTCCAGTCGATCCAGGAGGTATCCAGACCCCCGGTCTTGCCGCCATGCCCGGTCAGAGCCAGCATCAGCGACTGCGCCCAGCCGGTGTAGATCCCGTTGGAATAACGCCCGACATTGAAGCCCAGCATCAGGATCGCCTTTTTGGCCTCGGCAAAGCGTCTGGCCTCGTCGCGCACGGTCTGCGCGGCGATGCCTGTCTCCTCGGCGGTGGCCTCGGGGGCGTATTTCGCGGCCTCCTGCTTGACCTTCTCGAAGACCGTGGTGACCTCGATCCCCTCGACGGTGAAGGTCCCTTCCAGCGCCGGATCGACCCCGTCCAGCACCAGCGTCTTCTCTTCGGAGCCCATGGAGCCCTTGAGCATGACCGGCCCGCCCGAGATCGTGTCCCAGTGATAGAAATTCTGGTCCGAGCCGCCATCGACCAGATCGGCCTCGCGCAGCATCTTGCCCGTGTCGAGCCGCACCAGCACCGGCAGGTCGGTCTGCTCTTTCATGAAGTCCGGCTTGTAGAGCTTGTCCTCGATAATCACGTGCACAAAGGACATGGCCAGATGCGGGTCGGCCCCCTGCTTGATCGGCATCCACAGATCCGCATGGATCGAGGACGGGTTGTAGTCCGGCGCGACCGAGACGACGCGGGCACCGTTATACTTGGCCTCCCACAGGTAATGGGCATCGGGGATCCGGGTCGCGTTCGGATTGAAGAGCGACATCATGATGTAGTCGGCGTCGAACCACGCGTCCGAGGTAAAGCTTTCCAGCGGGTTGCCATAGGCCAGATGGGCGCCCGTGTTCAGGTCCCCCACATCCGTGAAGATGTCGAGCTGCACCCCGCCCACCAGCGAGGCAAAGCGATAGGGCGCCGCGAAGCGGACCATGGACAGGTTGCCGGACCCGGTATGGGTCATCATCTTGCCGGGCCCGTGCTTTTCGAAGATGTCGATGATCTTGTCGGCGATCTCCTCGGTGATCTCGTCCCACTCCATGCGCTGCCACTTGCCCTCGCCACGCGCACCGACACGCTTGAGCGGATAGCGCAGCCGGTCGCCCTCATACATGGCCGCCGAGTGGATCGAGCCCTTCTGGCACCCGCGCGGATTGGCGTCCGGCACGTTGGGATTGATCTGGGGATACTTGGCGAGCTGCTCTTCGCGCAGGACGATCCCGTCCTTCACATAGACGTCAAAGGCGCAGTTCCCGACGCAGTTGATGCAATGGGCCGCCTTGCCGATCTTGTCCCAGGTGAACTCGCGCCGATAGAGATCTTCCCAGTCGCGATAGGGGTACTCCTCGCTCAGTGTGTCCTCGATGGGCTCGAGCCGGTTGAGTGACCAGGCCTTGTCTGCGGCCAGCACCCCGGCCCCGACCAGCGTTGAATTCTTCAGGAAATCCCGACGCTTCATGCGCAGCATTTTGTCCCTCCCGTCTGTCGCCGCCCTGACCGGAACGCTGTCCGGGTGGGCTGGTTTTCGTTGCAATCACGATAGCGAGGGAGGTCCGCTCAAAGGCTGCGAAGTTGTGAACAGATGTAAACGAGTTGTAAACAACCGCGCTGACGGGTTCCGTCAGAGCCCGTTTGCTGGTGTAGTGCAGGGTGCGCATGGCATGGGAGGACGGCCCCGCGGGGCCGCTATGCAGATGAACCCGAAGGATCTAGCCACCGGACCGGCAGCGACAGATCACGCACACAGCATGGCGGCTGTGGTGCGCTTTCTCGAGGGGCGTCTCGAAACGCTGGTCGATCAATCCATCGAGATTGCCAAGCTGAACGGTTATGCGCCCTTCACGACCACGATCCGCGCGGCCTGGGTCGAAGCGATCCTCAGCGTCACCGAAAGCCTCGGCACCTACCTCAAGGCGCGCCCGGATACGGTGCCCGGGCCCCAGGCGACGCTCGATTATCGCACCGATCCGCGCTTTGCCCGGATGCGCCGGATCGCAAGGCGGCACCGCTCGCTTGGGATCACGATGCCCATGTATGTCGGGCTCTTCAAACATTTCCGCAATCTCTACATCCGCGAGCTGAACGGCATGCCCGAGGGGGTGCCTGACGGGCTGACCGACCGGGTGCGGGATTTCTTTGACGAGACCGAGCTGAGCATCTCGGCCGATTGGCACAACTCCGATGACAATGTCCGCCTGCGCGAACTGCAGGAGCGCGCCCGGGCAATCACCCTCGACAAGGACCGGTATTTCGCCATCTTCGAGAGCCTGCGCACGCCGGCCTTCCTGCTGGACAAGTCCTATAACCTGCTGAACGCCAATGAGGCCGCCGCCGAGACCTTTCTCGGCGAGATGAAGGCGGGCGAGATCATCTATCTGCGCCTGATGCGCCAGCGAAAGAACTCGCTGCAGGAGGTGATCGACCAGGCCATCGAGGCGATGACCGAGACCGACCGCGCGGTCTGGCTGAGCACCCTTGGCGGCGCGCGCTGCTTCGATGTGCGTATGCGCGGGCTGCATGACGCGGTGGACAACACGTCGATCGGCCATGTGATGCTGCTCAGCGATGTGACCGAACACCGCCGCGCCGCCGAGCGGGCCGAGCAATCCGAGCGCGGCATGTCGCGGTTTCTGGCCACCATGAGCCACGAGATCCGCACGCCGCTTCATTCCGTGCTGGGGGCGACCGAGCTTCTGCGCACGGCGGATACGGCGACGGCGCAGAGCTATCTCGACCTGATCGAGACCGCCGGACAAACGCTGCTGCAGACTTTGAGCAATGTGCTCGACTACTCGAAACTGGCCAATGACCCGCCCGAGCCGCGGGTGACGACGCTCGATCTGGCGCAGGTGCTTACCACCTATGAGCGGATCGCTACGGTCGGTCAGGGGCGCGAGACCGCCAATCTGAGCCTCGAGATCGCGGGCGACCTGCCCCGCTGGGTGCGGATCGACTGGGCCATGGTGCAGCAGGTGCTGAGCAACCTCATCTCCAACGCGATCCGGGTCGATGACGGGCGCGGGGTGGTCATGTCGATCCAGCGCTGCAGCAGCGAGGCCCCGGCCCTGCGCTTCGAGGTGCGCGACCACGGGCCCGGACTGCCGCTGGCCGATGCCGAGGCGCTGTTCAAGCCCTGGGAGAAGACCAATGCCCGCGAAACCGGCAGTGGCGGCGCGGGGCTCGGTCTCGCGATCGCCCATCACCTGGTCGAGGCCATGCGCGGGCGCATCGGCTACCGCAACGGAGCCGAGGGCGCGGTGATCTGGTTCGAAATCCCGTTTGATCCGGGGCAAGCCCCGGCCACCACCCCGACCGCGCCCCCGGACGAACCCGGGTCGCAGAGCCCGCGCCATCAACGCTGCCTGTTGGTCGATGACGACCCGATCGGCAGCACCGTCACCGCTAAGCAGCTGGAGCGGCTGGGCTTTGCCGTCACCAGCGCGGGTTCTCTGGCCGAGGCCGATGCGGCCTGTGCGCGGGGCGGGTTCGATGTCTTTGTCGTGGATTACACCCTGCCCGATGGGGATGGGCCCAGCCTCGTGCGGCGCCTGCGCGCGCAAGGGCCCGAGGGGCCGCGCTTTGTGGCGCTGACGGCGAATGTCGAAGCGCTGGAACGCGGTGCGGGGCTGCGCCATCTCTTTGACGAGATCCTGGCCAAACCCGTGGATCAGGCCGCCCTGGCCAATGCCCTCAAACGCCCGCCACCGCCGGTCACATCGCCCGCTGCCGCCGCGGCGCGGGCCAGCCTTCAGGGCCTCTCGGCCGAGACGGTGGCGGCCATGCTCGCGGCCTTCGAAGATGCGTGGACAGAGTTCCGCATCCGGCTGCGCGAGGCCCGCGCCGGCCGGGCGCCCGCGGATCTGGGGCTGCAAGCGCACCGGCTTGCCGGGAGCACGGCGATACTGGGGCTGAGCGACCTCGAGGCGCCCCTGCGCGCCTTGGACCAGCGCTGGTCCGAGCGGGCCAGCCCCGAGGATCTGGGCCCGATGCTCACCACGCTGGACCGGGATCTGACCCAGGTCCCGTCCTGGAATGCCCTGCTTGCCCTGACGGAGGCCCCATGAACGGCAGCGCAGGCCTTGTCCGCCCCGCGCCCAAAGGGCCGGCCCGGCTGGGCGCGGTCCTCTGCGTCGATGATGACCCGGTGGTGCAGCTCATGTTGGGGGATATCGTCCGGACGGCCGGTGGCAGCTATATGGCCGCGACCTCAGCACGCGAGGCGGAGGCAATGCTTGCCGAGACCGCCTTTGATCTGATCCTGCTCGACCGGAAACTGCCCGATAGCGACGGGCTGCTACTGCTGCAGACGATCAAGCAGGCGGGCGATTGCCCCGTGATCGTGCTCAGCGCCATGGACGAAACCCGCGACAAGATCCTCGGATTGGGGCTCGGCGCGGCGGAATACGTCACCAAGCCGTTCAATCCGGCCGAGCTGTCGGGCCGGGTCCGGGCCGTCCTGCTCGCGCGGGACAAGGCCCGCACCCGGGCCGATAGCGCACCGATCACCTGCGGGGCGCTGGAGTTTCACCCCGAGACCCGTGCCCTGCGGATCGGCCCGCAAGAGGCGTTCCTCCCCCCGGCAGAGGCGCGCCTGTTGCATGCATTTCTGCAGGGGATCGGCGCCCCTCAGAGCCGCGACACCCTCACCCGGATGACCTGCGGGCGGGACTGGAGTCCGGGCGACCGGACGGTCGATGTGCTGATCACGCGGCTGCGGCGACGCATTCCCGAGGAGGTCGCCAAGATCGTGACGATCCACCGCTTCGGATATGTGTTCACCCCCACCGAGTAACGCAGACCCGGCCAGGCCCAGCGGGCCCCCCTCGCCATGTCTGCACATCGCAATGCCCGTCAGGCAACACGCTGCAGACGGGCAGCGCTGGCCCGGGCCCGGAGGCTAGCGGAACACGTAGCCGAGGCCACGCACGGTGCGGATCACTTCGGGTTTGCTGGGATTGCGTTCGACCTTGCGGCGAATGCGCGAGATGCGCAGATCGATGGAGCGGTCATAAGGCTCCCAGGACCGGTCATGGGCCTGATCGAGCAACTGGTCGCGATTGAGGACCCGGCCCCGGTTCTGGGCGAAAACGCGCAGCAGGCTGAACTCCATGGTGGTGATCGCGATTTCCTCGCCATTCCCGTCAAAGAGCCGTGCGCCATCCAGATCCAGCTGACAGGTCCCGAAGGGCACGGTGCCGCCGCCCTGCGGCGCGCTGGCCTCTTGTGCCCGGCCAAGCTGCTTGCGGCGCAAGACGGATTTCACCCGCGCCTGCAATTCCCGCAGGTCCAACGGTTTGACCAGGTAATCATCGGCCCCGAATTCGAGTCCGAGGACCTTGTCCACGACCTCCCCCGCGGCGGTGAGCATCATCACCGCCACTTGCGAGGTTTCGCGGATCTCGCGCAGCGCGGTGAGCCCGTCCTTGCCGGGCATGCGCACATCCAGCAGCACGAGTGCGGGCTGGACCCGCCGCAGCGTCGCCTGCAGCTCATCGGCATTCGCGGCCTGCAGCACTTCGTATCCGCAATCGGTCAGGTGGTCCGACAACATGCGGCGCAGGTTGTCTTCGTCATCACAAATCAGGATCTGCTCGGGCATCAGTCTTCCTCGCCGGAGGCACGGGCAATCAGGGCCAGCAGCTCCGGTTTCACAATGGGTTTTTCGATATGGGGGCGTTTGGCGCGGTCCAGAAACAGGACAACCTGCGCGCTCAACGCGTCGCCGGTGATGAAACCCGTGCGCCGGGCATTCTCGGGCGCGATGGCTTCCAGGGCACGGTAGAAGGTCTCGCCATTCATCTCCGGCATCTTGAAATCGCTCAGGATCGCGTCGAAAGGCTCTGCCTCGGCCATGCGCAAGGCCGCGCGCGGATCGGTGGTGCAGGTGACCGAAAACCCTTCTTCCCTGAGCATGTCGCCAATCAGCCGGGCCACCACATCCTCGTCATCCACCACCAGAATACGGCGCGCACCCAAGGCGACGGGAAGGCTCTTCACCGGTCGCAGAACGGGCTTTGTGCGGGGCAAGGTGACGAAGAACTGGGTGCCGGCCCCGGTTCTCGAGCGCAGGGTCAGCGCGCCCTCATGGCTCTGGACGATCCGGTGGCTGAAGGCGAGCCCGATCCCGGTCCCCTCGCCCACATCCTTGGTGGTGAAAAACGGCTCGAAGATGCGCGACTGGATTTCCTCGGGGATGCCATGTCCGTTATCGGCAATCTCGGTCCGGACCTTCGCGCCCAGCACCCGGCTGCGCAGGGTGATCCGCCCCTCGCCTCCCTTGCTGCGCACTGCGTGCCCGGCATTGACCACAAGGTTGCTGAACACCTGGGCGAGCTGGTCGAAATCGCCCATGACCCGCGGGGCACTCGGGTCGAGATCGACCTCCACCACCGTGCCGCTGGTCTTGAGCGAATAGCTCGACACCTCGAGCGCAGTCTCGATGATGTCGTTCAGGCTGCAGACCTCAGTCTTGGCCGGGCGCTGGCGCGCCATGGCGAGGAAGGTCCGCACGATCTTGGCGGCCCGTTCCGAGGACTGACAGATCAGGTCCATCCGCTCCGACAGGACCGGGTCCTCGATCTTGCCCTGCAGCATCTGCGAGTAGCCGAAGACCACCGAGAGCGGGTTGTTCAGCTCATGGGCGACCCCGGCCAGAAGCTCGCCCAAGGCGGATAGTTTTTCGGTCTGGTGGGCCGTCTCGCGCTGTTGCGACAGCTCCTCCTCCAGGGCGAGCTGGTCGGTTACATCGCGGATCTGGATGAGCGAGCCGCCAAAAGCCGTGGCATGGGCCAGACCGATGAACTGCCGACCGGCGGCAGAGGAAAAATGGATCTCGCCCCCGGGCCGGGTCAGACCATCCAGTATCCACTTGGCATAGGCCTCGCGTGTCTGACGCTCGGGAATGGCGAAGAACCCGGCGTCGATCTGCGCCCGCAGGGCCTCGGCGAACCCCTCTCCGGGCGCAAGGATCGCGGCGGGTTCGGTCTCGCCCATCATGCGCATCCAGGCGGCATTGGCGAAGACGAAACCCATCGTCTCGTCGCAAAGGACAAAGCCCTCTTCCAAGGCCTCGATCGCGTCCCGCAGCATGTCGCGCGCCCGGGCCATGGAGTTGCGTTCCTCGGTGATGTCGAGGGCCGTGACCAGAAACCCGCCCAGATTGGTGGGTTTGGCCTTGGTCATGACGGTCCGGCCATCCTTGAACACATACTCCCGCCCGTCGCCGAAATTGCGCACCCAGTCTTCGATATCTGCGACGACCATGTCTTCGGTAACCTCGGACGGCAGATCCACGACATCCGCGCGGTATATCTCGCGCGTGCATTCCGTCACATGCGTCCCCACGTCGAAGGGGCGTCCACGATGGCCGAGGATCATGTCCACATAGCGCTGGTTGCAGGTCAGGAAGTTCATATCGCCGTCCCAGAGCGCGAAGCCTTCCTCGAGGGACTCCATCGCATCGAACAGCATTTGCAATGCGCGCGCCTCGGAGTTGCGCTCTTCGGTGACGTCGAGGGCCGTGATCAGCACCCCGCCCAGGTTGGTGGTCTTGGCCGAGACGACGATCGTGCGCCCGTCCTTGAGATTGACCTCGATCGGCCCGCCGAAACTGCGCGCCCAGGACATGTATTGCGCGATCCAGTCCTGCTCGGTCACCCCGTCGGGGATCTCGAAGAGACCCGATTGATAGGCTTCGTGGATGCACCTCTCGGCGGGCACCCCGACCTCCCACGGCGTACTGCGGAAGGGTGCCACGAGGCGCAGGTAATGGGCGTTGCACATCAGAAACCGGAACTCCGCGTCCCAGAGCGCGACGCCTTCTTCCAGCGCGTCGAAGGCCGAGATGATTTCGCGGCGGCGCGCATCCTCGGCCTGCCGGGCCTCCATGCGGACCGTGACATCCTCGATCGAGAGGAGGTATCCGCCCAACGCCGTCCGCTTGGACGAGGCCATCAGGGTCCGGCCATCGGTGAGCGGCAGGATGATCTCGGACTGGCACCCTTTCACCGCGGCCAGCAATCCGGCTGTCATGTCCTCGGGCGTCATGTCTTCGGGCACCACATAGGTTCCCGTAGCCAGCTGCTGGATCGCGAGATCCCCGGCATTGTCCCCGACCTTTGGCACCAGCCCGTCGGCAAAGGCGGTTTCCACATATTTCTCGTTGAAGAGCACGAAATTCATGTCCTCATCGAGCAGGGCGATCCCGTAATCGATGCCGGAAAACGTGTCCTCCAGCAGAGCCAGCGCTGCATCCCCGTCGACCTTGAACCGCGCCTCTGCCATGCACCCTGCCCTGTTCCACACCGTTTCAGCAGAACCACGGCCAGATATCCCCTTCATGTCGCGCAATGTATCAATTGTATCAGCCACCGCCGACCCGGGTCCGGTCTCCGGGGTCCGGGAGGCGGCAGAGCCCGCCCCCCGGTGTGAGTGGTGGCGCGGCGGCATGGCCAGGCCGCGACCGGTTTGCGCCGACGACGCAGGGCCGCCAACGCCAGACCGCTGGCGCCGAGCAGCAGCACCGGCGCGGGCAGCGGAACCGGGGCTGGCACATCATCGCCACGCGGAATGGAAAACAGGACATTGTCGATGCCAAAGCCCTCGAAATTGGTCAGCCCGCCAAGAAAGGCGATCTCGAGATAGGAGGCTTGTTCGCCGGCGAAATCCCACCCGATGAACTGGGTCACGTGATCGGGCGCATCCGAGATCCCGAAACTGGCAATCAGCGTGTCGGACACGTCGTAGACATTGAGCGCCACGTCCCGGTTGTTGTCGCCCAGATCGTTGAACTCCGCCCCCCAGGCCAGCACCGGGGTGTCAAAGGTGATCCGCATCGGGTCATCCAGGGTCGCCGCCCCGAGGATGAAGGTCGTCCCATCCAGATGGAATCCCGAGAAATCCGGGCCCGGCTCGGTGCGGTTGTAAGCGCCCGGCAGGTTCGGGACGTCCGGGCCGGAAAAGGTCAGCTTGCCGACACTCAAGCTGCTGTCGCCGAAGGCCTGGTTCGGGGCCTGATCGTTGAAATCGACGCTGAATTGCGGGCCGGTCTCCTGAACGAAAGTGGCGCGGTCCTCATAGATCACCGGGGCCGCGCCCGCGGCGCCCCCGATGGTGAGTGCAAGCGCAAGGGACAGGCAAGAAGGGATCTTTGTCATGAAACAGGGCTCCGTCAGAAAACAGGGTCAGAAGAGAAAGTCGTCGATCACCGTGACCGACATCGCGCCCGCATCGTCTTGCGGCTGGGCAGGCGGCAGATCGCTGGCCGGCAGGACCTGCGCATCCGCACCGGCCAACGCCGTGCTCTCGGGTGTGGCCTGGACCCCTTCGGGTTCGATGATGGCCTTGCCTCGGGCCAGGGCAACGGGGGCGTCGTTAAACTCGAAAAACACAACTCAACTCCTTTGTGCGGCGGTGCGGTGGCACCGCGTGAACAGGGGTTGACTACCGCCTCTCTATGTCCGGGTGATTTCGGCGAATATTTGCATTGTCAGAGCTTGGTATCCTTTGTGTCCGGCCGTGGCCCGAGCCATGAAAAAACCTCCGGAGCTGGGATGCATCCGGAGGGTACTCGTTACGCGCGGGGCGACGGCGTCAGGAACATCTCCGCCGCAGCCCCAGCCCCGCCAAAGCGGAGGCCAGTAGGAACAAACCAGCCGGCAGCGGCACGGGCGCAGGCACGTCCCGCTGCAGGTCAAACGTGAACTCGTTAAAGAAAACAATGTTGTCGAGCGCGTCATTGCCGATCACCGGACCGGCCCCGACGATGAGGAACGTGTCGAAATAGGGCGTGTCAAAGCCACCGATCTCAAGCGCGCCCGCCCCCTGTTGATCCGCGAAATCATAGGGCGCGCTTTCCCAGACGAGATCGCCATCGCGGTACCCTTCGAGCGAGAAGGCATTCTGCACATCCTGACGGCGATCCACCTCGAAGCTTTGCAGGGCGAACACCCCTGCATCCCGCGAAATCACGAGGCTCTGGGTTGCGTCAAAGAACTCTGATGCCAGACCATTCTCGATCAACGCGCCACTGCCGCTGATCTCGAACCCCTTTTCGGTCTGCGGCAGAAATTCGAAATCCGCCTCGAACTCGAGGGTCACCGGTGTTGCCCCGGCGGCAGATGCCGACAGCGCCACGATCATCGCTGCACAAAAGGCTTTCATACACACTCTCCACATTGTCTGAGCAGTACCGCTCGGGGTGTGTGGAGGTTGTGACGCCTATATGTATCCGCGTTACGTCGCGGGATGTTTCAATTGTATCACCGGGCGGATCAGTGGCTGAGCACCTGGTCGAGAAAGCTCCGCGTGCGGTCGCTCTGGGGGTTGGTGAAAAAGCTCTCGGGGTCGTTTTCCTCGATGATCTCGCCCGCATCCATGAAGATGACCCGGTCTGCGACCTTGCGCGCAAAGCCCATCTCATGGGTGACGCAGATCATCGTCATCCCTTCTTCGGCGAGCGTGACCATAACGTCGAGCACCTCGCCGATCATCTCCGGATCCAGCGCCGAGGTCGGCTCGTCAAAGAGCAGGATCTCGGGTTTCATGCAGAGCGCGCGGGCAATCGCCACGCGCTGCTGCTGGCCACCCGAGAGCTGGCCGGGGTATTTCGGGGCCTGATTGGCGATCTGCACCTTCTCCAGATACATCATCGCCGTGGCCTCGGCCTCCTCCTGCGGGACTTTGCGCGCCAACATGGGGGCCAGCGTGCAGTTCTCGAGGATGGTCAGGTGCGGGAAGAGGTTGAAGTGCTGAAAGCACATGCCGACATCCTGCCGGAGCTGGTCGATCTTGGGATCATCGGCGGCGATCGGATGGCCGTTGATCTCGATGACGCCGGACTGATGCTCTTCTAGCTGGTTGATCGTGCGGATCATGGTGGACTTGCCCGACCCCGAAGGGCCGCAGACGACGATCTTTTCCCCCTTGGAGACGGTCAGATTGATCGACTTCAAGGCATGGAAGGTTCCGTAGAACTTGTTCACTTCGGTGAGTTGCACCGCGGGGATCGTCGTCATAGCAGGTCCTCTCGACTGTCAGCGGCGCACCGCTGCGGTAATGATGATTTCGACTTTCAGGACATCGCGGGCGAGCCGCGCTTCGCCGCAGGCGCGCGCGGGCGCGTGGCCTTCGGGCACCCAGGCATCCCAGACCGCGTTCATCTCGGCAAAATCCGCCATGTCGCGGAGCCAGACGATGGCCTGCAGGATGTGTTCGCGGTCCGAGCCCGCCTGTTGCAGCAGTTTGTCGACCCGCGACAGGCAGTCGGCGGTTTGCTCGGCCACCGTGTCGCCCGCGCCGACCTGCCCGCAGAGATAGGCCACGTCGTTATGGATGACGATCTTGCTCATCCGTTGGCCGGTTTCCAGTCTCGTGATCATCTGAGGATTCCCCGTTCTTTCAATGCCTCAGCAATCTCGTCGAGGATTGCGGGATCGTCGATAGCGGCGGGCATCTTAAACGCGGTTTTGTCGGCAATCTTCTGCATGGTGCCGCGCAGGACCTTGCCCGAGCGGGTCTTGGGCAGGCGCGCGACCTGCACGGCGGTCTTGAAGGCGGCCACGGCCCCGATCTGGGCGCGGACCCTTTGCACGAGCTCCCTCTCCAGCTCGGCGGGATCCCGGTCGACCCCGGCATTGGTCACGTAAAAGCCCAGCGGCAGCTGCCCCTTGAGGGCATCCGCCCGCCCCACCACGGCGCATTCGGCGATGTCGGGATGGTGGGCGAGCACCTCTTCCATGGCGCCGGTGCTCAACCGGTGGCCTGCAACGTTGATGATGTCATCGGTGCGCGCCATGATGAAGACATAGCCGTCCTCATCCATGATCCCTGCATCGGACGTGGCGTAAAAGCCTGGAAAATCCGCGAGATAGCTTTCCCGGAACCGCGCCTCGGCATTCCACAGGGTCGGAAAGCCCGAGGGCGGCAGGGGCAGCTTCACCACGATGTTGCCGAGCACTCCGGGCCCCACGGGCAGGCCCGCATCGTCGAGCACCCGGATGTCATAGCCCGGCATGGGCACACCGGGCGAGCCATGCTTGACCGGCACCTGCCCCAGCCCCACAGGGTTGCCGGACATCGGCCAGCCGGTCTCGGTCTGCCACCAATGGTCGATCACCGGGCGCTGCAGCTTGGCCTCTGCCCATTGCACCGTGGCCGGGTCCGAGCGTTCTCCGGCCAGAAACAGGGTGCGGAACGCGCCAAGGTCATACCCGGCAATCAGCGCCCCCTCGGGGTCTTCCTTCTTGATCGCGCGGAACGCGGTCGGCGCGGTAAAGAGCGCGGCCACCTTGTGATCCTGGATCACCCGCCAGAACGCGCCCGCATCCGGGGTGCCCACGGGTTTGCCCTCATAGACCACCGTCGCGCAGCCATGGAGGAACGGCGCGTAGCAGATATAGGAATGCCCCACGACCCACCCGACATCGGAGGCCGCCCAGAACACCTCGCCCGGCGAGATCCCGTAATGGTGCGCCATGGTCCATTTCAGCGCCACCATATGACCGCCCGTATCGCGCACCACGCCCTTGGGCTGGCCCGTCGTGCCCGATGTATAGAGGATATAGAGCGGTGCCGTGGCAGGCATCGGCACGCAGTCGACCAAATCGCCCGCCGCCTTGGCCTTGGCGACCGCCTCGGCGTAGTCCACATCGCGGGGCGCCAGCAGGGTCGCCTCGGCCATCTCGCGCTGCAGGATCAAGCAGTGATCGGGCTTGGTCGTGGCGGCCTCAATGGCCGCATCCAGCAGGGGTTTGTAGGGCACGATCCGCCCGGGCTCGATCCCGCAGGAGGCCGAGACGATCAGCTTCGGCGCGGCATCATCGATCCGTGTCGCCAGCTCATGGGCCGCGAAACCGCCAAAGACGACCGAATGCACCGCGCCCAGCCGCGCACAGGCCAGCATGGCAAAGATCGCTTCGGGCACCATGGGCATATAGATCACGACCCGGTCGCCCGGCCCGACCCCATGGGCACGCATCACCGTGGCCAGCGCCGCGACCTCGGTCTGCAGCTCGGCAAAGGTGAAGCGGCTGACCGTGTCGGTCACCGGGCTGTCATGGATCAGCGCCAGCCGGTCGCCATGGCCCGCCACCACATGGCGGTCCACGGCATTCCAGCAGGTGTTGCATATGCCATCGGGAAACCAGCGCCCATAGACGCCCTGATCGGGATCAAAGGCGCGGCTGGGCGGCGTGATCCAGTCGATCTCGCCTGCGGCCTCGGCCCAGAACCCTTCGGGATCCGCCCGCCAGCTGGCATATGCCTCGGCGTAGCTCATGACATCACGTAGTTGAGGCCGAGCCGCCCGCCATCCACGTAGATGGTTTCGCCGGTGATGTAGCTGGCCTTTTGCGAGCAGAGGAAGGCGACCACATCGCCGATCTCGCGCGCCGTGCCCGCACGCCCGAGCGGGGTGCGCGACATGGCCATGGCAAAGGCCTCGGGGTTGGCATTCACACCCGCCATCATGGCCGTATCGATGGACCCCGGCCCGACCGCGTTGACGCGGATGTTGTGCGGCGCCAGCGCAAGCGCCGCCACCTTGGTCAGCTGCATCAACCCGCCCTTGGAGGCGCAATAGGCCGGGATCGCCGGGATCGCGACCTGGGCGTTGATCGAGGACATGTTGACGATGGCCCCCTCGATCCCCTCGGCCACCATGGTTTTCGCCACCCGCTGGGTCGCCACGAAGACCCCGCGCAGGTTGATATTCATCACTCGGTCGAAATCCTCGAGCGCGTAATCCAGAAAATCGCCGGGCATGGCGATGCCCGCATTGTTCACCAGCGCCGAGAGCGGGCCGTGCTCTGCCGCGATCTTGTCGAGCATGGCATGGATCGCCGTCACATCGCCCATGTCGCAGGCGATCGCCGCCTCCGCCCCGAGGGTCCGGGCCGCCTCGGCCAGCCCTTCAGCATTCACATCCGACAGGATCACGCGGAACCCGTCATCCTTCAGGGCTTCGCCACAGGCATATCCGATGCCTTGCGCGCCGCCTGTTACCAGCGCCAGGGGGGCTTTGCTCATCTATTCGTCCTCGTCTTTGTATCCATAGGCCTCGCGGGCCTCCGCCGCCGAGATGAACCCGGAGGCGATGTCCTGTGCAACCGCTTCGCGCGGGCGGTCCAGCGGATTGCCATAGCCGCCCCCGCCCGGCAGGCTCAGGCGCAGGCGCTGGCCATTCGCGACCTTCTGGCGACCCTTGGGTTGCAGCGGGGTCCCATCGGCGAGCGCCACTGCGCCCGGCGCACCCGGGCTGCCACCCTCGCGCCCGCGGGCCGGGTTCTGCACCCGGTCGAACATGGCGTTGAAATAGACATCATACCCGTCGCGCGCCTCGATCTCGATCGTCTGGCCGAGCCCGCCTCGCTGCGCCCCGGCCCCGCCGGAGCCCGCGCGCAGATCCTTGCGCCAGACCGTGATCGGACCCACATGCTCGGTGGCCTCGACACTCATGGTCGACACGCCCGAGGGGAACGCCGTCGCCGAGAGACCGTCCACTGCGGGACGCGCGCCTGTGCCGCCGGAATTGAACATCAGGATCTCGCGATTGGGCAGCCCGCTTGCGGGATCCGAGGCCCGGGCCGAAATCTGGATATTCCAGAGCGACGAGGCCCCCTCGGCGGGCACCACCCCCGGCAGCGCCTGATGCAGCGCGCCAAGCACCACATCCGGCACCAGATGGCCCAGCACATGGCGGGTTGAGACCGGCGCGGGGCGTCGGGCCGCAAGAATGCAGCCCTCGGGCGCGGTGATCTCGAAGGGCTCCAGCGAACCGGTATTGTTCGGCACCTGCGGGGCAATCGCGCATTTCAGCCCGTAACAGGCATAGGCGCGGGTATAGACCTCGGGCACGTTCACGCCAAAGCGCGACGGCCCCGATGTGCCCGCAAAATCCGCGCGCAAACGGTCGCCTGCCACCTCGAGTGTGACCTCCATATGCACCGGCACGTCATAGCCGTCGACCTGCATGGTCTGGTGAAAGGTCCCGTCCGGCAGCTCGGCGATCGCCGCGCGGGTCGCCCTGCGGGAGGTGTCGATGATGAAGGCCGAGAGCCCTTCCAGATCATCGATGCGGAACTCGTCCATCATCGCCTGCAGGCGGCGCTCTCCGGCCTCGTTGCAGGCGGCAAGGGAGTACATGTCGCCCACGGTCTGGTCCGGCGTGCGCACATTGGCGCGCACCAGATCGATCAGCAGGGACTGCACCTCGCCACGCTCGGCAAACTTGGTGATCGGGATCAGCAGACCCTCTTCGAAGACTTCCTGCCCGTCCGGGCCAAAGCCGCGCCCGCCGATATCGACCACATGGGCCGTGCAGGCGAAATAGCCGATATGCGCGCCCTTGCGAAAGACCGGGCTGACCACGGTGATGTCGTGCAGATGTCCTGTGCCGAGCCAGGGATCATTGGTGATAAACACATCCCCCTCAAAGGTGTTCTGCGGCCCGATCTGCGCGTCGAAATGGGTGACGCTCTCGGCCATGGCATTCACATGGCCCGGCGTGCCCGTCACGGCCTGCGCGATCATCCGCCCGGCCTGATCAAAGAGCCCCGCCGACAGGTCCCCCGCCTCGCGCACCGAGGTTGAAAACGCCGTCCGGATCAGGGTCGTCGCCTGTTCTTCGACCACGGCGATCAGGCGGTTCCACATGATCTGGTAGTCGATGCTGCTCGGCTGGGTCATGCTGCGCGCTCCTTCCGGATCAGGCGGAGCGAGCCGTCGCCCTGCCCCACCACGACAAAGCCTGCGGTCACGATGGTGCAGGTATTGGTTTCCACCACGATGGCGGGCCCATCCACCATCTGGCCCGGCCACAGCGCGCTGCGCGCCACCTCGCGGGCCTCGACCGTTTCGCGCAGGGCCGCGTCAAAGACCGGGCGCCTGCGCAGGGTCTCGGCAGTCGCGCCCGCGCCGTGCCGGATGGCAGGCGCGACCTCGGGCAGCACGGTCGAAACGGTCAGAAGCCAGTTCGTCACCTCAACCGGCAACCCGTCTATGATCCGCCCGAACAGCGTGCGATAGGCGTCCTCGAAGGCGCTTTGCAAAAGGGGCAGGTCCCCTGCGGTCAGCGCGCGATGGGGCAGGATCACGGGGATCTCCCAACCCTGCCCGGCATAGCGCATCATCGCCGTCAGCCGCGAGCGGCGCGGCGCGCCTCTGGCGCCTTCATCGACAAAGCTATGGGCCTCGGCCTCCATCTCGGTCAGGGCCGCATTCACCGCATCGGGGTCGAACCCGTCGAGCCGCTGGAACAACCCGCGCGACGCCTCGAAGCTGAAGGGCGCCTTGAGAAACCCGATGGCCGAGCCGACGCCGGCCCCGGGCGGGATGATCAGCTCATCAATCCCCAGTTTCTCGCACAGACGGCAGGCATGGAGCGGCGCACCGCCGCCAAAGGCGATCATCGTGAAATGCTCGATATCGCGGCCATTCTCGACCGTGTGGACCCGGGCCGCATTGGCCATGTTCTCATCCACCAACTCGGTGATCCCGAAGGCCGCGTGATGGGCCGTGAGGTTCAGCCGATCCGCCGCCTGCGCAGATGCCTCGGGGTGCAGGGCAATCGAACCGCCCGCGAAATTGTCCGGATCGAGCCGCCCGAGCAGCAGGTTCGCATCCGTGACCGTGGGCTCGGTCCCGCCGCGCCCATAGCAGGCCGGTCCGGGTTCCGAGGCCGCAGAGCGCGGCCCCACCTGCAGCCGCCCCATCTGGTCGATTGAGGCGATGGAACCGCCCCCGGCCCCGATCTCGACCATCTCGACCACAGGGGTCGAGACCGTCATGCCAGAGCCCTTCTTGAACCGGTAGGTGCGTGCCACCTCGAAGGTGTTCGCGGTTTTGGGCGTGCCCTCTTCGATCAGGCAGATCTTGGCCGTGGTCCCGCCCATGTCAAAACTCAGCACCTTGTCGAGCCCATGGGCCCGGGCGAAATCAGCCGCAAAGATCGCCCCGCCTGCAGGCCCGGATTCCAGCAGCCGCACCGGTTGCTCCGAGGCCGTCTCGACCGAGATCAACCCGCCCCCGGAATGAAGCATGAAGACCGGAGCCGTCACACCTGTCTCGCGCAGGCGGGCGACAAGACGACCGAGGTAATCCGAGACCTGCGGCTGGACATAGGCATTGGCGATCACCGTGTTAAACCGCGGCAGCTCGCGCATTTGCGGCGAGATCACCGAAGAGATCGAGATCGCCAGATCCGGCGCAACCGCGCGCAGCGCGGCCTCCATCATGCGCTCATGGGCGGGGTTGGCGTAGGAATGCATGAGGCCAATGGCCACCGCCTCGAACCCGCCCGAGACGACCCGCGCGGCCATCGCGGCCACCTCGGCCGGATCCAGCGGCAAGAGAACCTCGCCCTCGGGGCCGAGCCGCTCGTTCAGGGTAAAGCGGTGGGCGCGTGGTACCAGCGGCGTCGGCAGCACGAGGTTCAGGTCATACTGCTCGAACCGGTTCTCGGACCGCATCTCGATCACGTCCCGGAACCCCTCGGTGGTGATGAAGGCCGTCTTCGCCCCGCGCCGCTCGATCAGTGCATTGGTCACCAGCGTGGTGCCATGGATCACCTGCGCGATCTGGCCCAGCGCGATCCCGGCCTGCGTGGCCGCCTCGCGGATCCCGTCGAGGATCGCCTGTTCCGGCGCGGTGTAACTGGTCAGCACCTTGACGGTGGCCAAGCCACCGGGATGGGTCAGGGCGACATCGGTAAACGTGCCGCCAATATCGACACCGACGCGAATTTCGTCTGGGCTCATGGGTCAGAGGCTCTTGAAGATCTGGTGGGCAGTGAAGGCGGCCTGATAGAACCGCGACATGATCGGGGCGGAGGGCACGGTTTTGACATCCGTGATTGGCAGGGGCAGACCGGCCGGATCCATTCCGGTCAGCAGACCCGACATGGCCTTGCCGAACAGGGTCCCCGTGGTGATGCCGCGTCCGTTGTAGCCGATGGGTGTAAACAGCCCGTCGGCCAGCTTGTAGATCCGTGGCAGGTGATCCGGCGTCATGGCGATCTGGCCGTGCCAGGCCTCCTCGAAGGTGACCGGGCCGAGCTCCGGAAACATCCGGCTCAGCTGCTTGCGGGCCCAGCGCTGGGACAGGCCCTGGGCCTTGCTGCCCACGACCGTGCCCATGGAGCCGATGATCAGCCGATCCGCGCGGTCCCGACGCAGCGAAAACATGATTTGCCCTGTATCCCAGAGCCCTTGGCGTTCGGGCAGGATATGCGCCCCCCGCGCGCCCAGGGGCGTGGTGGCCAGCTGGAAATAGTGGATCTTGGTGAAAACCTTCTTCAGGTCGGGCCAGAGGTCATCCGTATAGGCATTGGTCCCCAGCACCACGGATTTGCTGCGTACGACCCCGCGATCGGTCTCGACGAGCCAGCCCGCGCCCTCGCGGCGCAGGCGGGTGGCAGTGACACCCGTGCTGATCTCGGCGCCCGCCCCCCGCGCGGCGCGGGCCAGACCGCGCACATACCCCATCGGGTTGATCGTGCCCGCACGGCGGTCGAGCAGCCCGCCATAGAACACCGAGGTGCCCGTGGCGGCGATCATCTCCTCACGGCTGAGCAAGTCGACAGGCGCGTCGAGCCGTTGCCATTCCAGATGCCGGGCGCGCAGATCCTCGAACCCCGAGGGGGCATGGGCAGCGTGGAGCGTTCCGGTCTTGGTGACCTCGCAGCGAATTTGGTGACGCTCGATCAGGTCGAAAACCATATTCGGCCCCTCGCCGAACCGTGCGAGGAAACGCGGACCATACGTGTCGCCCAGTTTCTCGCGCACCTTGGCGGGCGGGTGCCAGATCCCGGCATTGACCAGCCCCACATTGCGGCCCGAGCCCCCATAGCCGATCTGCCGGGCCTCCAGCACGTGCGAGGACAGCCCCGCCTCGGCACAATGGAGCGCTGTGGACAGCCCGGTGAAGCCACCGCCGATAATGGCCACATCCACCTGCGTGTCCGCATTCATCGGCGCGGCGAAATCCGGCTCGGCGGCAGAGACATCCCAAAGGGAGATTGGCCTGTCCACTGTCATGCTTGCTCCGTGTTGTCATGCGGGCGCGTCGGGTGCCCCATGGGCCGGATGTTGCACCTCGGGCCTTACGGTGTCAATATACGAAATATATGTTCCAAATATCAGCACAAAGGTGATCCATGTCCAAGCTCAAAATCTCTGCACAGGAGATGGTCGCGCAGGCCCGCGCCCGTATCGAAGAAATCGAGACCAAAGACCTGATCGCGCGGCTCGGGGATCCTGATCTGGTGGTGGTCGATATCCGCGATGTGCGCGAGCGCCAGCGCAGCGGGTTCATACCCGGCAGCGTCCACGCCCCGCGCGGAATGATTGAATTCTGGGTGGATCCGGACAGCCCGTATCACAAAGAGGTCTTTGCCGACCCCTCCAAGACCTATGTCTTTCACTGCGCGTCGGGCTGGCGCTCGGCGCTGACGGTCGCAACGCTGCAGGATATGGGGTTCGATGCGGCCCACCTGAAGGAGGGCTTCTCCACATGGGAGGCGCAGGGCGGCCCGGTCGAGAGGCCCGACACGAAGAAGGGTTGAGCCCTAGCCCCGGCTGAGCTTGAGCGACACGCTGCTTGCGGCGTGGCGCACCAGATCACCGATCCGACTCTCGGCGTTTTCGGCCAGGTTGATATCGGGCAAGGACACGCCGAGCGCGGCCACCGCCATCCCGTCCGGCAGGGTGATAGGCGCGCCGAAACTCAGGATGCGGTCGCGAAATTCCCCGGTGTCAAAGGCATAGCCGCGTGTCCGGGTCTCGGCCACATCCGCATCAAGCTGGGTGAAACTGGTGAGGGTCCGGTCCGTGTGGCGGGTCAGATTGCCCTGCAACTGATCGCGCATCCGCTCGTAATTCGCGGCCAGAATGGCCTTGCCCGTGCCCACGCAATGGATCGGGGCCGTGCCGCCCACGGCATTCCAGGACCGGATCGGTTTCTGGCTGTCGATCTTGTCGATATAGATCACGGCCAGATTTTCCGGCACCGCGAGATAGACCGTCTCGCCCGTCTCCTGGCTGAGAAAGGACATCTCCGGCGCGGCGAGCTCCCGCAGGTTCAGGTTGTCCACCAGCGCGCGCCCCACCTGCCAGGTCTTGAGGGTCGCGCCGTAGGTCTTGTCCTCCAGATGCTTCACATAGCCCAGCGTCGTCAGGGTCTGGAGCAGGCGAAACGTATTGGACTTCGTCAGCTCCAGCTCGCGCGAGATCTGGGTGACCCCCTTGCCCTGCCGGGCGCTGGCCAGATTTTCGAGAATCGCAAGCCCCTTGGACAGAGTCGAATCGACCTTTGGGGGCTTGGCGTCACTGGGCATCTGGCGTCTCCGTTGCGGGTGTTCCGAATAGCAGAACGCTAGCGCGGTTTGAAGGGGGGCGGCTCGTGGGCCTGAACCGGCGGCGGATCTCCGTCGAAGCGGGCAATCTCGACCATTGCCGAATGGGCGGCAGGCCCCTGCGAGAGCGGCGAGGTCCGCAGGTCATGGGTCAACACATTGGGGTTGCCGTGCCGGTCCCGGTTCTGCGGCGCGCCATACTCCGGATCATACCATGCGCCGGTCCACAGGAACACGCAGCCCGGCCGGATCGTATCGGTCACCCGCGCCCCCGCCAGACAACGCCCACGCGCATTGGACAGCTCTACGACATCGCCATCGGCGATGCCGCGCGGTTCGGCATCCTCCGGGTGGATCAGCACGGGTTCGCGCCCGGCAATCTTGCGCCCGACGCTATAGGCCCCGTTATCGAACTGCGAATGCAACCGCGTCGCGGGCTGCCCCGACAGCAGGTAGAGCGGCCCGGTCTGCGCCACCACATCGCGCGGCGGCAGATAGCTGGCATGGCCCGGGCACTCGGCGAGCTCAAAGCCTGCGATCCGTTCGGAGTAGAGCTCGATCCGCCCCGAGGGCGTTGGCAGGGGATGTCCCTCCGGATCGGCGCGGAACTCGGCGAGAAAAACCTGCATGGGCGCGGGATCGGGCAATTCCACGATATCGCCCTGAATGAAGTCGCCCCACTCCGGAAGGCTCCCGCCCCAGGCTTCGGCGGCCGCACGCGTTTCGGCCCAGATCTGGCGCACGAGGCTGCGGGTGTCATGGCCTTTGGTAAAGGCCTCGGGATTGCCGAGACGACGGGCCAGCTCGGCATAGATCTCGAACTCGACCCGCGCCTCCCCCGGCGGCGCGGCAAGGCGCGGCATGGGCACAAGCGCGTTGTCCGATTGTCCGCCCGCGAAATCCTCGCGCTCCTGCGGGGCCGCGACGGGCAGTACGATATCGGCGTGGCGGGCGGTGGCGGTCCAGTTGATCTCGTTGACGATCACCGTTTCCGGGCGCTGAAACGCCAGATGCAGGCGGTTGAGATCCTGATGGTGGTGAAAGGGGTTCCCCCCGGCCCACCAGACCATCCGGATGTCCGGAAAGACGCCCTTGGTGCCGTCATAGGCATACGCCCCGCCGGGATTAAGCAGCATATCCGCCACCATCGCCACGGGAATGAAGGCGTCGACCGGGTTCTCCCCCTGCCCCAGCGCGCCCCAGCGGAACGGGCGCCCCATATTGCCGATATTGGCATTCACGCCGTAGCCGATCGTGTAGCCGCCCCCGGGCAGTCCGATCTGGCCCAGCATGGCTGCCAGTGTCACGGTCATCCACAGGGGCTGCTCGCCGTAATCGGCCCGCTGCAGCCCCGCCGCGCAAGAGATCATCGTCCGCCCCGCGGCCATCTCGCGGGCGAGGGTGCGGATCCGGTCCGCCGGCACGCCCGAGATCGCGCTGGCCCAATCCGCATCCTTGACCACGCCATCGGCCCGCCCGGTCAGATAGGCCGCGACCCGGTCAAACCCGGTCGTGTACCGCGCCAGAAACGCCGCATCATGGAGGCCCTCGGCCAGCAGCGTATGGGCCAGCCCCATCATCACCGCCGTATCCGTACCCGGTTTGGGCGGAAGCCACTCGGCCCCGAGGCTCTCGGCCGCGTCATCCCGAAGGGGGCTGACATTCACGAACCGCACCCCCGCCTCGGCGCAGGCGCGCAGATTGTCCGCCATCCGGTGTCGCGCCACGCCGCCATCGCTGACTTGGGTGTTGCGCATGGCCATGCCGCCGAACATCACCACGAGCTTCGAGTGCTGCGCGATCACCGGCCAGCGCGTGGCCTGAACCACATGGTCCCGGTAGGAGCCGACGATATGGGGCATGAGCACCAGCGCGGCGTTATAGCTGTAATTCCCACGCGACCGGACGAAGCCGCCCTGGGTGTTGAGAAAGCGCTTGAGCTGGCTTTGGGCGTGGTGGACTCGCCCGGCGCTCGACCAACCATAAGTCCCGGCAAAGATCGCCTCATTGCCATGGGTCGCGCGCATCCGCGTCAGCTCTCTGGCCAGCAGGTCGAACATCTCGTCCCAGGCAAGCTCGACAAAGGCGTCCCGGCCTCGGCGCCCGCTCGACGGATCCCCGCCCCGCCCGGCCATAACCGCCTCAAGCCAGCCTGCGCGCACCGCCGGGCGCAAAACGCGGGCGCGGCCGTTCAGGCTGCTGGCGATATTGCCGTTGATCGGCGAGGGCGCCGGATCATCCGGATGCGGATCGACACGCACCAGCCGCGCGCCTTCCGTGACTGCGAGACCGGGCCCCCAATGGCTTGCCGTGACCTGTGTTTTGCGCGTGCTCATCGATTCAATGTTTCGCTATATGATACGTATATGCCATATATTGACACTATAAACCCCTGGTGTCATCCTCTGCCCGAGATGAAAAGGGATCAATAACGTGACCATACCGCCCCCCGCCCTGAGCGATATTCTGGTACAGGATGGCCGTCCCGACACAGGTGACGGGCGGCATGTGAACATGCCTGTGGAATTGGGCTCGACCATGGTGTTCGACCGGCTCGCCACCTTCGAGGCGGCGCGGGCAAATCGCTATGCCAGCGGCACGATGTATTACGGGCGCTACGGGAACGCGGCGGTCTACAAGCTGGAAGAGTTGCTGGCCCGGCTGGAGGGGGCCGGCTCGGTCACGCTGACCTCGTCGGGGGTGGCTGCGATCAGTTGCGCCCTGCTCACCTTCGCCCGTCCCGGGGCAGACCTGCTTGTGGCGGATAATGTCTATGGCAACACGCGCGGCTTCTGCGACGGGGTTTTGGCGCGGATGGGCGTAACGATCCGGTATTTCGATCCGATGATCGGCGCGGGGATCGCGGACCTGATGACGCCCGAAACCTGCGCGGTGATGTTCGAGGCCCCCGGTTCCGGCACGTTCGAGATGCCCGACATCCCCGCCATCGCCCGGGCCGCACGCGCAGCAGGCGTGCCCACGATCCTCGACACCACCTGGGGGACGCCGGTCTTCTGTCAGGCCCTGGCCCTCGGCGTCGATGTGCTCGCTTATTCCGGGAGCAAGTATCTCTGCGGGCATTCCGACGCTATGCTGGGGGTGATCGCCTCGACTGAGGCGCACGGCCTGGCCCTGCGCAAGACCGTGATGCAGATCGGTGACAAGACCGGCGGGCAAGAGGTGATGCTGGCCCTGCGGGGGCTGCGCACTTTGCAGATGCGCATGGCCCATGTGGACACGGCCGGGCGCGCCATGGCCGACTGGTTCGCTGCCCAGTCGCAGGTCAAACGCGTGCTGCACCCCGCCCGGCCCGACTGCCCCGGCCATGCCCATTGGGCGCGGGATTTCTCGGGCGCGGCGAGCCTTTTCTCGGTCGTGTTCCATCCCTGCGACAGCGGGCAGGTAGAACGCTTCGTGGATGCGTTGCACCATTTCGGGATCGGTGTGTCCTGGGGCGGGTTCGAGAGCCTCGTCCTCCCCGTCACGCCGGAGCGTACGGCGACGCCATGGGACGAGCCCGGCGCGCTGATCCGGTTCAATATCGGCTTTGACGATCTGGGCACGCTTCAGCGCGATCTGGCCGCCGCCCTTCCCCATCTCAACGCGCAATGAAAGCTGTCTGATGAAGAACAAGATTGACCATGTGGCCGTGGGGGCCGCGGATCTCGCCCAAGGGGGGACCGCCATGGAATCCGCCCTCGGCGTCACCGTGCCCGCAGGCTCCAAGCATGACGCGATGAGCACCCATAACTGCATGATGCAGACCGGGAACGAGAGCTTCTTTGAGTTGATCGCCATTGATCCGGACGCGCCCGATCCGGGTCGGGTGCGCTGGTTCTCGCTGGATGATCCGGCAACCAATGCGCGGCTGGCGGAACGGCCCCGGGCGCTTTGCTGGGTGGTGAACACGGATGATCTGGACGGCGTGATCGCCGCGAGCCCGGTGGATCTGGGCGAGGTGGTCCATTTCCAACGCGGGGATCGCAGCTGGCGTCTGACCGTGCCCCGGGACGGGCATCTGCCCGAAGGGGGCCTGCTGCCTGCGTTCATCGAATGGTCGCCGGGCCCCCACCCCTCGACCGGACAGCAGGATCTGGGCGTGCGCCTGATCGGGGTGGCGATCACCCATCCCGATCCGGCACAGCTCCGGGCGGTGTTCGAGACGCTGCAGATCGCGGATCTGGCTGAGATCACCCAAGGCCCCGCCGCCCTCGCGTTTGAATTTGACAGCCCGAATGGCCACGTCACTATAGACTGACATCACACCGGGGAGGCGTAGAGATGGGACTTGAGATCGATCTGACCATACGGCCAGAGGTCACGCCGTTCTTCGACCCGCAGTCCAACACTTTCTCTTACGTGGTGCGCGAGCCCCATGGTTCCGCCTGTGCGATCATCGACCCGGTGATGGAGTTTGACCCGGCAGCCGGGCGTCTGACCTATGACAGCGCTGACCAGATGATCGGGTTCATCCGCGAGAACGGGCTGACCCTCGAATGGATCATCGAGACCCATGTCCATGCCGATCACCTCTCGGGCGCGCCTTATATCCAGGACCAGCTCGGTGGCCAGATCGGCATCGGCGAGCATGTGCAGGAGGTGCAGGACGTCTTCGGCAAGATCTTCAACGAAGGCACCGAGTTTCAGCGCGACGGCTCGCAATTCGACAGGCTCTTTTCCGATGGTGACACGTATACGGTCGGTGAGATGACGGGCCACGCGCTCCATACGCCGGGGCACACGCCCGCCTGCATGGTGCATGTGATCGGCGATGCCTGCTTTGTCGGGGATACGCTTTTCATGCCCGATGGCGGCTCGGCGCGCGCGGATTTTCCGGGCGGGGATGCGGGGCAGCTTTACGACTCGATCCAGCGGGTTCTGAGCCTGCCGGATGAGACGCGGCTTTTCATCTGTCACGATTACGGGCCCGGCGGGCGCGCGATCTCATGGGAGACGACCGTGGCCGAGCAGAAGGCCAACAACATCCATGTGGGCGGCGGCAAGACCCGCGAGGAGTTCGTCGCGTTCCGCACGGCGCGCGATGCCGAGTTGAAGGTGCCCAGCCTGATCCTGCCTTCGTTGCAGGTGAACATGCGCGCAGGCGACGTGCCCGAGGATGAGGATGGCAACATGGTCCTCAAGATGCCGCTCAACAAGCTCTGACCACTGCACATCGCCGACAGGACCCGCCCCGAGGCCCAGCCCCGGGGCGTTGTGCGTTCAGCGCTCCTGCACCTTCATCCGCTTCTTTAGGAACTCGCCATACTGACCAAGCGAGAAGAGGAAGATCCAGTAGATCGCGCCGACAAAGACCCAGACCTCAAGGTAATATGGTGCCCAATCCCCGGTCCCGAAGGCCGCCTTGGCCGAGGCGAGGATGTCAAAGAAACCGATGATGATCACGATCGCGGTCTCCTTGAAGGTCACCACCACCATGTTGATCGTCGAGGGCAGCGCGTGGCGAAAGACCTGCGGCAGCACGATCCGCGACAGGATCTGCCAGTAGCTGAGCCCCAGCGCCTTGCCGGCCTCGAACTGCCCCTTGGGGATCGCCTGGAACCCGCCGCGAAACACTTCGGCCTGATAGCAGGCAAAGAACAGAGCGAAGGCGATGATCACCCGCCAGATCTTGTCGCCCTCCAGCCAGGTTGGCAGCAGGATCGGCACCACCACCGCCGCCGTGAAGAGCGTCGTCAACAGCGGCAGCGACCGGATGAAATCGATCAGAACCATGGCGAAATACTTCACCACGGGCATCTCCGAGCGCCGCATGAGCGCCAGCCCCAACCCCATGGGCATGCCCAGAATGACCACCGAGGCAAACAGGAACAGGGTCAGCGACAGCCCGCCCCAGCCATCGGTCGTCACCTGCTGCAGGCCCAGCAGGCTCCCTTCCATCAGCAGGTAATAGGTGGCAAACCCCGCAATCCAGAGCCCGACAAGGCGCTTGCCGCTCCAGGCCCAGGGCAGACAGGAGGCCACGACCGTCAGGATGATGGTCAGGCAGCCGAGGGTCGAGCGCCAGTGCTGGTCAAACGGATAGAGCCCGAACAGGATCAGCCGGTGGCGCGCATCGATCACCGCCCAGCAGGCCCCTGCCCCGGCCTCCTGACAGGCGGCGACGTCTGCGTCGCTCCAGACTGCGCGCAAGAGCGCCCAGTCCATGACCAACCAGGCCAGACAGGCCAGAGCCGCGAAGACGAGGATCGAGATCAGCCCATCGGTCGGTGTATGAAACGCCCGACGCTTGAACAGCTGCAGCACCGCATCAAGCCGCGACGGACGGGCGGAGAGGTCCGAGACATATGCCATATCAATGCGCCTTCAGCTGGAGCCGCGCGTTCAGCCAGTTTGTGAAGAACGCGATTGAGAAATTCACGAGGAGAAAGGCCCCCATCAGGAGCGCGATCAGCTCCAGCGTCTGGCCCGATTGGGTGATCGAGTTCGACACGATGTAGAACAGGTCCGCGAAACCGATGGCGATGCCGATGGTCGTGGCCTTCATGATGAAGATCCACTGATTGCCCAGCGGCGGCACGATCGAGCGCAGCGCCATGGGCACCTTGATCCGGCTCCAGATCGCACCGGGTGCCAGACCCAGAGCCTGCCCCGCCTCGACCAAGCCACGGGGCACTTCGTTGAGCCCACCTCGCACGACCTCGGCGATATAGGCGCTGCCATAGACGGTGATCGCGACGATCATCGCCCAGAGCTCGACCGAGACGGTGATCCCGCCGCGAAAGCGCAGGCCCTTGAGCTCGGGGATAGACAGCAGGCTCTCGCCCTCGGGCCGCACCGCCAGTGCCGCCAGCAGCGCAACCAGCAGCGTGCCGCCAATCCAGAGCGCTGCCCCCTTGATCAAGGTGGTGCGCCGCCACAGGATCAGCCCCACCAGCACCGCGAGCGAGACCAGCAGAATGCCCACCGCCACCCCGGGCGAGACATTCAGGCCGGGCAGCTTCATGCCACGGTTCGACAGAAAGACCGCATCGCCGATCGTATAGGCCTGCCGCGGCCCGGGCAGATGGATCAGGATCGCATAGAGGAAAATCGCCTGCAGGATCAGCGGGATATTGCGGAAAATCTGCACATAGACCGTTGCAGCCGTCTTGATCGCGATGTTCGACGCATCCCGTGCGGTCCCGATCAGGAAGCCGAACACGGTCGAGAGGAAGATGCAAATGAAGCCGACAAACATGGTGTTCATCAAACCGATCAGCAGGGTCCGGCTATAGGGATCGTTGATCGAGCGGTCGATCAGCGAAAAGGAGTAATCCCAACCCGTGGAGCGGTCGAGAAACCCGAACCCGCTTGTGATGCCCAAGGCGGTCAGGTTGACCTGCGCGCTGCGCACCCCACCCCAGATCACCAGCAAGGCGATCCCGAGCAACAGCGTCTGTATGATCAATCGGCGCATCTTGGCGCGCGCGCGCAGCTCTTCTGCGCTGGCGGCGGTAGCAGTGGCAGCGGTCATGGCAGGGCCCCGGGCTGGAGGAAAGCGGGCCGCCCGATCCGGGCGATCAGGCGGCCGGTTGGATCAGCGCAGGCCGATCAGTCGAGGATCGGCGCGTAGAGAACGCCGCCATGGCTCCACAGGTTGTTGAGCCCGCGATCCAGGTTGTAGGGGCTCTCGGCACCGAGGTTCCGGTCATAGATCTCGGCGAAATTGCCCACGGCCGCGATCATCTCGCGCGCCCAGGTGTCCCGCAGGCCCAGGCGTTCGCCCATGCCCGGCTCAGCCCCGAGCAGGCGCGAGACGCGCGGATTGGCCGGGTTTGCGGCGTTTTCGGCGACATTGGCCATGGTGATCCCCTCTTCCTCGGCGATCAGGAGGGCGGCCAGCATCCAGTTCACCACATCCACGAAATCCTCGTCGCCCTGGCGCATGGCTGCGGAAATCGGCTCGGAAGAGAGCTGATCGCTCAGGATCACATGCGCATCCGGATTGTCGATCTCGGTGGCGCGCAGCACGGCCAGGTTCGGCCCCCAACCGGCAAAGGCATCGCATCGATTGGCCAGATACGCCGCGCGCAGCTCGGCGGCGCTCTCGTACGAGACCATGGTGTGCTCGACCCCGATGGTCGACAGATAGTTCGCCGAGATCCGCTCGATCGTGGTGCCCGCCTCGACGCAGATCGTGCCGCCATCCAGCCCGGTGGCCTCTTCGATCTCCAGCTCGCCATGGGCCATGAACTGCGTACCGCCAAAGAAATACGGCAGGCTGAACTGCAGCCCGAGCTCGGTATCGCGCCCCATTGTCCAGCCGGTGGCCTTGATGATCACATCCACATCGCCCGATTGCAGGGCCGGAAACCGCTGCGCCCAGGACAGGGGCACGATCTGCACCGCGTCCGGATCGCCGAGGATCGCCGTGGTCAGCGCGCGGCAGAGATCGATATCGAGCCCGCGCCATTCGTTCTGATCATTCACTTCGACAAAGCCGAAATAGCTGCCGTTATGGCCCGAGCAGAGCAGCGTGCCGCGCTCGACAATCTGTTGGACCGTCGCGCTCTCGGCCAGCGCGCCGGTGGCGGGCAGAACCGTAAGCGCGGCCGTGGCGAGCGCTGCGGCTGTGGATTTCTGGAACATGTGACCTCCATCTATTGTGCTGTATATTGGCACATTTGTATTGTCATGCAGAATGCAGATCCCGAAATGCGGAGTCAACACCCAGCTTTCCCGAAGCAGAGGTCGCGCGATGAGAGGACCCGGTCACAGCCAAATGACAGGAAAACCGCCCCGATCTTGTGCGGCGTTGACGTGGAAATGGGCAGAACAGGGCCTCAGACGCCCGGTCTGCCCGGCGCACCACACAGAAAAGCCCCGACGCGCGACGCGCCGGGGCTGAGTGGTTTCGGTCTTGTGCGGGGGGTGGCCCCGGAGGCGATGCGCCTATTCGGACCAGAGCACCGTATCGGGGTGGAATTGCGACCAGGCGAACCAGAAGGCCTGGTGACTGCCCAGATCCGCGCCGCTGGCATCCACTGCGCGCAAGCCGCCGCCATCGAGGGTCAGGCGCACCTCTTCAAAGGTCACGTCCTCGCCTCGCGTCAGCGCCGCGACCGCCTGACTGCGCTGGAAGGCAACGGGCGTACCAGACGCCGCCACGACGCCGACCACATCCTCATGGACCGGCAGGCGGGGGTCCACGTCCCCCACCGGAAAGATCGGCCCGTCGGCATCGCGGCCATTGCGGAAGTCGAAATCGCGCCCGAGCGCCAGCTCCTCGATCAGAACGGTGGTCTCGGGATGCGCGCGTTTCCACGTGCCCCAATCGGTGGTCACGACCGAGGCCTGCTCCAATGCGATGCCCTTCTCGGCCAAGGGCCCGGTCACTGCCGTTCCGAGGAACGTGTCGAAAACCGAATAGCTGTTCACATCATACATGACCTTGTTCGACCGGATCAGCAGCCCCGAGGTCCGCAGCACCGGCCGCTCTACCCCCGCGGGGAGTTGGTCGGTGAAATAGGCCTGGGCCGCCCCGCACAGAGTGCAGTAGGGAATGCCCAGATCGCGCCCGCCCAGCGTGTCGTTGACCATCTCGCGCACCTCCATGATGCGGCGGGGATAGGCACGATACGCCCCGTTCACCTCAACCCCAAAGACGATGGCGTCATCGCTCAGCCATGTGGCCTCTTCGGCGCTGCTGACGGCGGGGTTGTCGGCTGCCGGGATACAGTTGCAGGGGTCATCGGTTGTGCCGAAGGGCCGATCATCGATCAGTACCCCGCCCCAGGACACATGACGCCAGTCGATCTGCCCTTCGACAAAGATCTTGTCCCAGCCCGGCACGACAGTGGTGAAGATCGCACGCTTGGTGGCGAGGTAATCGGGCGGCGCGGGAATGTCCCAGGCGATCAGGTGGTCGGTGACATTGCCCCAGCCATTTTCACGCGGCAAACGCTTGCCCAGCAGAACCGAGGAGGCCTCGGTCAGTGCCACCGAGAGCTGCGGCCCGGAGGCAAAGCGCATCAGATCCGCGATCAGCCAAACGACCCGCGGATCCCCGGCTTCGACGATCTCGGCCAGTGCCGTGGTCTGATCCCGCCCCCATGTGGCCTGCGCAACGCTGTCCACGAAGGCCATCTTGACCGCCCTTTGCAAATCCTCCGCAAGCGGCCCTTCGGGGATCTCGGGCGGCGCGCCGAACTCTTCGAGGATATAAGCGGGCAAGGCCGGAGCCTGCTGCGCGGTTGCCATGGCAGGCAGGAGCAGTGACAGCGCCGCAAGGCCAGCGCCCAGGACCCTGCGAAGGCGGGAGGTTGTGAAAGCTGGCATGGGGATCGGTCCTTGTCTTGGGCATATCTCGACGCGCATCGCAAAGCGCGCCCGCTTGCCCTTCACATTCGGTGCAAATTGCAAAGCTCGCCAATCACGTTTCAATCAGAAAACGGTGAGACCCCGGGCAAGCCTTTCCAGGGGGTCGCATCAATGGCGTCTTGCAAGCCTCTCTCCTGAAACGAAAAAGAACGCCCGAAGGCGTTCTTTCCATTTGCACCAACATGGGCCGCGCGGTCAGCCACGCTTGCGGCGCACACGCAGTGTCGCCGCAGCAGCCAGCCCCAAACCCAGCAACGGCAGGCTCGCGGGAAGCGGCACAGGCGGCACCGTGGTTGCAAGCCGTCCGGTTGTGTAGTTCCCGAAATACTCATTGTCGAAGGGCGGATCACCCGTGAATACGCCTGCGCCAGTGCTCGCCTCGACCACGTCGATACGACCGATCAACTCGGCAGAAGAGACACCGAAGAACGTTGTGCCCCCGTAATTCGTGCCGGTGCGCACCTTCGCGATTTCATCCCCCAGCGTGTCATAGACGATCACATCAAAGAAAGACGGCGCACAGGGGACGCCACCGCATTGGCTCGCACTTTTTGGATCGTAGAAGTCGAAGGCAAAGGCTTCGACACCGGTGCTGAATAGATAAGAATGGTTCTCGTTGTCCACATTTCCGATACGATAGGCCGCGCCATCAATGCCCGCCGTATTGGCGAAACTGTAAATGCGGAATCCGTGGGAGCTGCTCAGGGTAGAGCCACGCGGGAACGCAAACGGATCGACGATGGTCAGCGCGTCAAACTCAATATCATCGGCGCTGCGCCCGGACCCCTGGGGGGCCGTCTCGATTGCGCGACCCGCCTTGGTCAGAGCGTCGGCTTCAGCCTGCGTCGTGGCGCCGGACATCCCGGTAGGGTCGGATTGGCTCGCCACGTCCTGATCAAAGTCGGTGCGCGTGTCGTAGAAAGTCGCGGCCTGCGCGCTGCAAGCACAGCTCAGAACGGCGACCGCCAGACCAAATCTAAGAGACACTGGAATACTCCTGTTACTGTTACAAAACTTCAGTGTATTGGGATTTCGTAAGAGGTCTCCCCAAGTTCAGTCAAGGAAAACGGCCAGCTGTTTCGCTGGCCGCTACAATCCCTTGTTACAGGTAGCGGGCGACCAGCGCCTCCAGTCGTTCCTGCTGCCCCGAGCGGGGCTCGGGGTTCAGCCCGTTGGAGACCACGTGGTCATGGCACGCCTCCAGCGAGCTGCGGAAGAGCAGGTCCTCGCCCATGGGCCCCGCCCAACCCGCATAGCGGGCTTCGCGACGTCGCTCGAGCTCGCCATCCTCCAGCATCCGCGCCGCCGCCTTCAGGCCCGCCGCGCAGACATCCATGGCCGCCACATGGCCCGCGATCAGGTCCTCGGGGTCGAGGGACTGGCGGCGCAGCTTGGAATCGAAATTGGTGCCACCGGTGGTGAAGCCGCCCGCACGCAGCACCTCGTAATAGGCCAGCGCCACTTCCGGGACGTTGTTCGGGAACTGATCCGTGTCCCAGCCCGACTGATAGTCATTGCGGTTCATATCGATGGAACCGAGGATTTCGAACTCCCGCGCCAAAGCCAGTTCATGCTCAAACGAATGTCCGGCGAGGATCGCATGGCCCTGCTCGATATTCATCTTCACATCGTCCAGCAGGTCGAACTCGCTGAGGAAGCCATAGACCGTGGCCACGTCGTAATCATACTGATGCTTGGTGGGTTCCTGGGGCTTCGGTTCCAGCAGGATCGTGCCCTCGAACCCGATCTTGTGCTTGTAGTCCACCACCATCTGAAGCATCCGGCCCGCCTGCTCGCGCTCGCGCCCCAGATCGGTATTCAGGAGGGTTTCATACCCTTCGCGCCCGCCCCAGAGCACGTAATTCGCGCCGCCCAGCTTGTGAGTGGCATCGAGGCAGGTCTTGATGGTGGCAGCGGCATAGGCGAACACCTCGGGATCCGGGTTGGTCGCCGCGCCGGACATGTAGCGCCGGTGGGAAAAGAGGTTCGCCGTCCCCCAGAGGAGCTTGGTTTTCGACCCTTCCATCTTGGCCCCGAGATAATCGACCATCGCCTCCAGATTGGCGGTGGTCTCGGCGAAACTATCGCCCTCGGGCCGCATATCGGCATCGTGGAAGCAGTAGAAAGGCGCGTTCAGGATGCGGAACATCTCGAAGGCCGCATCGGCCTTGATCTTGGCGTGATCGAGGGTCGGGCCGAACCAGGGGCGATCAAAGGTCTGCCCGCCAAACGGGTCGCCGCCTTCCCAAGCGAAGCTGTGCCACCAAGCGACAGCGAAGCGCAGGTGATCCTCCATCCGCTTGCCCATAACGATCTCGTCGGGGTTGTAGTGGCGAAAGGCGAAGTCGCTGCTGCTGTCGGGCCCTTCATAGGTGACGGCGGGAATGCCCGCGAAGAAATCGCTCATGTGTCCAATCCTTTCAGAGCCTTGTAGGTTGCACGATAGGTGCGATGGGCCTCGTCGAACGCGTCCGCGAGGTCCGGAGTTGGGTCGATGCTGCGGGCGATGGGTGGCCGGGTGGCAAGGGACGCGCCCTGCCCCGTGGCCGCCATCATGCCGAGCCGAGCGGCCCCGAAGGCACCGCCGAAATCCCCTGCCACGGGCAGGTCGATGGGAATGCCCAAAAGGGTCGCGATGGTCTGCACCCAGTAGTCGGACCGCGCGCCGCCCCCCACCGCCGTGAGCCGTTCAAGCCGGGTGCCCGTGGCCGAGAGCGCATCAAAGCAGTCCCGAACCGCGAAGGCCACGCCTTCGAGCACGGCGCGGGTCATGGCGTCGCGATCCGCGGAATGGTCGATCCGGGCAAAGGCGCCGCGGATGGCGGCATCATTATGGGGGGTCCGCTCACCGCCGAGATAGGGCAGGAAGACCGTGCGCCCAGGGGCTTGCACGGCGCCGAGATCCGCCGTCAAACTTGCCGCATCCGTCCCGCAAGCCTGGGCGAACCAGTTCAGGGAATCCGTCGCCGACAGGATCACGCCCATCTGGTGCCATGTCTCGGGCAGCGCGTGACAGAATGTATGCACCGCCGTGGCCGGATCCGGCGCATAGGAATCGCAGGCGGCAAAGAGCACGCCGGACGTGCCCAGCGACACGAACCCGTCGCCCCCCTGCACCACGCCCATGCCGATGCCCGAGGCGGCATTGTCGCCGCCCCCGCCAGCCACGGGAATGCCCTTGGGCAGGCCCCAGGCCTCGGCGAGGCTGTCGCGCAGGGTGCCCGACACCTCCGAGCCCTCGACCAGCCGGGGCATGTGATCCCGTCCCAGATCCGTGGCCCCAAGCAGCGCATCGGACCAGTCCCGCGCGCCAGTGTCGAGCCACGAGGTCCCGGCCGCATCGGACATCTCGGCCACGGCCTCGCCCGTCAGCCAGAGCCGCAGGTAATCCTTGGGCAGCAGCACCAGTGCCGTGCGGGCAAACACTTCTGGCTCATGGGCTTTCACCCAAGCCAGTTTCGGCGCGGTGAAGCCCGGAAAGACGATATTGCCGGTCAGCTTGCGAAAGGCCGGGGTCGCATCCATGACCGCGGCCTCATCGGCGGCGCGCGTGTCGTTCCAGAGGATACAGGGACGCAGCACTTCATGGGCCGCATCGAGCAAGGTCGCCCCATGCATCTGCCCCGAGAGCCCTATGGCCTTCACGGCAGACAGATCCGCCTGCCCCGCAAGGGCCGCCATCGCCTCTTCGGTGGCTTTCAACCAGTCGCAGGGCAGCTGCTCGGACCAGCCCGGATGGGGCCTTGAGACGGTCAGGGCGGCAGTGGCTTCCGCCACCACCGCCTGAGCATCGTCGATCAGCAGCGCCTTGAGGCCGGAGGTTCCGAGATCAAGGCCGAGATACATCAGGCTGCCGCCTCTCTCGGGTTCTTGCCCAGGATGATCATCGACAGGATGTCATCCTCGGTCACGTCCTCGACCCGTTCGGTCCCGACAAGCTTGCCGTTCTTCATGACCGAGACCCGGTCACACAGCTCGAGCATTTCGCGCGTGTCGTGGGAGATCAGGAAGATCCCGAGGCCCTGGGCCTTGAGCTCCTTGATCAGGTCCGCAACCATCTGGGTCTCATGCACCCCCAGCGCCGCAGTGGGCTCGTCCATGATCAGGATCTTGGCGTTGAAATAGACCGCCCGCGCGATGGCCACCGATTGCCGCTGACCGCCCGACAGCGCCGAGACCGGCTCGCCGTGCTTCTGGAAATTGGGGGTCAGACGCTTCATGATCTTGCGCGTCTCGGCCTCCATCTTCGTGTCATCCACAAAGCCCAGCGGCGTGGTCAGCTCGCGCCCGAGAAACAGGTTGGAGGCCGCATCGAGGTTGTCCGCCAGCGCCAGCGTCTGGTAGATCGTCTCGATATTGTAGCGCCGCGCATCCCGGGGGGAATTGATCTCGGCCACTTCGCCTTCGATCCGGATCTCGCCGCCGCTTTTCTTGTAGGCCCCCGCGAGGATCTTGATCAGCGTGGACTTGCCGGCCCCATTGTGGCCCAGAAGTCCGACCACCTCGCCGGGATAGAGGTCCATGGAAACGCCATCCACAGCCCGAATGCCGCCGAAGGAAATGGAGATATCGTCCAGTTCTACGAGAGGAGTGGTCATCACTTGGCTCCGATCCGCTTGCGATAGATGATGTCGATAAGGACTGCGGCCACGAGAACCGTGCCCACCACCATGTTTTGCAACGGCGCATCCACGCCCACCATGGCCATCCCCGATTGCAGGGATTGCATGATCAACGCCCCGAGGATCGCGCCATAGATCGTCCCGATCCCCCCGGCCAGAGCTGTACCGCCGATCACCGCCGCCGCGATCACCCGCAGCTCGTCGAGCGTGCCGATATCGTTGGAGTGATTGGTCAGGCGCGCCGAGGCCACGATGGCCGAGATCGCGCAAAGTGCGCCCATCAGGGCAAAGACCTTGACCGTCAGCATCCGGGTGTTCACCCCCGACAGCTCGGCCGCGTCCGGGTTGCCACCGGTTGCGAAGATATAGCGCCCGAAGCGGGTCTTCTTGGCGATGATGGTCATGGCCACGGCGACCGCGATCAGCAAAAGCACCGAGAACGGGATGCCATAGACGGCGGTGAAGCCTTCGGGCATCTCTTCACCGGCGGCGGCGAACTGGCGCCGCAGGCGGGCGGCGGGGATCTGATAGCTGTTCAGGATGGCCACGAAGCCGAGGATCGCAACCGAGACGACGCCCATCACCGTATACTCGGCCCAGACCGGCTTGACCGGTGCGCCATGGGAGATCTTGTTGCGCCGCGCGGACCACAGGGCCCAGCAGGCCGCCGCCACCGCGAGCAGGCCGACGACCCAGCTCATGGTCGCGCCAAGCGTGCCGTTGATGCCGCCGAGCGTCATGAAGGTCGGATCGAGCGGACCGATGGTCTGACCATTGGTCATGTACCACGCCACGTTGCGCCAGATCAGCAGCCCCCCAAGGGTGACGATGAAGGCCGGGATCATCAGATACCCCACGAGATAGCCCTGGAACGCGCCGATTGCGGTGCCCACGGCAACGCCGACCAGCATGGCGATCCACGGGATCAGCGGGTGGCCCAGCTCGAGCCCGAAGACCTCGGGCAGAATGGCAGTCTGGGTCATGGCCATGGCCGCCGAGCAGGTTGCGAGCAACGCCCCGACCGCGAGGTCGATATGGCGGGTGACGATGATGAAGACCATCCCCGTGGCCATGATCGCCACGCTGACCGTCTGGATCGACAGGTTGAAGATGTTGCGGGCCGTCAGAAAGCGCCCATCGGTCAATACATTGAAAACAAGGCAGACCACGACAAAGGCACCGATCATCCCGAGCAGGCGGGTGTCGACCTCAAGGGTCTGGATAAAGCTACGTTTTTCTTTGGTGGGGAGTCCGTCGGTCTTGGACGAGGCTGCGTCAGACATGGCTCAAGATCCCTCTCTCCCGTGCAACACGGGGCTGGATGACGTCGTAATTCGAAAAAGTGGGTGAGTGTGGGGTGGCCCCGATGCGTCTGGTGCACCGGGGCCGGATCGCGAGGCGATCAGTTGCAGGGCGCAGGACCGTTGGTCACGCCTTGGCAGAGCTTGTCCTGGGCAATCCAGCCCGCGTCCACGACAGCGGACAGGTTGGCGGCCGTCACCGGCACCGGCGCAAGGAAGCGCGCGGTCAGCTCGGTGCCACCGGGGGAGGTCCAGGACTGTGCCCCATCGACATCCGCCATGGCCGCACCACCGGCCAGAGCCACGGCGATCTCGCCTGCGGCGCGGCCCAGATCCCGGGCGTCCTTCCACACGGACACGGTCTGGGTGCCCAGCGCCACGCGGTTCAGCGCGGCATGATCGCCGTCCTGACCGGAGACCGGGATGCCTTCCATGCCCTGGGCTGTCAGCGCCGCGACCACACCGCCCGCGGTGCCGTCATTGGAGGCGATGACCGCGTCGACATTGTTGTCTTGCGCCGTCAGGATCTGTTCCATGTTGCGCTGCGCGTTCGCCGGCAGCCAGCCATCGGTATAGGCCTCGCCCACGATGTTGATCTTGCCCGCATCCACGGCGTCCTGAATGACTTCCTGCTGACCGCCGCGCAGGAAATCCGCGTTCGGGTCGGTGGGGGAGCCCTTGATCATGACATAGTTGCCCTCGGGCTGGGCCTCGAGCACGGCGCGGGCCTGCATCCGGCCCACTTCGACATTGTCAAAAGTCAGGTAGAAGGCGCGCGGATCCTCGATCAGGCGGTCATACCCCACCACCGGGATCCCCTCATCTGCCGCGGCCTGCACGGCCGGGCCAATCGCCTGACTGTCCTGAGCCAGGATGATCAGGGCGTCGACGCCTTGCGCGATCAGGCTTTCCACATCCGACAGCTGCTTGGCCGAAGACGACTGCGCGTCCGAAGACACATACGTTGCGCCGGCCGCGTCCAGCGCACCCTTGATGGCAGCTTCGTCTGTTTTCCAGCGCTCTTCCTGGAAATTGGACCAGCTCACCCCGACGGTGATGCTGTGGCTACCTGCATAGACAGTTGTTGTGAAACCAGCTGCCAGCACGGCAGCCGCGAGAAATGCTTTGCGCATTCAAACCTCCCAAGTTGGAATGCCTGAGATCAGGCACCGGGGTCCTCCGCCCCTTACATCTCGACTCATACAAAATTTATTTCGGCTGTCAAAATAAATTTGACTTCCGATGAAAAAAGTATGCGTCATGCACCCATAAATAACGCCAGATTCACACTCGACGGTAGAATATGAGGGGGTTTGGCCGAATATAAAATTCAGGGAGAGAAATAATGCGCGATGATGCTGGGCCTGCCGATTCTTCGGGATGCGGACCGAGCTTTCCCGACACTGGACAACATGCTAAGCCCTTGCGCCAGCAGGTTTTTGAGCATGTGCGCGCCGCCGGTCACGCCTCGCGCATGGATGTCGCCCGCACCCTTGGCATCAGCCCGGGATCGGTCACGACCCTCACATCCGACCTGATCGAGGGCGGTTTTCTCACCGAAATTGCCGCGCCCGCCCGCGAGAGCGGCCGAGGCCGCCCGCCCGTGTCCCTCGCCGTCGTGCCCGAGGCCCGCCATGTGCTGGGCCTGCGCCTCTCCGATGAGATGCACACGATCAGCCTGTCGGATTTCGCGGGGACCGAGCTGGCCACGGCCCGCCGCCCGAGCCAGCCCACGCGCTATGACACCGAAGGGCTGTTGGCCGAGATAGGCGCCCTGATCGACATGGTCCTGAAGGACAGTGCCGTCGCACGCGCCGACATTTCGGCCATCGGGATCGGCCTGCCCGGCGCAGTGCACCACGAGACCGGCATCGTCAGCTGGAGCCCGCTCCTGACCGGTGCGGATCATGCGCTGCAAGAGCTGGTGGAAACGCGGTTCGGCCTGCCCACCTATCTCGAGAATGACGCGAATGTCCTGACGCTCGCTGAGCTGTGGTTCGGGTCCGGGCGGACCCGTCAGGATTTCGCCGTCGTCACCATCGAACAGGGCGTCGGCATGGGGCTTGTGCTGAATAACCGGCTGTTTCGGGGCGCGCAGGGGCTGGGGCTGGAGCTTGGTCACATGAAGGTGCAGCTCGACGGGGCGCTCTGTCGCTGTGGTCAGCGCGGCTGTCTCGAAGCCTATCTCGCCGACTACGCGCTGGTGCGCGAGGCTTCGACCGCGCTCGACCGCAATCCGCGCAGCGCCCAGACCACCGCGGCCATGCTCGAAAGCCTGTTCGATCAGGCCAAGGCGGGCAACGGGGCGGCGCGCGCAATCTTTCAACGGGCCGGACGGTTCCTGTCCGTGGGTCTCGCGAATGTGGTGCAACTCTTTGACCCCGCGCTGATCATCCTGAGCGGCGCGCGGATGCGCTATGACTACCTCTATGCCGAAGAGGTGCTGGCCGAGATGCAGAACATGACCCTGAACCCGGACGCCTCCCGCACGCGGGTCGAGATCCACGCCTGGGGCGATCAGGTCTGGGCCCGGGGCGCGACGGCGCTGGCGCTGGGGGCGGTCACGGATACGCTTCTGGGGGACAGATGAAACACGCGGTTCTGGCCTGCGCGCTGCTGATCCCCGGTGCGGTTTCGGCGCAGGTGACGTTCGAGGATCACAGCGCCGCCCTGCCCGAGCATATCTATTCGGGTGGCTGGGAGCATTTCGTCGGCGGGGGCGTTGCCGTCTTTGATTGTAATCGCGACGGCCTACCGGAGATCTTTGCCGCGGGCGGCACCGCTCCGGCACGGTTGTTGCACAATCTGGGCGAGATGCAGTTTGCCCCGGCCCCCATCCCGGAAATGAACGGCGTGACCGGGGCCTATGCGCTCGATATCGATGGCGATGGCTGGCGGGATCTGTTCGTGCTGCGCGTGGGTGCGAACCGGGTGCTGCGCGGCGGGCCGGACTGCGCCTTCAGCGAGGCCACCGAGGCCTTCGGCATCGATCACGGCGACGCATGGAGCACCGCCTTCACCGCCTGGTGGCCCGAGGGGGCGCGGCACCCGACCCTCTTTGTCGGCAATTACGTGGATCGCACGGACCCCGACGGACCGTTCGAGGCGTGCGACACCCACCAGATCCTGACCCCGCGCCCCGAGGGCGGTTATGACAGCGAAGGGTTCGATCCCGGCTATTGCACGCTCTCGGCTCTGGCTGCGCGGGATGCGCGCGGGCGGGTGACCCTGCGCCTGTCGAATGACCGGCACTACTATGTGCGCGGCGGGTATGAGCAGATGTTCGATCTGACCGAGAACCGGTTTCTCGGCGCGGAGGATGGCTGGCCCCGGGTCTCGCTCTGGGGCATGGGGATCGCGAGCCGGGACCTGAACGGGGATGGCCGCGACGAGGTGATGCTGACCTCCATGGGCGACCAGCTCTTGCAGATCGCCCAACCCGACGGAACCTATGGCGCGGCCCCCTTCTCGCAAGGGACCTATGCCCAGCGCCCGCATCTGGGCGAGGATGGCCGTCCCTCCACCGGCTGGCATGCGGAGTTTGGCGACGTGGACAATGACGGCCGCGCGGATCTGTTTCTCGCCAAGGGCAATGTGGACCAGATGCCCGGCAACGCCATGAAGGACCCCAATAACCTGTTGATGCAATTGGCAGATGGTCGCTTTGTCGAGGCCTCGGTCGCGGCCGGTGTCGCCACGACCGCGCGGTCTCGTGGGGCCGCCTTGGCGGATTTCGACGGGGATGGGCGGCTCGACCTGGTGGTGGTCAACCGGCGCGCACCGATGGAATTGTACCGCAATGTGACCCGGGCAACAGGCAACTGGATAGCCATCGACCCGCGCGACGCGACCCGTCCCTTTGCGGTCGGGGCCGAGGTGACGGTGATCACCGATCAGGGACGGCAGGTGCAACAACGTGTGGTTGGCGGCGGCCATGCGGGCGGTAGCGCCCTGCCCCTGCATTTCGGACTTGGCCCGGCCACGCGCGCCCTGGTCGAGATCCGGGACGCCACGGGCAGGCTGCGCGCCCGGCGCGACGTAACCGCGAACCAGAGCCTGCAAATCCCCCTCGCGCCCTAGGCCGCGGAACTTTCAGGGCGCGGCCACCGGCAGCCCGCTGGGCACCGTCTCCGGCACGCCGAGCCGCCCGGTGATGGCGACGGGGTCCTCCAGCGCGGCGAGAAAGGCCAGAAGTGCTGCAAGCTCCGCATCACTGAGCGCCACACCGGGCGCACGGCGCGCGGCGCGGATCTCGGCGAGGTCCCCCCCCACCGCAAAGGCCCGGAAATCCGCAACCTCGAGCAGCGGCAGGGTCACGCCCGTCTGGTCATAGGTCCCGAGGCCACCCTCGGGTGACACGTGATCGCGCAGAAACGCGTCCAGATCGCGGTGCCCCCCCGCATGGCCATAGGGCCCGGTGAGGGTCACATTGCGCAAGGAGGGCGTACGGAACGCATAGGCATCCTCGCTCCGCCCTGTCACCCGCATCCGCCCCTCATCCCGGGCATGGCTTTCAAACCGCGCGGCCTTGCCCGGGCCAATCTGCGGTGCGGCCATGGCGTGGAAACCGTGGTCGGTCTGAAACGGGCCGGTATGGCAGGCCGCACAGCCCGCCGCCCCATAGAACAGCCCCATCCCTTCGGCTTGCGCAGGCGCAAGGCCCGCACCACTGCGCAGGTAGGTGTCAAAAGGGCTCGTATCCGAGCGCCACTCGAAGGCCATGAAGGCCGCAATCGCGTTCGAGATATCCGTGAACCCGATCTGCTCCGGCCTGTCGATTGTGGGATAGACCGCGACAAACGCCTCGGCATAGGCCGGGATCGCCGCCACGCGCCGCGAGATCAGATCCCAGGCACCGCCCTCGCCGGTCAGACGGCCTTGCCGGACGGCCTTGCTGATCTCGTTCTCGCCGTAATGCCCCGCCATCTCGTCCGGGCTGAGCACCGGGAACATGGTCTGCGCCGAGAGCAGCGAGGCAAAGCCCGCGACCATATCCTCGTCCAGCGGGGTGCGCAGTCCACCGGGGCGGTCGGGATCGACCTCGATCCGGCCATCATGAAAGAGCACGGTGAATTCATGGGCGCCGAGGTTGAACAGGGCGGGCGCATTGCGGGGAATACGCTGCTCGGGCGGGTTCTCGGGGTCGGCACGCCGCTTGGGTCCAAGGCCGATCCCGCCATCGCCGATCCCCAGCGACAAACCGTCCGACGTTCCATGCACCGGGTGATGGCAGGTCGCGCAGGACACCTCGCGATTGCCCGACAGGATCGGGTCGTAAAACAACAGCTGCCCCAGGCGCGCTTCTGCCGGGTCGACCGGGGCGTAATCCGCATCCGTCACCGCGGGCGGAAGGTCCAGAGCCGCCGCCGCGCTGCCATAGAAGGCGAGGCTCAGGGCGAGACAGGCTGCCTGCATGGGGTTCAAACCGTATCCTCCCGTTCCGGTTGCGCCCACACCCTGCCGCGCGCGCGCTGCAAGAACAAGCGGTTATGGACGGCTACCCCCCGCGCACAAGCGCCCGCGCCGTTGCGCGATGTGTGCAGGAGCGCGCGCAGGTCTCGGCAGATCTTCAGACTTCTCTGCGCCTATAGGCAGAAGTTTTCCTTGGAGCAGACACATGATCGACGACTACAAAGGCCACCAAAGCAGCCTGACCGGCCCGGCCACGGCCGGCGAAGCCATCACGCCCAGCAATTCCAACAACCTGCCCTTTGCCACGCGCGCCATCTATGTCGGCGAAGCCGGCGACATTTCCGTGGAACTGATCTCGGGCAATATCGTGAAACTGACCAACGTCGCCGCCGGGGTCATCTACCCTCTGCGCGTCAAGCGGGTGCGCTCGTCCGGCACCACGGCGGGCGGTTTGGTCGGCCTGCGTTAAGGCGCGATGCGCCTTTGGCTCCGTCCGGAGCCCGCGACCACGGCTTGACCCACGGGCCGTGGTCGGCCCCACCGCCGGGGCTTTTGCGTTCAAATCCCGCGCAACGGGACCTTGAGCATCGGGCGTCCGCTGGGATCCTTGGGAATCTCACCGGCCCGCATATTCACCTGCAATGACGGCAGGAGCAGCCTCGGCGCCGCCAGCGTCGCATCCCGCGCGGTCCGCAGCGCGACAAAGGCCTCGCGCGACTGGTCCTGCCCCACATGGATGTTGCGCTGCTTTTCTTCGGCGACCGTGGTCTCCCACTGGATCTCGCGCCCTTCCGGTCCGTAGTCGTGACACATGAACAACCGCATCTCGTCCGGCAGCGACAGCACCCGCCAGATGGAATCGTAGAGCTGCCCGGCATCGCCCCCGGGGAAATCCGCGCGGGCCGAGCCTCCATCCGGCATGAAGATAGTATCCCCCACGAAGGCCGCATTGCCGATGACATGGGTCATGCAGGCCGGAGTATGCCCGGGCGTCGAAAGCGCGAATGCCGGGATCTTGCCAACCTCATAGGTCTCGCCATCCTGAAACAACCGGTCGAACTGGCTGCCGTCGCGCTGAAACTCGGTGCCCTCGTTGAAAACCTTGCCGAAGGTGTCCTGCACCGTGAGGATCTCGGCTCCGATCCCGATACGCCCCCCGAGACACGCTTGAATATAGGGTGCCGCCGACAGGTGATCCGCATGGACATGGGTTTCGATGATCCAGTCCACACGGAGCCCCTCGGCGCGGATAAAGGCGATCATCCTGTCCGCATGGGCGTAGGTGATCCGGCCTGCGGCGTAGTCGAGATCCAGAACGCTGTCGATGACCGCGCAGATCCTGGTGGCCGGATCGGCAACCACATAGCTGATCGTATGGGTGGCCGGGTCGAAAAACGCGGTCACGTCCGGTGTGGCGTCAAGGCGTACGGGAAACTCGGTCATTGGTCCTCCTCCGCATCCGCTGGGTCTAGCGCGACCCGGGGGCGAGCCCGCGCGGGCCCGCACGCCGGTCCAATGTGAGACGGGTCAACAGGATCCCCGTGATCAGGGCGGCCACGAATACGGCGACCTCGACCCGCCCAGTGCCCAGAGCGGGCAAAGCCCCACCGGGACAGAAGCCGGCAATGCCCCAGCCCACCCCGAAGATCGCCGCCCCGGACAGAAGACTGGGATCGAGCCCAGTCCGGCTGGGAACTTGGAAGCGCAGGGCCAGCACCGGCGTCGCGCGGCGCAGGGCCAGTCGATAGCCCAGACCCGTCACGACCAGGGCACCGCCCATCACGAAAGCAAGGCTCGGGTCCCAGGCCCCGGCAATGTCAAAGAAGTTGAGGACCTTGGCCGGGTTGGCCATGCCTGACAGGGAAATCCCGACGCCGAAGACGAGACCGATGAGATAGAAGCTGAGCATCCGCATGGCTTATCCTCCGATCCCGTGACGGATCAGAAAGACCGTCACGCCGCAGGTTGTCATGAAGACCAGTGTCGCCGCAATCGACCGGGGCGACAAGCGCGCCATTCCGCAGACGCCGTGCCCCGATGTGCAGCCAGAGCCAAGCGTGACGCCGATCCCGACCAGCACACCGCCTATCAACAGCGCCGGGAGGCTCACCGGAACCTGAACCTCGGGCATGGACCCGCTCAGGATCCAGACCAGCACCGGCCCCGAGATCATTCCCGCCAACAGCGCGAGACGCCATCCGCGGTCTTGCGGGTCAGAGGGCAGAAGCGCGCCAGCCAGGATCCCGGTCGCGCCAAAGATGCGCCCGTGCAGCGCCATGAGCGCCACCGCCGCAAGGCCGATCAGCGCGCCACCGGCGAGTGACATCCAGGGTGTGAAAACGGTTTCCATCCGATCCTCCTGCAACCGTGGTGTCGGGACAGACTATCCCGACACCACAGAAGATACATTCGGAAACCGGAATGGATCAGTGACCAAGTCACAGAACCCTGCGGCGCAAACCCGCGCCGCAGGCCGCGGGCTCAGGCGCGGCGGCGACGGCGGCGGGAGACCAGCACAAGTGCCCCGAGGCCCGCACCAAGCAGGGGGACCGAGGCCGGCAGGGGGATCGGCGCGACCGAGGATCCGGCAAAGAACGCCATGTCAAACCCATCGGCGGCGGGCCCGGCGATATTCACGACCTGCGTCACAGGAGCGGCGAATTCATACAAGACCCACGTGGCCGCATTCGCCGTGGTGATCGAATACCCTGTACCGGTAGGCAAAAGGACGCCCTGCGCGTCGGCGGCCGCGAACTGCAGATCCAGCAGGACCCCATTGAGCGTGTTGTTGTTGTCGTTCTCGACAACGAAGAGCAGCTCATCAATCGCCTCGTCAAAGGTGATCGTGAACCCGTGGACATGCACATGCTCGTAGCTCTGTGCCGGGACCGTCCCGAAGCCCGAGAAACTCTGCGTGCTGGTCAGATCGCTCAGGGGAGAGAAGGCGTTCACGCTCCAGCCCACTGTGTCCCCCGGCGCAAAACCCGAGATACCCGTATAGGTCGAGACATCACTCGAAACGACGGTTTCAGTTTGAATATCGAAAGTCAGATCGGAGATCGCAAGCGAGGCGATCGAGCTGGCCTGTGCGCCTGTGGCACATGCGAGGGCCGCGGCGAAAACAACATGTTTGAGCATAAAGCACCTTTGTCCAAATCGTGAAAAACTGGAAAAAGGTTAACACGGGAGGCGGCAATTCGCCAAATACCCACCCGTTCGCGATTGGATTTCGGAAACAAACCCGGCGCGCTGGCGGGATTGCCAGCCGCCGGTTTGCCCGCGTCGCGCGCCGCGTCAGGTGCCCTTGCGCATATCCGTCGGCGCAAAGCTGCTGGCATCGGCCCGACGCCAGCGCCGCAGATAGCCGAACTCATCCGCCTCTTCGTCGAGAAGAAATCCTTCGGGCAGGTAAGGATAGACCTCATCCCCGGTCATCATCCCGCGATCCGTCTCGCGGACGATCAGGTGATAGGGAAGGAAATCGCGCGGATGTTCGAGCCCCGCCGCCCCGGTCATCTCGGCCAGAGATTTGAGCGTGTTGCGATGGAATTTCGCCACCCGCACGGATTTGCTGTCCACATTGAGCGCATGGGCGCGCAGCGGATCCTGCGTTGCCACGCCGACCGGGCACTGGTTCGTGTGGCAGGCCTGGGCCTGAATGCATCCGATAGCAAACATGAATCCGCGCGCCGAATTGGCCCAATCCGCGCCCAGTGCCAGCACCTTGGCCAGATCGAATGCCGTCACGATCTTGCCGGATGCGCCGATCTTGATCTGATCGCGCAGCCCCGCACCGCGCAGGGTGTTATGAGCAAAGGTCAATCCCTCGACCAGCGGCATGCCCATATGATCGGCAAATTCCAGGGGTGCGGCGCCGGTCCCGCCCTCCTTGCCGTCAATCACGATGAAGTCCGGCACGATCCCGGTCTCGAGCATTGCCTTGACGATGCACATGAATTCCCGCCGGTGACCGATGCACATCTTGAAACCCACAGGCTTGCCGCCCGAGAGCTCGCGCAGATCACCAAGGAATGTCATCATCTCGACCGGTGTCGAAAACGCGCCATGGGCCGCCGGGGACACGCAATCGCGCCCCATGGGCACGCCCCGCGCCTCGGCAATCTCGGGCGTGATCTTCGAGGCTGGCAACACGCCCCCATGCCCCGGTTTCGCCCCCTGAGACAGCTTCACCTCGATCATCCGGATCTGCGGGTTCTTGGCGGTTTCCCGGAATTTCTCCGGGTCGAACACGCCGTCCTCGGTCCGGCAGCCGAAATAGCCCGAGCCCACCTGATAGATCAGATCGCCACCGCCCTTGCGGTGATGCACACTCACACCGCCCTCGCCGGTGTCATGGGCAAAGCCGCCCTCCTTGGCACCGGTATTCAGGGCCCGGATCGCATTGCCCGAGAGCGCGCCGAAACTCATGGCCGAGATGTTGTAGATCGAGGCGTCATAGGGCTGGGCGCAGTCGGGTCCGCCGATCCGCACCCGGAAATCCGGATCCTCGATATGAATGGGCCGGACGGAATGGGTCAGCCACTGGTAGCCGGAATCGTAGACCCGCATCCGGGTGCCGAAGGGGCGTTTATCCTCCACCCCCTTGGCGCGCTGATAGATGATGGAGCGGGTGTCGCGCGAAAACGGCTCTTCGTCCTGATCGCTTTCGATCAGGTATTGCCGGATCTCCGGGCGGATCCCCTCAAACAAAAAGCGCATATGCCCGATTACCGGGTAGTTGCGCAGGATCGAGTGGCGCTGTTGCAGCAGGTCATACACCCCGAGCGCGGACAAGGCCCCGAACACCCCGAGCGGTATGAGGAACCAGATGCTCCACGCCAAGGCGATGAGCGACGCAACCGTCGCCCAGGCCACTATGAAAAAGATCGCGTAACGGCTCATGCGGGACCTCCCAATTTCGGCAGCATGCGCCGCCGTCCCTTGAGAAACCCTAAACTCCGAAATGCCTTTCTGTGAACCGCCTGTCTGAGCTTTCCGCTCAGGTGATCACATCCGGGGCCGCCCGGCCCGTGCGCGTGACGATCCCGGCCAGCCCATCGGCAGCGGCGATGACATCGGCCAGCGCGTCCTGCGGATCCCGGTCGAGCCCGTCGGGGCCCGGCGCGTAGCCCTCGAGATAGACCCGCAAGGTCGCCCCCACAGTGCCCGTCCCCGACAGTCGGATCACGATGCGCGCGCCACTTTCGAACCCGATGCGCAGGCCCTGCCCGGCGCTGTGGGAGTTGTCCACCGGATCGTCATAGCTGAACTCATCGGCGAAATTCACGATCTGGCCCGCGACCTCGGTCCCCGGCAGGTCCGCGAGACGACCGCGCAGGTCCTCCATCAGAGCGTTCGCGGCGGCCGCATCCACGGCCTCGTAATCATGGCGCGAGTAGTAGTTCCGGCCGTAGCGCGCCCAGTGATCCGCCATCAGGTCGGCCACGGAGCTGCGCGTTTCGGCCAGAATGTTCAGCCAGAACAGCACCGCCCAGAGACCATCCTTCTCGCGCACATGGTCCGAGCCGGTCCCGGCGCTTTCCTCACCGCAAAGCGTCGCGCGCCCCGCATCCAGAAGGTTGCCGAAGAATTTCCACCCCGTAGGCGTCTCGTAGCAATCGATGCCCAGCGCCTCGGCCACGCGGTCCAGCGCCTTGGAGGTCGGCATGGAGCGCGCAACACCTGCAAGCCCGCCCGCATAGGCCGGCACCCGGGTCGCGTTGGCGGCAAGGGCCGCCAGACTGTCGGAGGGGGTCACGTAGATCCCGCGCCCCATGATCATGTTGCGATCGCCATCCCCATCGGAGGCCGCACCGAAATCCGGCGCATCCTCGCCCATCATCGCGTCGACCAGTTCCTTGGCCCAGATCGGGTTCGGGTCCGGATGGCCGCCGCCGAAATCGGGGCTGGGCACACCATTGACGACACTGCCCTTGGGCGCGCCCAGCGTGTCCTCGAGGATCGCCGTGGCATAGGGCCCGGTGATCGCATGCATCGCGTCGAAATGGATGCGGAAGCCGCTGGCAAAAAGCGCGCGAATCCCGTCGAAATCAAAGATCTCGGCCATCAGCGCCGCGTAATCGGAGACCGGATCGACCACCTCGACCACCATATCGCCCATGACCGTCTCGCCCAGGGCCGAGAGATCCACGTCCTGCGCATCGAGGATCTGGTACTCGGTCAGGGTCTTGGTTGCCGCAAAGATCTTGTCCGTCACCTCCTCGGTGGCGGGGCCGCCATTGGGGCCGTTATACTTCACGCCGAAATCGCCCTTGGGGCCGCCGGGATTGTGGCTGGCCGAGAGGATGATGCCGCCATCGGTGCCACGCAGCCGGATCAGGTGCGACGCCGCCGGGGTCGAGAGCAACGCGCCCTGCCCCACGATCACCCGCGCCGCGCCACCGGCGGCTGCCATGCGCAGCACGACCTGTGCCGCCTCGGCGTTGAAATAGCGGCCATCCCCGCCCAGCACGAGCGTCTTGCCCGCAACACCGCCGATGCCATTCCAGATGGCCTGAATGTAGTTTTCCAGAAAATGCGGTTCCTGAAAGGTGGGTGTGGTCTTGCGCAGGCCAGAGGTCCCGGGCTTTTGACCGTCAATGGGCTGCGTCTGGACCGTATGGATGGACATGGCGCGCTCCTGATCTGTTGAAAGGCTTGACCCGTTGTTTCGGAAGCGCGCCTGCGCCGCAAGAGGCTTGGAGCGCAGCGCGTGTGTCTGTGGCTCCGGGGAAACGGCGGGCGCGCGACGGACCGCCGGTTTCCGACAAAAAGAGTCAAAAAAGACTTGATGCCACCGGCGAGACTGGTATCTGATTAATTCTATCGGGAATAGATAATCCTTCAGGAGTGACCATGCCGACGAAATTTACCCTGTCCGTAAGCGCCATGACCGCAGCTGCAACGCTGCTTGGATCGGCGGCCTATGCGGCTGGCGAGCTAAACCTGTATTCTTCGCGTCATTACGACACTGACGAGCGCCTCTACTCCGATTTCGAGGACATGACCGGGATCACGATCAACCGCATCGAAGGCAATGCCGACGAGCTGATCGCGCGGATGGAGGCCGAGGGCGTGAACTCCCCCGCCGATATCCTGCTGACAGTGGACACCTCGCGTCTCGAGCGTGCGAAGGCTGCGGGCGTGCTGCAATCGGTGGACAGCGCCGTGCTCGAAGCCCGCATCCCCGGCTATCTGCAGGATGCGGACAACCAGTGGTTCGGTTTCTCGCAGCGCGCGCGGATCATCTTCTACGACAAGGCCGACGTGGCCGAGCCGCCGATGTCCTATGTCGCGCTGGCCGATCCGAAATACAAAGGGCAGGTCTGCCACCGGTCCTCGACCAACGTGTATTCCCAGACGCTGCTGTCTGCGATCATCGAGAACCACGGCGAAGAAGCCGCCAAAGAGTGGGCCGCTGGCTTCGTCGAGAACTTCGCGCGTGAGCCCCAAGGCGGTGACACCGACCAGCTGCGCGGTCTGGTTTCGGGCGAGTGTGATATCTCGATCTCGAACACCTACTACTTCGCCCGCGCGCTGCGCAAAGACGTGAGCGGCCTTGGCGATGACGATCTGGGCAATATCGGCTGGGTCTTCCCCTCGCAGGATGCCGAAGGCGCGCATATGAACCTGTCGGGCGGTGGCATCGCCGCCAATGCGCCGAACCTCGAGAACGCCGTGAAATTCATGGAATACCTCGCCTCCGATCAGGCGCAGCAGTATTTCTCGGCAGGCAATGACGAGTATCCGGCCGTGCCGGGCGTCGGCCTGAGCCCCTCTGTCGCCGCTCTGGGCATGTTCAAGCCCGACGATGTGGACCTCTCCGCTGTCGCCAAGAACGTGCCCGTCGCGCAGAAGATCTTCAACGAAGCCGGTTGGAAATAAGGCCCCGGCCACTCACGACCTTTAAAGGGGCGCCAATGGTGCCCCTTTTTTTGTGACCTGTCCCAAGCCCGGAGGATTTGAAATGCGACGGCATGCACTGGCCTGTGGCCTCGCTCTCTGCCTGCCTGCATCAGCGGCCCTTGCGGAGTTCGACCTCGCCCTCGGCGAGATCGGGCAGCGGGAATACTACTGCACCGCCGAGATGACCCTGACCAATACCGGTCCGGATCCGGTGATGGAGGTGAGCGGGCATTTCTTTCTCTATGTGGGCGCGGACCGCGTGGGGCGCAGCAAGGGCACATGGTTCATGAACATCGCGCCCGGGGCCAGCGTCACGACCGTCTTCGAGACGCCGAACGCCCCGTGCACCGACGTGGATCGCTATGAGTTCGTGGTGGGCGCCTGCCGTATGGCCGGGCCCGGCTTTGATCCCGTGGACGCCTGCAGCACCCGGATCAACGGGACGGGCCCGGTGGAGGTCGCGCCCGGCTCCTAGCGCCGGCTGACCCGGCGGCAGAGCAGCAGCACCGGCAGAAAGCCCACCGCCACGATCACGAGGCTGGGCACGGCGGCCCCATCCAGCCGCTCATCCGCCGCAAGCCGGTGCGCCTGCACCGCCAGCGTGTCGAAGTTGAACGGACGCATGATCAGCGTCGCGGGCAGTTCCTTCATCACGTCGACAAAGACGATCAATAGCGCCGTCAGCAGGCTGGGCGTCAGGATCGGCAGATGCACCCGGCGCAGGGTGCCATAAGCGCTCTGGCCCAGCACGCGGGAGGCGAAGTCGAGATTGGTGTTGATGGTCGCCTGCCCGCCCTCATAGGCCCCAAGCGCTGCGGCGAGAAAGCGGATCATATAGGCCGCGACCAGCAGCCAGATCGACCCGGTCAGCAACAGCCCCGTTGAGATGTCGAACGTGGCCCGCATCCAGGCATCCAGCGTGTTGTCAAAAAGCGCGAAGGGCACCAGCAGCCCCACCGCGATCACCCCGCCCGGCACCGCATAGCCCAGCCGCGCGATATAGAGCGCCGCAGTGGCCGTATTGCCCGGGCGCACCCGGTGGAAATAGCCCAGCACGATGGCGGCCAGAACCGTCAGAACCGCAGCCGTGCCCGCCAACGTCAGGGAATTGCTCAGAAACCGCAGGTAACGACGGCTGAGCAGGTTCTGCTCGGACCCGACGCCCATCACCACCAGCGCCACGATGGGCAGGATCACACCGAACACGACCGGCGCGGCACAGAGCGCGGTCGCCCCCCATTTCGCCGCACCGCGCAGGGGCATGCGGGCCATGCCCTCCTGCCGCTTGCCGCCATGGTATTTCGCCTCGCCCCGGGTCGTCCGCTCCAGAAAGGCCAGAAGCAGGGCAAAGACCAGGAGGCCCATGGCCAGCTGCGCCGCCGCGACCCGGTCGGCCATGTTGAACCAGCTGGTATAGATGCCCGTGGCGAAGGTCTGCACCCCGAAATAGGACACCGTGCCGAAATCCGCGATCGTCTCCATGGTGGCGAGCAGCACGCCTGCGGCAATGGCCGGGCGGGCCATGGGCAGCGACACCTCGCGGAAGGCATGGAACGGCGTCCGGCCCAAGGCACGGGCCGCGAAGAAGGTCGTCGCACTCTGCTGCAGGAAGGCCGCGCGCGCCAAGAGGTAGACATAGGGATAGAGCACCAGCGTCAGCATCGCCGCCGCCCCGCCTAGCGAGCGGATCTCGGGGAACCAGTAGTCCCGCGGCCCCCAGCCCGTCACATCCCGCAACAGCGTCTGCACGATCCCCGGATGGTCCAGCACATGGGTATAGGCATAAGCCAGCACATAGGCAGGAAAGGCGAGCGGCAGCACGAGCACGATCTCGAGCCAGCGTCGCCCGGGGAACTCGGTCATTGACACGAGCCACGCCGCGCCGGTCCCGATGGCAAAGGTGCCCGCCGCCACGATCGCAACCAGCGCAACGGTCGTGCCCATATAACGCGGCAGCACCGTGTCCCAGAGATGGGACAGCGTCTCGACCCCGCCCGAGAGCGAGGTGATCAGCACCGCCACCATGGGCAGCAGACACAGCAGCGCCAGACCCAGCGCGCCCGTCCCCATGAGGCGGGCTTCGCGCCCGGCGGGCTTGGCCTTGCGCGGCTGCGCGCCGGCGCCGGATGTGGGATCGGTCAGGCTGCTCATGGGGGCATCTAGCGTTGGTTGCGAACCGGTGGCAAGGCGTCAGCCTTTCGCAGCCCGCCGATCGCGATGTGACGGGTCATCCTGACACAGCCGTGATCCAGCGCCCGCGCGAAAAAATCCCGCCGGGGGTTCAAAACTGTCCTGATCCTGCGCAAGCTGACCCAAGGGGGAGCGCGCCGCCGGACCAGAGGATCCCAAGATCCCGACCGCAGAGCGCTCTGGACATCAGGGAGGATGCACCGTGAAATCACTATTCGCTCTGGCCGCGACGGCGGCCCTGTCCCTTGGCGCGCAAAGTGCGACTGCCAAGGATCTCGCACTGGCCTATTTCATGGGGCCGACCCATCCGATGAACAAGGCGGTCTTCACGCCCTTTGCCGAGAAGCTCGCCGAGGTGTCGGGCGGGGCGCTCACGGTTTCGATGTTCCCGGGCGGCGCGCTGAACTCGGCCCCGCCCAAGCAGTACGCGATCCTGCTCGACGGGATCGCGGATGTCGCCTTTCACCTGCCGGGCTACACAGCACAGCTGTTCCCTGTGGCGACCTCGGTGACAACGCCGGGCATGTGCGCCGATGCGGTGGAATGCACCGAGGCCATGTGGCGCGCCTATGACCTGATCGAGAAGGAGTTCGACGCCAAGATCCTCGCGCTCTGGGCCAATGATCCGCAGGTGCTTTATACGCGGGACGCACCGGTCCGCACGCTGGAGGATATGAACGGGCTGGTGGTCCGCGTGACCTCGGCCCAGGACATTCCCTTCACCGAGGCGCTGGGGGCGAGTGCCGTCTCGCAGCCCGTGAGCGTGATCAACCAGAACCTTGCCAACGGGGTGGTGGATGCGGTCTCGATCGATCCTTCGGCCACCATGTCTTTCAAGATGCATGAGCCCGCGAATTACATGACCACGAACATCCCAGGCGCGGGCTCAGCCTTTGTGCTTTTGATGAACAAGACCGTCTATGGCGCTCTTTCCGAAGAAGAAAAAGGCTGGGTCGACGAGGCCTCGGGCAAGTGGCTGAGCCTTGAGGGCGGCAAGATGTACAAGGCCATTGCCCAGCGCGGCATCGATGTGGCCCGCGAGAACGGCGTCGAGATCATCGAGCTCAGCGACGACGAGCGCGCCCGCTGGGACGCCACCATCCAGCCCGCCATGGATGCCTGGCTTGCCAGCGAGGTCGGCCAGGGCAAGACCGGCGCCGAGATCACCGCGATCATGAAGGGCGATGACGGGTGAGCCCGCTTCCGGCCCCGCTCGGCACGGTTGAGCGGGGTCTGCAATGGGTCGCGGGGCTCTTTGCCCTGGCCGGGGGGCTGGCGCTGGCGGTGCTGGGCGCGGTCACGGGGGTGTCGGTCTTCTGGCGTTATGTGCTGCGCGATCCGATCTTCGGGATCGAGGATATCTCGACCATGGCCCTGACCGTGGTGGTGGCCGGAGCCGTGGCCTATGGCGCGGTGCACCAGTCCCATGTCAGCGTGAACGTCATCAAATATGCCGGTGGGCGCGGGCTGACGCGAGTGACGGATGTGGCCGCCCGGCTGGGCGGGATCGCGATCTGCAGCTTCGCGGCCTATGGCCTCGTAACCAAGGGGAGCTGCGGGATGCCCTGCGGGGCGATGACCTCCAATCTCGGGATCATCCACACGCCGTTTTATTACGGGCTGGCGGCGGCCATGGGGTTCTATGCGGTCCTTCTGGTGCTCCACCTGATCATCGGCCTGCTGCACTGGTCCGGCGCGGATCCGAACGAGATGCTGGACTAGGGCCGCCCCATGGACACGACCACCATCGCTCTTCTCGGCTTTCTCGCCCTGTTTGGCCTCCTGTTCATCCGGATGCCTGTGGGCACGGCGATGATGCTGGTCGGCGCGGGCGGGATCTATGCGATCCGGCCCCAAGCGAGCCTGCCGGTGGTCGCCGGAGAGATCTTTTCCGAGGCGTCGAATTACCCCCTGACCATCCTACCCCTCTTTATCCTGATGGGGAACCTCGCAGGGGTCTCGGGCATGTCGCGCGACCTCTATACGGCGGCTCATAGCTGGCTCGGGCATATGCGGGGCGGGCTGGCCTCGGCCACGATCGTGGGCTGCGCGGGATTCTCGGCGCTGTCGGGCTCGTCTCTGGCCGCCGCGGTTACCATGGGCCGCGTGAGCCTGCCCGAGATGCAGCGCTATCGCTACGATAACGGGCTGGCCACCGGCGCGATTGCCGCTGGTGGCACTCTGGGCATCCTGATCCCGCCCTCGGCGGGCTTTGTCGTCTATGCGATCCTGACCGAGGAAAGCATCGGGCGGCTCTTCATGGCCGGGGTGCTGCCGGGGCTGATGCTGACCGGGCTCTTCATCCTCGCGATCTGGCTCGTTGTGCTGCGCGACCCGAGCAAGGCCCCGCAAGCGACCGGCGCCGAGACCATGGCGGTCCGCCTCGCCGCCCTTGGGCGCGCGAGCTGGATCGTCGGGATAATCCTTCTGACCATTGGCGGGATCTATACCGGGGCTTTTTCTGCCGTCGAGGCCGCGGGGATCGGCGCGCTGCTGGCGCTGGGGGTGACGGTGCTACGCGGGCAACTGACCTGGCCCAACCTGCGCGAGGTGGTCACCAACACGCTGAAATCCACGGGCACGGTGTTCCTGATCCTGTTCGGCGCCTTTGTGTTCAAAACCTTCGTGGGCTTCACCGGCGTCACCTATGCCCTGACCCAATGGGTCGGCGCGCAGGGCTTCACGGCGATGCAGGTGGTGGTCGCGATCCTGCTGGCCTTTATCGTGCTGGGCACCTTCCTTGAGGGCTTCGCGATCCTCGTGCTGACCATTCCGCTGGTGCAGCCGATCCTGCAGAGCCTCGGCGTCGACCTGATCTGGTTCGGGGTCCTGATGGTGATCGTGCTGGAAATGGCGCTGATCTCGCCGCCAGTGGGGATCAATGTCTTCGTGGTCAAGGGCATCGCGCGGGAGGTGCCGCTGGGCACGATCTTTCGCGGGATCTGGCCCTTCTGGTTCGCCATGCTGGCGGCGGTCATCCTCGTGCTGCTGATCCCGGATCTCGCACTCCTGCTGCCGGACACGATGTTCGGCTAGCCGGTGAAGGCCACGTAGAACAGCCGCAGCGCCACCGCCCCCAGCATCAAGAGCACCAGCCGGTCGAACCCCGCAGGCGTGAGCGCGCGCGCGAGCCACGCGCCCAGCGGCATGAAGCCGAGGATCGGCAGCAAAGCAAAAATGCTCACCCCGAGAAGCGGCCAGCTCAGCAGCCCCGTGGCAAAGAGCATGGGCAACTGCACCGCCGCCATGGCGATGAAACAGGCCGAGATCGTCGCGATGAAGGCCGGGCGCGCCAGCCGCATGGCGTTGAGATAGCTCACCGAGACGGGCGCCGAGATCCCCGCCGCGCCCTGCAGCACCCCCGAGACCAGCGAGACCGGCCAGACGATCCGCTCTGCCGTCGCGAAGGCCAGCCGGAATTCGGGCCGCAAGAGGCGCAGGCCGATATAGGCCGCCACGCAGAGCGCCACGGTCAGCACCAGCCAACGCTCCGGCAGGCTCGCCAGCAAGAGCGTGCCGCCAATGCAGCCCAGCGCCGCCCCGCCGGCAAAGATCCACGGGAAGCTGCCCGGCAGGCGATGGGCCCGGAACTGCCAGAGCTGCCAGCAATTGGACAAAAGGTTCGGTGCGGCCATGACCATCACCGCAAGACGCACATCAAAGAAGGCGGCAATCACCGGGATGGCGGCCACGGGCGCGCCTGCGCCGGTAGCCCCCTTGACGATCCCGCCCATGGCCAGCGCGGTGAAGATGGCCAGAATGGCCAGCGGGTCCACCGCACCCATTGGGATCAGGCGGCCCCGAAGCGCGCGGCGTAGTCGCTCACCAGCAGATGGGTCGGGGCCTCATCCTCGTCGATCTCGGCAAAGCGCCCGATGGGCTCGCGAAAGATGTTGTCGGTCTCGTCATCATTGACCGTCGAGACCTCGCCGATCAGCACATCGCCCCCCTCGCCCCAGAAGGCATGCCAGTCCCCGGGCATCAGGGTCACGCTCTCGCCCGGCGCGAGCTTCAGCTTCTCGCCCGGGGCAAAGCTGCGTGTAACGCCGTCGCAGGCCACCTGCCCCCCGCGATCCTCGGCAAATCCGCCCGCATCATCCGACCCGAAAAGCTCCACCACCAGAGTGGCACCACCGCGATTGATGATATCCTCGGCCTTGAGCACATGGGTATGCATGGGCGACAGCTGATCCTGCCGCGAAATCAGAAGCTTCTCGGCATAGCACATGCCGCCCCCGCGCTGCAGGTCCGCCAGACGGCCATTGCGCAGGGTGAACAGGAACAGCCCCATCTCGTCAAAGCGCCCCGCGCCATAATCGGTGATATCCCAGCCGCAGCGCGCGTCGATCACATGGGCCGCGTCGCTGGCATTGGCCGCGAAGGCCTCAGGGGTCCAATAGGCGAAGGGCGGCAGGACGAAGCCATGCCGCCGGATGAAGGCATCGGCCTCTGCCATGATCTCGTTGATGCGCGACCGTTTCATGGGCTCCTCCGTCAAGCTGCCTTCGGCGTTCTCGGGCGGACCATGCGCGGGCCTGCGCGGGGTGTAAAGGGCTCAGCGCCGTCCCGGAAAGACCCCGAGCGTAATGCCCGCCGCCTCGAGCGCTGCGCGGGTGGCCCGGGCGATCCCAACGGCCTCGGCGGTGTCCCCATGCAGGCAGATGGTGTCGATCGGCGTGGGGATCTGCGCGCCACTGGCGGTGATGATCGCGCCCGCCTGCACCATCTCGACCATGCGTGCGCCTGCCTCAGCGGGGTCGTGGATCACCGCGCCGGGCAGACGGCGGTCGACCAGCGTGGCGTCGTCATTATAGGCCCGGTCGGCAAAGATCTCGGCCGCCCAGCGACAGCCCAGCGTCTGCACGGCCTCCTGCTGCGCGGTGGCGGCGAGCACCATGATGATCACATCCGGGTCTACCGCCAGCGCCCCCTCGTAGCAGGCTTGCGCCATGGCCGCGTCCTCGGAGGCCATATTGGCCAGCGCGCCGTGGAGCTTCACATGGCGCACGGTGCCGCCCACGCGCTGCGCCATGCCACGCGCCGCGCCCACCTGATAGGCCACGAGGTTGCGCAGGCTGTCATGGGGCATCTGCATCCGCCGCCGCCCGAAGCCCTGCAGGTCCGGAAAGCCCGGATGCGCCCCGATCCCGACCCCGCGTTCGGTCGCAAGCGCCATGGTCCGGGCCATCACATCCCAATCCCCCGCATGGGCGCCGCAGGCGATATTGGCCGATGTGATCGTTTCCAGCAGGGCGGCATCCTCGCCCATGGGCCAGGGGCCGAACCCCTCCCCCATATCGGCGTTGAGATCGACAGTCTGGGTCATGGGACCTCCCCGGCGGTGACGCCGCTAATGAGCTGGTAGGACAGAAGTTCCGCGATATCCGCCGGGTCGCGCAGGATCGGGCGCAGGCCGCGGGACAGGTCGCGCAGGCGCAGGGCCTCGGCGCGCTCGATGGCGATGGCCTCGGCGCGCGGGATCAGGGTCAGACGCAGGGGCGCACCGGGCGGGGCCTGCATCGCGCGCGGCAGATCCGCTGGGATCACGGTGGCGATCCGGGGATAGCCGCCGGTGGTCTGGGATTCGACGCCGAGGATATAGGGCGCGCCCTCGCCCGTGACCTGAATGTCGCCGGGCACGACGATCTCGGACAGGGCTGTCAGCCCGCCTTGGGCGAAAAAGCCCGGGCCCTTGTGGTCCAGCCGCACGCCCATGCGGTTGCCGCGCATGTCGCGGGTGAAGGCGGTCTGCGACAGGCGCAGCAGATCCGCCTCGGCAAAACGGTCGGATTGAAAGCTGCGCACGATCCGCAAACGGCCTCCGGCAAAGCGCTCCGGATCCGGCAGAACCTGTCCAACCGCCCCGCCCCCATCCGCGCCGAGCGGCAGCGTGTCCCCGGCGACCAGAAGCCTCCCGAGCCCCGCGACCAGATGGGTCGCACGCGAGCCGAGCCGTTGCGGCGTGTCGAACCCGCCGCCCACATGCAGGTAGCCATACACCCCCATCCGCGCGGCCCGGATGCTCAGCTCGGCCCCGGCGGGCAGGCGGTGACTGGCATTCCAGAGGATCGGCACCCCGTCCATTGTCGCCTGCATGGGCGCGCCGGTCAGCGCGATGCGGCAGTCCCGCGTGGCGCGAAACCGCCCGCCCCGCCCGGCCATCTCAAGCGCGGCGCGGCGCGGATCCTGCCCCAGCAAAACGCCCCCTTCGGCCAGCGCCCTCGGGTCGGCGGCCCCACCGGGCGAGAGCCCCTGCCCGATATAGCCGCGCCAGCCCGCATCCTGCAGGCTGAGCCCCGGGCCGGCCTCGAGGATCTCGAATTGCGCGATCATGACAGCGGCTCGCTGGTTGCGCCGCCAAGCCCGCTGGGATCGGCGTCGCACCGGTCCAGATAGGTCGCCTCATCCACCACCGGAAAGACCACCTCGTCGCCCGGGCGCAGGGCAAAGGGCTGCTCGGCCTCGGGCCGGTAGCCGCGAAAGGCCGTCTGGCCCACATGCCGCCAGCCCGTGGGGGCCGAGGTCGCAAAGAGCACGAATTGCCGGATCGCGAGGACCAGTGCGCCCACCGGCACGCGCGGCGTGAGCCCGGTCTGGCGCGGCAGGTCCCAAGCCTCGGGCAGCGTGCCGAGATAGGGCTGGCCCGGCGCAAACCCCAAGGTGAGCACCCGCACCCGCGCCGTGCTGAGCATCGCGACCGCCTCGTCCGGGGACAGGCCCGCCTGCACTGCAGCCTCCTCCAGCTGCGGAGCACGCGGCCCGCCGAACACACAAGGGATCTGCCAGAGCCTGCGCCCCTCCGGCGGGGCGGCGGCGTACCAGTCCCGCGCCGCCAGAAGCGCGCTCAGCCGCGCCTCCAGCGCGTCCGCATCCGCCGTCACCGGGTCAAACCGCACGAAACACGAAGCCAGCGTGCTGGAGGTTTCGGCCACCTCCGCCCAGCGCTCGGCCTCGAGGCTCGCGCGAAAGGCAAGTGCGGCGCGATTGGCGCGCTCGGTCAGGGTATCGCCAAAACTCACCAGCCAGCCGGTCACGCCCACGGGGCGAATGCAGGGCCAGTCGCTCACGCGGGCCTCCCGAGCAGGGCGCGCGCGGCGGCGAGGATGCTCTCGCGGCTGGGCAGGGTCGCGGCATAGGCGCGCCCGGTGGCAATGAAGCAATCCGTGGCGGTGTCGCGCGCGAGCCGCGCATCGGTCCGCTCGGCAAAGAGCGCCATAAGCCCCTCGGCCTGCCCGCCCGTGCGGCGGCATTCATCCACGATCAGGATGTGGGCGCAGTCCGCCACGGCCTCCAGCAGTGCGGCTTCGGGCAACGGCGCGAGCCAGCGCAGGTCGATGACCCGTGTGGCGATCCCGGCGGCCTCCAGCTCCGGCAGGGCCTGGCGGGACAGGTAATGCCCGTTGCCATAGGTGACGATCGCCAGATCGCGCCCGGTCCCGGTCACACCGATCTCCCCCAGGGCGATCCGCGCTCCGAGCTCCGGATAGGCGCGCATCCAGCCGCCATCCCCGGGGCTGTGCAGATCGCGCATCGGATAGAGCGCGATGGGCTCAACAAAGACCACCACGCGCTGCTCTTCGCGCGCCAGCCGCACGCATTCGCGCAACATCCGCGCCGCGTCATCGCCGGTCGACGGACAGGCGATCACCAGCCCCGGAATATCGCGCAGCACCGCCAGCGAGTTGTCGTTGTGGAAATGCCCGCCGAAACCTTTCTGATAGCCCAGCCCGGCGATGCGCAGCACCATCGGGTTCGTAAACTGGCCCTGGCTGAAGAAAGACAGCGTTGCCGCCTCGCCGCGCAGCTGGTCCTCGGCATTGTGCAGATAGGCGAGGAACTGGATCTCGGGGATCGGGGTGAAGCCGGTTTGTCCCAGCCCGATGGCCAGCCCGAGGATCGATTGCTCGTCAAGCAGCGTGTCGATCACCCGGTCCGCGCCAAACCGCGCCTGCAGCTTTTGCGTGACGCCATAGACCCCACCCTTGCGGCCCACATCCTCGCCCATCACGAGGGTTTCGGGATGGGCCAACATCAGATCCGTGAGCGCCCAGCTGATCAGCCGCGACATGGGCTGAGGGCTGTCCTGCCCCTTGAGGTCGCCCGCGAAACAGGCCGCCCGCGCCTCGGCGGACGGGGCGGCATGATCCGGCGCGGCCCGGCGCGGCGGCAGGAGCGAGGCGGCCACCGCCCCGGCATCGCCGAGGCTGGGTGCCTGCGCGGCCCGCCCGCTGAGCGCAGCGACCTCTGTGGTCACCTCGTCATACCGGGCCAGCGCCTCGGACGGCGCCAAGGCGCCCGCCCCCTGCAAGAGCCGCACGGAATGGAGCAGCGGATCATCCGCCTCCTCCCGCTCGACCTGCGCCTGCGGCAGATAGGTGGTGGGCAGATCCGCCCCCGCATGGCCATAGAGCCGCACCATGGTCAGGTGCAGGATCGCCGGTTTGCGCGTGCGCCGGACCCAGTCGGCGGCCTCGGCGGCCCTGGCGGCGGTCTCGCACAGATCCAGCCCATTGGCCGTGAAGTACCGCAGGCCGGGCCGCGCCGAGAGGCTCGCGGCGATCCAGCCCTTGGGCGTCGGGGTCGAGATCCCGATCCCGTTATCCTCGCAGACGAACAACAGCGGCAGCGGCACCGATTGGATCGCGGCCCAGCCGGCCGTGTTCAGCGCGCCTTGCGCCGTCGAATGGTTCACCGAGGCATCGCCGAAGGAACACATGGCAATCGCCGTATCGGGCACCAGCGGCCAGCCCGGCGCACGCCGCCGCGACAAGCCGATGCCATAGGCCGCCCCCACCGCCTTGGGCAGGTGGCTCGCAATGGTCGAGGTCTGTGGCGGGATCATCAGGGGGCGAGAGCCCAGCACCTTGTGTCGCCCGCCGCTGATCGGGTCCTCGGCGGCACAGGCAAAGCTGAGAAGCATATCCCGCGCGATCTCGTCCAGCGCCATGCCCGCCTGTTGCCCGCGCGCGATCTGGAAGGCCGCGTCGCGGTAGTGGAGAAAGGCGATATCATCCGCGCGCAGGGCATGGGCCACCGCCGCCATCCCCTCATGCCCGGAGGAGCCGATGGTGTAGAACCCCTGCCCCGCCTTCTGCATGGCCCGGCTCGTACGGTCGAGCGCTCGGCTCAGCACCTGCGCATCAAAGAGCCCGCGCAGCTCGCCCGGGCTCAGCCCCGCCGCAGGGTCCGCACCCGCTGGCAGGTCCTCCGCCGCCACACGGCGACGGAAATTCTCATGTACGATCTCGGCCCGGTCCATGGCGTGGTCTGCTCGCGCCGCGGCGCGCCCTCTCTCCTGCCGGGCCAGACTGCCTGCCTCCGCAGGCAGTTGCAATCAGCAGAATTCAGACCGCGCCCTTGGCCATGCGCTCGGCGAGCACATCGCGCAGGTCCAGCATCTCCTTGCGGTGGATCGAGACATAGACAAAGCCCAGATTCGAGCGCGGTTCGATCATGTCACCGGGAAAGGGCAGATAGGTCAGCTCGCGCGACCCGAAGGAGGGTGAGGCCGTTCCCACCTGCCATTCGGTGGTGAGCTGCACATCCACCAGCTTGAGCGGCGCGCCCCCGTCCCGGTCCGGGATCTCGCGCGGGATCCCGTTCAGGGTGAGATAGGCCGCCTTGTCCTGGGCTGCCTGAAAGCTGCTGATGAACTCGGTGGCGAGCGCCTGGATATCCTCTTCGGGGCGGTCCTCATGGGGATGGCTGTGCAGGTGCCGCGCCGGGCGGGCATTGTGATCCCCCCGCACATGGTCGTGGTCCTGCGCATGGTGGTGATGTCCATGACTATGCCCGTGCGCATGATCATGGCCATGGTCGTGGTCATGGTCGTGATCATGTGGCATTGGACCACCGCTTTCCTTCGAACTCCCCGGCGGGGATGGTGACCGGCTTGTCGATATGGCGCTTGTGCTTGCCGAGCGTGCCCGCCGAAACCATGGCCCCCAGAACATCGACGATCACCCGCGTGCCCATCAGGGCCGTGATGTCCGAGGTGTCATAGGGCGGGCTGACCTCGACCAGCTCCATCCCGCAAATCCCCTCAGCCGCAACCTTGGAGGCCAGCGCCAGCGCCTCGCGCGGCAGGAAGCCGCCGGGCTCGGGCCAGCCGGTGCCGGGCACGAAGCCGCAATCGATGCTGTCGATGTCGAAGGACATGTAGACCATGTCCACCCCGTCCCACGCCATCTCGAGCGCCATCTCCGCGGTCTTGTCGACGCCCATCCGCTCCATATCCGACATGGTGATGATGTTGGTCTCGCGCTCGCGGGCGACTTTCACAGCCTCGCGGGGCACCTGCCAGCCGCCGATGCCCACCTGAACGAGGTTCTTGGCCGGGACATTGGGCATGTTCGTGGCATGGAACCACGGGGTGGTGTGCATCCGCTCGTCGAGATCTTTTTCCTGAATGTCCGCATGGCGGTCGAAATGGACGATCCCGATCTTCTTGGAGGTGCAGTCCGCAATCCCGCGCACGCAGGGAAACCCGATCGAATGGTCGCCCCCGATCATGATCGGCAAGGAGCCTGATGAGGCCACATGGCTGACGGCCCGGGTGATCTGGTCGAAGGATTTCTCGAGATTGGCCGGGATGGTGAACACGTCCCCCGCATCGCAAAGTGTCATCTGCTCGCGCAGATCCACGCCCAGCTCGTAATTGTAAGGCGTGTAAAGCGCCGAGATCTTGCGCACGCCCTGGGGCCCGAAGCGCGTGCCGGGCCGATACGTGGTGCCGCCGTCAAAGGGAATACCGAGCACGGTGGCATCGTAATGCTGCACCTCCGCGACATCCTCGGCATAGGGCGCCTTGAGAAAGGTGTTGATGCCCGCGTAATGGGGCAGCTCGCCCCGGGCAAAGGTCGGGATCGACTTGTCCTCGATGCTGTCCGCCCCGGTCAGACCCATCTTCAGCGCCCAGCGCCGCTCCTCGTCCCAGCGCCCCTCGGGCAGGTCCGCCTCGGCCTTCATCGCCTTCCAGCCCTGAAGCCGGCTCAGATCCGGATGGTGATAACGCCGCGCGTCATGGCGCTGATCCGCCGGGTGGTGAGAGCGCGTGCGCGCCTCAGGTGCGATGAGCATGAGATCCTCCAGTCTCGGTATCCGAGATGTCTTGCAGTCGTGGTTAGGTCGTAAGGTCCGCAGCGCCCGGGTCGGACGGCGCGGGGGTGGGTGGGCGGGCCGTGACGTCCGGGCCGGGCGCTGCGGACCCGAGCCCGCTCTGAAACGGGATCCCGCCATCGCGGGCCTCGAAGTCATAGGTGATGGTGGCGCCGAACGCCTCTGGATCATGGGGGTCCCAGCGCGGCTTGTCGAACACCCAGACCCGGTCGCCCAGCTTGAACCCCTCTTCCAGATCATGGGTCACCATGAACACGGTCATGTTGGTCTCGGCCCGCAACTCCATCAAGAAGGCATGCATCTGCAGCCGCGTCCCCGGATCAAGCGCCCCGAAAGGCTCATCCAGCAACAGGATCCGGGGCCGTGCCGCCAGCGCCTGCCCGATGGCCAGCCGCTGCTGCATCCCGCCCGACAGGGTCGCGGGATAGTTCTGCGCCACATGGGCCAGCCCGATCCGGTCCAAAGCCTCATCCGCGCGCGCCCCGGCGGCCCGCTTGGCCCCGGGCGACAGGATCCCGAAGAGGTTCGCCCCCAGCCCCTCGGCAGCGATCAGGTTCTCACGCACGGTCATATGCGGAAACACGGAATAGCGCTGAAACACGATTCCCCGGCTCTGGGTCGGCTCCCCCGCGAGCGGCTCGCCATCCACATAGATCTCGCCGCGCGTCGGCTGCTCCTGATCGAGCAGCAAGCGCAGAAAGGTCGACTTTCCGCAGCCCGACGCCCCGACGATCGAGATGAACTCCCCCTCATCGGCGGTGATGTTGATCCGTTCCAGAATGGGCCGCTGGCCATAGCTCTGGAACAGGTTCTCGGCGCGCACGAAACTCATAAGGACGCCTCCATCCACGGGTAAAGCCGCCGCGACAGAGTCTTGAGTGCATAATCGATCGCGAAGGCCAGGATGGTGATCCAGACCACGTAGACAAGGATCACATCCATCGCCAGAAAGCGCCGCACGAGAAAGATCCGGTAGCCCAGCCCATCCTCCGAGGCAATCGCCTCCGCCGCGATCAGGAACAGCCATGCGGGCCCGAGCGACAGACGCACCGCCTGAATGAGGCGCGGCATGATCTGCGGCAGGGCCACCCGGATCGCGATGGCCAGCGACGAGGCCCCCAGGGTCTGGGCCTTGATGATCTGCTCGCTCGGCAGCTCCAGCGTGCGCGCCGACATGTCCCGGATCAGAAACGGCGTGATCCCGATCACGATCAGCGCGACCTTGCTGACCTCGCCAAGGCCGAAAACGATAAACAGGATGGGCAGGATCGCCAGCGGCGGCACCATGGAAACCACGGCCACAAACCCTGCGAGCGTGGCCCGCATATAGGGCAGCAACCCAATCGCAAGCCCCGCCATCAACCCGATGAACGAGGCGATGCCCACGCCGAGCCCGAGCCGCGTCAGGCTCGACCACGTGTCTTTCCAGAACAGGATCTCGCCGGTGCGCCGGCTGCCCTCGCTCACCAACCGCTCTGCGGTCGCGCTCAGGGTCGAAAGCGCCGGCAAAAGCTTGTCCTGCGGGTTCACCGCAAGCCGCGCATCCGAGCCCATCTTATAGGCCAGAAGGATGCCCAGAAACGGCAGCAGCAGCAAAAACAGCGCCAGCACCCGTCCGGGTTTTCGATTGATCAGCCGCATGGGACCTCCTCACCGGGGTCTGGCCGGGCGCGCACGGCGCCCGACCAGGGGTCGGATCGCTCAGAGCGCGCCGTCCGCGGCCATCTGCATATAGGTCGTGTCAAAGCGGAACTGGACATTGCCCGCATCGCCCGTAGTCGACCCGTCCGGATAGGCCACGCCCACGAAATCCGCACTCGGCGCGCCCTCGCCCAGAATGCCCTTGTCGAACAGGAACTCCGCCACATTCACCATGGTCTCGGGCAACTCGGCACTGGTGGTGAAGGCGACCGCATCGGCGGGGGTATAGAACATCTCCGTGGACGCCAGCTGCGCCTTGTACCCGGCCAGATCCGTGCCCGAGGCCTCGGCCATGGCCGTCAGCGCGGCCTCATCTCCGGACGCCATGAGCCCCATCACCTCGTACCATGCCCCGACCAGCGCCTTGCCGAAATCCGGGTTCGCCTCCAGCGTGTCGGTATTCACCACCATCAGGTCGATGATTTCACCGGGGATGTCCGAGCTGTCGAAAAGCTTGGTGGCCCCCGGCTCCTCCAGAATGGTCGAGACCAGCGGGTTCCAAGTGACGACCGCCTCCACATCATCCGTGGCAAAGGCCGCGATCATATCCGCGTCGGAGGTGTTGATCACCCCGTCCAGATCCGCCTCGCTCAGCCCCACGGAATCGAGCCCCCGCGCCAGCAGGTAATGGCTGACCGACAGCTCCACGAGGTTCACCGGCTTGCCCGCCAGATCCGCGAGGCCGCCCTCGCCCTTGAGGATCACCGCGTCATTCCCGTTGGAGTAGTCCCCGACGATCAGCGCCGTGGTATCGACCCCGCCGCCCGAGGGAATGGACAGCGTATCCATATTGGTCGCCGACACCCCGTCAAAGGCCCCCGCCGTGTATTGGTTGATCGACTCGACATAATCGTTGATCTGCACGATCTCGACATCGATGCCGTATTTCTCGGCCCATTTGTCCATGATGCCCGAGTCCTCAAGATAGCCCCATGGCATCCAGCCCACATAGATCGACCAGGCGACCCGGAACTCGGATTTCTCCATCGCGGAGGCCGGCGCGGCGAGGGCCAGACCCAGTGCGGTGGTCAAAAGCGCTGTCTTGAGCGTGACTGTCTTGAGCATCAAATTTCCCCATTCTCTGTTCTGTCCAAATGGAAAATCGGTCCGCTGACAGAACTAGAGATGAGGCGCGGGCGAACCGACGCAGTAATCTCCCGGGATTTTGGCCCGCCGTGTACCCTTGCGGAATTTGCCGCCTGGGCGGTGCTTCTCGGACCAGCCTTCACGCGCTGCGCGCAAAGCGGAACCCTAAGCCCCCTGCACCTGAAAGCGTAGAAAGCCCGAGGCGTTCGGCAAACAGCGAAGGCGTGGAATTCCCGACATGCCGGGGCAACGCCTAATTTCTAGGCGCAAAAACGGTGCGCCTGATGCATTTCACGGCGCGCGATGCAGGGCTGTTTGGGCGATGAAGGACGGTGCCGCGCGAAACGCCTCGAAGACGCGAGCCCTACCCGTCAGATCACCCCAAGGATGATAAGCACTTTTTATCAGACAGATAAGGGACAAAGCTAATGTATTGACTGAGAAAGCCCCGGCTCAGTCCGGCGCAACCCCGAGCGACGCGCGAGAAATGATCTCGGTCTGCAACCGGACCGGCGCCCCGGGTTTGGCCCCGCCCAGCAGCGCGCTCAGGACTTGCGCCGCCTGCTTGCCCATCTGCCGATGCGGGACATGCACCGTGGTCAGTGGAGGGGTCACGATCCCGGCAATCTCGATATCGTCGAACCCGGTGATCGAAATGTCCCCCGGCACCGAGCGGCCCATGCTTTGCGCCTGCCCCATGGCGCCAACGGCCAGAACATCATTGCCGCACATCACCGCCGTGGTCCCCGGGGCGCGCTCCAGCAGCGACTTCATCGCGGCGGCCCCGTTCTCGATGGAGTACGGCGTTTCGATCAGGACGATCTCATCGGGCGAAAGCCCCACCTCGCGCGCCGCGTCCCACACCCCCGAGACACGGTCGCGCGCCCGGTCATTGGGCGCAAGCGGGGCGGTGATGATGGCCACCTCGCGATGGCCCAGATCGAAGACCTGCCGGGCCAGCGCCTGCATCGCCTGGCGGTTGTCAAAGCCGATCGCGGGATGCTGCGCGGCCTCGTCAAAGGCCCAAGCCACGACATAGGGCACGGAACGCTGATCCAGCAGCTCATAGACCCGCGCCGCCCGCTCGAACCCGATCAGCAGCAACGCATCCGCCCCGCGCGCCAGCAGCGTGCGGATCTGCTCTTCTTCCAGATCCGGCCGATAGGACGAGCTTGCCACCAGCAGGGTCAGGCCATGACCCGCCAACTCCTCCTGAAAGGCCTGCAGGCCCCGGGCGAAGATCGCGTTTTCCATGGTCGGGATGATGGCGCCGATCGTGTTGGTGCGTTTGGCCGCCAAAGCCCGCGCGCCGAAATTCGGCGCATAGCCCAGCTTGTCGACCACGGCCAGAACCCGGTCGCGGGTCTCTTTCACCACGCGCTGGGGCGAGTTGAGACAGCGCGACACGGTCGCCGTCGAGACCCCTGCCGCCTGCGCCACGTCCTGCAAGGTCGGGGCATCGCTTGCGGCCTTACGCGCCGGGGGCTTCTGCCTTTGGCGTTCTGTCATGATCCTCCCAACCGCGCTGCAGCCGCCATTCTATCGCGCGGCTTCTACGGTCTGTGCGCCACCCTACCCGCAGAGCGGGCGCGGGAAAAGAACCTTGTCCGAGATCAATGTATGCGCTTGCCTGCCGGTATGTAAGCGCTTACATTGATTTCGAATCGAAGCGCTGGGAGGTCGAGTCGATGGCATTAATCGTCGCAATCATTTTGTTCGGGCTTTACGTGGGCAACGTCGTTCTCGGCGCTGTTTCAGGTGCCCCGATCCTCGATGACGTTCAGGAAATGGTGCTGCTCTTTGCGGCCGCCATCGCCTTCACCGCTGCCATTCTGCAGCGCGAAGCCGCCGAACAGAACAGACAAGACAAGAATCCATAAGGGAGGAAGACTATGGATCGTGACATGAAAGAAATCGCCTCGGTCGAGCGCAGGAACTTTCTGAAACTGGCGAGCACGGGCAGCTTCACCGCTGCGCTTGTGGCCGGTGCCGGGGGGCTTTTGTGGTCTGATGCGGCCGTGGCCCAAAGCGCGCGCGAAGAGCGTGAGCGCGAAGCGGCTGCCGATCACACCATGACGCTGGCCACCGCCTATGTGCTCGGCGCGTCGCGCAGCTATCCGATCATGCAGCTCGACCTGAAGGAAAACATCCAGAACGCCACCAACGGCAAGGTCTATGTCAAGCTCGCCCCGGGCGGGCAGCTCGGCGCGGGCGGCGCACTGGTGCAGGCGGTTCAGGGCGGCACGATCCAGTGTGCACAGCACTCCCTGTCCAACTTCGCGCCCTATGCGAGCGCGGCTGACCTGATCAACATGCCGTATTTCTGTGGCTCCAACCAGAAATTCACCAACCTGGTGAGCTCGGACGCCTGGAAGACCGAGGTCCACCCCAAGGTCGAGGCCGCAGGCTTCAAGGCGCTGTTCTATGTCGTGATCGACCCCCGCGTTGTCGCCATGCGCGCCGGTGGGGCCGGTCCGGTCCTGACGCCGGGCGATCTGGACGGGGTGAAATTCCGCGTGCCGGGATCTGCCATGCTGCAGCAGTATTACCGTCTGGTCGGCGCGAACCCGACGCCGGTGGCCTGGGGCGAAACCCCCTCGGCGATCAAGCAGGGCGTGGCCGATGCGCTCGATCCGTCGGTTGGTGCGCTTTACGTGTTCGGCTTTGCCGACATTCTCAGCCACGTGACCTTCACCCAGGCGGTGCCGGACAGCCAGGTCTTCTCGATGAACCTCGAATGGTTCAACTCCCTGCCTGCCGATGTGCAGGAAGGCATCGAGTTTGCCGGCGAGATGACCACGCATCAGAACCTCGCCAAGGTGCCCTCTGCGCGCGCCTACGCGATGTCCGAGCTGACCAAGGCCGGTGTCCAGTTCCACTCGCTGAACGACGACCAGCTGGCCGAATGGCAAGAGGCAGGCGGCTACCAGCGTTCCGAATGGGACCAGTTCAAGGTCGAGCTTGCCGGCTCCATGGAGACCTTCGACAAGCTGGCCGAAGCCGCAGAAACAAGAGGAAAGTACTACGTACACGACGCGTAACTCACGGAAGACCATTCGGGACCGGCGCCTTGGCGCGCCGGTCCCTCACAACCGTTTCAAAAAAGCACGGACCAGCCCGAACCAGGGCAGGGCCCTATTGGGGTCGGGGAGGGACTCATGCAAAATATCTTGAAAGCGATAGACAAGAACGGGGAGAGATGGGCGCTGCTTTTGTTCTACGTGATGCTCGTCGCCACCATGTTCATCGAGGTGCTGCGGCGTGAAATCATGTCCTACTCCTCGATCTGGGGAGAAGAGATTGTCCGTTATTCCTTTATCTACCTCGCCTGGATCGGCTGCGCCGCAGCAGTGAAGGAGCGCGGCCATATCCGCATCGACGTGATCATGCAGTATGCGGGCCGCAAGGTGAAAACCCTGCTCTATATCTTTGGCGATCTGGTCATGTTCGTGGTCGCGATCATCGCGCTCTACTGGTCCTTCGAAACCGTCCTCGTCTCGGCCAAGTTCGGCTCGGTCACCCCGGGTCTGCGGATCAGCCAGGTCTGGTTCCTGATGGCTGTGCCCATCGGCTTCACCCTCGTCATTTTCCGCCTCGTGCAGTCCTTGCGGCGAGATGTGAGCGACCTTCGTGCGGGACGTCCCGTTTACGAAGGCGACAAGCTGTTTGACTGAGAGGACCGGATAAATGCTTTGGCAACAAATGGAACAATCCGTGATCCTGGGCTGGGATTTCTATGGCCCCGTGATCATGTTCGTCGTCCTCGTGGCACTGGCCGTTCCGGTCTGGGCCGCCATCGGCGCCTCCGCGATCCTCATGCTGGTCTGGTCGGGCGCCCTGCCCCTCAGCCTTGTGGGCGAACGCCTCTTTTCCGGGATCGACGCCTTCGCGCTGACGGCGGTTCCGCTCTTCATCCTGACGGGGGATGCGCTGGTCCGGACGGGCCTGTCGCGCAAATTCCTCGACGTGGCAGAAGCGCTCACGCAATTCGCCAAGGGCGGCTTCGGTTCGGCCACGGTGCTGGTCTGCGGGATGTTCGCGGCCATCTCGGGCTCTGACGCGGCGGGTGCTGCGGCGGTGGGCCGGATGACCATCGACCGCCTCGTCGAGAGCGGCTACCCCCGGCCCTATGCCTGTGCGCTGGTGGCGGCGGGTGCCTGTACCGGGATCCTGATCCCGCCCTCGATCGCCTATATCATCATCGGCCTCGTGCTGGGGATATCGGCCTCCACCCTGTTCCTCGCAGCGGTGATCCCGGGGCTCGCGATCCTGGTCTCGATCCTGGTGACCAATATCATCATGAACCGGCTCAACGGCTGGGAAGGTGGCGGCAATATCAGTGCGGGTGAGTATTTCTCGCGCCTCGGCAAGGCCCTGAAATCCGGCTGGTACGCCTTCATCGTGCCCGGCATCATCTTCTACGGGATCTTCTCGGGGCGTCTGACCCCGACCGAGGCCGGGGCCACGGCGGTCGTCGTGACCATCCTGATGGGCTTCATCCTCGGCACCCTGAAGCTGAGCGATTTCCCGGCCATGCTGGTCAGCTCGGCCAAGGTCAACGGTGTGATCCTGCCGATCATCGCCTTCTCGGTGCCGCTCGCCGAAGCGCTGGCGATCATCGGGGTGCCGCAAGGCTTCGTCGCAGTGGCCACGGGCCTGAGCGAAGAGCCCTGGGTGCTGATCCTGCTGATGGTGGGGATCCTCGTGGCCGCAGGCTGCGTGATGGAGACCACGCCGAACATCGTGATCCTCGCACCGATCCTGCTGCCGCTGGCCGAAGAGATCGGGATGAACGAGATCCAGTTCTGCATCATGATGATCACCGCCCTCGGCGTCGGGTTCATCACGCCACCGCTGGGACTGAACCTCTTCGTGGTCTCGGGCATAACGGGGGAGTCGATCTTGAAAATTGCCTATCGCGCCGTCCCGTTTGTGTTCTTCATGCTCATCGTGACGCTGATGATTGCCTATATCCCGGCGATTTCCACAGCGCTCCTTCCAGATATCTTCAAGTAGGACTGATCCATGCCGAGAGAATATCTCAAAAAAGCAACCCTCACCCCCAAGAGCGATGCCTCTGACACGCAGGAAATCGTGCGCGGCATCCTCGACGAGATCGAGGCCGGCGGGGATGACGCCGCCCTCGCCTATGCCAAGAAGTTCGACAATTACGAGGGGTCGATCATCCTGAGCCAGGAAGAGATCGACGCGGCAATCGCCGTGGTGCCGGAGAAACTGAAGCAGGACATTCAGTTCGCCCATGCCAACGTCAAGAAATTCGCCGAGGCCCAGAAGGCCACTGTCGCGAATTTCGAGACCGAGGTGGTGCCGGGTCTGATCGCGGGTCAAAAGGCGATCCCGGTCTCGGCGGCGGGCTGTTATGTGCCGGGCGGGCGCTACAGCCACATCGCCAGCGCGATCATGACCGTGACCACCGCCAAGGTGGCGGGCTGCAACCACATCGTGGCCTGCTCCCCGCCCCGGCCCGAGGTCGGCATTGCCCCTGCCATCATCTATGCGGCGCATATCTGCGGCGCGGACACGATCCTCGCCATGGGCGGGGTGCAGGGTGTGGCGGCCATGACCTTCGGGCTTTTCGGGCTGCCCAAGGCCAACATCCTCGTGGGTCCAGGCAACCAGTTCGTGGCCGAGGCCAAGCGGATGCTCTTTGGCCGGGTCGGGATCGACATGATCGCCGGGCCGACCGACAGCCTTATCCTCGCCGATGCCTCTGCCGACCCGATGGTGGTGGCGGCGGATCTGGTGGGTCAGGCCGAGCATGGCTACAACTCGCCGGTTTGGCTGGTGACCGATGACCGTCCCCTCGCCGAAGAGGTCATGCGCCTTGTGCCCGACCTGATCGCAGATCTGCCGGATGTGAACCGCGACAATGCCACGGCCGCCTGGCGCGACTATGCCGAGGTCATCCTCTGCGCCGACCGCGAAGAGATGGCCGCCACGTCGGATGACTACGCGCCCGAGCACCTGACGGTGCAGGCCGAGGATCTGGATTGGTGGCTCGACCGGCTGTCCTGCTATGGCTCGCTTTTCCTGGGCGAAGAGACCACCGTGGCCTTTGGCGACAAGGCGTCGGGCACCAACCACGTGCTGCCGACCTCGGGGGCTGCGAATTACACCGGGGGCCTGTCGGTCCACAAGTACATGAAGATCGTGACCTGGCAGCGCTCGACCCGCGAAGGCGCCAAGCCCGTGGCCGAAGCCACCGCCCGGATCGCGCGTCTCGAGGGGATGGAGGGCCATGCCCGCACGGCCGATATCCGCCTCAAGAAGTACTTCCCCGACCAGACCTTCGACCTGACAGCCAATGGCTGACGGGACGCCTGCCTCCCTGCTCGACCTCACCGGTCGGGTGGCCTGCGTGACCGGCGCGAGCTCCGGGCTCGGTCGGCGCGCGGCCACGATCCTCGCGCAGGCGGGGGCGTCCGTCGTGGGCGTCGCCCGCCGCGCCGAGGCGCTGGCCGCATGGGAGGCTGAGACCAAGGGCCAGACCGCAAGCGTGGTCTGGGACGTGGCCGACCGTGACAGCCTGCAAGACATGGTCGAGGCCATCGCCGCCCCGTTCGGTGCGCCGGACATCCTTGTGCTGGCCGCGGGCATCAACAACCGTGAGCGCGCCGATGCGGTCACCGCCAAGGGGTGGGACCAGACGCTTGCCCTGAACCTGACCGCGCCGTTCTTTCTGGCGCAGGCACTTGTGCCGGCCATGTCCGAAAAGGGCTGGGGCCGGATCGTGAATTTCGCCTCGCTGCAGACGACCCGGGCCTTTCCGGGCGGCGTCGCCTACGGGGCCACCAAGGGCGGGATCGCCCAGCTCACCCGCGCCATGGCCGAAGCCTGGTCGGCGCAGGGGATCAACGCCAATGCCATCGGCCCGGGCTTTTTCCGCACCGAGCTGACGGCCCCCGTCTTCGACAACCCCGCCCTCGCCCAGGAGCTTGCCGACAAGACCTGCATCGGGCGCAATGGTACGCCCGAGGATATCGACGGCCCGCTCCTCTTTCTGTGCTCAGAGGCCTCGGCCTATGTCACCGGGCAGGTCCTGATGGTGGATGGAGGGTTCACGGCCAAATGAAGGCACTTGTTTACACCGGGCTAGAAGAACTCGAGTTTCGCGACGTCGCGGATCCGACGCCCGCCGATGACCATCACCTTATCCGCATCGACAGTGTCGGGATCTGCGGGTCGGACTTGCATGCCTATCTGGGCCATGATGACCGCCGCCCCGCGCCACTAATCCTCGGCCATGAGGGTGCGGGCAAGATCGTCGGCGGGCCCCGGGACGGCGAGCGGGTCACGATCAACCCGCTGGTGACCTGCGGCACCTGCCCTGCCTGTGTCTCGGGGCGCGACAACCTGTGCGCGACGCGCCAGATCATCTCGATGCCGCCGCGCGAAGGCGCCTTTGCGCAATACGTGACCATGCCCGGACGCAATCTGGTGACCGTGCCCGATGGGTTCAGCCTCGAGAAGGCCTCCCTGGCCGAGCCCGTCGCCGTCAGCTGGCACGCGATCCGGCTGGGTCTGCACTCCATGGCCGATGACCGCCGCGACACCGCGCTGGTGATCGGGGGCGGTGCCATCGGCGTGGCCGCGGCGATCAGCCTGATCGCGCAAGGGGTGCGCGACGTGACGTTGGTCGAACCCAATTCGATCCGGCGCTCGTATCTGAACCTCAACGAGAATTGCAACGTGGTCGCCCCGGAGGATGTCGAAGGCCAGATCTTTGACATCACCGTGGACGGGGTCGGCTATGATGCGACCCGCGCAGCCGCCAGTGCTGCGACCCGGCCCGGCGGTCTGCTGCTGCATATCGGGCTGGGCGGCGGGGCCGCCGGGCTCGACATTCGGCGCATCACCCTGCAAGAGATCACTGTGATCGGGACATACACCTACACAGCACAAGACTTTCGAGACACCTGCGCGGCCATGTTCGATGGCCGTCTGGGTGCGCTCGACTGGACAGAGACCCGCCCCCTTGCCGAGGGGGCGGCGGCCTTTGCCGATATCCGCGCGGGCCGCGTGCCCGCCCCCAAGATCATACTCAAGCCGTAAAGACAGGAGACATACATGTCTGAAATCCCGCACCTTCTGGTCCACGAGCAAGCCGACAATGTCGGCGTCGTGGTGGTCGAGGGGCTGACCGCTGGCACGGATATGCTGTGCTGCATCACCCATGACAATTCCACCTTCCGCCTGACCGCCAAGCACGATGTGCCGATCGGCCACAAGGTCGCGCTCACCGACCTCAAGTCCGGCGACACGGCCATGAAATACGGCGAGGACATCGGCAAGATCATCGCCGATGTCGGCCAGGGCGAGCATCTGCACACCCATAACTGCAAAACGAAACGCTGGTAAGGAGCCACTCTCATGGCATCGAAATACTCCAATCTGACGGTCAAGGGTTACCGGCGTGAAAACGGCCGTGTGGGCGTGCGCAACCACGTCATCATCCTGCCGGTCGACGACATCTCGAACGCGGCCTGCGAAGCAGTCGCGAACAACGTCAAAGGCACCATGGCGATCCCGCACGCCTATGGCCGCCTGCAGTTCGGCGAAGACCTCGAGACGCATTTCCGCACCATCATCGGCACGGGCGCGAACCCGAACGTGCATTCGGTCGTGGTGATCGGGATCGAGCCCGGCTGGACCAAGCGCATCGCCGATGGCATTCGCGAGACCGGCAAGGAAGTGGCCGAATTCTCGATCGAGCAGAAGGGCGACTTCGAGACGATCCGCGCGGCCTCCTGGGCGGCGAAGGATTTCGTCCACAAGGCGACCGAGATGCAGCGCGAGGAATGCTCGATCAACGAGCTCTGGGTCTCGACCAAATGCGGCGAGAGCGACACGACCACCGGTCTGGGCTCCTGCCCCACGGTCGGCAACATGTATGACAAGCTCCTGCCCGAAGGGATCACCGGCTTTTTCGGCGAGACCTCCGAGATCACCGGCGCCGAGCATATCTGCCAGAAGCGTGCGATCAACGAAGAGGTCGGCGAGCGCTGGTACAAGATGTGGAAGGCCTATCAGGATGACGTGATCTTCGCGCACCAGACCGATGACCTGAGCGACAGCCAGCCCACCAAGGGCAATATCGAGGGCGGTCTGACCACCATCGAGGAAAAGGCCCTCGGCAATCTCGAGAAGATCGGCCGGACTTCGCAGTTCATCGATATCCTCGAGCCCGCTGAGGCGCCCAAGTCGGGCAATGGCCTCTACTTCATGGACAGCTCCTCGGCGGCGGCGGAATGCGTCACGCTGATGGCGGCGGGCGGTGCGGTGATCCACACCTTCCCCACCGGTCAGGGCAACGTGGTCGGCAACCCGATCGTCCCGGTGATCAAGATCACCGCCAACCCGCGCACCGTCCGGACCATGAGCGAGCATGTGGATGTGGACGTCTCGGGCATCCTGCGCCGCGAGATGACCATCGACGAAGCGGGCGACGCGCTGATCGAAATGATCTGCCGCACGGCCAACGGGCGCAATACCGCCGCGGAGGCTCTCGGACACCGGGAATTCTCCATGACAAAGCTGTATCGGAGCGCGTAAAGATCAGGCGGGCGCGCGAGTCCCTTCGCGCGCCCGTTCGCCTTTTTGACGCCTGCCGGGCGGGCGTCCCTACTTCCTGACAAGGACTCCGATGTCAGCCACTGAGACACTCTCGCTCGCCGATGCGCGCGACCTCATGTACCGGGCCTTCACGGCCAATGGTGTCCCCGAAATCGCCGCGCGCAGCACCGCAAACGCCCTCGTCGCCGCCGAAGCCGAAGGCCAGGTCGGCCACGGGTTTTCCCGGCTCGAGGATTACGTGGCCCAGGCCCGCACCGGCAAGATCCAGGCCGCGGCCGAGATCGCCGTGCACCGCCCGGCGCCGACCACCCTGCTGGTGGATGCGGGCTATGGTTTTGCCTATCCGGCCATGGACCGCGCCCTGACCGAAGGTGTTGAGATCGCGCAGGAATATGGCACCGCCGCCCTTGCGATCACGAACTCGCACCATTGCGGGGCGCTCTCGGTGCAGGTGGACCGGGCCGCGCGTGCCGGGCTGGTGGCGATGATGGTCGTAAATGCCCCCGCCGCGATTGCCCCCTGGGGGGCCAAGACCCCGCTTTACGGCACGAACCCCATCGCTTTTGCCACGCCGCGCGCGGCGGCGGCCCCGCTGGTGATCGATCTGTCCCTGTCCGTGGTGGCCCGCGGCAAGGTGATGAACGCCAAGAAGGCCGGCAAGCCGATCCCCGAGGGCTGGGCGCTGGATGCAGACGGCAACCCGACCACCGATCCCGAGGCGGCTCTTGCGGGCACCATGGTGCCCATCGGGGACGCCAAGGGCACCGCGCTGGCGCTGATGGTCGAGATCCTCTCGGCGGTCATGACCGGCGCGACGCTGAGCACCGATGCCGGATCGTTCTTCACCGCCGACGGCCCCCGTCCGGGCGTTGGGCAGTTCCTGACACTCTATCGGCCACCCGAGGGGGCCGAGGCCTTCACCGCGCGGCTCGAAACCCTGCTCGGTCATATCGAAGAGATGGACGGCGCGCGCCTGCCCGGCACCCGCCGCCTCGCCGCCATCGCGGCCGCCGAGGCCGAGGGCATCGCCGTCCCGCTGCATTATATCGAAGGCGCACGCCGCCTCGCCGGAGACGCGGGATGACACTGGACGGCGGACAACCCGCGGCAAACGGCTGGGGCCAGCGCGCGCTGGCCTTTGCCAATCTGCACGGGCCCGGCATCATGCTGGCTATTCTGATCGCCCTGGCCAGCCGGTTCGTGGCCGAGCATTACGGCGCTCCGGCCATGCTGATGGCGCTCCTCTTCGGGATCGCACTGAACTTTCTGTCCGAGACCGGACGCGCCGTTCCCGGGATCAACTTCGCCGCCCGCACCGTCCTGCGGGCGGGTGTCGCGCTTCTCGGGCTTCAGATCAGCTTTGCCATGCTCGGCGATCTGGGCCTGCCCATCGTGCTGGCCATTCTGGGCAGTGTCGGGGCGACCATCGCCTTCGGGATGCTGATCGCGCGGTTCTTCGGGTTCCGCTACCGCTTTGCGTTTCTCTCGGCCGGATCCGTGGCGATCTGCGGGGCCTCTGCCGCGCTTGCGATTGCCGCCGTGCTGCCAAAGGATGAACGCTCCGAGGACCGGCTGGTCTTCACGGTGGTCGGGGTCACGGTGCTCTCGACCCTGGCGATGATCCTGTATCCGATCCTCGTGCAGATGATGGGCATGGATGACAGGACCGCCGGGATCTTCCTCGGGGCCACGATCCATGATGTGGCCCAGGTGGTCGGCGCGGGCTTCTCGATCTCGGACACGACCGGCGAGACCGCGACCATGGTCAAGCTGCTGCGGGTCGCCCTGCTGGCGCCGGTGGTTCTGACGGCGGCCATCGTGCTGCGCCGCATGGGACAGTCCCCCGACGAGCCGGGCAAGGCCAGCAGCATCCTGCCCGGGTTCCTGATCGTCTTTGTGGTGCTCTGCACCCTGTCCTCCTTTTCGCTGATCCCGGCCCCGGTGATCGAGATCTCGGGCGAGGCCTCGCGCTGGATGCTGCTCGCGGCCATCGGCGCCGTCGGGCTGAAGACCCGGCCCGCCGATATCGTCAATGTCGGCATGCCCGCCGTCTGGCTGATCCTGGCGGAAACCCTCTTTCTCGCAGGTCTGATCCTGCTCACCCTGACCTGGCTGGGACCCTGATCCCGGCCGGTCTCGTTCCGCGCCTGCAAAGGAGACGCCATGTACAGCAAGATCCTCGTCCCGGTCGAACTCGACCACGAAGACCTGATCCCCCAGAAACTGGCGCAAGCCCGGGGCCTGCTCTCGCCCGGTGGCGAGATCCTTGTGCTGACGGTACTTGAAAGCGTTCCCGGCTATGTGTCAGAGTTCGTCACACACAAGCCGCCCAATCACCTGACTGCTGAGGTGGAGGGCCGACTCAAAGCGCTCATCGGAGAGGCCAAAGACGTGGCAATCCATGTAGGCACCGGCAAGCCCGGCGTAGAAATCCCGCAATTTGCCGAGGATCATGGCTGTTCCCTCATTATTGTGGGTAGCCATCGCCCCGGAATTCGTGATTACTTTTTAGGCAGCACCGCCGCACGAACGGTGCGCCGTGCAGCATGTTCGGTGATGGTGGTCCGTCCGGATCCCGCATGACCGAAACAGGCTGACAAGGAACAGGAATTCTCGAATATCGAGATCATCAAGGGGCGCGAGCAAACAGCGCCCCGTTAACAGGGAGTAAGAACCTAATGGGAATGACCAGAACCAAAGCGCTTCTGTCAGCCACCTGCGCCGCAGCCGTTGCTGCGGGATCCGCGCATGCCGCGGATATCGTGATCGGTGTGCCGAACTGGGCGTCGGTCAATGCAACTGCGCATGTTCTTGAGATCGTGATCGAGGAGAACCTCGGCCTCGACGTGGAACTGCAGAACGGCACGAACCCGATCGTCTTCGAGGCGATGGACAAGGGCTCGATCCATGCGCACCCCGAAGTCTGGATGCCGAACCAGCAGAACCTGCACAACAAGTATGTGCAGGAGAACGCGACTGTCGTCATGAACGAAAACCCGGTGCAAGCCGAGCAGGGCATGTGCGTGCCCCGCTATGTTGCCGAAGAGATGGGCGTGTCCTCCATCGAGGATCTCACCGATCCCGAGAAGGCCGCATTGTTCGACCGCAACGAGGATGGCACCCCCGAAGTGTATATCGGTGCACCCGGCTGGGCGTCGACCGTGATCGAACAGATCCGTGCGAAGTCATACGGCTATGATGCTGTCTTCGAGCTGGAGCAGTATGAAGAAACCATCGCCTATGCGAACCTCGCAAACGCGATCCAGGCCAAGGAACCTTGGATCGGTTTCTGCTACCGGCCGCACTTCCTGTTCGTCACCTACGACATTGTCATGCTGGAAGAGCCGGCACATGACCCGGCCACCTGGAACATTGTTCAGCCGACGGATGACCCCGATTGGCTCGCGAAATCCGAAGCTTCCACGGCCTGGAATGGTGCCACCCTGCACCTGCACTATGCCAAGGAACTGGAAGAGTCCTACCCCGAGGTCGCGTCCCTGTTCGCCAACTACCAGATGCAGGGCGATGCGCTCAGCGCCATGGGCAAGGCCCTGTCGGTCGATAACCAGGACCCTGGAGAATTCGCCCGCGCCTGGGTCGACGCGAATGAGGAAACAGTCCTCAACTGGTTGAGCAACTAAGCCCTCCGAACACCTGGCCGCCGCGACACACTCGCGGCGGCCTTTTTGTATTGCAAGACGGCCTCAGGGCATATCGGGGGACAACATGGAAGACACTGTCGTTAAACTGGACGGCGTGTGGAAAATATTCGGTGCTCAAGCAAATGACGCGATGAAAGCGGTGCTGAGCGAGGGGCTCACGAAGCCACAGGTTCTGGATAAATTCGGCTGCGTGGTCGGGGTGCAGAACGCCACATTCGAAGTTTCCCGCGGCGAGATTTTTTGCATCATGGGTTTGTCCGGATCGGGCAAGTCGACACTGGTCCGTCACATCAACCGGCTGATCGAACCGACATCGGGCACGATCGAGATCATGGGGCAGGACGTCTCGTCGATCTCGGAAAGCGAGCTGCGGCGCATCCGGGCGCAGCAGATCGGGATGGTGTTCCAGCACATGGCGCTGATGCCGCACCGCTCTGTGCGCGAGAACGTCGCCTATCCGCTCGAGATCCGCAAAGTCCCGAAATCCAAACGCTGGGCGGTCTCGGATCACGCGCTGGGTCTGGTGAACCTCAACGGCTACGAGGACCGGCTGCCCAAGGAGCTTTCGGGCGGCATGCAGCAGCGGGTGGGCATTGCCCGCGCTCTGGCCTCTGACCCGGAAATCCTGCTCATGGACGAGCCCTTCTCGGCGCTCGACCCGCTGATCCGCCTGCAGCTGCAGGACCAGTTCAAGGCGCTGGTGGCCCAGCTGAAGAAGACCACGCTCTTCATCACCCATGACCTCGACGAGGCGATCCGCATCGGCCATCGCATCGCGATCATGAAGGATGGTGTGATCGTCCAGATCGGCACCCCCGAAGAGATCGTCATGAACCCCGCCGATGATTACGTGCGCGAATTCGTGCAGGGCATCTCGAAGCTCAAGCTCGTGAAGGCCAGCTCGATCATGCAGCCGCTCGAGAGCTATTCCGGCTCCCTCGACGGGGCGCCGCGGGCCGATCACGGGGCCGATCTCGACCAGCTGATCGATCTTGCGGTCACGACAGAACAACCGGTCGTCATCACCGATGGCGGCACCGATGTGGGCCTGGTGACGAAACCGCGCCTGCTCCGCGGCATCCAGGGGGGCAAAGATGAGTGATCCTGCTACAGAAATGAAGGTAACCGCCGCCTCGGATATCCAGGTGGATACCGACGCGCTGGACGCGTCGATCAAGGAATTCGCAGGCCCCAACGGGGAGTATTACTGCGAGGCCTTTCACAAGATCCATGACAGCACGAGCCCCCTGCCCAACACGTTCAACAAATGGGCGGCGGCTCTGGGGCCCCTCTGGGCGGCCTCCCGGGCGATCTGGGGGATGTTCTGGGCCTTCCTGATCCTTGAGATCATCGCCTGGGTGCAGATCGGACGCGGGGCCTGGGGCAACCCGGGCGCAGAGCTCTTCGAGCGCGCCGCCGGCCAGCAGGCCCGGGCGCAGGAATTTCTCGACCGCGCGGCGGCCTCCACCGAACAATCCGATATCGACCGGTTCGAACGGCTGGCCGACAATATCGGGCGGGCGGCCCAGAACACCATCGCCCAGGCCGAGGCCGCGCAGGCCGAGACCACGGGGATCCTGATCACGGGTCTGGTCATGCTGGTCGTGGTCAAGCTGATCCAGGGACTTTATGCCAACCAGGTCTATGAAAAGCAGTATTCGCGCTGGCGGATCGATCCCGAGACCACGGAGAGCGGGCAGAACAACCGCAACACTGCGCTCGGGGCGATCCTGACGGCGGCGATCGCGCCTCTGATCATCTTCAAGTTCACCGCCTCGCGCGCGCTGCCTTTCCTCGACGAGTTCCCCGAAGACCAGGCCTCGGCGCTGTTTCTCGGCGAAGGCAATGGACGGTTGTTTTCAGCTCTGGCGAGCTGGATGGAGGCCAAGATCGACGCGGCGGCCATTGCCGGTGCGGATGTGTTCGATGGCATCGTGGCCACCGTGCGCGCAGTGCTCGATGCCCTGACCGTGGCGTTGATCGATACGCCCTGGCCGGTGGTCATGCTGGTGATCTGCGTGGTGGCCTGGCGTTCCGCCGGACCGCGGGTGGCGATCTTCACCGCTGCCTGTCTGGCCTATATCGCGCTGCTCGGCTACTGGGCGCTCGCGATGGAGACCGTGGCCCTTGTGGGCTCGGCGGTGATCCTCTGCGTGGTGATCGGCATTCCGCTGGGCATCTGGTTCGGCAAGTCGCGCCGGGCTTACCGTTTCGCCGAGCCGGTGCTCGACCTGATGCAGACCCTGCCGGCCTTCGTCTATCTGATCCCGATCATCGCCTTCTTCGGCACCGGCAACCCGCCGGGCATTCTGGCCACGATCATCTTCGGCATGCCGCCGGTGATCCGCCTGACGGCCCTGGGGATGCGCGGTGTGCCCGAGAGCATCAAGGAGGCCGCCGTGGCCTTCGGGGCATCGAAATGGCAGCTCCTGAAGGATGTGGAGGTGCCGCTCGCGCTGCCCTCGATCATGACCGGGGTGAACCAGACGATCCTGATGTGCCTGTCGATGGTGGTGATCATCTCGCTGATCGGCGGCGGGGGCCTCGGCAAGGAGATCCTCGAAGCGCTGCAATTCGCAGCCAAGGGTCCCGGCCTGCTGGGTGGTTTCGCCATCCTCTTCGTCGCCATGGTCATGGACCGCATCGTCCAGGGCGCGTTCCGCCGCAAAGACCAGGAGGCCTGATCGCCCAGGGAAGGTGGCGGCCTTCGGGCCGCCCTGCCCCGCCCCGCGCGGCGCCCATGGGCCCCGCAGCGCCGACAAAAAAACACCGCCACGCTCCTCCGCATGGCGGTGTTTTCTTTTGACCTTGCGGCCAGCCTCCCTTGGAGGGAGGGACGCAAGCGCTCGATCCCCCGAGCGTCGCCTTACGTCCCCATCCTCCCGGATCCTCCCTGTCGGATCGCTCAGGCGCGGATGCGCTCGTTTTTCGGGTCCCAGAACGGCATGTCCGAGACGACCGCCGCCACGCGCTTGCCGAAGATTTCAACCTCGAGCGTGGTGCCGGTCTCGGCCGCACCGGTCTCGATCATGGCAATCGCCAAGAGACCGCCGACACGGTGGCCATAGGCACTGCTGGTGGTTTCACCGACCAGACGGTCCCCGTCCCAGACGAGCGACATATAGGGCGCGTCCTGCGGGCAATCATCGAGCCGCAGCCCGACCGCCTGCTTGGCCACCCCGCGCTGCTGCTCGGCGAGCAGGGCCGCGCGCCCCGGGAAGTCCTCTTTGGTCAGATCGACGAAGCGGTTCAGCCCGGCCTCGAGCAGCGAGTAGTCCGACGACAGATCCCCCTTCCACGAGCGGTAGCCCTTCTCGATCCGCAGCGCGTTGAGCGCGTACATCCCGAAGGGCTGCGCGCCCGCTGCGGTGACCGCATCCCAGATCGCCGGGGTGTCGGCGATCGGGCAGTGGATTTCCCAGCCCAGCTCTCCGGCAAAGCTCACGCGGAAGAGGCGGCAGGGCTTGCCCGCGACCGTGCCCTCCAAGCTGCAGGTCAACCATTTGCCGCTCAGGTCATGGCCTTCGGTCAGTGGCGCGAGGATCTCGCGCGCCTTGGGGCCGGTGACAAGCAGGCATTCGGACTCTGCGGACACATCCTCGACCGTGATCCCCTCGGGCGCCTGACGCCAGAGCAGCTCGGCATCATGCCACTGGGCGAAGGCCGCCGTGATCAGGTTGACCTCGGTCTCGGACACGACGGTCACGGACATCTCGGTCACGATCCGCCCGCGACTATCGGCGAAATAGGCCAGACCCACGCGGCCCGGGCTGGGCAGCTTGGAGGCGGTCAGGCTGTCCACATAGTCCCGCGCGCCGGGGCCCGTGACCCGCATCCGGCTGAAGCCCGAGATCGCCAGCACACCGCAGCCATCGCGCACGGCGGCGCATTCCTCTTCGACGCGCTGCTGCCAGGGACCGTCACGCTCCCATGTCTCGGTGGCCGCCTCGGACGTGTCATCGCCGTCCTTGGCGAACCAGTTCGCCCGCTCCCATCCATTATAGGCGCCGAATTGCGCGCCTGCGCCCTCGAGCCGGGAATGCAGCGGCGACAGGACCTTGTTCCGTCCGGCGGGCCATTCATGATGCGGGAAGTGCATGGCGTATTCGTGGCCATAGGTTTCCAGCGCCTTGGCGCGGCTGAAGCTCTCGTCGGCGCAGCCGGTATAGCGGCGCGGATCGACGGCCCACATGTCCCACTCGGTCTCGCCCTCGGTGATCCACTCGGCCAGCACCTTGCCCGCGCCCCCGGCCTGCACAATCCCGAAGGTAAAGGCATGGGCCTCGAATGCATTGGGCACGCCGGGCATCGGCCCGATCAGGGGCAGCCCGTCCGGCGCGTAGGGGATCGGGCCGTTGATGACCCGGCCCACGCCGGAGGTGCCCAGCAGCGGCACCCTTTCCATCGCGTCCTCGATATACCACTCGAGCCGATCGAGATCGTCCGGATAAAGCTGGAAGCTGAAATCCTCGGGCATCGGATCATCGTCCGAGATCCAGTGCGCCTTGCAATTGCGCTCATAGGGCCCGAGGTTCAGGCCATACTTGTCCTGCCGCAGGTAATACGAGCTGTCCACGTCGCGGATCATCGGCAGCTTGCGACCGTTCTCCTTGCTCCAGGCTTCGATCTCGGCCACCGGCTCGGTCAGGAAATACTGGTGGGACATGACCGTCACCGGCACGTCGCGCCCGCCGAAGGGGCGGAACCACTCGCCAATGCGCCGCGCGTAGTAGCCACCACAGTTCACAACGAACTCGCAGCGGATATCGCCCTTCTCGGTGTGGACGATCCACTCATTGCCCTCGCGGCTGACGCCGGTCGCCGGGGTGAAGCGGTGGATCTGGCCGCCGAGCTCACGCGCGCCCTTGGCCATGGCCTGGGTCAGCTGCGCGGGGTCGATATCGCCGTCAAGCTCATCCCAGAGACCACCGGCCAGATCATGGGTCTCCATGAAGGGATAGTAGTCCTGCATCTCCTTGGGGGTGAGCATCTGCATCTCGAGCCCCTGATAGCGCGCCATGGAGGCGACGCGCTCGAATTCCTGCATGCGTGTCTTGGAATGCGCCAGACGCAGGGCGCCGGTCACATGGTAGTTCATCGGGTAATCGACCTTGTCGGCCAGCCCGCGATACATCTCCAGCGAGTAGCGCTGCATGTTCATCACCGCCCAGGAGGCCGAGAAGTTCGGGCAGTTGCCCGCCGCATGCCAGGTCGAGCCTGCGGTCAGCTCGTTCTTTTCAAGCAGGACGCAATCGGTCCAGCCCGCCATCGCCAGATGGTACAAGGAGGAGACGCCAACGGCGCCCCCTCCAATGATCACAACACGCGCGGTTGTTGGAAACTCGCTCATCTCAAGCCTCTTCAGTGCTGGCCAAAGACGCGGGTGAGTGCGCCATCGACCGCATCGGTGATTTCGTCGATATCATCTGCGCTGGCGATCAGCGCGGGGCTGAAGCACAGGGTGTTGTTGAAGCCCGGCAAGGAGCGGTTGGTTGCCCCGACGATGACACCCTGGGCCATGCAATCGGCCACGACCGCCTGAACCTTGGCCTCGGCGGCGGGCTCTTTGGTGAGCCGGTCCGCCACCAGCTCGGCGCCACAGAACAGGCCCTTGCCGCGGACATCGCCGACCACCCGGTGCTTTTCCATCAGGTCGCCGAGATTTCCCATCAGACGCTCATGCATCGCATTGGTGTTCCCGAGCAGATCCTCTTCCTCGATGATCTTCATGTTCTCGATCGCGGCGGCCGGACCGGCGGTGCAGCCCCCGAAGGTGGAGATATCGCGGAAGTAGTCCAGCGGCGCGCCGGCTTCGGATTTGAACATCTCGAACACCTTCTCGGTGGTCACCATGCAGGAGATCGCCGCATAGCCCGAGGCAACCCCCTTGGCCATGGTCACGAAATCGGGCTCGATGCCGTATTGCTGATACCCGAACCACTTGCCCGTCCGCCCGAGGCCGCAGACCACCTCGTCGATATGCAAAAGCACGTCATACTTGCGGCAGATTTCCTGCACGCGCTGCCAGTAGCCCTCGGGCGGGGTGATGACGCCACCGCCTGCGGTCACCGGCTCAAGGCAGAGGGCCCCGACCGTGTCCGGCCCCTCGCGCAGGATGACCTCTTCGATGGCATCGGCAGCACGCTCGCCATAATTCTCGCAATCCCACTGGGCGCGATATTCGAGGCAATGGGGTACTTCGACGAAATCCGGGGCGAAGGGGCCATACTGCGCCTTGCGCTCCCACTGGCCGCCGGCGGACATCGTCGCCAGGGTCGAGCCGTGGTAGTCACGCTCGCGGTAGAGGATCTTGGTCTTGCGGCCGCCATGCACCTTATGTGCAATCTGGCGCACCATTTTGAACGCTTTCTCATTCGCCTCGGAACCGGAGCTCGCATAGTAGACGCGGCTCATGCCGGGCATCTTGTCGATCAGCATCTCGGCGAAGGTCGCGCCGGGGATGGTGCCCAGCGAGTTCGAGAAAAAGCACATCTGCATCAGCTGATCGCGCACCGCATTGGCGATCCGCTCGCGGCCATAGCCGACATTGACGGTCCACAGACCGCCAGAGACCGCATCGAGATGCTCTTTGCCCTTGGCGTCCCAGACGCGCAGGCCCTTGCCCTCGACGATGATCCGCGGGTCCACGGTCTCGAAAGGCTTGTGGTTCATCAGGTGGTGCCATTGATGAGCGCGATCCGCTTCGATCACGTGGCTCAGGTCGTTCGGCGCAACATGCGTGGTCATCGGAAAATCCTGTCGTGAGAGGACGCGCAAAATGCGCACTGACGAGACCCTGCCGAGACAGACTGCCGAGCGATAGGGCCAGCTTGCACCGGCCTATAAGGCCAGAGCTGGGTGCGTCCCGAAAATCCGCGCGGCACAGGCTGTTGCCTCTGGACCTAGCGCCCTGACCAATTCTGCGGCATTATGAGTCCAGAGATGGACCTGTTGCCCGAGACCTTTGCCTTTGACCCGGATGGGGAAGGCACCCACCAACACCGGATTCGCCGCCTCGTGGTGGACGGGATCCTGTCGGGCCGTTTCCAGCCCGGCGACCGGATGCCGTCGAGCCGGGGGCTGGCCAAGCAAATCGGGGTGAGCCGGATCACCGTGACCATCGCCTATACGGATCTGGTGGCGGACGACTATCTCGTCTCGCGCGGGCGCTCGGGCTACTATGTCTCGGACACCGCCCCCATGGCGCCGAGCCTGACCCAGAGCCGCCGGAGCTATGAGAGTGTGGTGGACTGGTCGCGCCTGATGTCCCATCGCGAGACCGCGCCCGACCGCATCTCGCGCCCCGTGGATTGGCAGACCTATCCCTACCCGTTTCTGTACGGCCAGACCGATCCGACCCTGTTCGACCATCAGAACTGGCGGATCTGCGCGGTCGAGGCCCTGGGGCGCCGCGAATTCGACAGCCTCACCGCCGACCATTACGAGAGCGACGACCCCAAGCTGGTTGAGTATATCCAGCGCCATATCCTGCCCCGGCGCGGGATCGCGGCGCGCCCGGACCAGATCCTGATCACCATGGGCGCGCAGAACGCCCTGTGGATCTGCGCCCAGCTTTTGCTGACACAGAGGCGGCGCGCGGTGCTTGAGAACCCGGGCTATCCGAGCCTGCGCCAGATCCTCGGTGACACGCGCTGCCATATGGAAAGCGTGGATATCGACGCCGAGGGCCTGCCGCCCGAGAACCTGCCCGAGGCGCTCGATGTGCTCTTTACCACCGTCAGCCACCAATGCCCCACCAACGCCGCCATGCCGCTGGCCCGGCGCAAAGCGCTGCTGAAGAAAGCGGCCGAGGGCGGGTTTGTCATCGTCGAGGATGACTATGAATTCGAGCTTGGCTTCGGACGCCCCGTGACCCCCTCGCTCAAGGCCTTGGACACCCATGGCTCGGTCATATATGTGGGCTCGTTTTCGAAATCGCTATTTCCGGGCCTGCGCCTGGGCTATCTCGTGGCGCCCGAGGCCTTCGTGTCGGGCGCGCGGCGGCTGCGTGGCACGATCCTGCGCCATCCGCCGGGACTGATCCAGCGGACTACGGCGAATTTCCTGTCGCGCGGCCATATCGAGGCGCAGGTCAACCGGATGCGCAAAACCTATGAGCAGCGCCGCCGGGTGATGGAGGAAGCGATCACCGAAACGGGGTTGATGATCGCCTCGCCGCCCATGAACGGGGGATCGGCCCTGTGGATGCGGGCGCCGGACCATGTGGACACCGAAGTGCTGGCCCAGCAGCTCCATAGCCGGGGCGTGGTGATCGAGCCGGGGGCGGCCTTCTTTGACCCAGCGCGGCGGCATCGGAACTTCTACAGGCTGGCCTATTCCTCGATTCCCGCGGACCGGATCCCGCAGGGCATTCGCATGATCGCGGACGGGATTGCGCAACTGGACTGATATGGCCCGATCATCTGGCCCTATGAGCGGGGGCCGTTCCCGACCAAATTGCGGCCAAACTTGTCGCAGGTGCGATAGCCATCATGAGGGAGAAAACCATGCAGATGACGACGGAAGAAGCATTCGTAAAAGTGCTCCAACGCCATGGGATCTCCCATGCGTTCGGGATCATCGGCTCGGCCATGATGCCGATCTCGGACCTGTTTCCCCAGGCGGGCATCACGTTCTGGGACTGCGCCCATGAGGGCTCAGCGGGGATGATGGCCGACGGCTTCACCCGCGCCAGCGGCAAGATGTCGATGATGATCGCCCAGAACGGGCCGGGCATCACCAATTTCGTGACGGCCGTGAAAACCGCCTATTGGAACCACACGCCGCTGTTGCTGGTCACGCCCCAGGCGGCCAACAAGACCATCGGTCAGGGCGGCTTCCAGGAAGTCGAGCAGATGGCACTCTTCCGCGACATGGTCGCCTATCAGGAAGAGGTCCGCGACCCGACCCGTGTGGCCGAGGTGCTGACCCGCGTGATTTCCAAGGCCAAGACCCTCTCCGGTCCGGCGCAGCTAAACATCCCGCGCGACTACTGGACCCAGATTGTCGATATCGAGATCCCCGATCCGATCGAATTCGAACGCTCCCCCGGTGGCGAAACCTCTGTGGCACGCGCGGCGGCCCTGCTGTCGGAGGCCAAGAACCCGGTGATCCTGAACGGCGCGGGTGTCGTCCTGTCCGAGGGCGGGATCGCCGCAAGCCAGGCTTTGGCCGAGCGTCTCGATGCGCCGGTCTGCGTGGGCTACCAGCACAATGACGCCTTCCCGGGCTCGCACCCGCTCTTTGCCGGGCCGCTGGGCTATAACGGCTCCAAGGCCGCCATGGAGCTGATCAAGGAGGCCGATGTCGTCCTCGCCCTCGGCACCCGCCTGAACCCGTTCTCGACCCTGCCCGGCTACGGGATGGAATACTGGCCCGCCGATGCCAAGATCATTCAGGTCGACATCAACCCCGACCGGATCGGCCTGACCAAGAAGGTCAGCGTCAGCATCGTGGGCGACGCGGCCAAGGCGGCCAACGGGATCCTATCGCAGCTCAGCGAGGATGCGGGCGATGCCGGCCGCGCCGAGCGCAAGAACCGGATCGCCGAGATGAAGTCCCGCTGGGCGCAGCAGCTCAGCTCCATGGATCACGAGGATGACGATCCCGGCACCAGCTGGAACGAGCGCGCCCGCAGCGCCAAGCCCGACTGGATGAGCCCCCGCATGGCCTGGCGCGCCATTCAGGCCGCCCTGCCCCGCGAGGCCATCATCAGCTCGGATATCGGCAACAACTGCGCCATCGGCAACGCCTATCCGAGCTTCGAGAAGGGCCGCAAATACCTCGCCCCCGGTCTCTTTGGGCCCTGCGGCTACGGCCTGCCGGCGATTGTCGGCGCCAAGATCGCCTGCCCGGATGTGCCCGTGGTCGGCTTTGCAGGTGACGGCGCCTTCGGGATCGCGGTGAACGAGCTGACGGCCATCGGTCGCGGCGAGTGGCCGGGGATCACGCAGATCGTCTTCCGCAACTACCAGTGGGGCGCGGAAAAGCGGAACTCCACCCTGTGGTTCGACGACAACTTCGTGGGCACCGAGCTCGACGAGGAAGTCAGCTATGCGGGCATCGCCAAGGCCTGCGGCCTGAAAGGCGTCGTGGCCCGCACCATGGAGGAGCTCACCGAGGCGCTGAACACCGCCATCAAGGAGCAGATGGAAAACGGCACCACGACCCTGATCGAGGCCATGCTGAACCAGGAGCTGGGCGAGCCCTTCCGTCGCGACGCCATGAAGAAACCGGTCAGCGTGGCCGGGATCTCGGCGGACGACATGGTTCCGCAGGACGCCTGAGCCATGGCGGGGACGCACCCGGACGATCTGATCCTTGTGGTCAATGCCGGGTCGTCCTCGATCAAGATCGCCCTCTTCGACGGGACCCTGTCGGAGAGGCTTTCGGGCGCGGTCGAGGCCATTGGCGGCGACGCGGTCCTGAAGATCGGCGATATGAAACAGGCCACGGCGCTGCCCGATCATGGGGCGGCGCTGTCGGCCATCCTAGATGCGCTCAAGGCGCGCGGGATCTCTCCCCACAACTTGCGGGCGGTGGCCCATCGCGTGGTGCATGGCGGCACGGTATTGACGCGACCGGTGCGTGTGACGCCCGAGACGCGCGCGGAGATCGCCCGCTGCATCCCCCTCGCGCCGCTGCACAATCCCCATAACCTCGCGGCAATCGACACGCTCTCGGCGCTGGTGCCGGACCTTCCTCAATGCGCGAGCTTTGACACGGCGTTCCACGCCACCGCTCCGGAGGTTGCGCAGCGCTACGCCCTGCCCGCGATTGCGGAGACCGAGAGCCTGCGCCGCTACGGCTTCCACGGCCAGAGCTACGCGGCCATGGTCTCGGGCTGGGAAGACGTCACCGGCACCCCCCTGCCCGCGCGCCTGCTGGCGTTGCATCTGGGCAATGGCGCCTCGATCTGCGCGATCCGTAACGGACACTCGGTGGCGACCACCATGGGCTATTCACCGCTCGATGGGTTGACCATGGGCACGCGCTGCGGGGCGATTGACGGCAACGCGGTGCTGGCCCTCGCGGACCGGGTCGGGATCGAGGCTGCGCGCAAGGTTCTGAACAATGAAAGCGGGCTCAAGGGCCTCTCGGGCGGGTTGACGGATATGCGCGCCCTGCTCGCGGATGAGGCCGAGGACAGCCAGTTCGCGGTCGATCATTTCTGCTACTGGGCGCAGCGCCATGCGGGCTCGCTCATGGCGGCGATGGGCGGGCTGGATGCGATCGCCTTCACCGGCGGGATCGGCGAGAACGCGACCGAGATCCGCGCGCGGATCATCGCGGGGCTGGAATGGGCCGGGGCGCAGATCGCACCCGAGGCCAATGCCGCGGGACAGACGCGCCTGCACCCAGAGGGGGCGGCCTGCGGGGTCTGGATCATCAAGGCCGAAGAAGAGCGGATGCTGGCGGCCGATGCCCTGCGCGTGCTGGACGCCGACCGCGCCTAGCGCAGCACCGACAGGACCCAGGCCGCATGCTCGGACAGAAGCTGCGAGGCGGCCTGATCGAAGCCCGCAATCACGGCAGCCTCCTCCACCGAGGGCAGGATCGCCCGGGCGGCGAAGGTCCGGGTGCCGAGGATGCGGATATCGCTTTCGCGCACCACACGCGAAATCAGCCGCAACTCCACCGTGCCGGTCTCGCCATCGGGCGCGACCTCGGCCTGGAAATCCACCAGCTCGGTCAGCACCGCGACATCACCACTGATCCCCAGCGGCGTGCGCCCGACATAGCGCAGGGCCTGGCTCTGCTCGAGACTGCGGAGCATCAGGGTCTGGAGCATGACCGGGGTCGTCTCGCTCCACCGCACACCGGGGAGGTATTGCGCCTGCAAGGGGTCGGGGCGGATCATGATCCGGTCGGTCTGCAGCGCGCCGCTCGTCGTCGGCTCCTCGATCACCACGTCCAACCCAAAGGACCGGCCCGCGGGCTGGATCTCGGGCGCGCGCAGCTCATAGACCTCCAGCGTCTTGGAGGCATCGCTGATCGCGGTAATTGCCGAGCAGCCCGACAGCGCGAGCGCCAGCCCGAGGCCAAGCGCCGAGGCGCGGATCTTCTGCGGTCTGGCCATGGTTATCTCCTGAATTCCGGGGCGTTCTGGTCGAAGAAGAACCGGGTCGGGTTCCTTTCCAACTGCAAGGTGAGCTGATCGAGATTGCGGATCAGCACCCGCGCATCCTGCGCCAGCCGCGTGTAAAGCGGCAGCGCGGTCTCTGTGAACTCGGCCACATCCGGGGCCGAGGTCTCAGCCAGCGATTGCAGCGCGGCAAAGGCCTCCGCCGCTGCCGCACTGGCCGCACGCAGATCGCCCGAGATCTCGGGCAGCTCGTCCGAGACCTGGTCGACCGCCCCGGTGAGCGCATCCAGCGTCGCCTCGACCGAGGCGAAGATGCCCGAAAGCTCCGTATCGAGCACACGGTCCGCAGAGGAGAACGCCGCCTCCGCCGCAATCATCGCCTGATCCCCGATCTCGAGCGCTTCGTTGAACTCGCTCAGGGTCTCGTTGGCGTTGCGGAAGGTCAGCGAGACATCGGCCAGCGTGGTCTCTGCCAATGCGACAAGTGTATCCGTGCCCGCCGCAGCGGAAGAAAGGTCAGCACCCACTTCCGCAATCACACGGGTCGCCGTCTCGGTCGCGCTGCGCACATCCGCAACGATCGCCGGCAGATCCACCGTGGCGGCTGCATTCAACGCATCCAACGCCTGGGTGGCCGTGGCGACCATTGCGCGGGTCTCGGTCACGAGCGGCGCGCCCTCCTCCTCGATCAGCCCGTCGATCCGGCGCACGGCGGTGCCCACATCGGTGCTGGTGGTCTGCAGGGTCGCGACAAGGCGTTCGACGGCGACGATGGTCTGGGCCAGCTCTTCGAGCCGCGCGGTGGCCTCGGCCCCGGTCCCGCCCGCCGTGACCATCAGGGCCTGCGCCTCGGTGCTGAGCGCCTCGGCATCCGCGCGCAGCTCGTCCATCAGGCCCCGCGCGGCTTCGGTCGCGGCCACGAGGTCATTGGCCACATAGGTCTCGGCGGTCCCGAGGCTTGATTGAAGGGTGACCAGCGTGTCGGACCCCTGGTCGACCAGCCCCTTGGTCTCTTCGGCCAGCTCGCCGATGGACAGCAGCGTGGTATTGGCCGAGGAGAGCACATCCGTCAGCTCCCCCGAGAGGGTCGTGAGCGTGGTGTTGAACCGGCTGATCTCATCGGCGAATTGCGTGACCGTATCGGCCATGCCCGTGAGATTCTGGAGCGAGTCCAGAAAATCCTCGGAGGCGGTCTCGGCGTTTTCGAGGATGTTCCGCACCAGCTCCCGATTGTCATCGGAAAAGAGCGACCGGACCTCCTGCACGATCTCGAGCGAGCCGGTCAGGATCTGCGGCGCTTCCTCCGACAGGGTTTGCAGGATCGAGCGTCCGGCGGTGATCTCGGGGATCACGTCCCCGGAGGCCACGCGCAGCAGGGCCGCATCGGACGTGCCCGCATCGATCCCCACGAAGGACACCCCGGTCACGCCCTGCGCCTCGATGGTGGCGACACTGTCCACCCGCACGGGCGTGTCGGCATTCACCTCGATCCGCACCCGGATCGTGCCGTCCTGATCCGGCGAGAGGCGCACATCGACCACCTGCCCCACGGGCAGACCGCTGAACCGGACATCGGACGCGTTGCTGAGCCCCGAGACGGAGGCAAAGTTGATGTCGTAATAGGCGAATTGCTTGTCCAGCTCGACCCGCGCGAAGAACAGGAAGAACGCCATGATGCCGAGGATGCCCGCAAGGGTGAAGGCCCCGATCAGGATGTAGTTGCCGCGCGTTTCCAAGTTCAGCCCTCAGTTTGGTCCTGGCGCGCGTCCAGCGTGTCCTGTGCCGCGCGCGCCCGAGGGCCGTGAAAATACTCGTGCACCCAAGGGTGATCCACATCCATCATCTCTTGCATGGTCCCGGTGATCAACACCTTGCGCTCTGCCAGCACAGCAATCCGGTCGCAGGCCGCATGCAGCGTGTCCAGATCATGGGTCACGAGGAATATGGTCAGGCCCAGCACATCGCTCAGCCCCCGCACCAGCGTGTCGAAATCTGCCGCCCCGATCGGGTCGAGCCCCGCCGTGGGCTCGTCGAGAAAGACGATCTCGGGGTCCAGCGCCAGCGCCCGGGCAAGCCCCGCGCGCTTGCGCATCCCGCCCGACAGCTCGGACGGGTACTTGTCCCCGGCAATTGGCGGCAGCCCCACCATGGAAATCTTGAGATCTGCCAGCGCCCGCCGGTCCTGTGCGGCCAGCCCGGGCACCGCCCTCAGGGGCACCTCGACATTCTCGCGCACCGTCAGCGACGAGAAAAGCGCTCCATCCTGAAACATCACGCCCCAGCGACTCTCAAGCGTGGCGCGGGTCTCTTCATCGGCGGTCAGGACATCGACGCCCAACACCTCGACCTTCCCCGCCGCCGGGCGCTGCAATCCCGCGATGGTACGCAGCAGAACCGACTTGCCCGTGCCCGAGCCCCCGACCACGCCCAAGATCTCGCCCCGCCGGATATCGAGATCGAGATCTTCATGGACAACATGGCTGCCGAACTGGTTCCGGATGCCCCGCAGGCGAATGACGATATCCTGATCCGACCCCGGCGCCATGGTCACATCCCCATCTGCGCAAAGAAGATCGAGAAGGCGGCATCGGTCACGATCACCGCAAAGATCGCCGTGACCACCGCGCTGGAGGTCATGCGGCCGAGGGATTCCGCATTGCCCTTGACCTGCATCCCCGCATGGCAGCCCACCAGACCGATGATCACCGCAAAGAACGGTGCCTTGATTACGCCGACGGTCAGGTGGCTGATATCGGTCCCCTCCATCAGGCGAATGCGGAACATCTCGGGCGAGATCCCAAGCTCGACCCAGCTCATCAGCGCGCCGCCCAGAAGGCCCGAGAGGTTTGCGATGATCCCGAGGATCGGCAGGGTGATCAGCAGTGCGAGGATCCGCGGCACGAAGAGCAGCATCACCGGGTCGAGCCCGAGGGTGCGCATGGCGTCGATCTCTTCGCGCATCTTCATGGAGCCGATGGCCGCCGTGAAAGAGGAAGCCGTCCGCCCCGCCACGATGATCGCCGTCAGAAGGATGCCGAGCTCGCGCAGGATCGAGATCGCGATCAGGTCGACCACGAACACCTCGGCGCCGAATTGCTGCAGCTGGCTCGCGCCCTGAAAGGCCAGCACCACGCCGATCAGAAAGGCCATGAGGGCGACGATGGGCACAGCCTTGACCCCGACCTCTTCGCAATGGTGAACAAGCGGGGTGAGCCCGAACTCTCGAGGATGGCGCAGGGTGCGCATCAAACGCGACAGGAACATGCCGAGATAACCTAGCAGCCCGCCGAGATAGCCCACCGACCCGGCCACGCGCTTGCCCAGGGCCGCCACCCGGTCCAGCAAACTGGTCGGCGGGGCCGCTTCAGCGGGCTCTGGCGCGGGCATGGATTTCGTGACGCTGGTCAACAGGGCCATGACCTCGTCCCGGGCGCCGGCCAGATGCATCTGCGCGCCCGCCTCGGTCATACGCTGATGCAGGCGCGCGAGCATCCAGGCCCCGGCCGTGTCGATCCGACCGACCCCGGCAAGATCCACCGTAACCGCACCCTCCGGGATGGTTTCGGTCTGGCGCGCCAGCTCGGACACGCTGTAGACCGTGAGATCCCCCGACAGCACCACATGCATGCCCCCATCCTGCGGCGTCATCGAGATCCGCGCGGGCCGGGAAGTCGCGGTGTCAGGTGTGATGGGGGCGGGTGTGGCCAAGGTTGCGTCCACCGGGCTGGCGATTTGCGTCCCCTGAGCGGTAGCGGACAACACAGGGCTTGTCACGGCCCCCGTCGCGCCACGGGTGGCTCAGGCGGGCCGCAGGTCCAGATCGCCGGGCGAGAGCGCCACACGCTTCATCCGGCGATAAAGAGTGGCCCGGCTGACCCCGAGCGCCCGCGCCGCGGCGGAGGCGTTCCCCTCGGCCTCGATCAGTGCGGTCTTCAGGGCTGCATACTCGGCCTTCTCGAAGCCCGAACGCGCGCCGTCCTGTCCCAATGTGTCCTGGAGCGCGCGCGGCGCCAGCACTCCGCGCGGTGCGAGGCCAAAGCTCCGGCGCGCGCCATGGGTCGCCCCCAGCACGATGTCATCGGCATCCACCGCCAGAAATCCCGAGCGCAGGCATTGCGGGTCCGCCAGCACCATCCGCGCCTCTGGATAGGCGCGCTGGAACAGCGCCAACTCGATCTGCTGGGCAGTCTGCTCCACCAGCGCACCGAGCAGGCCATTGGCCACCGGGCTCTGATCCTCGCGCGCCGAAGAGACATCGACCACCGCCAGAAGGTCCCCCTGCGCCCCGTGGATCGGTGCGCTGAGGCAGGTCATGGCGATATTGCGGGCTGAAAAATGCTCATCCCGGTGGATGGTGATCGGGCGCGCCTCGCTCAGACAGGTGCCGATCCCGTTGGTGCCCTCTGCCGCCTCGCTCCAGTCCCCGCCCGAGACGAGCCCCGCCGCGTCAAAGACATCCGCATCGGCCCTCTGGCAGCGATGGTCGAGGATCCGGCCCTTGTGATCCGCCAGAAGCACCACGCAGCCCGCATGGCGCACCGCCTGTGTTAGGTGGTCGAGGGAGTGAGCCGCCGCGCGCAAAAGCGCCTCCTGCTGCGCCCGCAGGTCCGCGAGATGCCGCGCGGTCAGCCTGTCGGGGCGCTGCCGCCGGGACGGGTCGAGGTGATGTGTTTGCATGGACCGGGTCCAGGAGGCGGCCAGCCGCGACCGCGCCGCCGCCGTTCCGTTTCCGACGGTCGCCATGACATACGCCGCATGTGCATCAAAATTGCAGCCCATAACCCCCTCCATGGTCCGCTCCGCGCCGTGCCGGGCCTGAAACGTGTGTCCCCTCCCGGCTTTGCGCGCTGTGATGTCAGTTTACACTTGCCGCGGGCCGCTCCGAATGCGGCCTTGGTCGCGGTTTCGCGCGAATTTGGGGTGAATCTTGTCGCAGGGGGCGCGTGACACTGCGGGATTTTCCCGGGCCAAGGGGTCTTGTGCGTTTTTTTCGGTGTTTTTTCTGTCACGCGTGGCGTGAGGTTTCGGGCTCTGGGCGGGCGGTGTTGGAAACATCACCGGGGCGTGAGGGGGTGTTTTGGGGTAAGTCTCTGGAATGGTTTCGTTTTCCCGACAGGCACCGGCGCCCCGCGCAGAAGGCCTGATCGCGCGAGCGTGATGTGCGTCAGCGCGCAACAGCCTCTCTCATCATCGCCATTTCATTCCCGGCCCAACCGCCCCAAATCCAACTCATCGGCAGCGACACACACCGCCGACACACACAACACCGCGGCTCGCAACGCACATTCAGGCCGCGTAACACACTGAAAGGACTACTGAAATGAAACTCGCTCTGACATCCGCCCTCGTGATCGCCCTGACCGCTCCGGCCTTCGCCTCCTCCCAGCTCGAGCGTCAGCTCGGCGTCGAGCCCGGCGCTTACAGCTTCTCCGAACTGGCCGCGATCAAAGGCTCCTTCGACACCGACAATGGCTACAACATCCCGCCCCGCGGCGACGTGGTCTCGACCCAGTCGGTCGGCATCTCCCCGGCCCATGCACAGCTGGCCGCGACCTTGGGCCTGGACACCAATGACTACAGCTTCGGCGAACTGGCCGCCATCAAGGGCAGCTTCGACACCGACACCGGCTATAACGTGGCCGAGCGCGGCGCAGTCGTCTCGACCCAATCCGTGGGCGTGACCGGCGCAAGCGCACAGCTCGCAGCCTCCCTCGGGCTGGACGCAAACGACTACAGCTTCGCCGAGCTGGCCGCGATCAAAGGCGCCAAGGGTTCGTCTAACGAGTAATCCTTAACATCCCCCAAACCCCGCCCGGCCTCCTCCCGCCGGGCGGGCGTTTC